>NHBO02000080.1 GCA_002167845.2 Phycisphaera sp. TMED9 | reverse complement strand
CGCGGCTCGAGGTCCGAGAGACGTGCGACGGTCGAGAGACGATCGGGATCGAGCGTGCTTCCCGACAGGATCTCGAACTGCGCGGCGGGTTCCCCTTCCTCGGGCCGGCCGGAGCCCGCGAGCACGAGGAACCGGCCGCGGTCGGAGAGGAACTGGACGTCGATCACGCGGCGTCCACGCCAGCCCTCCAGTTCGGCCACCGTGCGACCCTCGACCCTGAACACGTGGTTCGAACCGCTTCGCCCCTTTCTTGCGACCACCAGCCCCCAGTCTCCCTCCGGGGCCGGAAACGTCCGAAGCGGCAGCATCTCCGAGAGCGGCCCCTCGAGATCGACCCACTCGGCGATCCCGTCCCGATGGGTCACCACGATGGACCGGCCTTCGATCGGCCCTTCCGTCTGGTAGGGGTTCAGGTAGCCGAGCACGTAGAGACGGTCGCCGCTCGCGAGTAGACGTCGGAACCGGGTGTCGTATCCGACCGCGGGGACTTCGACGCGCAGGACCGTTCGAAAGGTCTCCCCCCCGTCGTCGCTCCTCCATAGATAGCGAAACACCTTTCCGTTCCCGAACTCGAAACGATGGTCGGCACCGGACCCGACCGCGTAGATCGATCCGCCGAAGCCGGCGATGTCGTGGACATGCTCCCCGCCGGGGATGTTCCGGTACTTCCTCCAGACCGGTTCGTCGTCGACGGATTCGAGCTTGAAGACGTTCCCGTCGATCAACTTGGTCTGGAGGCGCTCCCCATCGACCAACCGCCAGGTCCCGGCCTTGGTCTGGGTCCACGCTTCGTCGGCGTCGGTCGAGTCGACGCCCGGTTGCCAGAGCGATCCCGCCACCACCCGATAGGGCTCGATCTGCTCCTCCCCCGTGTCGCCGGGACTCCGTTGCCGAGCGCCCTGCCCTGCGGCCAGGACGTCGGCAGTGCGAACCACCGGGTCGTCGGCGCCTGCGAACCATCGGAATTCGACCGGGATCTCGCTGCCGAGATTGCGAGTCGCATCCCCGTACCCCATCCAGAGTCGCCCCTCGAAAGGTCGCAGCGTGGTGATTCCGCGATCGAAATCGCCTTCGAACGCGGCTTCACCGGTCGCGATCGCATCCGGGATCGGCTCGGCCCATGCTTCGAACCCACCGACTCGGATCGCCGACACGCCCTTCTCGGGCGTGGCGCCGCATCCGCCGCACACCAGCGGCAGGATGATCGGAACACCGATCCAGCTTGCGAGCGACCTGTTCATGCGCGACCTCCGTGCGTGATTCGACTGGATGATCTCACCGATGCCCAAAGCAGGCAACGACGCTCGATGCCACCGTATGCCCCGCTCGAAGTCCAGTCCGATTGGCTCCAAAGACCACCGCAACCATGCTTTAAGGGATCGAAAACGATGTTTTTTGTTGGAGAAAGAGAAATTTCCGAATAGAGTCTAGCAGGTACAAGGCACGTCGCCGACACCTGATCGAAGATTCCTGGGGCCCACGGCCGTCGATGGTGATCCCCGTCATCCATCTGCGAACGAAGCCGGCGGCCACCGAGCCGTTCGATCCGTGATGATCTCGAAGAACCGACCTTGTTGGAATCAACCATGCTTGAACCAGTCCGGACCACGCTCCTCGTGCTTGTCCTCACCATGGGTTCCACCGCCACCGCACTCGGTGAGGATTGCAACGGGAACGGCATCTCCGACCGCAAGGACATCGCCACCGGTCGGAGCGCCGACTGCCAGATGGACGGGATTCCCGACGAGTGCCAGCTGGCCGTTGCGCAGACGACGCTCAGCGTGGTCGACGACGTCTACGAAGGTGCCGTCGGCTCCGAATTCAACGGCTCGGTCATCTGGCTGACCGGTTTCAAAGTGGAGCCGGGCCAGGAGGTCCTCACGGGCGTCCGCATCGGCTACGGACTGATGCCGGAGGGATTCCCGGTGAACATCGGGATCTGGAGCGACCCGAATGGCGATGGTGATCCCACGGACGCGATCCTGATCGAGTCCATCCAGACCCCGGCGGAGTCACCATGGCTTCCCGTCACCATCATCGACGTCGAGTTCCCCGAGACGGTGATCGGCGATCCCGGCGAGTCGGTCTTTCTCGGTGCCTGGGTGGACTCCCTGCCGGGCGCGCCGGACGCCTTCCCCGCCACCTACGACGCGGACGCGGTCGCCGGAACCAGTTGGTGGATCACCAGCGCCGGTCCGGTCGATCCGAACGATCTCTCCAGCGGCGCCGTCGAGTTCGGGCTCATCAGCCAGATCATTCCGAACTTCCAGGGCGACTGGCTCATCCAGGGCACCTACTGCCCCACGGGATACTGCGGGGAGTCGAAGGACATCGACGGGAACGGCGTCCCGGACGAATGCGACCCCGACTGCAACGGGAACGGCATCCCCGACGACCTCGACCTCGAGAACGGCGCGCCGGACTGCAATGAGAACGGGATCCTCGACGCGTGCGAGTCGCTGGAGGACTGCGACGACAACGGCATTCCCGACGAATGCCAGCGAGTCGGCGGAAATCTGCTCGCCGAATACTTTCCAAACCCCGATCTCGCCGGACCGGGGATCGCTCGCCTGGATCCGGGCATCTTCTTCGACTTCGGAATGCCCGGTGCCCGCCCCGAGGGAATCCCCGCCAACGACTTCAGCGCCATCTGGACGGGCACGATCACGCCTCCGGTCACGGGTACCTACGAGATCGGACTTCGACACGACGACGGCGTCCGACTGTTCATCGACGGCGACCTTCGCATCGATCGCTGGGGTCCGAGCGGTGGCGACCTCGACGTCGTGACGGAGGTCTGGACGCAGGGCGAACCGCACTTCATTCGGATCGAGTACTACCAGGGTAGTGGTGGCGCGTTGCTCGAGTTCGTCCAGCGGGCCGACGGCGCCGGTGATCTGGAACCGGTTCCCGCCGAATGGCTGAACCCGACCGTCGACGTCGATGGCGACGGGGAGAACGACGTGTGCGATGTCCCCGACTGCAACGCGAATCTCGTCCCCGACGTGATCGAGATCGCCCAGGGCGGCGACTGCGACGGAGACGGCGTGCTGGACGCCTGCCAGGCGGTCGATGACTGCAACGGCAACGGCATCCCGGATTCGTGTGAGGAGGACGTTTCGGAAGGGCTCTTCGCGGAGTACTACGCCAGTCAGGACGGCACCGGCCTCTTCTCGAACAGGATGGTGACGACAATCGACGCCCAGATCGACTTCGACTGGGGCGAGGGCGCTCCGTACGACCTTCCCTCCGACGCCTTCACGGTCGCCTGGTCCGGCTCGGTGCGAACCACCGACGCCGCGGGAATCTACGAATTCGCCATTCAAGTCGACGACGGCGTCCGGTTCTGGATCGACGGCGAACTGCTCGTCGATGTGTGGGAGGCGAACTTCGACACGCAGTTCGTCTCGGTCGAACTCGACGCCGATCGGATCTACCCGATGCGCCTGGAGATGTTCGAACTCGGGGGATCGTCCAGCTGCCGATTGTCCTGGACGCCGCCGGGGGGCCAGACGGAGATCGTGCCCGCTTCGAACCTTCTTCCCTATCCGGATCGTGATCAGGACGGCATCGACGATCGATGCGCGGGCGACTGCGATGGAGATGGGATCTCAGATGCGATCGAGATCGCGTCCGGTGCGGCCGATTGCAACGGCAACGGCGTCCCCGACGACTGCGATCTCGCTGAAACGGGCGCCGCCCCCTCCACCGCCTGGTGGCGGTTCGAAGGCGACGGAGTCGCGGCGGCGGATTCGGGACCGAATGGACTCGAGGGGGTCCTGACGAATGCGGTCCGATCCACGGACGTGCCCCTCGGCACGATTCCGCTGACCGGGGATGGAAACACCCGCGGACTCGCCCTGGGGTCGGGCGCGAGAATGATCGTGGACGATCCCGCCGAAGTGCTCGCGCTCGGAACCGGGACCTTCACCATCGAGGCGTGGGTACGACTCGAGGAGCTGGCCGACACCTCCGGCAACGGCCAGCGACAATGGCTCGCCTGCCGCAAGCCCGTCGGCGGCGACCAGCGAATCGACTGGGGCGTCCTCGTCCAGGGCGGCAACTACCCGGATTCATGCCGCGCCGTCTACGGTGGACCGGCCGTCCGCACCGGTCGCGAACTCGTCTTCACGGCCGGGGACGGTTCCGGGGATTCGACGAGGAAGTGGTCGGCGGTGAGCACGCTTCGGATCGACGACGATGACTGGCACCATGTCGCGGTGAGCGTCGATCTCCTCGGACGCCGGGTCCGTTTCGTCCTGGACGACCGGATCGATGACGTCGAGATCGGCGAGCGCGTCTTCCCCGCGGGCGAAGGTCCCCTGCAGATCGGATGCCACGTGAATGCGAGCGGGGACTTCAACCAGTTCCTCCGTGGCCGGATCGACGAGGTTCGGATCCAGCCGGGCGCGGCGACGCCCGCTCGCCTGCTCGATTTCCCCTACGCCCCCGTCTCGACCGATGACGACGGCGACTCGGTGCCTGATGAGTGCTCAACGACCTGCCCGGGCGACTTCGACGGGTCCGGATCGGTGGGTGGCGAGGATCTCGGCACACTGCTCGGAGAATTCGGACTCACCGGTGAAGGACTCGTGGCGGATCTGAACGGCGACGAGATCGTGGACGGTGCGGATCTCGGTCTGCTCTTCAGTCTCTGGGGGGAGTGCGGCTGATCCCGCTCCTCGGTCCGAGTGCCGTGTAGGCGCCTCCGACTCCGACGACGGAGGTCGCGCTTCACTCGAAGACCCACCCTTCCCTCCAAGCGACGCCGCTTCGACGCCACGGATCCTCGGCAGCGGCACTGCGCCGCTTACGACTCCACGTCCACGGACGGACCACCCGGCGTGGCCGGCGTGCCGGACTCGCAGTAGATCCGCAGTTGGTCGAGTTCCTTGCGCGTCGCTTCGGTGCCTGACTTCCGCATCAGCGGTGTGAGCAGCATCAGCAACAGCCACCAGATTCCCTTGCCTCGGTACCGTGAGAACTGGGTGATCCGGGTTCGACCGTTGGAAAGGGACTCGAATTCGTAGGCGACGTCGAGGTCGAAGGCAGGACCCCGCAACAGGATCGCGGACCGGCTGGGCGGATCGTAGTCCACCACCTCACCCTCGAACTCCATGCGATGCCCCCGATCCTCCGTGACCGTTCGGAATCTGGTTCCCACGCCACCATCCTCCGCGAGGTGGATGAGCTCGTCCTCCACCACGATGGAACTCCAGACGACGACGTGGTCCGTGGCGAGAATGAAGACGTCTTCGATCGGCCGATCGATCACCATGCTGATGCCCGTCTTCATGCTCGACCCCCCGATTTCCGGCAAGCGTGGAACGCCGGGCGTCGGACGCGGTGACCCCCCACCCACGGTGCGCCGACCCGCATCAAGGGCAGGGACCCCAGGCGGACAGGATGCCCGCGAGGTCCGCGCCATCCACCAGACCGTTCCCGTCGAGATCGCCGAGAAGGTCGGGGCCTCTTGATCCGAAGTCCGCGAGCACGAGCGCCAGATCTCCGCCGGCGACCAGACCGTCCTCATCGAGGTCGCCGAAGCAGCTCGCCGAATCGTCCTGAGTCTCGTAGCACCCCATGTCGATGGCGGCGCCGATGATCCTCTGATTTCCATCGAGGTCGGTGGTGCCGGGCGTCGACGCGAGATCATCGCCGGTGTCGATGCACGGCGACCCCTTCGTGAGACGGAAGTCACCGGTCGCCACGGCGATGAACTGTGGATCGAACGCGATGTTCTCCGCTCCGGCGTATCCCCCCTCCACGCAGGTGAAGGAGACGTCCGCCAATCCGGAGTCCGTGAGGTGGATCTGGCCGTCGCCGTCGCTCGCCTCGTTGCCCCAGACGATGCAGTTGACGATTTCGACCGGACCGTTGGAGACCTCGATGAAGATCCCGCCTCCGCGGCCCTCGAACGGCCCGGCGACGTTCCCGTACACCGTGTTGTTGACCAGGGTGCCGCCGGTCCGGACGTAGATGCCGGCGCCGTCGCGTCCGGTGTTGCCGAGGACGAGATTGCCTTCGATCAACGCGTTGTCCGCGAACGCGAGGTAGATGCCGCCGCCCTCGCCATTCTGGGTGGTGAAACCGTTCGCCGCGATCACGTTGTTTCGAATCACGGTGCGGACCTTGTCGTCGTAGTCGTCGACGATCGACACGCCCGCCCCCTGATCGGCGGAGGAGGTGTTCCCTCGAATCAGGTTCCCCTCGATCAGGACGGGCGACCCGTACGCCAGAACGCCTCCGGCGAACGAACTGCTGACGTTGTCGACGATCTCGCAGTCGCGGATCGTGGCGTAACCGGGTGACTGGGTGGTGATGCGGATCGCCGCGCCTCCATCGGAACCGTCGTTGTTCCGGATGATGCAGGATTCGATCACCGGACTCGAGATCCCGTTGATCAGGATCGCGGTACCGTCGACCTCGGACACGGCGTCCTCGATGATGCAGTTGGTCACCAACGGCGAGGCGTCGTCGATCAGGATGCCGGTCTGCCCCGACCGCCGGATCGTGAAGCCGTCCACCACGGTCGTCCCGCCGGCGCTTCCCTCGATCCAGAAGGCGGTGGTGTTCGCGAAGCCGAGATCGATGATGGACGCGGACGGACCATCGCTGCTTCGAATGACGAGATCCTTGCCGAAGTTGTCGACGCGTTCGGTCCAGGTGCCCGGTCCGACCACGATCTCGGAACCGCTGGCGACGATCGCCGCGGCCCCTGCGATCGAATCGAAGTCGCCCGGAACGGTGAACGTTCCGGGGATTCCGCATTCATCCGGGACACCGTCGCCGTCGACGTCGAGGGAAGTTCCGTTCGCGATGTCACAGACGTCGTCGACGTCGTTGCGATTGCAGTCGGTGAAGGGGATGGCCGATTCGTCGTCGACCGCACGCACCACCCAGTTGCCCGAGACGAACAGCTCGATGAGATTCAACTCGACGACCTCCTCCATCAGGTCGTCCGGATCGATGGGCCCGTTCCGCCCGATGATCCAGCTCCGGCCGAAGGTGTGCGGCGCATCGACGTCGAGGGTGGCCGGGAACTCGTCGATCGAACTGGCGACGACGCCGACGAAGAACGGCGTGCCCGGCGGGCCGATGGTGACCGCCCGCGGGAAGTCGAAGGTCAGCAGCGCCACCTCGTCGACCACCAGATTCTCGATCCCCGCGATGACGGTCGAGTCGTCCGGGACGCCGTTGCCGTCGGGATCGGTCCAGAGGTAGAGCCCGAAGGGATCGCCGATCTGGCTGGCCGGCATGAGGACCTCGATGCCGGTGACCGACTCGTGCCCCTCCTCGACGAACATGAGGTTCATCCACGCGGTGTGCGTCCCGTCGGAGTCGACCAGCCCTTCGCTCTCGCCGTCATCGAGCACGTAGCGGAACGCATCGATCTGACAGGTGTCGATCGTGCCGTCGAGATTGCAGTCCAGGTCCGGCCGATCCGCGATCTCGCAGGCGTCGAGCACGCCGTTTCGATTGCAGTCGACCGAGGGATCGACGGTGATGTCGAGTTCGTCGGCGATTCCATTGCCGTCGCAATCCGTCGACTTGCCGTTGAGCAGGCGAGATTCCTCGAGGAAGATCCGGGAGATCCGGACCTCGTCGATCACGCCGCGGAGGAACTGGCTGTAGTCGTTGCTCGAGTTGCGTCGACCGCCGATCTCGAGCGGCCCACCCTCCAGGTACTGGGGATAGTTCTGCTTGACGAGCGGCACCTCCTCGTACGCCTCGTCGACTCCGAATCGGAGCATCTGCCGCGATGCGTCGTACGCGACGCTCACATGATGCCAGTCGAGATCGTTCACCTCGAGACCGCTCACGATCGTCGTCACCGTCGCCCCGTCTCCGCAGCGAAAGACGAGTTCGTTTCCGCTTGATCCGAAATCGCCGGCCTGCACCAGGAACCCGTAATCCATCTCGACGTCGGGAGCGCTCAAACGCTTCTTGAAGCAAAGGTGCTGGCGCTGGTTCGCGCCCCCGTTCGTACTCGTCTGCGAGAGCCGGATCCACGCTTCGATCGTGAAGTCGGAGGCACCCATGCGGAGATTCTCGGCATCGTCGGCGACGCGGACGACGCCCGCGGTCGAGGCACTCTGCCACTGGGTCGCGAAGGCTCCGAGGTTGTTGAGCTGCAGGAGCGGGACCTCGGCGACGGCGACGTCGCTGATGATCGTTCCGAAGCCGTTGTGGATTCCATCGAGTTGATTCGGGCCCGCATCGACCGCGGTCAACCCGTTGAAGGTCTCGAACCGCCAATAGCCGGCGGTCTGGGCGGAAGCCAGCGGAGCCAGTAACAAGGATCCGAGGATGACGGACGGAATCTTCATGAGGACGTCTCCAAATGGAATCCATGACGTGGATCGACTGCTCGTCGGCTGAGTTTCCCACAGGATGAGTCGGTCGCCAAGGAAATTTCCGCGTCTTCGCACGGGCGTTCGTGACGCCCCTGCAGGCCCGCGAATCGGATGTGCTTTTTCGGACGTCTCGGATCCACCCGCGAAAATCAAGGGTGCCGTCTGAACTGCCGACCATGACGAAAGTCGTGATCGGGCACCGCGTTGACCCCGATTCCCGCCATGAAGCCGTTGTGCAAGGCTGACGCCGCGGGTAAATGACTGTTTCCAGTCGGCCCGAGTCCGAGCCACTCCGATGCCGGTTCCGAACCCGGCCCCGATGGCCCTGATTCTTGATTCAATCCAGAATTCCGGCTACAACCTCCCGCATGCCTTCGGACTCCAAGGAGCTTCTTCGCCGCCACGGCCTCCAGGTGACCACGCAACGCGTGGCGATCCTGGAGTCGGTCGAGGCCGATCCGCACTGCACCGCCGATGCGGTCGAGACCTCGGCGACCGAACGACTCGGTTCGATCTCGCATCAGGCCGTCTACGACGGACTCGCCGCGCTGGTGGACGGCGGCCTCCTTCGACGAATCCAACCGTCCGGTTCCCCCGCTCGTTTCGAAATGCATACCGGCGACAACCACCACCACCTCGTCTGCCGCGGGTGCGGACGCATGGTCGACACCGATTGCACGACCGGTGACGCACCATGTCTCGAACCGACCGATGCCGCCGGATACGAGGTGGACGAAGCCGAAGTCGTCTTCTGGGGCCAGTGCCCTGATTGCCGCGGCGCCACCTGAGCCGATCCGTCGAATTCGACCAACTTTGCGATCTCCCAACGTCACACCACAACACACCACGTCCGCCCCTCCGAAGGAAGACCATGTCCGAGACCACGACCAACTGCCCGTTTCTTTCCAGCACCACGAGTGCGACCCAGGACCGCCGCACCAATCGCGATTGGTGGCCCAATCAGCTCGATCTCTCGATCCTTCATCAACATTCGGAGAAGTCCGACCCGATGGATCCGGACTTCGACTACGCCGCGGCCTTCGCGACGCTCGATCTTGACGCGGTGAAGAAGGACCTCGTCGCCCTGATGACCGATTCGAAGCCCTGGTGGCCCGCGGACTACGGCCACTACGGGCCGTTTTTCATCCGCATGGCCTGGCACGCCGCCGGCACCTATCGCATCCACGACGGCCGCGGTGGCGCGGCGTCCGGCGACCAGCGATTCGCCCCGCTGAACAGCTGGCCCGACAACGTGAACCTCGACAAGGCCCGACGCCTGCTCTGGCCGATCAAGCGAAAGTACGGCCGCGCCCTCTCGTGGGCGGACCTCTTCGTCCTGACCGGAAACACTGCGATCGAATCGATGGGCCTGAAGTCGTTCGGCTTCGGCGGCGGTCGCGCCGACGTCTGGGAACCCGATGCCGATATCGACTGGGGCCCGGAAGCCGAGTGGCTCGGTGACGAGCGCTACTCCGGCGACCGCGTGCTGACCAGCCCGCTCGGCGCGGTCCAGATGGGGCTCATCTACGTCAACCCCGAAGGCCCGAACGGAAATCCCGATCCGATGGCCTCGGCCCGCGACATCCGAGAGACCTTCGCCCGCATGGCGATGAACGACGAGGAGACCGTCGCGCTCGTCGCCGGCGGACACACCTTCGGCAAGGCCCACGGGGCCGCCCCCGACTCCGAGTACCTCGCCCGCGAACCCGAAGGTGCCCCCATCGAACAGATGGGCCTCGGATGGAAGAACTCCTTCGGCACCGGCGTCGGTGACGACACCATCTCCTCCGGCCTCGAAGGCGCGTGGACGCCAACCCCCATCGAATGGGACAACAGTTACTTCGACACCCTCTTCGGGTATGAGTGGGAACTCACCGAGAGCCCAGCCGGCTGCAAGCAGTGGACGCCCACCGATGCGTCGGCGTCGACCACGGTGCCGGACGCCCACGACGCGACGAAGACCCACGCCCCGATGATGCTCACCACCGACATTGCGCTTCGGACCGATCCGATCTACGAGCCGATCTCCCGACGCTTCCAGAAGGATCCGCAGGCGTTCGCCGACGCCTTCGCACGGGCGTGGTTCAAACTGACCCACCGGGACATGGGACCGCGTGATCGCTACCTCGGAAACGACGTGCCGTCCGAAGAACTCATCTGGCAGGACCCCGTCCCCGCGGTCGATCACGATCTCGTCGACGATGCCGATGTCGTCACCCTCAAGCAGTCTCTGCTTGACTGCGGACTCTCGCGGGAACGCCTCGTTCTCACCGCCTGGGGATCCGCCTCGACCTTCCGTGGCACCGACCGACGCGGCGGCGCGAACGGCGCCCGCGTCCGACTCTTCCCCCAGAAGGACTGGGACGTCAACGAACCGGTCGAACTTCACGCGGCCCTCGCCGCCATCGGGAAGGTCCGCGACGACTTCAACGCGACGCAGAGCGGCGGAACCCGCATCTCCCTCGCGGACTGCATCGTGCTCGGCGGCTGCGCCGCGGTCGAACAGGCCGCGCGGGATGCCGGCATCGAGACGACGGTCCCCTTTCGCCCGGGCCGGACCGACGCGACTCAGGAGATGACCGACGCCCATTCCTTCGCGGTGCTCGAACCCGCGTCGGACGGCTTCCGGAACCACGCGAACACCGAGGACCCCCGTCCCGGCGAGGCGCTTCTCGTCGAGCGTGCCTGCCTGCTCGGTCTCACCGCGCCGGAGATGACCGTGCTGGTCGGCGGTCTGCGAGCCATGGGCGCGAACACCAATGGGTCCATGCTCGGTGTTCTGACCGATCGCGTCGGTTCGCTGACCAACGACTTCTTCGTGAACATCCTCGATCAGGAGATCGAATGGACGGTATCGAAGCGATGCGAGCACTTCTTCGAAGGCCGTGATCGGACCAGCGGCGAGATGAAGTGGACCGGCAGTCGCGCCGACCTCGTCTTCGGATCGAACTCCCAGCTTCGAGCCCTCTCGGAGGTCTATGCGAGTGACGATGCCGGAGAACAATTCGTCCACGACTTCGTCGACGCCTGGGACAAGGTGATGAACCTCGACCGATTCGCCTGATCACACCCCACGCCGAACGCTGATTCCTGACATGATCGCCGCCCCGTGGTTCGAACCACGGGGCGGTCTTCATGATCGTCGCCGTTGCTTGCAGAGGTGCCCGGTCTTCGCTCGCCACCGATCTTCATCGTCGGGCGCAGGCGTCGGGATCCGATTCACCGCGCCGACAGCAGGCATCGAGCCAGGAGACCTTGTCGCCGACCGCCTCGGCTTCCGCGGGATCATGCGTCACCATGACCGTCGCAACCGCCGCGTCCCGCAACAACTTCACCGTCTCCGCCCGAACCTCGATCCGCGTTTCGGTGTCGAGACTGCTGAAGGATTCGTCGAGCAGCATCACCCGGGGCTGCCGCACCAGCGCCCGCGCGATCGCGACCCGCTGCTGCTGACCGCCACTGAGCGTATGAGGCATCCGTGACGCGAATTCAAGCATCCCCACCCGGTCGAGGTGCGCCTCGACCTGTGCGTTCCGATCCTTCCGTGAAATCCCCCGAAGGCCGAAGACGACGTTCTCCCGAACCGATCGGTTCGGGAACAAGGCGAAGTCCTGGAAGACCATCCCGACCGATCTTCGTTCCGGGGGCAGGTGGACGCCCGGCCCTTCGATGAGGGAATCACCGACGTGGATGGTGCCGGCCCGTGCTCGTTCGAGGCCGGCGATCAGGCGGAGCAGCGTCGTCTTGCCGCCGCCGGAACATCCGAGCAGACAGTGCACCTCACCGCTTCTCACCGCGAGATGGCACCCTTCGATGACCGGCGCTCCGCCGCCGTACGCGAACTCGAGATCCCTGATCTCGAGTACCGAAGGTGGATCGTATTGGGGCAGGCTCGTCATCATCCGTCAGTGTTCCGGTGGGAGTCGTCGTTGGATTCCAGCTGACCGACGAGCAGCCAGGCCGGGATCAAGCCGATGACCACGATCAGGATCGCCGCGGTGGCGGCTTCCTCGAGCCGTTCATCGGAGGCGAGTTCGTAGACTCGGACCGCAAGGGTATCGAAGTTGAAGGGACGAAGCATCAAGGTCATCGGGAGTTCCTTGGCGACGTCCACGAAGACCACGAGCCCCGCGATGAGCAGACTCCGCCGCAACAGCGGAAGGTGGATCGAGACGAGGCTGCGTCCCGGTCCCGAACCAAGGGTCCGCGCCGCATCGTCGATGTTCCGGTGAATCCGCTGGAATCCCGATTGGACGAACGACAGACTCACGGCCAGAAACCGCGTCTGGTATCCGATCAGCATCGCGACGACGGATCCGGTGAGCAAGAGCCCGGGCCTCCAGTCGTCGCCGAACGCGATCGTCCAGCCGTCGTTGATCCGATGATCGATCCACCCGAGCGGAACCAGCAGCCCCAGCGCGATCACGGGCCCGGGAATCGCGTAACCCGCCCGCGCGATGGTCGCCGGTCCCGCGGTTCGGAGTCCTCGACGAAGGCGAGCCGCGTAGCCGATGACCAGGGCGAGCAGGACGGCAATCACCGACGCCGCGAGCGCCAGCCAGATCGTGTCGAACGCGATGCCGGCGAGCACGCCTCCGCCTCGCGCGTCTCCTCGAGCGATCGCCAGCTGCAGGAGCCGGCCCGTCGGTACGACGAAACCAATCAACACCGGGACGAAGCAGGCGGCGAAGGCGAACATCGAGGCGACCGGGCCGAGCCGACCGCCCGCCGTACGGCTTCCGCGGTTGCCGGTGCGGTGATAACGCCGACGTCGCCTGAGACACCATTCGAGGCCCACCAGCAGGAACAAGGCGGAGAGCAGCATGGCGGACAACTGCGATGCGGCAACCGGAGATTCGAGTGCGAACCGGGTCCGGTAGATTCCCGTCGCGAAGGTGTCGACCGCGAGATGGTCGACGGCGCCGAAATCCGCGACCGTCTCCATCATCACCAGCATCAATCCCCCGACGATCGCGGGCCGCGCGAGAGGCAGGGCCACGAACCAGAACGTCGCGAAGGGGCCGCGACCAAGCAGTCTCCCGGCCTCGAGCATCGAGCGGGCCTGCTCCTGAAACGCCATCCGAGCCGCGAAGTACACGTAGGGATAGAGCGCGAAGGAAAGAACGTAGACGGCCCCTCCGAGCGACCGGATCGGGGGGAACCAGTAGTCGCCGGCCTGCAGGTCGAACGAATCACGAATCCATCCCTGCACCGGCCCGCTGAACTGAAGCAGATCCGCCATCGCGTAGGCAGAGAGATACGCCGGGACCGACAGCGGGAGCAACTGCGCCCAACCGAGCATCCTCGCTCCCCGAAATCTGCAGTTGGTCAGTATCCAGGCGGTCGAGACCCCGACGATCCCGGCGACGAGACAGACTCCGCCGGCGAGCAGCCCGGTGTTCGACGCGTAGGTCGGAAGCAGAGTCTCCGCAAGGTGATTCCATTCCCCATCCGAGGAGCGAAACACGCTGGAGAAGATCACCAGGACCGGAACCGCCACCACGAGGCAGGCGAGAAGCGAACCGATCACCCAGCCACGACCGCCTTCCCCCGTGCGGAGGTTCACGAGTCGACCGTGACGACCCCGAGCGAGCGGCCTGCCCGGCCGAGTGCATCGCGGAGACGATTGCTCGCATCAGCCATGCGACGGCGTTCGAGGAAGGAGACCTGAGTGTACGGCGTCGCCGCCACGACGCCGGTTCGGAAGTACGGGCGCAGAGTCTCCAGAGCGGCGTCCCGCGCTTCAAGCACCTGTCGGGATGCGGCGGGGTCGGTGCGGGCGACGAGTCCGTCGAACGGAAGGTACTGACTGCAGGCACCGATCCAGTTGTGCTTGAAGATCAGGAGGGACTGGTTCGACCAGGCCTCTTCCTCGCTGGAGATCTTCTTGGCCGCGACTTCGTTGGTCAAGGCAAGCATGCCGCCGAACTGACCGGCGGCGTCGAACCGCTCCCGCTCGCCCAGCTGCGTCTTCAGTTCCGCGACGCTCTGATTGAGACGAACCGCGTAGGGCAGCGCCGCTTCGACGTCCTCATGCCCGAAGAGCAGCACCTCGATCCGGTGGAAGCCCCGGAAGTTCTCGTCGGTCTCGCCCCCATCGAACGCGTAGGGACGCGCGTCGATGTCCCCATCGACCTCTTCGAATGCGTAGGCGAGCGTTTCGATCTCCTCGTAGGGAGGTCGCGCCTCGATGTAGGCCTTTCGGGCCGCCGCGAGATCGCCGGTCCGAATCGCGGCCTCCAGTCGGCGGCAGCTCATCGCCTGGGCATCGCATCGGGTGTCGAAGTAGGACACGCCCGCCGTCACCGCGGCCTGCAATTCCGGGGAGTCCTCCCCGGTGGCGCGTCGGCTCGACGCGATGGCCGAGCGTCCCGTGGACATCGCGCCGGCGGCGCCGGCGATCGAAAGCGTGATCATGGTTCGTCGATTCATGGTTCGTTTCTCCAGTCCCGCATCAACGCCAGCCGGCGCGATCCATCATCCGCACCGCCTGCTTGTTGTTCGATCCGAGCTTCGCGGCATTGAGTTCGTCCGCCTTGAAGGGACCGAATCCCGCGAGGGTGCTGCTGGTCGGCACCGCTTCGACGACGGGGTATTCCTGGTTGCCCTCCGCGAAGCGCTGCTGTGCCGGCGTTCCCGCGAGAAACTCGATGAACTTGACCGCATTCTCCCGGTTCGGCGCCTGCTTGACGATGCCGGCGCCGCAGACGTTGACGTGGGTTCCACGATCACCCTGGTTGGGGAAGATGACGCGGACCTTGCCCGCTGCCGCTCGGTCGGCCTCGTTGCCGCCGATCATTCGAGCGAGATAGTAGTGGTTCACGACCGCGACATCTCCCTCGCCGGCGGCGACCGCTCGGATCTGGTCCCGATCGCCACCCTGCGGAGTCCGAGCGACGTTCGCCACGATTCCACGGCACCAGGCTTCAGCGCCGCTTGCACCGTGGGCCTCGATCAGGGAGGCGACGAGCGACTGGTTGTAGATGTTGGAGGAACTTCGGATGAGCACGCGCCCCTTCCACTCGGGGTCGGTGAGATCCTCGTAGTCAAGCGTCAGGTCCGCGGGAACTCGATCCTTCGACGCGACGATCACTCTCGCTCGCTTCGTGAGCCCGAACCAGAGCCCCTCCGGGTGTCGAAGGGACGCGGGGATCCGAGCTTCCAGCACCTTCGATCTGGTCGGTTGGAAGACGCCTCGCTCCTCGGCGGTTCGAAGACGGCCCGCATCGACCGTGATGAACACGTCTGCGGGGCTGAGGTCACCCTCCTGCTTGATTCGCGCAAGCAGGGTGTCCGAATTCCCTTCGATCAGGTTGACCTTGATACCGGTCTCGGCCGTGAACCGCTGGATCAGTTCGTCGTCGGTGTCGTAGTGACGTGCCGAATAGACGTTGACCACCTCTTCCTCCGCGGCGAACGCGACGGTGGGCGACACGATGGACAAGATCAGGGCGAAGTACAGTTTCCAGCGCATTTGATGAACTCCTGCGGTTGCGACTCATTCTCAACTAGAGGAAACAGCGTACCGACCTGGCCGCCATTCGGCAAATGCCGCATGAATAAATGCGGCTTCCCGACTCGGGGGGCGACGGCATTCCGAGTCCTCGATCGTCCCGAGGCCGTCCGGAATCCCGCCCCAGCCTCCGTCCGACTCAAGACCACCGCCATCTTCAACCTGGCATCGCTCGGGATCGGCATCCTGGATTCCCAGAACTCCGGTCCACGAACCCCGCTTCGCCGACCCCGCACCGCGGGGCGACCCGACGCGGCCGGCCATGATCGACACTCACTTCTTCGCCGTGCGCGAATCCGCCTCAGACGGTTTGCGGAGCCACGCGAAAACCAACCGATCCCAGTTCGGCGTTCTCACCGAGCAGGCCGGAATCCTGACCATCGACTTCTTCGTCAACATCCTCGATCAGGAGATCGAATGGACGGTGTCGAAGCGATGCGGACACTTCTTTGAAGGCCACGATCGCACCAGCGGAGAGGGGAAGCGGTCGGGCAGCTGGTCGGTGATGAGGCTGATATCCTGAGTCGATGACCGCTGAATCGACACCGGCCGAACGGGCGACG
Organism: Phycisphaera sp. TMED9; assembly: GCA_002167845.2. GTDB lineage: Bacteria > Planctomycetota > Phycisphaerae > Phycisphaerales > SM1A02 > UBA12014. The sequence continues at coordinate 24,099 of NHBO02000080.1, read as the reverse complement.
GCCCGTTGGCGACAGACCCTCGAACAAGTCGGACAGGACCTGATCTTTCTGGCGGTGTTGGTCGGAATCATGCAGGCGACCCGCCTGTCGCTCCTCTGGGTCTTCCGTTCTCGAATGGAGGAAACCACCGGCCCTTTGGATGTCTTCCTGGCGGCCTTGCGTGGCCTCCAATACGACGTTTCGGTCGCAAGCTATCTCACTATTCCATGCCTGGCGGTGACTTTCCTGTGCCTGTTCGGAGATGCGGGAACCGCCGCCACCTGGGTCCGGAGAGTCTGGTCGACCATCGTGATTCCCGTGTTGATCCTGGCCGGAATCATCGACGGGATCTACGTCGGAGAATTCCACCAACAGTTCAATCACTTCATGTTCGGCGCCGGCGAGGGTTATCTCGGCCCGGTCGTCCAGACCGCGTGGAGCGAGTATCACCTCGGCCCCTTCCTCCTGCTCTTCCTGTTCCTTTCCGTCGTCATCCTGTACGGATTCAAACGACTTTGTCGACGCGAATGGAACCTGCGATCACGCGTCCTCGCCAGAACCCGACGCCCTTCGATCCGCATCGGCTGCATGATCTGTTTCGGCGGGCTGTTCTTTCTGGCGGTGCGCGGATCCGTCGAGCATCGTCCGATTCAGATGAAGGACGCCGATGCGACCGCGGACACGGTGGTGAACAGCCTCGTTCCGAACGCACCGTTCGCCCTGAAGAATGCGGTCAGCATTCATCTCAGAATGAAATCCTCTCGAGGACTCGACCATTTCCTCGGCGACTTCACGCTTCGCGACGCCGCGGTCGAGTTTCATGGAACGCCGGTCGCGTCCGTGGACGACGCCACGCGACGAACCACCTCGGGCCCCAAGATATCACGGCCTTCACACATCTTCTTCATCGTGATGGAGAGCGCCGATGGCTGGGCGATGAGAGATGAATTCGCGAAAATGCACGTGGCGGACGAGATGCGGAAGCTCGCGAACGACGGAATATCCGCCTCGTACTTCGCAGCATCGGGGCCGGGCTCCATCGAATCCATTGCAAGCCTGCTCACCGGCCACCCGGATGTCGGCGTCTCCACCAACTTTCGTTCCAACAGCCGTCGAACCTTCGCCACCTCCCTCGCCCCACAGATGGAGGCACTGGGCTACGTACCCCGCTTCTTCAAGGGCAGTTTCCTGACCTTTCAGCGATATGGCGAGTTCGCCGGAGAACAGGGATTCACGAGCGTGACCGGCGCCTCCCTGATCGGCGAGGCGATGGAAGCGAAAATGAATGAATGGGGCGTCGACGACGACGTCCTCTTCCGAAGCGTCGAGGCCGATGTTCCCGAAGTTCCCACCTTCAACTTCATCGTCTCGACCACCTATCACCCGCCCTACGACATCGACGTCTTCGAGATGGGTTATCCCGTCACCTCGCCCCCCACGGACCTCGCCACCCCGTGCTCCGCCTGTACGACGAAGTTTCTTCAGACCATCGGCCACGCCTGGTTCGCGGATCGCGCCCTGGGCGACTTCGTCGCCCGAACCTCGAAGGCCCACCCCGAAGCACTCTTCGTCATCACTGCCGACCACTGGTCACGACGCTTCGTCACCGAGCGTCCGACCTTCGAACTGAAGACCGAGATTCCACTCATCATGTACGGCCCCAAAGTTCTGGAAGGCTTCGCACCCGGGTCCTTTTTCGGATCCCACATCGACATCGCCGCGACATTGATCGAGATGATCGCCCCCGAGGGACACGACTACAACTCATTCGGACGCGACATGTTCGCCAACGAGGAAGCTCCGCGATCAATCGCCGCCGCCGGGTTGATGGGCGATGGATTCATGGTCAGTCACGACGGACGTCGAGGATTCCGCTGGGACGACGACGCATCCGACCCCTCTTTGACCTCGGAGATGGAAGACTGGAGCCGGTCCGTGCAATCGCTCGCCTGGTGGAGGATCATGCGACAAAGCGAATTCCCGACCAACGAGACCGATGACGACACGCCGACCATGCCGGTCGCCGAGACAGACCAGAAGTCCGGATCCTGAACTGATCCGCGACGAGCCGCAGGCTTCGATGGAAATCACACCCAGCCATGCTCAACATGCTTTGGTACATCGGAGGCGGACTCTTCGTCGGAGGACTCCTCGCCGTCCTGCTCGGGCTCCGGCGAATTCCTCCGGGAGGACGACGTTGCGGGGGCTGCGGGTACGACCTGTCCGGCACGCCCGCCGCTCATCAGCGGTGCCCGGAATGCGGCGGCGATCTCGATGCCCTGGCGGTTGAGACCAGCCTGAGTGCCGATGCGATCACCCACCGCCGCCGGCTCCGACGCTGGGGCGGATCGGCCCTGGCGGCCGGCTTCCTCGTCATCACCCTCACACTGCTCTTCGATCCTCGGCGGATCCCATTCACTCCGACGCCGATCCTGGTGCACTTCGATGCCTGGCGGGCGGCACGATCCTCCGAAGCCGTCGCAGCGCCGATTCACAAACAGATCGGCACGCGCCACGTGGAGAGCACTCTCGATGATGCGGCACTGCGGGTGGTGATCGACCGCCTTCTCGAACCGACCACCGATCTTCGAGACACCGCATCGGCACGAAGCCTTCTCATGCACGCCTGGATCGCAGGCGTGCTCACTCCCGAAGAGTTGACGTCCATGGAAGCGATCTGGCCGGTCCTCTGGCTGAAACCCACCGTCGGATCTCGAGCGCAGATGCCCATCGACATCGAAGTGGATTGCGATTTCACGGAACCGATGTCTGCGGGACTCGTCCTGCGGATCGAATGGAAGGAGATTCTGATCGATGACGTGAGTTTTGCGACCGGTCGCGTCCAGACGTTTCCCTGGCCGGGACCGGGTCTCGCCGCGATGGGCCGCGATGCGCGGCCCCCGCAGGATCTCCCTGAATCGACCGACGCCGTCAACGCCACCCTGATCCTCCAGGTCAGCCTGCTCGACAATCGCCGCGGACTCGTCACCGGTCAGGTAGAACCGTTTCCAGACATCATTCTCGACACCCGGGAAGTTCGGCTGAACCGCCGACTGGCACTGCGGCCGCCGTCCATCGGCACCGATGATTGAGAACCTCGGCAGGACCCCGCCGACCTCCTCGACGAAGACGAGATGTTCGATCACGACCGAACCCGATACCATCGAACCCGATCCGACTTCAAGACCCGACCGCGGAGACCCTCCACGATGAAGCGACCGAATGCGCTGACGTACCCCATGTCCATGATGCTGATTCCGGTTCTCGTGGCGGTCTCCCTCGACGTCACGGACGCCTCGCCGCCCGCCAGCGAAACGGAAGAACCAAGATGGCAGCGCGGGAACACCCATACCCATACGCTCTGGAGTGACGGGGATGCGCCCCCGGAAGCGGCGATCGCCTGGTACGTCGATCATGGATACGACTTTCTGGTGCTGAGCGATCACAACATTCTTCAGAACGGCGAGCGGTGGTTCGACGTGTCTGAAGACGGGCGACTCACCCCGGCCAAAGTCGATGCCGTCGCGGCTCGCTTCGGAGAGGATTTCCCGGAAGTCCGTGATCATGAAGGCCGCTCGCAAATGCGACTTCGACGCCTCGACGAACTGAAGGGCATGTTCGATCGTCCCGGAGAATTCGTTCTGATCCCGGGAGAGGAAGTCACTTCCTCACATCGGCTGGCCCAGATTCATATCAATGCGATCAACGTCGACGAGGTGATCCCCCCGCAGAAATCAGACTCGGTTCAAAACACCATTCAGGCGAATCTCGACGCNATCATCGCCTGGGGCGAGGCCAACGACCGACCGGTGTTCGCCCACCTGAATCATCCGAACTTCCGNAAATCGCTCAGCGCTTCAAACCTCGCCGCCATGAAGGGTGAACGGTTCTTCGAGGTCTACAACGGGCACCGAAGTGTCGAGAACCAACGTGTTGGAAATCGCCCCTCCACCGAGGAGATGTGGGATCTCGCCCTGATCGCCCGCCTCGCACGAGGCGCGGGTGATGGCGGCCTGCTCTACGGAATCGCCACCGACGACGCCCACGATCACTATCAAGCCGATGCGGTCTCGATTCCCGGTCGCGGGTGGGTCATGGTTCGCACCCCGGACCCCGACGCCGACGCGATCGTCACCGCCATGCGCCGCGGTGACTTCTACGCATCGAGCGGCGTCGAGCTCACCGATGTCCGCACCGAGCATGGATCGTACGCCGTCGACATCGCNACGGAACCCGGNNTCACCTACACCACCGAGTTCATCGGAGTGGTGATCCGAGATGGAGAAGATGAACCAATCGCCGAAGTGCTCGCGACGAGCGATGCCGACTCGGCGGTCTACGAATACTCGGGGAATGAGCTGTACGTTCGAGCCAAGGTGACGAGTTCACGCCCGCATCCGCGGCCCTANCAGGCTGGCGATCGGGAGATGGCGTGGACGCAGCCGGTGCGAATCAAACCCATGACCCCCGCCACGACGGTCAAGCCCTGACCGAATCGGCCCTGGTATCGCACATCCCCGCCCGCGCGATGACCCGCGAGTTGACCCGCGAGTTGACCCGCGAGTTCATCACTTGCCGAGGGTCATCCNTGGCGGCGGCGGCCCGATCAGTCGCAGGGCCCCCACCCCGCAAAGAGAATTCCCATGTCCGCGGCATCCACCAGTCCATCGCCATTGAGATCGGCGGCCTGGTCGGCCGTATCCCAGTTGGTCAGGATCATCGCGAGATCCGCACCATCCACCATTCGGTCGTAGTTGAGATCCCCACTGCAGAACGGGTAATTCTCGATCGGTGGACCGGGGGTCAGATCCTTGCCCGCGAAACCATCGAAGTCCGGTTCATACCGCTCTGCGCGGAAGACGGTGTTTGGTGCGCCGCCCGGACCTCCTCCGCCCCCACCCGAAGGCGGATTCTCACCCTGATTCATGACGCCACCATTGTCGAGCGGGATGATGTATCGCCAGATCTCGGTTCCGTCGGGCTCGACTTCGAACACCTGACCGTTGGCTCCTGAGCAGATCAGGGTGTTTCCATTGCGTTGCCGCTGAGCACCCGAGATGTAGCTGGAGTAGAAGTTCGAGGGAATGGATGCCACGTAGGACCAGGCGAGCCGAGTCGGCCCGAAGGGATCGACTGCGTCGATCTCGTAGGTGCCATCACGAAGAATCGGCGGCATGAGTTCATCGATCGAGGTGTAGTCGATACCCGGCCGACCATTCCCGTTGTTGAAGACGGTGATGCCGGGATATCCGGGCATCCCGGGCTGGATCCACCTGGGATCGTGCTGGCCGAAGAAACGGCGGTCGGCGATCGTGCCCCGCTCGTAGGCGGCTGGATTGCCCCACCGGTACAGCAGATCGCCGGCAGGCCCCGCTGCTTCCGCGGTCGTCGTATCGTGATCGATGATCCAGATCTCGTTGAAGTTCCGCGAACTGATCACGATCTGATCGAGCTCGGCGTTGTAGTCCAGGCCGTTGCAATGCATCCAATCCGACGAATTGTTGGCGCGGTAGTTGACGTCGATGCGATGTGGATGCTCCGCCGGATCTCCATAGTTCGGGAGGTTGGAATTGTAATCCTGTATCAGATGATCCCAGGCGTGCCATTCCCAGACGATGGTCCCGCCGGAACTTCCCGTGGGCTGGACTTCGATGATCTTGTCNGGCCAGAGCGAGCTCCCGAAGGTTCCCGGAATCCGTCCGGCCGCGATCGCCTGTGCGGAACTCTTCGACTCCCAGGCGATGCACAGGATGTTTCCATTGGGAAGCAACTCGACGTCATGGTGCATTCGGTAGGAATTGCTGATGTGCGAGTAACTCCACTCGAGCTGATCGTCCCAGCTCCGACGCTCGATCCGCCCGCCTGCGGCGCCACCATTGATGGTGCTGCCGCCACCTGGATTGGCGGTGCGGATCAGATCTCCTTCCGGAGTCAGATAGACCGAGTTCGCGGGCCGATACGAACTCGACCATTCATTCACGACCCGGCCTTCGGAGTCCATGAGATAGGTGTTCTCATTCGCGCTCAGTGGCGCAAAAAGCCAGTATCCGGGCTGGGTGCCACCGTCATTTCGAACCACACCAATGGTGTTCCCATTCTGTGCGACCACCGGNGAANCGATCAGAAGNACCAGACTCGCCGTGACACTCGTCTTCATCCAATTCATGCTGGAATCCTGTCCTGCTGAAGAATCAAAGGCGAACCGACTGAAGTCACGGGGTCTCGCAGGGACCCCACGCCGCCAACATGAGGCCGATGTCGGCACCATTGGTGGTGCCGTCGCCGTTCAGGTCACCAGCGCCCGGCTCACCCCACAGCGCCAGAAGCAGACCTGCATCCGCCCCGTCCACGATGCCGTCTTCATTCAGATCCGCAGGGCAGGGATTTTCGGGATACAACTCGATGGGCGCACCAGGAGTCATGTCGCGACCCTTGAACCCTCGGTAGTCGGGCGCGTACTTGAAGCACGCGAAGACGTTCTGAAGACCACTCGGGTCATCGCCCTGAGTGAGCACGCCAGCCGGNCCCGAAGGATTGACGTAGAGCCAGGCCTGGTCACCACTCGGCGTGATCTCGCTGAAGAAACCACCGAGCCCGCTTGCCCCGCTGTTGCGACCCTTGCAGATCAATGTGTTTCCATTGGGCAACCGCTGGACACCGGAAAGCCCGCTGCTGTAGAAACCGGTCGGAGGATCACCGATGTAGATGAGATCCGCCGTCTCCGGACCGAAGGCCTCTCCGGGCTCGATGTCGTAGCCGCCACTCCGATTGAGCGGGAGAGTCAACTCCTCGATCGTGGAGTATGCCCCGTCGGGTCGACCGTTGCCGTTGTTGAAGACGATCAGATTGCCTTCGCCGGGCAACCCCGCCGGAACGAACTCGACACCATGATTGAAGAAGAACTTCTGATCATCAGCGGTGCCACGCCCGTACGCCCGGGGGTTTCCCCATCGGTAGAGCAGATCGCCGGCAGGCCCGGTCGCTTCCTCCGTGGTGATGGCATGGTCGATGATCCAGGCTTCACTGAGGAATGGCGTGCTGATCACGATCTGGCGGAGATCCGGGTTGTAGTCGATGCTGTTCGCGTGGATCCAGTCCGCGTTTCCATTGCGAAAGAAGTTGATGTCGACCTTTCCGGGATGGTCGGCGACCACACCGTAATTCTCCTTGGTCGGATCGAAGTCCTGAATCAGATGGTCCCAGACATGCCATTCCCAGACGATGTTGCCGCCGGTGAGCCCGTCGGGTTCGACTTCGATGACGTGCAACGGCCAGAGCGAACCTTGCGAGATCGACGCGGGGTCTCGCCCGGCTTCGATCGCCTCCGCTTCGGTCTTGTACTCCCAGGCGATCATGAGAACGTTGGAGCTTCCGGGGATGGGACAGATGTCATGATGAAGNCGGACCTGCGGCGTGTTGTATGCGAAGTCCCAGGTGAGTTCGCCGTCCCAGTCGTACCGCTTCACGTTCGAGCCGTCACCACCAGCGATCATCACGCTTCCCTCCGCCGGCCCCTGGTCGGAACAACGGAGCAGACTTCCGTCTTCGAGCAGGTAGACGGAGTTTCCAACCGGGAACGTATCCGCGGTCCAGGAATTCACCAGGCGGCCGTCGTTGTCGACCAGATAGGTGGGAGTCGAGCTCAAGGGACTGAAGAGGGTGTACCCAGGCGCGCAATCCACGCTCTTCTCGATCAGGCCGACGGTCGGGCCATCGCCCGCAACGGCGATTCCACTGGCCGCCAAGGTGAGAAGAACGGCCGATGCGCCTCTTGCATGAATCNTCATCTGTCTGATCTCCAGTCTTCCATTTTGATCTTCCTTGCGTCGAACACGACACAAACCGGTTCTGGCTCAACAACCTCGACCTGATTCACCCGGCCTGATCCTGCTGACTTCGTGGATCAAGCGCTCGCGATCCGGGTCGGGATCGATGAACTCGCGGACACGCTCTCACTCCACTACAAACCGCCCCGGCGGGGACAATTTTCTCTCTCCTGTCGCGAAGACATTTTCAATCTGGAGATTCGAACAGACCACCGTCCGATCCTCAGCAGCCTCGAGACGCCGAATCCCTGAGCAATTCGACCTCTGAGAGANTCCCCGGTTCCGCGAAATCCCCATCTCCACGAAGTCGCCGACCAGNTCCCCCGTGGCGCTCGAAGGNCGGCCTGTCCCCACGAGGCCCCGATAAGTTCGACCACGAATCGAGCCGGCAGTAGTTAGAGTGAGATCTCTCATGCCGGATCAATCAGACGCATCATCCGACGCTCCCCGCTCTCCGAGCATCGATTCGGCCAGACAGTCGATTCAGNCCGGCGATCTCCAACAGGCGCTTGATCGGCTCGACCAGCTCGAGGCCAGCGGTGTCGGAGGAACCGAGACTCCGAGGCTCCGAAGTCAGGTGTCCGCCCGAATGGACGAGCCGNTCATGGCGATCGAGATGCTCGATCTGGCGATGGACCAAACCGCTCCGTCCGACCAGGACCTGACCAATCGCGCCCAGTACTGCCACGTCGCGGGACGACTCGACGAAGCTCTCGCCACCCTCGNCCGCCTTCCCCGCAAGACCACGCCGAAGGTCGCGGCCGCCGCGGCACACCTGCGGACTCGATGCCTGNCACGACTCCGAAGGCCCGAAGAGGCGGNGGCGAGCCTCCGAGACCTTGCCGCGATCGAGGGACGTTCTCCAAGGATCGAATGGCTTCGTTCGGAACTCGATCAGTCGGCCGGTGACTTCACGTCCTCACGCCAACGATTGGAAGGCGCTCTTCGCACCCGTGGACTTCCGGCGTCACTCGTTCGACCGATGGCCTTCGATCTGGCCAAGGCCTGTGACCGGCTCGCCGACTTCGATGCCGCGTTCAAGTATGCCGCCGAAGGGAACCGACTCACGGGGTCGACCTTCGACGCCGCCGAGTACCGGGCGGAGACGGATCGCATCATCGACTTCTTCGATGCCTCGCGGCTGCCGAGTCTCCCCCGCTCGTCACANGCGAGCGAGACGCCGGTCTTCGTCGTGGGGATGCCTCGAAGCGGCACATCCCTGATCGAACAGATCATCGCCACGCATCCCCGCGGCGCCGGTATCGGCGAGCAGCGGACACCGCTGAACATGGCAGCTCGCATGGGCCATCTTCAAGGCGATCCATTCCCGGGTTTTCTCGAGCACATCGAAGTCGCGACGCTCGATGCCGCGGGTGAACGCTATCTGGAGATGCAGTCGACTTTCGAGCAGGACGCCGAGCGGATCGTGAACAAGGNGCTCGGACTGGATCGAATACTCGGCCTGCTTCCGCTCATGCTTCCGGGCTGCCGGATCATCCACGTCACCCGGAACCCCCTCGACAACATCCTCTCGATGTTCCTGCACTCGCTTCGGGGCGACACGCTCACCTGGGCGTGCCGACTCGAGGATCTGATCGTCGCAAGACAGGAGCACGATCGGCTGATGGATCATTTCGGCTCGATTCTCCCGGTGCCGTTCCATCGGATCCGGTACGAAGACCTCGTGGCCCGGCAGGCCGAGACGACCGATGAACTGCTCCATTTTCTTCAACTTGACCCTGATCCGGCGTGCCTGGAATTTCATCTCACGCAACGAAGCGTGATGACACCATCCCACGACCAGGTCGACAAACCGATGAACGATGCATCGATCGGTCGATGGCGGAACTACGAGCGGCATCTCGGCCCCGCCATCCAGGCCTTCGGTTCGACGGACTGAAAAGTCTCGCCGGATCAATCAGGGCGTCGGCCGAAATGAAGCCCTCTCCCNGAAAGCCCCGGCTCGACGAACGACCACTCGAGCCCCGCGGCCCGAAACGCGCTGCCGATCTCCTCGCGCGTGAAGAGCCCGACGCGATGCGACTCGTGCACGTGGCGAACCCCATCCGCATCAGCGATCAGATATTCGAATTCCAATTGAAGGCATCGGCCCTCGACCCGAGGCACGTCCATCCTGGCGATCTTGATCTCGGGACGATCGACGAAGGTCGCCCAGGGCCGACCGAGTTCGACGACACCCGGTTCGAGGAAGGGCTCGATGGCGAGCACACCGCCCGGCCGAATGCACCGAACCATCGATCCGATGGCTTCGGTGAGCGATGCAACATCCTGCATGTACGCGATCGACGAAAAGAGACAACTCACCGCATCGAACGGCGCCCCCAGTCCGCCGGGATCCAATGTCCGCATGTCGCCCTCGACGAGCATCACCCCGGGGCATCGCTCCGCCGCCCGTTCCAGCATGCCCGGGTCGAGATCGACTCCCACTCGATCGAAGTCATCGAGCAACGCCAGATGGCGCCCGGTCCCACAGGCGACGTCGAGCAGCCTTGGAGGGCCACCNAGGCCGCCACGTGGAACGCCTCGGGCGTGGAGCATCTGACGAAACGTCGCCGCCTCGACTTCATAGTCCTTGCCCTGGGCGTCGTAGACGAGGTCGTACCAGTCCTGTGATTTGGTGAACACGGCAACCTCCGTTCTCGGAACCGCTCGTGAACGCACCCTACCACCAACCCGTCCGGTCCTCTCGAGGTGCTGTGAAAAACGGGACCCCCCGTCATCGAGGGGCCCCGCAGTCGATTTGAAGGATTGGAGCGATCGCCGAGAAAGCCTCTGATCAAGGCTCGTCTTCGCAGGTCTGATTCCACAAGGCCAGCATGAGCCCGAGATCCGCGGCGTCGACGATGCCGTCGAGGTTCAGGTCCGCGGTGGTCTGTGGCCCCGCCGGTCCCCATTGGACCAGCAGGATGCCGAAGTCCTCGCCGTTGACGACCAGGTCGCCGTTGAGGTCCGCGAAGCACGAACCGTCGGCACATTCGTCAGGAATGCCGTTTCCGTCGAGATCCTCGGAGTCTCCGAGATAGATGTCGATCGAATCATCCACGAGGTTCTCATTGCAGTCGGTGAACTCGATCTGGATCGCATAGACGACNCCGGAGAGGACACCGGCATCGTCGGCTTGTGGCGCACCGGCAAAGACGATGTTCCCGACGATCGCCACGGATTCGCCGAACCGATCTCCCGCTCGAAGCCCCATGGGCTGGATGTACTGCTGCCAGTCCCAATCCGAGCCGTCGCGTTCGTAGATGAAGACCGAGCCGACCAGATCGACCGGTCCCGAGTTGCTCTCGGGCGCGCCGACCGCGATGTAGTTCTCGGAAACCGTGACTGAATATCCGAATCGATCGCCAGGGATGCTTCCCGGCGAAGAGAGTTCTTCGACTGAATCGAAGTCGTTGGCGACGACTCGATAAGCAACCGCAGCTCCCTCCGACTGCGAGGCATATGGCGCCCCGACCACGGCGTCCGGGCCGGCCATCGCCATCGACCATCCGAACTTGCCTTCGGAATCACTGAACTGGAGATCGGATCTTCGAACCGCATCTTCGCCGTTGAGGAAGACGAAGGGGATCACTTTCCCACGACCGCCGTCGGCTTCTGGAGCTCCGATCATCGCGTACCGGACGGGAGAATCAACTTCGGCTCCAACCGCCACGCTCCAGCCCGTCAGATCCCCCGGTTCATCACCCGGGATGAGGCCGTCGTCACCGGAAAGCTGTTCGAAGATTCCGCCCTCCAGGCGATAGATGTAGGCGGCCCCCGTCTCGTCGTTCGCGTCGACGTCGGCATCACGGCGAGGTGCGCCGATCACCAGGAAACCATCCGCGATCGCGACTGAATGGCCGAACCAGTCGTTGTCCACCAGCTCCTCGGGTTGCAGGCGTTGGAGGAGACAGAAATACGATCCGGTCCATTCCCAGACCGACACCTCACCCGCGGAGGCGGCTTCGAGGACATCGAACTCCTCGCCCGTGTCCTTGTCGATTTCCGTGACCCAACGTCCGGCGCGGGGCGATCCGATCACCAGATAGTCACCACTCGCCGCGACGCTCTCGCCGAAGCGATCGCCTTCACGAAGGTAGGTCGGAGTCATCTTCGCACTCTGCAGCCACCCGACGTCGGGATCGTCATCCAACACGTCTTCGAAGACGTATGCCGCACCCGCGTTCAGTCCGCGGGCGTCATGNCGGCTGGCGCCGGACATCATTCGAATGCCGTTGGTGGTGATCGAGATGCCGAAGGAGTCGAACTGCTGCAGCCCCCCCGCGACCAAACGGCCATCCTCTCCGGTCTGCTCTGGAACGGCACACCGGTATGCCGCGGTACCCGGCATCGTTTCGCGGATCCGACGAGCGTTGTTGGCGACCCGATTGTCAGCGGACTCCTGCGGGCTTCCCGTGGGGACGCCGTCGTAGATGACCTCGGGATTCGAGTAGTGCAGAACCGTGCTGCCCGGGGAATAGGCCATCACCGTCTTGAAACAGAACGTGGTGCTTCCGACCCAACGCCAACCGTACTGATATGCCCGTTCATCCTCACCCACCTCGGGACTCTCACCGGGAGCGCAACAGCCCACCCAGGCCGGATCCCAGGGATCGCATGGCGGTCCATCACCAGTGGCGCTGTCTCCGACCGCATGCAGGAGACCGATGTTGTGACCGAACTCGTGNGCCAACAGGGAATACCCCATGCACCCTCGAACGAGACTGCTGAACGCGAACTCCGGGCTGTTTCCACCCAGGACGTAGGCAAGTCCGCAATAGCCGACGGCCGGGTTCTCGCCGTCGGTCAGCGAGACGAGCGCACATGCATCGGCACCGACCAGGTCCCGCGTCTCGTGAACCTCGTCGATCACGCCGTCACTGGGATTCTGAAACGGACCCAGGAGACTGTCCGATTGCTCATCCCATTCGACCAGCCCGACGTAGACCGGCCGGGCGCCGTAGATCAGGCCGGAGTTTTCCATGCTGATCGTGGTGTTGGCGCACTCGAGTTCACAGACCGCACCGATCGCGGCGGGTGCGTCCTCGGGATCGCCTCCGTCGTTCTCGATCCGCTCCTCCTCCGCTTCGAGACACAAGCTCGTATAGAAGAACGCGATATCGGCGACCGTCGCGGCACACCCGGCACACTCTTCTTCGTCCGGACCTCCGCCGGCGATGCCACCCTCTTCAAGCGGGCCCTCCGGACCGACGTCAGGAATGATCCCGCCACCGCAGCCGGGAAGGTCCGATGCCTTGGGTTCCGGACGGGCCAGACCGGGACCGATCGGCACCAGCGTCCATTCCATGCCGCCACCGTCACCGGGTTCCTGCAGCCATCCCGCGACGAGCCCGTCGCGCTGCGCCAGGGTCGCCACGACCAGATCACGCTCGAGCGAGCGGAGTTGCCACCAGCAGCCCGCGGTCGAGGTGCGGTTGTATCGAATCACTTCAAACTGCTCGGGCGCGGACCGTGGTCGCCATCCAAGGCTCAGTCGATCACCACTTCGGAGCGCATCGATCATGCGTGGGTCGAATCTCACTCGACCATCTCGAGCAACGACCAATCCCGCGGCGGCCTGGATTCGAGGGCCCGCGACCGCCCGCTCGGAGTTGCCCGATGGCGTCCTCTCACGCGGGGCGACCGCCTGCGTCGTCGCTGGCGGCGCGACCGCTTTTCGGGCATCGGCGCGGCGATCCTTCGACGTCGGTTCGACGGCCACGGATGCCAGCGTGGCGGCACCGATGACGAGCGTGAATGCGATGGTCATCCTGATCTGCAGACTGTGCATGGTTGCCTTCATCTCCGAACGGACGCCTGGACGTCCCAACCCTGGTCATGAAACTCTGTTCGAGTGATCTTTCTTCGGCCACGGCGGATCGATCTTCCATGCCGAAAACATGGCACGCCGACGTCTGATCGTAGCCTTGCCCTCCGCCGAGCCAAGTGCTCATCGGCCGGTTTTTCGGACCTTTCCGATATCGCCTGCTCCTGAGTCTGAAGCATGCCATCCACCTCCCATCGACGCCAGCCTCAGAGCGGGAAATCGCCGGATCAAAGGGCCTCCGCGGCCCGATTCAGCGTCGATTCCACTCTCAGGGTCCGGTAGCCCCCGTTCGCCCGCATGGACTCGCGGGCCCGGATGGAAGCCAAGAAAAAGCCCGCGCCCCCCAAACGCTGGACGAGCGTGGCGAGGACGCGGGTCGAGTTGATTCGACATGGCTCGATTGTCGGGCGAGCGGTTTGAACACCGCCACCCCCAGTGGCCCCTCGAGCGAGAGGCCCCTCGATCAGTTCGGAACCTTGCTCAAGAGTCGGATCTCGGGCGTTTCGCCGGGGAGATCACACTTCGTTCGATCCACCACGAACACGTACCGGGAATCATCCACGATGAACTCCGGATCGGTGGCGTTCCAGAGGCCGCTCACTGGATTCTGGCGGAACGATCTGATTCTCATGTGAACCGTGAAGACATCACTTCGGACCGACACCAGGTTCGAGATACCGGCGAAGAGCAGGTTGGCCTCTTCGGCATCACTCGCCACTTCGTCGGGGATTTCAACCCGAGTCGATGCGTCGGCCTTGCTTTGGAACCAACTGATGTTTCGTCGGTCGGTCGAAAGCCGGGCGTCGGCCTGCAGAGCCAGTTCGGACGCCGCGCCGGTGTTCCCCACCTCCGGGCGCCAGCCCAGACCCAGTCGGGTGTTGAAGGCCGGATCCAACGCCGCAGGATCCCACGGAGCGATCGAGGATCCGTAGTTGGTCCCCGCACCGAAGTCGTACTGATACGCGTAGGGATCGAGACCAGCACCGGTGATCGACGTGGATCGTTGCGGCCAGGACTGGCCGGCGCCGTTGGAAACGCCGACTCGATCGAGCAGCATCAGTTCACCGAGGCTTGCGATTCCCTGACCGCGACGCATGCCCGGGTACAGGCCGACCACCCCGTTGATTCCCAGGTCGGGGTAGACGACGTTGTCGCTGAGCCAGGCCGCCATCTCCGGCGCGTCGCCGTACCCGTAGGTGCCACGATCGTCGTAGGAAGGCATGGCGACATTGCCCGTGAAGGGCATCGCGGTGTTCTGGGCGACCTGGACCGCCTTGATGTTCCCGTTACTGAAGATGGCGCCACCATCGCGATATCGATCGATCGCTTCCGGCACTCGGACCCATTGCGGGTTTCGGGTGGCGATCGGCTTGGGGACCGCCAGATTCGTGACGTCACCCGAGAGCTGCGCCGCCGGCGCGTAAGCCCGCCAGATCGCATTCCCGTCGGAGGGAGACGAGCCGAGCCCGTCCCACCCGTCGTAGGTGTCGTTGTAGACCAGCCGGCTCATGTGCGGAAGCGTCCGCATCACTTCGGTGCTCGCGGTGTTCACATTGATCAGACCGCGAGTGCCGGCTCCCTGGAATCCGGCGGCATTGCCGTACCGAGCGTCTTCGATCGCCAGCAACTCGACCGCATCGAGCGCTCCGTCTCCATCGAGGTCCATCCGGTAGTTGGCACCCGGCCCGTCGCAGACCAGGGCGTCGAAGACGGAAAGGCCTGCGGGAAGCTTCGGCGTCCAGGGCGCTCCAACCGCGGAGACCTCGACCACCTGCGTGAACGGCCGGAAGGCATCCACCGACGCGCCGACGGGCGCCGTCAGGTTGCCCGGCGTGGGTCGGAATCGATTGGTGAACGCGCCACTGGTGTTGGGAATTCCGACATCGTCGAGATACTCCCGAGGTGCGACGGGAAGAAGATCCTCGTCGCCGACGCCGTTCATGATCTCACCGAAGGTGAAGATCGTCTCCAGCAAAGGCAGACCGTTGAAGGACTGCGGCGAGGTGACGCCGGGTCGATGCCGGACGGCATGACCCCAGAGGAAGGCGTTCGTGATCTCACCGACCTGCTCGTAGTCGGCATCCTTCTGAAGCATCTGGAGCGGATAGGCCCACTGATCCTTTTCGAGCCAGACCCGCTGGTACTGCTCGAGGCCGTCGTCGACGCCATTGCCGTTGCCGTCGGAGCCACTGGCGATCCCGGAACGGGTTCCGGGGAGGGTCTCGTCGGGTGACTGCCCCTTGTCCATCATGACCCAGCGGAAGTTGCTGGCCGGTTGCCCGGGCCAGCCGGACGAATCGGTCGAGAGCCGGATCGACCCGTCGGCGAACACCGGGAAGCCCGCATCGAAGTCGATGGTCGGGGTTCCCGCACCACCCACCAGGGCGGTCGCGGTGGTGAAGTTGACCGGCTTTCCGCGGACCGAATCGAAGTCGAAGGCGAATCCACCCGCTCCGCCCGAGGCGCGGGTCGCCAGCGGGAGAAGATAGGAGCGGGTCAGCCACGGCGCGCCGGCGGCGCCACCGGTATCGGGATCGTCATCGAGATCGATGGTGTTCCCCTTGACCTGTGCGGAGCCACTGCTGAGCACCACGGCGTCGACCTCGGTCTTGACCCAGTCGTCTTCGGGAATCTCCGCAAAGACATACCGAGGGTTCACCTCGGTCATGTCGTAGACGCCATTGCGGTTGACGTCCCAGCCCCACGGCCGGCCCGCCCGCACCCAGCTCACGAAGAAGTCATCGCCCTCGAGTCGAATCCCGTTCCACTCGCGACGGTCGTTGCTGTTGAGATCGAAGATGTAGTCCTGATCCATGGTCGGCGCGAAGTCGTCCTCCACCAACCGCTTCATCTGATCCTTGAACTCGATCTCCGCCCCGGTGTGCTCGTTGTCGAGCCGGTCGATGACGTAGAGGTAGCCGTTGTTGTTGATCGATCCAGGTCCCGGGACGAAAGTCGTGGGGTTCTGGACGAACTTGAGCACTTCGACGGAGCGATCCGGGTCATCGAACCAGTTCTGAGGATCCGAGGACAGGAGCGGCGGAAGCACGGGCTGGATCGACACCGACGTGGACGCCGGCGTCGCCCGTCGGAACGACCGGGGCGACGCGTCGAAGACCATGGTCTGATGCGAGTCGAGCGGAAGGTTCGCATCCCAACCGAACAGATTGCCGGGCTCGAGATCGAGGAAGTCCATCCACTTGGCATGGAACTCTTCGAACTTGACGCCGAATTCGTATTCGAAGTCGCCGTCCGCGGTGCCGTCGTTGGTGTTGAATCCCGGGGGAATGATGCCGAAGACGATGGCGGTTCTCGGAGCATCCGGCCGGGTCGGCCCCAGGAAGAGTTCGCCGGGCCGGTAGTACGGCTGGGTGCGATCCGCGACGCCCTGCGGGTGCGGGCTGGGAAGCCGCCCGAGGTTCAACGGGCGGATGTTGTCACCCACCCGGATGTAGACGTCGTGCAGTCCGACCGGTTCTTCATACGGGTTGGCGAGCTGGATCGCGAACACGATCGCCGGCTCGCTCTCCTTGTCGACCCACGAATCACCGGCATCGATGAAGCCGGTGGGAATCGTGTCGTCACCGGCGGACGCGCCGTCGATGCCTTCACTCAGGAGGTACTGCTGATAGTCCTCGTCGTTGTCGAGCTCGTTGGCGGTGGTCGAGGAGATTCGACTCTTGGGATAGACCAGCGCGAAGAAGCTCTCCATGATGAAGGGCTGTCGCTCCATCCCGGGGAACGTCAGGTTCTTGAGGTCTTGATCGATCGCCCCCAGGTATCCGTCGATTTCCTGCGAGACCCGGGGGGCCCAGTCCGGATAGATGGGCTGGTCCAGGATCTCAAGCCCCTCCACCGATGCGGGACCATTGGAATCCGCATAGTTGAAGGCGTTGGTGCCACGCAATCGGTTGTCCCGATTGGTGTCGATGTTCGCCGCCCAGCTGGCAGCCATCAGTTGCGTCTTGAGATACGCGTTCTGGTTCTCGGTGATGTTGGCGTAACTGTTGCCCAGGTAGCTCTGGGTGTAGTTGGTCCCGTCGACGGGGTCTCTGAACAGACCGGAGAGCGCCGTTCCGAAGGTCTCCTGCAGCTCCTGCCGGAATCGGAAGGACCGATCCAGTTCCACGCGGAACGCGAACGGTCCCCCGAGGATCGGCGGCCAGACCCCGGCGTAGAGGTCATCCGGATCGATGGCCCCGACGACGTTGAACGGGTCGGCGAACTCACCGCTATAGAGCAGTGACTCGAATTCGGTGATCGGCGCGTCGAGGGCCGAGCCGCGAAGGTCGAGCTTCTGCTTGCGGACGTCGAATGCGGTCTGGTTGGTGGTGGTCAGCAGATCTTCGGGCGCCGTCGAGCGAAGCCGGCCGAAGGCGTAGTCGTAATCGGGGTCGAACAACGCGGTCGGTCGGAGATGCAGCGGTCGAAGGTCGTTCCGCACCGAGCCATAGGTGGTCACTCGATGCCGAAGATCCCGCAGCAGCTGGTCCGCCGAGAGTTGATCGCCGATCGGAATTCCCGCGGTCGGCGGCCAGGCGCCGTTGGGGTTCGAGTCGTAGTAGTCGAGGAAGTTCTCGACCGACTCGGACCGGGCGAGGGTCGACCGGAACGGGTTGCGTTCGCGCTGCCACGGACGGTTCACGGTTCGTTCGAACGCCGAGACCACGGGGCCGTAGTTGCTCCCGGTGAACATCCGGAGCTCGAGTTCGTCGGCATCGGTGAAGCCTCGGGGCGGCACGTTTCGGACCGTCCACTGGTCGACCGGAAGCGACTGGCCGATGTCGTCGGTGCGACGGACGAAGAGCCCTCCGTCGGTCTGTCGGCGCTTGAAGTACCGACGCCGATCGAATCGGGCCCGGTCCGGATCGCCGTCACCGAAGGCCACCATCAGCGATCGATACGGCTGTTCGAGGGCGAAGTACCCGGTCGAACCGACATCCTGGTTCAGGACGCCGGTCTGCCGGAGCCAGCTCGACGCCTCGCTGGTGGAGTCGCCGAAGAGCAGCGGGTTGTACTGGGTCGAGAGGGTCTCGGTCCCGTCGAAACTTCCGATCCGATACTGGTACGAGGTGTCGTAGGCGTAGTTGAAGTTCCAGGCCGTCGCCGGCCAGGTGTTCTGCGGATCACTGAAGAGCCCGACCCAGGTGTCGGTGGTGTCGTAGACGTTCGCGTTGTCACCGAACTGCGTCGCCTGCGCCCCGGGCTGGACCAGCCGACTGGTCAGGGCGATGTCCGCCGGAGTCTGACCCGCGGTGCTCCAGCGGTCGAACCGCGTCGCCACGTTCATGTCGACCATCGCCGCGTTGTCGACGATCGACACCGCGGCGACCTGACGAAGCCCGTCTTCGCTGGCCCCGGGAAGAAGGAACCAGAATGAATCGGTGAACCCGTCGCCGTCGGCGTCGGCCAGCGTGCGCCCGACCACGTTGCGGTCGGTTCCGAAGACGAACTCCTCACGCTTCGGGCCGAGGTCGTTCATCTTGATGAAGTTCGGAAGCGGACCATTGCCATTTCCGAGCACCGCGTTGAAGTGCGTGTTGGGTGTGCCGAACCAGTCGGCCCGCCGAGCGAGGAAGTCCCCAGTCCCGTTGTACCTGGCGGGCACCACGCCGGGAAGCCACTGCTCGTAGGGCGTCTGGAGCGCCACCGGCTCCTGGAAGAGGCCGTACTCGGTGAATCCCTGGCGGTAGAGATCCGAAGAGGTCGCAGTGATCGTGAACCCCGACTCGGGCGTCGCCAACGGCGCCGTCGGATCCGAGAGCGTCGGATCGAAGGCCGCGATGTTGGCGATGTCGAAGCAGACTCGCCAGCCGTTCTCGGCGGTCGCCGGCCAGGAAAGGTGACTGAAGTGCGTGAACCCGGATGAGCCGACCACGTTGTCGTAGCCGAGGTTTCCGTTCTGGTCATAGGCCCGCTGCGGCTCGGTCGAACGGAGCCAGCGGGTATCCGCGAAACCGGGATTGCCGACGGGGTTGTCGTCGCCGATCACGAGGTCTCGCGCGTCATACAGCGTCCCGTTGGGAGCGCCGGGGCCGAAGGGTGATGCGTTCCCCTGCGTGTCGGGCCAGTTGGTCCACGCCTTGGTCTCGTAGGGCGCGAAGTTGTAGGCCGCGATCGGATTGCCGTCGCCGTCCAACTGCGGATCGACCATGTATCGATCGAGCTTCTGACCGAGCCAGAACGGCCGGGACAGACGTGGCGTGCTCGACGTGGCGACGCCCCCGTCGAAGACCGACGGGTCGTTTCCTTGATCAACCAGCTTGGGAAACAGGTTCGAGGCAATCTCGTTGGCGACCACCCCCACCGCCAGCTGCGCCCGATCTTCCCGATCGATCGCCTTCCGCTGGGCGGCGGCGATGACGCGACCGCCCTGGGCTCGGGTGATGTACGCGGTCGCGATGATCACCAGGAGCACCAGGATGGCGGTGACCAGCACGAGGGTGTTGCCACGACGGGCTCGATGCCGAGGCATCGAAGAGGTGACCGTTCCGAAGACTGATTGGTTCGTATGCATGGTCATGGTTCAGTTCTCCGGAAGATCCTGCACCCGCGCCGGAAGCGGGATCGTGAACTGCACGAGTCGCCCACCCTCGATCGCGTCACGGTTGTCGTGAAACGTCGCGCTGATCCGCACCGCGGACGGCCACGGTGTGTAGTCGGTTCGATAGATCGGCCACGGCTCGCCACCCGTCGCCGCCTGAGTGATCGGCCGACCGGCGCCGTCGCGGATGAACGGCTCCTTGCCGTTCAATCCGAAGTAGGCGCGATAGCGGTAGACCGGCACGTCGGAGCCGAACGGCTGGTCGACCACGCCGCCTCCGGCGCCACCGATACCCTCGACGGTCGAGACCGCGCGGGGCCGCAGACTGCCGGTCCCGTTGAAGACATCGACGTCGGCGGGTCCGCCGTCGATGACGCCATTGTTCGGGTGGTAGGCCAGTGGTGCGTGCAGTCGAACCTCACGGTCGTAGAACGAGCCGCCGAGATAGGCGGAGGCGAAGGTCACGTCGAGATTCGGGTTGCCCGAGTCGGAACTGTTGTCCGCGAAGCCGAACCAGGGCTGCGGAAGCGATGCTTCGACGACCTCGTCAGGCTCGTTGCCGACCCCGGATCGATATCCGCCGCGATGCGAGACCCCTCTCAGCACCCCCTGAAGATTGCGCTTCGGATCGAAGTCGAGGTCGAGTTCGCGGCCGACCCCGTCGGACCAGGTCCAGTCGATGACGAAGTTGGAGCAGTTGCTCGCCAGCACGCTGGTGGTGAGCAGCACGTCGCTCTTGTCCAGGGTGGGCGGCCGCTTCTCGGCACGAGGCCGGTAGTTCAAGAGCGTCTGGACCACGCCGTCGGGGCCGAGGGTGCGGATCGAATCCCGGAGCCGACCGATGTCGGTCGCGACGACGTCCACCCGCGACGCCTCCATCGCGTCGTCGAAGATCGCTTCGGCGGAATTCCGGTTCGCGGGCGTGGAAAGGAAGGTGCGACTGTTGCCCTGCCGGTCATCGGCGATCAGGGTCTCCTGCCGTGCGAGGGTCCAATCGCTCGCATCCGGCTGAGAGCCGTTGTACTGACCCGGAAGCGACGTTCCCTGCGGCCAGCGCTGCAGTTCGACGCGGGCCGAGGTGTCCGCGGGTGAGGGCCGGAACCAGGGCTGGATGTTGTAGGACGGATCGACGTCGGCGGTCAGACCGAGGTTCTTCGGAAAGAACGGAAACTGGATGCCGTGTCCGTAGTAGATGATGCTCGAGGTCGCCTGCGGAGTCGGCGACGTCTCGCCACCGTAGGTGCCGAGGGTCGATTCCGTGAACGATCCCATGGTCTGGGTCTGTCTGCTGATCGCGAGATCATCCGCGACGAACGCCATCTGATCGCAGCGGAAGATGTGACCCGCGGGCTTGGTCGGATCCAGAAGCGGCCCACCACCGAGCGAGGCCATCACGTCGTTGCGGACGCCGATGCACTGGATGATGAGAAAACCCTCGTCCGAGATTCGGGCGAGATCACTTCGAATCAACTGCTCGACCGCGGAAGTCTCCTGCAGGATGTCCGCGTTGGCCTCGCCGTTCTTCACCACGGTGCTCGCAGTGCCGAAGATCCGGCCGACCGCGAGAATCACCACCAGAAGCACCACGATGGCGACCAGCAGCTCGGTGAGCGTGAAGGCGCGGCCGCTCTTGCCGCCGCGGCCGAACACGTGATTCGAGCGAGCCGCATCGATGAATGTTTCGTGAACGTTGCTCAGCATCAAAGGTCCCTCACCGTGACGTAGACCGGCGTGAGCGACACGCCGCGACGATCGACCGGAGGCACGAACCAGAGCGATCGGACCTCGTCCGTCTCCGTCTGGATGGCGTCCGGGTCGAAGTAGGGTCCGCC
The DNA here is from genome assembly GCA_002167845.2 of Phycisphaera sp. TMED9. Taxonomy (GTDB): domain Bacteria; phylum Planctomycetota; class Phycisphaerae; order Phycisphaerales; family SM1A02; genus UBA12014. Next base: position 2,088 of record NHBO02000080.1, on the reverse strand, counting down.
TTCCGCGGTCGCCGGGTTCCAGATCGCGGAACTCGGGGCCTGCGACGGAATCGGACGAGCGAGTCGGACCGGGCCCTGCCGCTTGTTGCGACGCCCCTGCGTGACTCGATGAATCCGATTCGACGGATCAAGCAGCCACTGCCCCGGTGCCTGCCAGCCCTCGAAGTACGGATCAAGGGTGGGGTTGGGTTCGTTGAATTGCGGATCCGTGCCGATGACTTCCGCCCGATCGAAGTCATCGAGATTCGGCGGGGCATTGGGTGTCGGATCAGCGCCGTACGGCGTGAGCGGGCGATAGGAACTCCCCGCCACCGACATGAAGAAATCAGCCCTCGCCGGCATCGCCGGGCGAAGCCCGTCCCGGTCGTAGGCGTTGTTCCCGGCGTCCTGCGCGACGGCATAGCCGCCGGCCGCCCCGCCGACGTTCACCCGATAGACGAAGATCGCGACCTGGACCCGCCCCTGGAACCGACGGAACATGCAGTCCCAGGCGTACTGCGGTCGATTTCGACCGGTCTCGTACCCGGATCCGGCCGGCCAGAACCGTTCTTCCTGAGTGACGGTGACCAGCGGATCTTCGAGGTTTCCGAAGAAGTCGAACTTCGATCGATTGAACGGAACTCCGAAGAGGAATCCACCCACATCACCGCTGGCGTACTCGTCTCCGATCACCGGAAAACCATTGGAGAACCGCAGTTCGGTGGTCTTTCCGATCTGCCAGTCGAGATTGGAGCTCCCGGGATATTCCGGAGCGAAGACCGAGTCGCGAGCGACCCGGGCACTGAAGATGTCGATGTCGCCGAAGTAGTCCCGCGAATCGGCCGCGACGCCCGCGGGGACGACGGCCATCGACGGCCGAAGCCAGGGCCAGTCGCCACGCTGGGTGAATTCATCACCGCCACGCAACCAGGTGTTCGGAAAGTCGCCGTCAAGGGCGGCGAACGTCGCGGGGGTGTAGATCCCGAACTCCTCGAACGTGCCGAAGTCCGACTGTCCCACCTTCGACCGGATCGTCGACAGCGCCGCTTCGGCGATCACCGGTCCGAGCACGTCGTCCTGCGCCCGGCGCTGTTGAACGATGCCCGCCGGGAACACCGCGGAGATCGAAATGACCCCCACGCCGAGAATGAAGATCGCGAGCAGAAGTTCGATCAGGGAGAAGCCGCGCGACCTGCCTCGACGCCCGCGCGACGCGGTCGAAGGACTCGCAGAACTCGTGATGTCCATCACATTCAGGAGGTTCATGGATTCACGGTCTCCGCGACGCCGGTGTATCGATTGAAGAAGATTGGAATGCCGAAGTCGTCGACCCAGTCGGTGATGCGACTGTTCCGAATCTCCTCGCCATCCTCACCCGTCCAGTTGGCATCCCCCCGGGCGCGACGCAACTCCGCATCGTCGTAGACCGCGAGCCACTGCACCGGGTGCACGTCGCACTCGTCGCCGACCGCGTCGTAGGCGACGTACTGGAGAATCCCGCCGTAGCCATAGGGATTGATGATCTCGGGCACGTTGTTGCGATCCGCGTCGAGGAAGGGCCAGACCACCGCTCCCGAACCGCCGGCACCCTGGACGTTTCTCGTGATGAGCGTTCCATCGGGTCCGAAGATCACCGCGATCTGCCGGCCGATCTCGCGGGTGAAGATGTCACCGCCGGCGGCCCGCCAGTCACCGCCCGGCTGGGTCACCCAGAGGTCGTCCTGCGGAACACCGTTGGAGCCACCACCGACGTAGGCGGTGTTCAACGGACCGGCGACCTTGATCCCGCGAGGAAGCGAGACCGCCGGAAGTCCCGCGACCGGCAGGAAACGTTCGTCGTACCACTGGATGCCCGAGTATCGCGTGGAGATCTGACCGGTGGACTCCGCCAGCACCAGCTCGACGGTCTCGCCTTCCGAGACCTTGTTCGGATCCACGTTCACCACGAAGGTGAGCATGACGGTCTTGTTGTTCTGAATGGCGTAGGCTCGCGCCGCCCCGAGGGCGGCGATCACCTGATTGGAACCGGAACTGAGCCGCGCCCCCTGGCTGACCTGTCGCACGCTGATTCCGGTCAGCACGGCAAGCAGGATCAGGATTCCCATGACC
>NHBO02000079.1 GCA_002167845.2 Phycisphaera sp. TMED9 | reverse complement strand
CGTCAGGCCGAGCGTCTGGAAGAGATGAGAGACGGTCATGCCGAGTCTCCTTCCATCTCGTCGAGGAACTGCCGGATCTTGGCGATCTCCCCGGGGGTCGAAGGTCGGCTGGAGAGGGCGCCGAGCACGAGGCTTTCCGGTGATCCGCCGAAGACGCGGTCGAGCAGGTCACCGACCATGTCACGCTGGACATCGGCCTTGTCTCGCGCCGGACGGAAGACCTGCGGCCGAACCGAGACGTCGCGTTCGAGCAGCCCCTTCTCCGTCATGATCTGCATGAACTTGAGGACCGTGGTGTAGCCGACCTCCTGTCGCTGCGAGAGGTCTTCGTAGACCTCGCGGACCGTGGCGGTGCCTCGGTCCCAGATGATCGAGAGGATGTTGCACTCCGACTCGGTCGGTCGACGGCGGCTGGGGTCGGGATTCGATTTCGGGCGAGCCATGTCGGCGTACTCCGGCGGATATCTGGTTCATCCGCTTGACGACCAAGTGGGCGACACCCGTAGAGTACGAATAAATTCGTCGCCGATTGCCGATGAACGAAAGATTTCGTCAAAATGGGCAGCAATGCCGATTTCTTTCATAGAACGGACTTGGGATTCAGTTGTCAGACGCTCTGCCGCGTGGCTCGCTGAATCACTGGACCGGCCGAATCGCGCCACCAACCACCATTCGGTGTCATCTGGATGCAGGGAGCCATCCAGGAAGAGGCGAAAACGGTGATCGGATTGTGATCAACGGCTGCGACGGCGTGGTCATGCCCGAGCAGGCTCAGCCATCGCACTCGGGGAAGTTCCCGGAGAGCGCCTTGTTCTTGCAGGAGGCGTCCCAGGTGATCTGGCAACAGTAGGGATCGAACGCGCAGACCGCTTCGCAACAGTCCATCTCACTGCACCCGGGTGAGCCGTTGGACTCGTAGCACGACCCGGCCTCGGACGTACCGCAGATCCCACAGAATGGGATGTCAAGACTGACGCACTCTCCGGCGGCGCAATAGTCGACCGTGCAGTCATCGCCATCATCACACGTGTCGATGTCGTCACATGGACCGGGTATGCAATCGCCCCAGGAAATCAGAATTCGACCGAAGTCGTTTCCATCGATCACACCATCGAAATTGAAGTCTCCACAGACCACCAATTCACCTTCCACTGGTCCCATTTTTCCAAGCATCAATCCAAGATCGCTTCCATTGACTCGCCCGTCTCGATTCAGGTCACATTCGCAGGTGTAGGCGCACTGCTCGGCCCACATCGCGAGGTCCGGTCGATAGGTCTGAATCGTGCATCGCATCCGCCGAATCTGGTCCGGCGTGAACTCCCGCATGCAGACCTGCCACGAGTAGTTCATGAAATTTTCGACGGCATCCACGGTTCCGCATGTATCGGCGCTGGAACATTCGAAGTTCGGTGAAGCCTGAGACGGCGTATCACAGATTCGGTCGCCTGACGAAGAGCAGGACTCCCCATCGCACCCGTCCTGGAAAGTATGAAACAGCCCGAGGTAATGCCCCACCTCGTGGGTGAGAATCCGGCCGAGATCCTGAGGCGATCCGTAATCTCCTCCCTCTCCGAACGTCCGCCAGCTGACCACAACTCGATCTTCGATCTCGCCCGCCAGACCTGCGGCGGGAAGTGCATTCACATATCCGAAGTTTCCGCCCGCCGCGTTCGTGTAGATGTTCAGATACCGCGTGGGGTCCCAGGCAAGTGACTCCCAGTACGCACCCTGATCGTTGAACCAGGTCGAGTTCTGTGACCAGGTGATGCCGATCGTCGACCCGCCATCCGGGTCCACGCCGGCAAGGGCAAAGCGAACTCCGGCGCCGGGCGTATCGTCGGCGCTGGAAACCCCAACACCGGAGAAGTCGTCGTTGAGGATCTTGATCTGCTGCTCGATGGTCGCGCGATCGATCCAACCCAGCGTACCTTCGTCATTCTGCATCACGTGCACGACCACGGGGATCACCAGATCGCCGTTGGACGGATCGTAGTCATCTGAAGGGACGGTCTGCTGAAGATCGCAATCCGATCCGGCGAATCCGGCCACCCCGTCCGGACTTCCCGGTGGTGGCGAAGGTGTTCCGCATCGATGGTCGAAGTCCGGGCCCTGGGCGATTCGCCATTCGTCCCACGAATCGAAGAATCGGCGTCGATGTTCGATTCGGCCATCGGCATGTTGCCAGGGCCGAAGAGGATCGATGGCCCGGTTCTTCGGGGGCGACTTCTTGACGTCAGCGGAAACACCCACACGCTCCGGCGCATCAAAAGCCATCAGAGACATCGTGGCGCCGAGAACGGTCAATAGAAGGATGGCTGGCAGCATCCAAAATCGCATCTTCAGTTACTCCTGCGAACAAGGTAAGACCACCGTTGGTTCTCAAGTATTGCACTCTGCTGCGGCGAAGTCCAAGATTCCCGGCGCTTGCAGGCACTATCCGATTATCGGATGGTCATGAGGTTAGATCTAGAAGGCGCGTCATCAGCGGCTTCTCGGACAGAATGAAAAAAACGACGCCCCGACGGATTCAAACCGCCGGGGCGTCGAGGTTGGTCGAACCTTGACTTGGTGATCAGTTGCAGGTGGCGTCGGATCGAAGCAGCAGCCCGAGATCAACTGCGGTGACGAGACCGTCGCCATCCAGATCATGAGAAACATCGGTCGAGCCGATCGCATCGATCAATCCGATCGCCTCTGCAGGCAACACCATCTGTGCTTCACCGTTCTCAGAACCGAGGTCTACCCCGAACTGAATGATCAAGGCACGCTCACCACGACAGACCGTGACATCGTCACGCGCCACACCAGCCCAATCGATCTCGGCGAAGTCGCCCTCGATCGATGACGCAAGCATCACCACGAAGGTCCCCGATGAGATTCGAGGCTGCTCGGCGATGCGAAGCTCAAGGACGCCATCCAGACGAGCCTCCCCGTTCACCACGATCAGGTCGGAATCCACGACCGGGTCGAGCCCGTCGATCTCGATCACCAGAACTCCGTCCGCGGTCTGGGTGAATCCGGCTTCCGTCACGATCAACCCGCCGTGATCGGCCACCACGAGCCGACGATCGTTGACCATCATGGATTCCGACATGTCTTCCATGTCGAGACCGAGGTCGGGCGATTCGAGATCATCAGACTTTCGATCACTCGCCACGCCTTCACGGGCGAAGCCGGACGTCCAGTAGGTGAGAAGAAGCCCCATGTCCGCGCCATCGACGATGCCATCGCCGTTGAAGTCGGCCGGGCACCCTGCACAAGGACCCCACGAGACGAGAAGCAACCCCATGTCGGCGCCGTCGACGACGCCGTCTCCATTGAGGTCGCCGGGAACCTGGTTGTTCGGAACAACGCCGATGATTCTGACGTCATCGATGTTCCAGCCACAGTAGACGACGGAACCATCCGTCGTGCCCATCACCCAGCGAATGCGAACGTCGCTCTGTTGATCGGCCAGACTGGAGATGTCGTACTCGACCGATTCCCAGGCTCCGCCCGGAAGCGATCCGCCGTCGTGTTCCCAGATCGTCGAGAAATCACTTCCGCCGATCGAGATCTGAATCTCGGCACGGTCATAGTTGGCACTCTCGATGCCCAGCCATCGCTGGAACTGCAATGTGGTGCCGGTCACGTCGGAGCAGTCCATCGACGAACTGGTGAGATACTGAACGGACATGTTGTTGGCGTAATCACCATTCAGGTTGTAGCCATAGACGAAGTCTCCGGTGGCACCGCTGGATGGATCAGGATTACCCCAGGCACCACCCGCTCCGGTCGGCTGCCCGAACGCCCACTCCCCTTCCACGTCCCACCCCGGGTCCACGTCGAAGTCGAAGCGGTGGACGATCTGCGGTCCCGAAGCCACGGTGATCGACACGATCGCGGGCGCCGAGGGGCCTCCTTCGGGCGGACGTTCGCCGTCATCAGCGTGATAGATGAACTCCGTCAGACCCTCCCACGCTCCCGAAGATTCGAATCGAAGGTGCGGCCCACTGCCGCCGCCGAGTTGATGCGGAACACTGGTGATCAGTCGTCCGGTCGCCGCATCGAAGAGGTCGCGTTCCGGAAGCGAATCGACGATGTACGTCAACGCCTCCATCGGACCGTCATCACTCGCGGAGAGCGTGATGTCCACGGATCCTCCGGGAGAGATCGAATAAGAAAGATCGCTGGCCGAAGGTGGCCGTGGAAGGCAGCCGGCGCTGGCTTCAGAGAAGTCGGCCATGATGAATCCGGGATCCGTACCGGTGCCGGGCGAAAGACCCACGATCGCATCCTGAACTTCGATCCCCAGCCACGCGATGGTGACCTCACCATTCGATTCGAGAACGATCTGGAACGTATTGCTGTTGCTTGTTCCGTACTCCGCCACGCCAAGCCAGGTCACCGCCAGCCTCGAACCAAGGTCGCGATACGAAACCGTTCCGCCCACCGAGGGATTCAGATCGTCGTACAGAGCGGATATTCTCGGGAGAGAGAAGTGGTTGCTCAACGACTCGCCGTAGGAAGTGTCCGGGGAACCGAAGGTCAGGTAACCGTTGCTCCCGACGTGAACGGAGCTCCAGGACTCGCCATAGAACTCGAATGAGAACGGAATCGCGATCTCGGTCGCGGAATCATCGCCGAGCCCGATGCTCGTACCACCCGTCGGATCGACCGGAAGGCTGGTGATCGATTCGGCGCAGGGAGCGAACACATCCGCGGTCTCGATTCGGGTGAATCGAACCGCCGTGTTCTGAAGATCAAAACCTCCAGAGAACTGCTCCGCGAAGAAGTCCACCGCATCCGGAACCGTGAACTCGAAGCAGCTGGCGCCATCGCCGTACTCGCTGGAGTTGCCTGCGGCATCGGTCAGTTGGATTCGGTAGAAGTATGTGAAGGTGTCTTCCAGGCCACTGATGGTCACGGATTGATCCGTCCCCATCGCAAGACTGTCGTAGGTCTCATAAAGGGCGTCACACGAAAGTCCGTAACTGATCGAGATGCGAACCGGCTCGTCGGTCACGATTCTGATCGTCGCGGAATCCGGTCCGAATTCGACGGCTTCGACGGAGAGAGGCGCTGAGATCGTGCCGTCCACGACGGCCGTCGCGATTCGGTCGATGTCCGAGCCACCATCCGCGTCCATTTCGTCCCGGTACCGAACGTAGATCGTCGATCCATCGACGGCATACAGACCGAAGCCGCTCGGGTCCGAAGAGAGTTCGACGGAACCCACGAAGGTCGATGCCGCTGGATCCGTTTCGGTGAGGACGGTCTGGAAGCCCGACGGGTTGTCGTCACTCCAGAGGTCCACCGCGATCGTGTCGGTGATGGTGTCATCAGTGTTGATGTCACAGTCGACCACGGTGATCGGCACGATCGTCTCGGGCTGGAAGGCAGAGCCGCCGAATCCGACGATTCCGGTCGAGCTGCAGGCGATGGGGCTTGGTGTCGCGGAGAGTGCGTATTCCTGAGGACCCACGGGAACCGCGGTCCCACGGATCTGCACCCGCCAGGCGCCGGTCATGGGGTCGGTGACCGAGACCTGCTCCATGTTGTTTCGATGATCCTCCCCGGATCGAGTCGCGGGCGCTCCGGGATCGGCGGGGTCGATGGTCCAGGGGAACCACCGATCGCCGGCCGGGTCGGTGACGATGAGGTCAAGGTCGTTGACCAGCGCTGAAACCGGCAGCGGCGACGCGGGGGCGTCATCCCAGGCCAGCGTGATTCGCAGTTCCGAGTCGCCGGGCTGCACGATCACCAGGTGTTCCGCGATCTCTCCATCGGCGACCTCGTTCTCAATGACCGAGTCATCTCTGAGTGCGTCGATCGCTTGACGCGCTCGGACCGTGCCGAATCCATACATGCAGTCCGGGCCGGGATTCCCGAGGTCGTCACCCGAGTTGGCGAGCAACGCTTTCAACGTGCTGTTCCGAATCTCGCCGCGATCGGGAAACTGCTGTCGCCAATCCTGAATGATCAGCGCCGAAATCCCGGCCACCGTCGGAGATGCCATCGACGTACCGCAGTAACTCGAATACCCGCCGCCCGGGGTGGTGCTGGTGACGCCGCCGTCATCATCACTCTGACATCCGGGCGCAGTGACATCGGGCTTGATGCGGCCATCGTCGGTCGGCCCCCAACTGGTGAAGGACGTGATGGAGTCGTCGTTGGAATTCGTCGCGCCCACCGCGATGTGGTTCTTCGCGCCTGCGGGCGGTGCCGTGGTGAAGTAGAACTCCCCGCACCGATCAGTCTGCCGCTCGTTCCCATTCGCCCAGACGATTCGGATGTCGCCACCGAGATCGCCACGGACCACGGAGTCGATCAGGTTGCTGGTCACGCCGTAGTTGCCGGTCCAATCACAAGGAAATCCGTTCGGCGCGGTGTTGGTCCCGATCGAGTTGTTCGCGACCACCGCCCCGTGGTTCAAGATCGCATCGCTGTAGTCCTGTTCGAGATCACCCGGATCCGTATAGAGGAAGCCTTCGGAGAGTCCGCCCTCCTGCTCGAATCCGTAGCTCTGAATTTCGACTCCGGGTGCCATCCCGGCATGGGTGCCGCCTGAATTCGTGCCGTCTCCGCCGATGGTCCCGGAGACATGGGTGGCGTGACTCGACTGACCACTCGAGTCGCGAACCGTCAATCGACCGCCGAAATCCGGGTGCGACGCGTCGGCGAATCCGCCGTCGTACACCATGACCGTGACGCCGGAGCCGTCAAGCCCGTACGGCGACTCGCGCACTTCATCGACCTGGGTGTTCTGACGATTCGAGTCGTTGTTGACATCGAACGCTGGCAAAGCCGGCTCGACCCAGAGCACCTCGTCCATGGCGACGAGTCGATCGATCTCCGACATTCGCGCTCTCACCACGAGCCCGTTGGACGCCTTGATCTCCGATCTGATCTCACCACCGGCGAACTCGACCAGATCGCCGAGGTCGCCGAGGGTGACGTCCGCATGACCGAGGACATAAAGAACGACTTTCGGATCGTCATTTCGGAGCGCCTGTTCCGCGAGTCCCTGGAGTTCGAACTCCCGCCCTTCGATGAAGGCGTTCAGTTGAGACCGGTCGGTGGTCCAGGTCGGGACGTGACCAGCGGCAAGAAACGGGTGGAGCTTTGCGAGCGTCGGAAGATCGTCGATCCAGGCGATCTGGCCCAAAGGTCGATCCGGACGGACCGCCGCAGCCGCGGCGGCCGGATTGATGGAAGCGATCCACACCCGAGGCGCGAGGCAGGTCAACAGGCGCACCCCCTCATCACCCAGTCGCGTTCGCGCGGACTCCGAGAGGTTCGCGTGAAGACGAACCACGACATGACGTTCGCCCGCGTCGACCGCGAAGGATGCGAATCGCGCCGACTGCTCCGCCGAGTTCAGCGATGGCATTTCAAGCCGGGCGTTCTGAAGTTCGAGCGTCGGTGGATTCGCAGATGCGATCGCCATCGAGACAAGGCCGAGAGAGAGAACGCTCGAAAGTAGTTGGATCTTCAATTGAGTGGCCGATCTCTTGCGGGGGATATCGGGGGATCTCCCGCGCTTCGCGGGATTGATCAGAAATCAACTCTCATTATGCCAGAACAAGACTCGATTGCACGAAAAAGACCGGGCGTTTCATCCCCGGACCCTCGAGCGGTGGATCGTGATCTGGTGTCCTCGGGATCCACGAGGTACGCTCCGTTGCTCATCCTACCGACTTCCTGTTTCAAGTTCTCCCTCATGAAACAACCAACTCATGCCGGCTCGAAATTGGGAAGCTCCGGGCTTCGCATGCTCTTTGATCGTGCGATGTCCAAGCCGCGCGAAGAGCGAAGCCTGTTTCTCCGTGATTCGTGTGGTGATGATCATCTGCTTCATCAGAACATCCTGAGCCTGATTGAGGCGGCGGATGACGCCCATCTTCTTGTTGAAGCCGAACAGAATGATCCTCGAGTCGGGGAGGAGATTTCTTTCCCCGGGGGCGGATGGAGACTTGAGGAATGGTTGGGAGCGGGAGGTTCGGGTGCCGTCTACCGAGGCGTCAGATTGAACGGCGGCGAGACCGACGATCCACCTCAGGCGGCGATCAAGATCCTGAACAACCGGACATCGGATCGGAGTCGAGTCGACCGCTTCCGTGCAGAAGTGGAGCTGCTTCGGAAAATCAACCACCCCGGCGTGGTCAAGATTCTGGACACCTCGTTCGATCATCGAGTGATGGACCGAACCGACCCATGGATCGCATTTGAACTGGTCGAAGGGGCCGCCTGGATCACTGAAACGCTGGTGTGTGAGGCCGATGGCGACCCGGCGTGGAGCGAACCGTCTCGGGAGTCTTCACACACACCGATGAGTCTTCTGCTTCAGGCCTGCGACATCATGAGCAGTGTCCACGCCACCGGAATCGTTCATCGGGATCTGAAGCCCGGAAATCTCATCGTCGATCCGGACGGAAATGTCCATGTCATCGACTTCGGAATTGCCAAGCTCACGGAGTTCATTCCTGACGCGACGACCAACATCGGCCTCCGTGGGAAAGATGATCCGGGCATCGGAACGCCCGCGTACATGGCTCCGGAACAAGTCGACCCATCTCTCGGGCCGATTTCCTCTCGGACGGATGTCCATGCGCTTGGTGTCATCGCGTTTCGAATGCTTGCCGGCAGACCACCCTTCGAAATCGGTGACAACATCCTTGCAGCGGCCCAGGCCGTCCGTCATGTCCCACCCGCGAACATCTGCCTGTTCCTCCCAGAATTGCCAGTTGCGATCGCCGCCGTCATCGAGCGGGCATTGGAAAAGTCGCCGGATCGCCGGCAAGCCGACGCTGGAGGCTTCGCATCGGAGCTTCGGAGCGCCATCGCGGGCGGAGATGACGAGAAACCTCACCGAAGCTCGATCATGGGCGGGATCGCCATCGGCATTCTCGTGTCCTTGACGGTTCTCTGGAGCTGGATCGCAAGCTCTGGCTCGACGATCGATCGAGCATCCATCATGGTTCCTGACGACATCTCGACCATTCAAGCCGCCATCGACCTCGTCGCCGACGGCGGTGTGATCATGGTCCGACCGGGGACTTACCGAGAGAACCTTGATTTCGGAATGGGCAAGGATCGGAACTTCGGATTGATCTCGACCGACGGGCCGACGGTGACGGTGATCGACGGGGCTGGTCGAGAACGCAGCGTCGTGTTCATCGGAAACGGCTTCGATGACCGAACCAGCATCGAGGGGTTCACGATCACGGGTGGTCAAACCGGAAGCCGAAGCCCCGATGGATTCCGAGTCGGTGGCGGTCTCTACCTTCGTAACAACTCGGTATCCGTCGTGGACTGTCGTCTGATCGAGAACCGATCGACCTTCGGCGGGAACCTGTATTCCAAGCACTTCTCCGGCGGCATTCACCAATGCGTCTTCTCCGGTGGTCAAGCCAACGCAGAGGGAGGAAACGCGTTTCTCTTTCGAGGCGATTCGAACATCCAGGGAAGTCGATTCACTGGCGGATTCACGACCGGCGATGGCGGCGGCATCAAGGTCGCAAGCGGTTGCCACACTCTGGAACACTGCGTGATCACCGACAACGTCAGTGATCGCGGCGGCGGGGTCTTCTTTGTCGAATTCGATTGGGACCCCGCCGAGCTTCAGATCCTCGATTCTCTGGTGATCGGAAACACCGCATTCGACGGCGGGGGGATCCTGACCCAGCGGTCAGATCAGGGGCCGGTGATTCAAGAGACCATCCTCTTCGGAAATAAACCCAACGCGATCAGCGGGCCGACATCCGCGCTCGCTTCACATGAGAACCGCGATTGCTGGGGGGATCTCGATGGGAACGGAGTTGTCGATGCAACGGAGCTCGACCTGCTGCTGCAGAACTGGGGCGAACATGAGTCACGCCAGGCAGGTGACTTCGATGGTGATGACCGCACCGACGGCAGGGACCTCGCGCTGCTCCTCGACCAATGGGGGTCCTGCCCGGAGTGATTCGCAAGACTCTCTGAGAGAGGCGACGGGATGACACCCTGTTGAAGGAGCCCGAGAAACGAGGGTTTCCGGCCTTCACGGACTCCGCTCCGCACGCCAACATGGTCGTTCTTCGTCCAGCCGTCTTTGGAAGATGGCGGTTTTCGAGGTCGATATCCATGAAATCAACGGAACGGACCGGCATTTCACCCATCTACACCCCTCGGCAAAGCGCCTCTTCCGCCGAAGACGCCGTGGGGAGATTCGGCACGCAAATTCCGAATTGAACCGCGACTTTCGAGATGACCGTCGTATGTTCTGAATCCACACCGCTCTCATTCGATGAAGAGGTTCCGAAAATCCGTCAGTTGCTCGTTTCGATTCAGATAGAAAGAAAGGCTCCCGATGCCGCTCCACCAGACTCTCGCTGCCTCACTGATCAGTGCCCTGATGGTCTCTTCCTCCGTGATGGCGGGGATCGAGCCGGAGATCGGCTCGACGAAGAAGGACTCGCTTCGGCCGTTCACCCGGATCGCACATCGCGATGCACTTCTCGTCGAGAGTCAGGCCTTGCACATCGATCTCGGTGAACTTGCCGCGATGAAGAACCAGGACGCATGCACACTGGAGCGGGTCCCACTCGGATTGATCGGTGACGTCGACCTGCAGCTTCAGCGGCAGAACGTCCTCGACGCGGACGCCGACACCGTGATCGTCGCTCGACGCGGCATCACTCGGCCAGTGCGAGCCGGATCTGCCTCCATCTGGACCGGCCATGTCGCGGGTGACCCTGACTCCGAAGTCTTCATCGCCGACTCCGCGGCGGGCATGTACGGCTGGATCGCGACCGAGGGTGATCGCTGGGTCCTGACCTCCGGCGACCCGAAGGGCGATCGGACCACCGTCATCTACAACACCACCGGCCTCGCCGAGGGCCTGATCGAGTGGTCACCGTTCGAGTGCGAGACCGTCGCGCAGGGCGGCATCGACCCGGAACTCGAAGGCCCGGCGGCCGACTCCAGCGATGGAGTCGCCGGTGACGTCTGCATGACCATCGACATCGCGATCGACACCGACAACGACTTTCTCGCGACCTTCAATGGAAATGAGGCGCAGGCCCAGGGGTACATCGAAACCCTGATCGCCGGCGCCAACGTGATCTACGCTCGGGACACCGGTGCCCAGCTCAACATCGTCTACACCCGCCTCTGGGCCGACCCGGATCCGTGGTCCGGTTCGAACTCCAGTTCCCGACTCTCGGAGTTCCGAAGCTACTGGCGGAGCAACATGGGCGGGATCGGCCGAGACACCACGCACCTGCTTTCATCGGCGAGTCTTGGTGGAGGCGTGGCGTACACCATCGGCTCGGTGTGCAGCACGAACTCGAGCTATGCCGTGTCTGGAAACCTCAACGGCTTCTTTCCCACCCCGCTGCAGCTCCACAGCCCGCAGAACTGGGACATCATGGTTTTCACCCATGAACTGGGCCATCTCTTCAATTCCCCGCACACTCACAGTTACAGCCCCCAGCTCGACGGATGCGGGACCGGTGACTGTTCCGACGCGTTCGGTGGAACCATCATGAGCTACTGCCATCAGTGCCCGGGTGGGTTGAACAACATCGAACTCTCGTTCCATCCCACGGTTCAGAACGTCATCTCGAACTATCTCGCCGGTCGCCCGTGTGTGAGTGACACCGACTGCTCGGGTGTGGACACCGACTTCGACGGAGTCGGAGACAACGACGACAACTGCCCGGCCGACCCCAACGGAAATCAGTCGGACGTCGATGGTGACGGAGTCGGCGACGTCTGTGACGGCTGCCCGAACGACCCGCTCAAGATCGCGCCTGGCGCCTGCGGCTGCGGTATCGAAGACGTCGACGCGAACGGCGACGGAACCCCGGACTGCCTCGACGGCGCCTTCGACGTTCCCGAAGACTTCCCGACGATCCAGGCCGCGATCGACGCCGCCCCGGAGAGCGCCATCATCAACGTGGCGGAAGGCACACGAAGCATCACCAACACGATCGATCTGCGTGGAAAGTCCATCACGATTCGAGGGGCCATCGGTCCTGATGATCGGCCGGCCACGGTCCTTGATGGTGGCGGCACCGTCCGGGTGTTGATCTGTGACAGCGGCGAAGGCCCTGAAACCCGGCTCGAGAACCTCGCCATCACGAACGGATTCGCCCCCAGTGGCGGCGGCATGGAGATCAACAACGCCGCACCGACCTTGGTCAACTGTCGATTCGAAGGAAACAATGCGAACAACGGCGGCGCCGTCTATGTTCGTGGCAGCGGTAGTGATGCCGAATTCCTGGCCTGCCTCTTCATTGGCAACGTCGCCGCCAACAACGGGGGCGCACTCTATGTCCGCCAGGCCAACGCGCCCCTCTTCAGCCTGACGGTCTTCGGGAACAACACCGCAACCAACTCGGGATCCGTCCTTGCGAACTTCGGTTCCGCCGAACCCGAAATCGGCCTCTCGGTGATCTGCGGCAACGGGTCCGACTCGTTCTTCGGACCCTGGTCGGACGAAGGTGGAAACTGCGTCAGTGATTCATGTGGTGACAGCGACGGCGACGGTTCGCCGGACAGTTGCTCCGATGGATCATGCACCGGAGATTTCGATGGCGACGGGGTGGTCGGAGGCGGAGACCTCGGCCTCATGCTTGCCTCGTTCGGCACCGCGAACCCTGACTTCGATCTTGACGGAGACGGTCTCATCGGTGGCGGAGATCTCGGCCTGCTGCTGAGCGTCTGGGGCCAGTGCCCCTGATCGAACCGTCAAAGAGACGCTTCAACACAACACTCCGATCGCCCTTGAGCCCCCCCGGTTCAAGGGCGATTTTCTTCTCTGTGGTCGCCTCAGAGTCGATTTTGAACGTTCTCCGTCACAACGTCAGGTTGTCCGACTACGGGTCTGGACGGCCGAACCCTCGGTCGACATCCCACCCTCAGGGTGAAATCCGAAACCGACCCGGAGAATTCCCATGACGCCTCGCACCCCCATCATCGCCACCCTCGCCACCACCCTCGCCGCCGGCGCCGTCTTCGCGACCGACACGCCGTGTGAAGAACGCGTTGCCAGTGACTGCTCCTGGGTCACGATCTACCCGTTCAACACCATCTCCAAGCTCTTCCTCGAAAACGAATCAGGGAGCATGTCGGGCTACGGAACCGGATTCATCGTGAGTCCCCACTGTGCGCTCACCAACGGCCACTGCGTCTACGATCGGGAAGGACAGCGGTTCTTTCCAGAAGACATCCACCTCATGCCGGGGGCCTGTCGTGGCGGCAGTGGCTGGTACGAGAACATGTTCGGTACGCGGGAAGCGATTGACAAGCATACGAACAACAAATACGTCGACCTCGACTACTCGCCACGGCGCGCCGTCGACTACGGCGCCCTCCACTACGTCTGTCCCTTCGAGGAGTTGACGACCTTCATGCCGCTCTGCTTCGGATACGACTCCGACTGGGCGCACATGAGCGGATACCCGACCGACGAGACCCCCGACAGTTCCCTCAATCGAAACCAGTGGATCGCCTTCGGAGACGTCACCCGGACCGAAGACCGATGGGTTCGATACGACGCTCACTCCACCGGTGGCGCCTCCGGCAGTCCGGTGTGGAACTGGGCGGCGAACGACATGCTCGTCGAAGTGTTCGCGATCAACTCGACCCACTGGAACGACTGTGACGGTGGAGGTCCGCGTCTGGTCTGGCAGAACGAGGGGCTCATTCGCGAGTGGATGCGGTGGGAACCGACCCTCGCTCAGAAGATCGATGCCGGTTGCTTCGAGTGGGAGATTCGTCTGTTCCCCGACCTGCTCGATTTCTTCAATGACCATCCAGCCCGCCTGCTCGGACCGGAGTTGCTCCGCCTCGCCAATCCTGCCGGGCCTCCGCCGACCGGCCCCAGCAAGCGGATGATGCAGGTGATCGAACGTGGTTTCTACGAATGGGTCGAGTACGACCTCCAGCCCGGAAAACCGCAGTCGCGTCGAGTGATCCAGCTTCTCGCCGCACCCGGGATGCAGCTCGAGGGTGAAGCTTGGTTTCCCGGAATGCCGTTCGATTCGCAGGACCCGAGCCAGGGTTGGCTCTCGATCGACAAGGCGACGGTTCTTCTCTCGGGTTCCGCGGGACGAGCGATCGCCGACCAGGTGATCGGTGTGGAGCGTGCCTTGGTCGAAGCTCAAGAGATCGATCTCATTCCGCTCGCACCAGATGACGCCGACGCCGCCAACGACACGCAGGAAGATGGCGAAGTGACCGAGGATGACGAGATCTGCGTGGGTGACCTCAACGGTGACGGCGAAGTCAACGGCGCTGATCTCGGTCTGATTCTCGGAGCCTGGGGACCTTGCACCGCGACTCCCTGCACCGGTGATCTCAACGGCGACGGCAAAGTCAACGGTGCCGATCTCGGCCTGATTCTCGGAGCGTGGGGGGGGTGCCCGGGCGGTTGAAGAATCAGTCACGATCATGGCACCAGACGGCGAGGCCTCCCTTTCTCAAAAGGGGGGCCTCGTCGTTTCTTCATGGNTGGTTGGAGACGTGATCAGACTGAACTGTGGTCAATCCGAACCACGATCCCGAGCCTGTGCAATCAGCTTCTTCATCCGATCGTGAACATCGGCTCGTTCGGGACTGAGTTTCTCCGCCTGTTCCTCGGCGTGGTAGCTCGAACGCACGAGCGGCCCGCTCTCACAGACTTCGAAACCCTTCTCCAGCGCCGCATCACGAAGCCGGGCGAACTCGTCGGGGTGGACCCATCGATCGATCGGAAGGTGGTTTCGAGTCGGTTGCAGATACTGGCCGATGGTGAGGATGTCGCAGTCGCTCCAGGCGCGGACGTCATCGAGCAATCCGAGCACTTCATGCTCGTGCTCACCGATACCAAGCATGATCCCGGTCTTCGTGACCAGCCCGTTGGCCTTGAACTGCTGAAGCACCTTGAGACTGCGCTCGTACCTGGCCTGTGGTCGGACCGCGGGGTGCATCCGATCGACCGTCTCCATGTTGTGGCTGATGATCTCGGGTCGTGCATCGCAGACCAGCTGGATGTCGCGTTCGACCCCCTTGAAGTCGCCGACGAGTACTTCGACGCTCGTCTCGGGACACGCCTCGTGAACNGCTTGAATCGTCTCGGCCCAGATCCTGGCGCCGCCGTCGGGCTGGTCGTCCCGGTCGACACTCGTGATCACCACGTGCTTCAGCTTGATCTGAGCGAGCACTTCGGCGACTCGCCGCGGCTCGTCATCATCAACCGGCATGGGCTTCCCGGTCTTCACGTTGCAGAAGCCGCAGCTTCGAGTGCAGGTGTCGCCGAGGATCATGATCGTCGCGGTGCCACGGTCCCAACACTCCCCCATGTTCGGGCAACTCGCCTCCTGGCAGACCGTGTGGAGGCGGTGCTCGTCGATGAGCGACTTCAACTTCAGGTAGCCCTCGCCACCCGGAACCTTCGCTCGAAGCCAGTCAGGTTTCCGGCCGACTCTCATCTGGTGGGCCGATGACTGATTGTCGAGGACCATTCCGGTCAGCGAGAGGCTCGCCGTGCCGAGGGTCGACCGGGCGGTATCCCCGCCGAGGGGGCGTGGATGCCGCGCCAGGGTTCGGCCGATCGCCGCCTGACTGGCGACATTGGCGTCTCCCGTCGCGCTGGCGGTGCCGGCGGCGGTCTCGGGATCCGGATTGGGTGTGGCATCAATGCTCATGGCGCGTCCCAGATTCTAGCATCGCCCCGGGATAAATCGGCGGCCTGATCTCGCCGACTCCCCTATTCTCCTTCCATGACCACCGCTACCGACGTTGAATTCAAAGAAGCCACCCTCCCGAACGGTCTCACCATCCAGGCCGAGATCGTCCCGGGAGCCCTCACCGCGGCCTCCGGGTTCTTCTTCCGAACGGGTGCCCGGGACGAGGATCCCGCCGTGATGGGGGTGAGTCACTTCCTCGAACACATGATGTTCAAGGGCACCGAGACCCGGACCGCCGAGGATGTGAATCGAGGATTCGACGATCTCGGCGCCAATCACAACGCGTTCACCACCACCGAGATCACGGCGTACTACGCCCATGTTCCATTCGACGCGTTGGATGATTCACTCGACATCCTGGCCGACATCCTTCGCCCGTCGCTCCGTACGGAGGACTTCGACGAGGAGAAGGGAGTGATCCTGGAAGAGATCGCGATGTATGACGATCAGCCTTTTTGGGTTCTCTTTGAACAGGGTCTCGAGCGATACTTCGGATCTCATCGCCTCGCTCATCGAGTGCTGGGGACCAAACAGACCGTCAGTGATCTCCGGCCGGAGCAGATGAGGGAGTATTTCGACCGACGCTACTCCGCCGACAACGGCGTGCTCGTCGCGTCGGGTCGGGTCGACTTCGATCATCTCGTCGCACGAGCCGAAGAACTCTGTGGTCACTGGCCGAAGGGTGAACCGGGAAGAAACCACGAAGACGCGGTCTTCACACCAGGCGAACTCGAAGTCGATCTTCCCGACACTCAACAGCGATACATCATGCTGATGTCGCCTTCGATCGGAATCGATAATCCCGCGAAGTACGCGGTCGCGCAGGCTTTCCGCGCCCTTGGTGACACCGAGGGTTCGACCTTCTTCTGGGAACTGGTCGAGACCGGGCTCGCCGAAGAGGCGTCCATGCATCTGCAGAGTCACGACGGATGCGGTGAAGCGATCGCAACCCTGGTGTGTGGTTCGGAGAATGCGGAAGAAGTCGAGGCGATCGCGCGAAGAGAGATGAGTCGGCTCGCGGAGACCGTCGATGAAGACGCCTTGATCAGAAGCCGTGCCAAGATCGCCACCGCCGCGATGCTTGCCAGTGAACGACCGATGGGGCGCATGACGCGGCTCGGTTCCCGTTGGAGCTACCAACTCCCCTATGCCACTCTGGATCACGAGATCGAACAGATCGGTGCCGTGACCCTCGCCGACATCCATGCCTACCTCGACGCCCACCCGCTCGATGACCTCCTTGCCGTTCGCGGCGGAGGTTGAGGCGGCGGGAGACCGACGCGGCGTCAGGCGGCGATGGCGACCGGTTCGCCCTCACCCCACGCGAAGATCGAGTCACCGCCGTTGCGGCGCGCCTCGCTGATCGCCATCATCGCGGCCCGCAGAAGTTCATCCGGCGTGGCGAGATTTCGAGTTCCCTCNAGCCTCGTGGCGATACCCAGTGACGCACCGAGCTTGAGCAGGCCGAGTCGCTCGTCGGCGAGCGGTGCCAGACGAATCGAAGCTCGAAGTCGTTCTGCAAGAATCCCGACTCGGGCGACACTGTCCCCCTGAAGCACGACCGCCAGTTCCGCACCGACGAATCGGAAGACGCTGGCCTGTGCGCCGACCGCTTCCCGGCAGGTTCGCAAGACCGCCTCGGAAACCTTGGCCAGCGCCGCATCGCCGCTGCCCGGTCCTCCTTCGCGATTGAGTTCTCGCATTCCATCGATACCGAGCAACAGGATCGCCGCCGGGGATTCCGCCTCGAAGACGGACAGCAGTCGCTCTTGGAACGCATTGCGATCAGGAAGACCGGTCAGTTGATCGGTGTTCTCCGCGAACTCCGGAGCCGGCGCGCTGACTCGATTCTCTCGTCGAAGCCGGTCGGCCTCTTCCAGAATCGTATCGACGTCCGGATTCGAGCTTGTCTTGAGATCGAACATCCGCCCGAGCTCGTCGGCGTGCTGAGTGATGGACTTCAGTACTGCGAACGCGGTGCCCCGACGCAGATCGAACCATGTCGCGGCACACTCCTCGTACTGGCGCAAGGCTTTCTGTGCTCGCTCCTGATCCTGGCCAAGACTCTCCGCGACCATGTTCGCCAGCAGCACGATGCGCCGCATGTCTTCATCCTGGGCCGCGACCTCCGTCCCATGATGGTGCAACAGGACGACATCAACGATATGGGTCGGAAACTTCCAACCATCAAGCATCGCGGCACCGATCTCGGCATGGTCGAGTTCGAAGTGCCGACGCTCGAATCCGGAGAGCGAATGATGATCACCGTCGGCCAGATCCAGAACCTGGATGTACCGATCTCCATAATGCTTCCACAGCGCAATCATCCCGACATCCTGAATCAAGGCCGCCAGAAACGCTTCGTCGGCGTCGCCGCACTTCACGATGGACGCGAGTGCGCGTGCCGCGCTGGCGGAGTAGATGCTTCGTCGCCAATAGTCTTCGAAGTCGAAGAGAACCTCTTCTTCACCCTTGAATGCTCGCGCAAGGCTGAATCCGAGCACCAGACCCTTGACCGTCTCCAGTCCGAGATACGCCAGTGCCTGTCGGATGCTTCCCACCCGCTGGGTGAGCCCGTAGAAACTTGAATTGACGGTCTTGAGAACCCTGGTGGCGATGGCGGGGTCGTGCTCGACCGCCTTCGCGATTTCGCCAAGCTCCACATCCCGTCGACTCGTGAGTTCCAACACCCGGACCGCCACTGCTGGCAGTGTGGGCAACTGGGGACTCTCCATGATCCGCGCCAAAGCGGTGTCGTTCATCTCCTGCTCCTCCCCGCGGCGCCTGGTTCGATTGGAACCGGATCGTCGCACCAGCAACTTCGNCCCGCCATGATCGAAGGTGAAGAGAGATCGAGCTGGAGCGGGTCATGGCCGGGTCCGAAAACCGAGCCGGCCCCTCACGACCCGAACAGGAGGCGCATCGAGACGCTCTCAGTACCGAGAAGTTCTCGAATCCACGTCGCCAGCAGGCGGTTCGCCCTCGCGGTCGCCTCTGGATCCGCTTCTTCCGGAACGACGCCGTCTCCTTCGCTCACGGAAGCAAGAAGTTCGATGGTGGGACGGCGGACCCGCCAGCGATCCGCGGCGCCCGTGTCCGCCACCACACCACCCGATTCCGCGCTGAAGGCCACCGTCTCACCCGGGACCCCTTCGAGATCGAGTCGGGGCCGGTAACCAAGATCGCAGAGCAGTCGCCAGTGGAACGCAAGAATCACCCGATCGGTCGAACATCCGGACTCGAGTTCGCGCAAGGCGATGACCATCGCATCCCAGGTCTTCGGATGTGGTTCGGGTTGATGAAGAAATCGACCGACCAGATCGGCGATGTACCAACCACAACGATTCGCCGGCGCTTGTCTGCGGAGAATGGGATACGTCTCCAGGAGCGTCCATTCCGTCAGGGTCGCCAATTCCCTTCCCGGCTTCACGATCGCGACGATCTCACCCCTGGTGAACAGGTCGAAGCCGCCGCTGAAGGAACCNCGTTCGCGCCGGGCGCCCTTGGCGAGTCCCCGCAGCATCCCGTGATCACGCAGGAAGAGTGAGACGGTCTGGCTCGTCTCGCTGAAGTCCCAGTGCCGCACACAGACGGCTTCGTCCCGAAGCGTCGGCATGNGGTCAGTTCTCCGGCCTGATGATGATCGCCTCACGCAACATCGCCACATCCATGAAGGGCCCGTCCGACCCCATTTCGATCTCGATCGTCAATCGATCAGAGNTCAGAGGGGTCACGATCCGAGTCACCGGATTCGACGCATCGATCGTGACGCGTCGAACCTCCCGCTGNTCATCGCGGACCACCAGGTCGAAGCTTCCTCGAGTCGAGTCCACGGGAAGTTCGATGGTGGTGCTGAACCGGCATCCGGCGGTCGGAAGNTTCCAGGTTGCACGAAGTGGACCGTCAAGTCGGATCGGGGCCGCATCGATGGGCCAGTTGCCCGGACTCACCGTCGGGTCGGGGATCCAGGGCCGGATGGAGGAGGCATCACCTGCGTCGATGTCCACCGGAATGGCCGCCAGCGGAACCACTCGCCCCGCATCGAACACGATCCCCCGGAGAAACTCGATGGGCACTTCGGCCATGTCCCCGCCGAGACTCGGACGTTCGATCCGCACATAACCGTCATCACCGATTCGGATNCCAGCACCCGCCAGTCGATGGCCTCCGAGAAACCAGGCATTCATGCCGCGAGGTCGCTCGTCCGGATTGACCATGGCGAAGGACGCGACTCGATCGATGGGAATTCTCGTCAGACTCGTATCCGATTCCCTCATCCGATCGATCACGAGTTCCGTGCCGATCGACTCGATCAACCCTCGGACTCGATCTCCGTTGGCGAGAACGACTTCATCGACGTCCTCGACCATGGGTACTTCCGCACCATCGATGATTCTCATTTCAGAGATCCGATCCAGCTCGATCGGAAGATCGTGCAGCCAGGCGTTCCGCCACAAGGGCGTCGTTCCGTCGGCCGTGAGACTTCCAGGAACGAACTGGCCATCCACGAACCGGATGTACGGGCCGCGGTGTGCGATCTGATCACCAGCACGCTTCCGAATGAAGCGCCATTCGGGAGTCGAATCTCTTTCCGTGGCGGGGCCGACGATCACCGTCAGTGCTTCATCGATGGGAAAGGATCTCTGGATTCCTCCGGGCTGATCCCAGCCGAGCACCTTGGTGGCATCGATCACGATCGGGTCAGCGGGATGTTCTTCGAGATTTAGATCGAGCACGCGGGATGGGATCGAACCTCCCACTGGAGTCGGTGGACCATCGCCATCCTGTCCATGTGCCGCGAACCCCATCACCAGGAGGGGGAGTGTCACGAGGAGNACACGGTGAGTTGGAAGATGGCGGGTACGTCGCATCAACAAGTGCTCCACGCGGTCACTTCTGGAAGATCGGCAGGTATCTCTTGGGCATCTGAAGAACGATCAAACCCATTGCGGTGGCATAGGCGTCTCCAATCTGGTGATCGACCCAGAGCCCTTCGGCTGATTGTCGATCCTGGAGATCACTCCGCACTCCCGGCCACCACTGCTCCCACCATTCCCCACCCGCCAGATACATCGCTTGTACCGCGTAGTACTGGCCGTAGTAGTAATGGGCGTTGCCCGGACCCATTCCCGGTCGACCCGGCGACGCGACCTTCACGAGATAGTCGAGGCCCTTCTCGATCGCGTCATCCTCATAGATGCCCGCGTAGAAGAGGCTGGCCACTCCCGCCGCGGTGCGAGGCCAGGCAGAACCACCCTGCTGGGTCATGTACCGAAAGCCGCCGTCGGAGTTCTGGCACTTTCGGACGTATTCGACCGCCTTGTCGATGGTCTTCCGTGGAACCTTGATGCCGGCATTCCGAGCGGAGCGGAGCGCCATGATCTCGCAGATCGTGACCGAGACGTCGGCATCGAAGGGAACAGGGTTGTATCGCCAGCCACCTTCGTCATTCTGACTGTTGACGATCAGTTGAACCGCTCTTCCGAGTGCATCACGAACTCGTTCGTCGGCGGGATTCATTCCATAGATCTCGCCGAGGAACAGAGTCGCGAATCCATGACCGTACATCGGACCGTGNGAAGTCTCGGCGGCGAGCAGTCCGGTTTCGGTTGCGTTGTCGAGCACGAACTGCAACGCCTTGGAGACCACGGTTCCGTACCGTCCTCGGTCGGGAACATGCCCATCAGCCATGAATGCCAGTCCACACAAGGCGGTGATTCCGACATGACGACCGTATCGGCCTCGACCGAACGAGCCGTCGGTGTTCTGAATCGCCGCAAGGGCGGCGAGTCCCCGTCGGACCGACTTATCCAACGCCGGAGTCATCTCATCGCTGGCGGGTGCGTTCTCCGCACCCGGTCGATCCACCGCTTCTCCCGGGATCACCGGATCGGGGGCTTCCTGTGCCATNGCCTGTCCGGTCGTCGAAAATGAAATCGCGACGACGGTGAGGACGGTGGTGATGATTCCGGTATGGGTTCGGATGTGTCTCATTCGCCGGCTTCCTCCGCCATCCTTCGGTAATACGCTTCGGTGAGGGAACGATAAAGCTGCGAGACCTGATCACGCATCCCCTGGGTGATGAGATCACGCACTCGCGGTGGCAAGCCGCCCCATTCGATTCTGCTCTCGTCAAGAACCCCTTCCAAGTCGGCGGAATCCGGCGCTGGTGGCTGATTCGAAGTGCCATCCTGTCCTTCTCCTTCGTTGCGCTGCGAGCCCTGTTGCTGCTGCTGATCCTGTGGCTCACCTTCGCTNCGTCGGCCCGGGTCCTGTTGCTGGCTCGAGCTTGAACTGGATTGCTGTTGCTGTTGTTGCTGCTGTTGTTGTTTCTTCGCGCTGTCGATGAGCACCTGGAGGCGATCGACGATTCGTTCTTGAAGCCGCTGGGTGCCGAGTCCGGTCGCTTGCTGATCACGAAGACGATCGACTGACTGAAGCATCTCGGTGACCGCAGCCCGAAAGGCCTGATCCGGCTCCTGTTCGGCCAGCGCTGAATCCAGGGATCGTTGTCGCTCCGCCTCCGCCGCGGCTTCGGCGGCGCCGGAATCCGACNCTCCTTCGATTTCGAGAAGATCGTCCAGAGATGGGGGATCCGATGGCGCATCCGGTTCTTCGACCACCGGGGGATCGATGGCCGGCTCGGCTGGAGCCGGAGGCGCATCCTGAACGGCGAACGCCGACGCGGAAATCATCACCGCCAGCCCACCGACGAAGATCCGTGGTGCCGCGAGGTTCACTGGTCCGGACATCAAGGCTTTGAAGCTCATCGGTCGGGTCCTCCCATTTCACCACCCTGAGGTGGTTGGGTGGGTGCTGGTTGAAGTTGATCGAGCAACGCGGTGGCGACCGCGTGAAGATCCGCCTGAAGTCGGGCGATGTCGGCGATCCGCTCACCCGTATCCGCGGTCGGATCCAGAATCCGAGCCGCATCGAGTCGACGCGTGGCATCAAGAATCTGTTGCTGGGTCGAACGGAGCATCTTCAGTTCGGCGATTGGAGGAATGAGTGGGTCGGGTGGTTGCTCCCCCTGCTCACCCTCACCCTGTTCGCCACCATCGCCGCCGCCGTCTTCGGGTTCGGCGAACGGATCATCGTCCTGCTGTTCCTGGTCGAGCGATGCCACCAGTCCCGCGATCGCTTCGATGATCATCGTCTGCCGTTCGATCGTCTCCGCATCCGGACGACCCTCCCGAAGTCGAGAAGACGCTGATTCGATCCAAGCATCGAGGTTTCGGTGGGTCATCGAGAAGACCAGTGAGTCCGTGATCTCCTGGAATTCATCCTGAATCGCCTCGAGCTCCGAACCAAGCCGGCTCTCGTCGGTGGCCAGACGTCGTGCGGTCACCAGTCCCCGGCGCCCCAACCGCTCCCCCGCCTGCGGCCGAATCTTCTCGGTCTCGATGCGGATTCCGATCTGTTNCTCCAGGACGAGGGCGTACGCACCCAGNAGTTCGTTTCGACGTTCTTCCGCCTGCTCCTGTGCGAGTTGCTCGGCCGTCTCTTCGGCGATCACCAATGCTTCACGAAGAGCGGAGAGGGCTCGCTCTTGATTCGCTCGGGCGTCCTCCAAGTCACTCGGGGCATCGCGAAGATCTCCGATCGCCGCGCCTTGATTCCGGCCGGCTCGTTCGACCAGTCTGGAGATTCGCTCCCCCCCCGAACCGGCGGCTGCGGCTTCCGCCGCGACCGCGATGGTGTTTCCGTTCAAGGTGACCAGNGCTCTGGCACGAACCGCGATCTGCTCGGAATCATCCGGACCCTCGATCCGAGCGAGCGCAATGATCTCGTTCTCGCTGGTCTCGATCAATCCCTTGAGGCTGTCGACCAGGCTGGCGATCCGGCGCTGGAGTTCCGCGACTTGTGCCTTTCGGGACTCCTCGATCGTCTCCTGCATCCGTTCGAGCGCGGCGGCGGCCTGTTGTTGCGCTTCGCCGGCCTGTTGCAGTCGATTCTCTCGAGTGCTCTCCTCGGCTTCCCGCATCTGTTCCTCAAGGCCCTGTTCCCGGGCTTCTCGAGCTGCTTCCCGCAGCCCTGCCGCCTGACCCGGGTCGATCTGGTCGAGCGAGGCGCCGCGTTCTTCGAGTTCTTCAACCAGATCATCGGCGTCGTCCGCCAACTCCCCTTGCTCCCGCGTGATTTCATCCAGCTCCCGACGCTCCTCGGGGGTCAGTTCGGAACGATCACGGCCCATGGTCTCTTCCGCGAGTTCACTGGTGCGTTCTTGCAGCCCGGCAAGATCCTCCGCCATCTGCTGAATCCGACGGGAGACCACCCAGGCGTCCTCACCACGGTCAAGAAGTTCCGCCAGGTCGGCCAATTCGGCCCGGACCTCATCCTGCGCTTCGATCGCGTCTCGTTCGGACTCCGTCAGGGAATCGGATGGTTGTCGTTCTTCAGACTCGGACGGATCCCCGGCTTCACCTGATTCTCCGGGCTCACCTGATTCTCCAGAATCGCCAGCAGGTTCCGAGGATTCTGATTGTCCAGAGGATCCCGATGAGGATTCCGAAGCTCCGTCGTTCTCNGATTCCGACTCGCCCTGTCCGCGCTGATCGGATCTCTCCTGGTCCGATGATTCCTCTGAACTGGTCGGTTCATCACCTGATTCAGACTCGGGGGATTCGGACTCCGGTTCAGGCGAGGCGCCATCTTCCGATCCATCGGATGATTCGGATCCGGTTGGATCCGAAGTCGTCGAACGACCACCAGCTCCGGTCGCCGCTCGCGCTGCTTCATCCAATGCCGCCACCGCTTGATCCGATGCTTCACCCGCTGCTTCAAGGAGATCCTGGGCCTGTTCGATGATCTCCTCGAGCATCTCATCTTCGAGCTGGTTTTCGTTTCGCCGTTGCTCGATCGAATCCAACGCGTCCCGGGCACTTTCGATTCGATCACCGAGTCGCCCCTGTTCGCGCACCGAACTTCGGGATGGGCCGCCGCGACGCACCGCATCGGAGATCCCGCCTTGATCCCGATCAAGGCGAATGGCTGATCTACGAATCGAAGAAAGAGCGGATTGAAGTTGCTCTGCCAGCTCGATCCCGGAGACCACACGAAGCCTTCGGGCCACGCTTCGAACGGAATCTCGAGGGAGACCATCCACCTGATACTCATCGGACGCGATCGCGATGAGAAGAATCTCATCACCGATCTCCGGCTCGAGATCCGCGACGCCGAATTGAACACGCAATGTCGCGTCCGCGACGGGATCCTTGTTCGCACCCGTGGTCAGTGCCGCGATCGACTCCACTTGCGAGTCGACCCCTCCGCGAACCAGTGTCGCTTCGATCTCGAAAGAACTCAGTCGAACGTCATCTCGCGCTTCAGCCTGAACCTCCACCACTGCATCCACGGAAACGGTCTGATCCGTGACCGGACGGCTGATGGTCGTGGTTGGTGCCCGATCGGGGATCGTGTCCACGCGATACCGGATGGGGTCGATGTTCTGCAGACCGTATTGATCACGAAGCGACAGGCCGATGTCTCCTCCACGACCCATCGATACCGACACCCTCCAGAGCGTCGGATCGGCCGGATCGATGTCCAGATCGACGATCGCCTCGTCTGGTACCACCATGGTCTCTTCGATGAACCCGCGAGAGACGTCGCCATCATCGGTTCGATCGACCGGAACCGGTCGAGTCAACGTGAGATCGAGCAGAAGCCGGGAACCTTCGAGAACCGGTTCGGTGAGTCGTGATCTTCGATCGGTTCCGGGGCCGAGTTCGGCACGGACCTCACCGCGACTCGATGCATAGGCGGGTGGAGTCACCGTCGCCATCGCGGCACTGATTCCTGGCGCTGGAAACAATCGGATCGTCGATGTTTCCGTCTCGACCTCGTCGGTCGCGAATGCATATTCGATTTCGTCGGCGTCGGTATCGATCACCCGCTCGAAACGGCTCCCTTGCTGACGAGTGAGCACCAGACGCTGCCAGTCCCCGGCCACGCCGTCGCGGATGTTCCGGATCTTCAAGAAGACTCGATCGCTCTCCGGGTCACCCCGGACAAGTTCGGCGGACATCGCGAGTGGCTCACCTCGAGCATGGACGAGATCCACATCCAGAAGGCCGGCCACCTCCGTGCGAGCCGGCCACCGTGCATCCGTCCAGGGGGTGAGAATCCTTCGGGACGCGATCGACGCATCGGCTGGTCGCCAGATCACAAGGGTCGTCACCACGACACAGGCGAAGATCGCAATCATCAGCAATTGGTGAGCCCGGCGGGCATCGACGATCTCCTCCAGTCGAACGGTCGAGATCCGACTTTGAAGATCACGGATCGATCGAGCGGCCAGTGGGTTCTTGTTTCCGACATCGGTCGTCGCGAATTCAACACCACTTGCAAGGCGTCCGGTGAGTGGTGGTGCGGAGGCTTCGATTCGCAGCGCCACATCGACCAGTGTCGGACGGAATCGAATCGCCGACCAGATCTGGGTTCGAATCGACCAGCCCAGCCATGCCAACCCCAGAACGAACGTCGCCCATCGAAATCCGGCGGGGAATCGAAGTGCTCGATCGGCCAGGGCCATCACCATGACACACAGGATCGCAACGGAGATGACGGATGCGATCCGTCGTTCGAGCACGGCCCGCTGCAGGGCTCGTCTGACCCGGTGGAGTCTTGGGATGAGTTCGTCGATCGCGGACATCGTGGTGGTGTGCTCCGACAAGGTGTCATTCACCTGTGGAAGGTTCGCTTCAAATGGACGCTGGATACTCGGAAAACAAGGGATCTTCGATAGTTTCGACCGGATTCACGGATTCCAGCTCGATTCCGTGATGATTCTCCGATCAGTCGAGCCGGGTCAGCCGCCGGCCGACCCACTCGAGAGTCGCCAGAAGCAGAAAGAGGGTGAAGAAGAGAGGTGAGGTCCAGATCCGCTCACGGAGTGGTCGTTCGGTGACGATCGCTCGATTCGGAAGTTGCTCATGGACTCGATCAAGAAGCCCCGGGGTCTCGTCCGGCAGATGGACGAGGCCGCCCGTCTCTTTCGAGAGCGTCGCCAGAAACTCATGATCAGCATCGGCGTCCCGGAGTTCGTCATCCGGTCGAGCCACCTCGATGGTCGCAATGATCCCACCCGCGAGCGCCGACAAACCGGGTTGGGCGATTCTGAATTCCACCGGTCCGACCTCCGGGGGAATCCAGGTTCCCGCCCAGGACGCCTCGCCACTTGCCGGGAGCTCGACGGTGCCGACCAGAACCCCATCACCGTCGAACGCTTCGACCACCACCGAGTCCGGGGGGAGCAGTCCTGAAACGGCATCGAGAAGATCGACCGTGATCCGAACCGGCCGGCCGATCACCGCTTGTCGTGGTTCGACGACGAGTCGGACCGGTTGATCGCCCTGAACGGCTTCGCGGCCGAGAAGTCGAAGTAGTTGCACCCAGAATTGTTCCGGAAGGAGCTCACCTCGGCCGTATCGCCATCGCCAGATTTCATCGGTGGCGACATAGAGCACCTGTCCGGCGCCGTACCTCATCCCCAGAACCAATGGGGTCACATCAGCCTGGTCACCGTCGGCGGGTCGTACTTCAGCGAGGATCTCCGCAGTCGGCTTCAATCGTTCAGGATCGATGCGTTGAACCCATTGCAACTGGGACCAGCCGTAACTGGCGTCACTCAGAGCTTCAGGCCAGCCGTAATCTTCTCCAAGAACGAGACGTAGGACGCCAAGTCGTGTCGCGACGTCGGTGGGACGTGCGAGCACGGGTCCATCACGCCGATCAAGTTCGAGACTTCCCGTGAATGGGAGAAGATCGGCGAGTGGTGTCCCACTCCAACTCGACGGCATCGATCGTGGACCGGCGATCATCACCAGGCCACCACCCCGACGGGCCACCTGCTCCTGAATGAGCTCCTGTCTTGAATCCGTGAGGAATCCCGAGGGGATGTCCCCGAGGATGATCAGGTCGAACGCCGCGAATTCCTCGGCGGTCCGCGGCAGTCTCGCCAACGGGGTGTTCCCCTCTTGCGCGAAATCACGATCAGCGGAGAGCAACATCACCGAACTCTCGATCGACGGTTCTCGAACCAGCAGGTTCTTGAGATACCGGTATTCCCAACGGGGATACCCCTCGATGTACAAGACCCGAAGCGGCCGATCGACGAACTCGATGTCGAGCGCAACGGTGTTGTTCTCGGGAACGAGGTCATCCTCACCCTCGATTCGAACGGACCACCGACGAGTTCCGGTGTCCTCTTCGGACCTCGATGGTGCCGCGGTCAAGACGGTGTCCATGGTCGGTTGATCAGGGTCGAGCTCGATCTCGGTCGAATCCAGAATCGATCCGTCACGATCGTCGACGAGCGACACCTTGACCATGCCACGACGGCCTCGGTTCCCAAGTCGGACCGCGACCGGAACCGCATCCTTGGAAAATGCGCGTCGAGGAGCGTCCACCTTGTTGATACCCGCATCACCGACGGGGATCTCTGCGCCCAGTGGAATCGTGTGGACTCCTGCGGCGGCGCCGATCATCCGACGAATCAGGTCGCGATCGGGTGGTGCGTCGGTTCGGCCGTCTGAAATCAAGACCACACCGGCAAGGGGTCGACCCGCAGTCCGACGAAGAACCTCCTCGAGCGCCGGCGCGATCCTCGTCCGCCAACCATCAGCCTCTCCACCATCGATGATCGGACCGGAAGTTCCAGGGAGTGGTGGTGTCGATTCCGAAAGGGGTGAGTCGGGGTCATCGACCTCTGTCTCCACCTCTTCAAGATCAAAGACCCCTTCACTGAAACCCAGCCAGACGACTTCGCGGGTTTCGCCCGGATTTCGCCATGCCGGACCAGCCTCCTCGAGAATTCGTTGGAGATCCTGCTCACGACTTCGCCGCCCTGAAGCGTCGTCCAGACCATCCCGAACCTGCATGCTTCGACTTCGATCCACGAGCACCGCGACCCAGTCCGGTTCGACGAGTTCCCTTGGAAGTTCGATCATCGGCCCGGCGACCGCCACCAGAAGCAGGGCCAAGATCCCAGCTCGCGCCGTCGCTAGAAATCCTCGTGCTCGCCGACCCGCGTCAAGTCGGCTGTAGGACCAGATCGCGATCGCGATGCAGACCGTGATCGCCAGAAACCACACCCAGCCGGGAATCGGCCGTTCCCATGCGATCTGGAGTTGGCCGGTATCCGTCGGAAGGTCACGAAGCCCGAGAAGCCATCGACCGAATGAGGTGTTCATGTGGCGGCTCCTCTCCGGGATCGATCAAGGTCGGCGTCGGCGTTCGCGCCGGTCAGGCCGATCGATCGGTTGGTCCGAAGACCACCACGAGTGAACCAGCGAGCGAGCAGTGTCTCCAGAATCGCCAACGCGAGCACGATGATGATGAGAATCACCGCCAGACTGCTTTCATCATCGACCTGTTCGATCTCTCGAGTGTCCGGTGTGGTGAATCTCCACGTACCCGAAGACTCGAGCCATGCGGCGACCGCGTCCGGCGCAAGCAGGTCCACGAATCCACCATCGGTGTCGGGGTTCACCACCATTCTCTCGACGAGGTTTCCGCCGAGGTCATACCCCTCCACCATTCCGGTTCGTTCCGGCATGGGGAGTTCTTCGCTTGTGACCGTTTGTGATCCGGATCCAGGAAGCATCACCGTGGCGACATTCGACATCCGGATCAGTGGCCGCCTCAATCCGACCACTCCATCCACTTCTCGTCTCGACAACGCCGACCCTTGTCGGACGATTTCCTGAACCAATGGAACCATGAGCGGACGCACGGGAAGGTCCGTCCATTCCAGTTCCGGGTTGACTGCGAAGAAGACGAGACGTCCCGCTCCAATCGGTGCGTCGAGCACGACCGGGTCTCCCTGGTCATCTCGAAGCACCACATCACCATCAGGAACATCATCCACCGGCAACCTTCGATCGATGCGAACGCTTGGAGCGAGTTCGACGAG
The DNA here is from genome assembly GCA_002167845.2 of Phycisphaera sp. TMED9. Classification (GTDB taxonomy): domain Bacteria; phylum Planctomycetota; class Phycisphaerae; order Phycisphaerales; family SM1A02; genus UBA12014. Next base: position 98,867 of record NHBO02000079.1, on the reverse strand, counting down.
TTCGGCATCGAGAAGCGTCGTGAGCGCTGAACTTGGTTGTGCGGCCGAGAGGGACCGAGGGGGATCGACCATGGTCGGTTCAAGTGAGACCGCCCAAGGAACATCAAGTGCTTCAAGCAATGGTGAAGCCCAGGGTCGTGTGGTGGTATCACCAGGCGGGAGCACCACCGCAATACCTCCTCGCCGGATCCAACTCGCAAGTGTGGGGTCGAAATCAGGTGGAAGGAGATCTGGCCGACCGATCACGACCATTGATGTTCCTTCAAGATCACGGCCGTTGATCGTTGCGGGATCGACCCGATCAATGGTGATCGCTTCGGCGATCGCGGCATCCGGAAGCGGAAGCAGTGCTCGTTCGAACCAGTCGGTGCCGTGCAGTCGATCCAACCGGGTCGACCCGGCCAATTCATCACGATCGACCAGAAGAACTCGTGTCGGTTCCCGACCTTCCACGGTGACGAGGCGCCGGTCGTCGAGTGGAAGGGAGTCGGGATCGATGGCGACTTCAAGGACACCACCATCGGTGTCCACACGAACCTGGAAGTCCACCTTCGCTTCCGTTCGACCTGGTGACCACTCGACTCTTCGATTCTCCACCCCGGACATCGCGTCTCCCTCGAGACGAATGTTTGAAACCGTCTCCGGGGTGAGGCCGGTTCGACGAAGTCGGACTTCGACCAAAAGTAGATCGCCGGTACCGAGGGTGGACAAGGGGCTCCGGGCGGTCTTGATGGAGGCCACCTGGATATTGCTGGTTGGTTCACTGATCGGCATCGAAGCGGTGAGGTCGACTGAAGCACCCATCGGTCCATGCAATACGGGTGGGCGTCGCCGATCATCAATGCTTCCACGTCGGAAATCACTGTAGATTCGAACCTCCTGGGCCCCTTCTTGATCAAGCCCGGATTCCGCAAACTCCAACGCGGTGGCGATATCCGTGGTGCCTTCGCGAGCTTGGAGGTTTTCCATGGCGCGAATCGCGGATCGATGGTCCGAGGTTGGTGATTCGATCAGGAATCGAACCGGCGCCCCCGCGAGGATGATCGAGACTCGTTCATCACTCGGAAGGGACTCGATGAAATCAGATGCTTCGGCGACCTGTCGTTCCAGCGATGTTCTTCCGTCGGCCTCGACGATTCCACTGATGATTCCATCATCCAGAACAAGGTGGGTCGTCCTCTCGCCGGTCATGCCGATCCGCTCACCAAGGAGGGGTTGGGCGAGTGCCGCCCCAAGCAGGATGAGCATGATCGCTCGAACCGTCAGCAGGATGATCTGTTCAAGCCTTGCTTTTCGTCGGTGTCGGCGGGCTGCTTCGATCAGAAGCGACATTGCAGCCCATTGCATGGGTTTTCGACGGCGGCGAAGAAGAATGTGAACAAGAATGGGAATCGCGGCCGCGATCACCCCGGCGATCGCGAGCGATGTGGTCACAAAAGTCATCCCGCCCGCCCTCCGCGAGCGAGGAGTGCTCGACGACCCAGCAGTGCTGCGAGTGCGGGACCGACCGACCCATGCGAGTCGAGTCGGAGATAGTCGAATCCGAGACTTCGGGCGGTCTTCTCGAGTTTCTCACAATGATCGGTGAGTGCTGCGAGATAGTCCTCTCGAATGACCCTGGGGTCGATGTTGACTCGACCTTCACCTTCCAGGCCTTCGAACGGAGAAGGGTCGTCAAGATCGAACCGAAGCTCCTGCCGATCAAGGATCTGCATCAGCATCACGTCGTGTCGGCGGTGTCGAAGCCGAGCGAGACCCGCTCGAACGGTGTCGGTGGGCACGAGGAAATCACTGACCACGACGAACAAGGATCGATTGGAGACGGACGCCAGTGATTGTTCGACGACTTTCGCGAAATCCGTCGTATCGTCGACGGATTCGGTCGCCAGAGTTCGTACGACGTTCCGCCAGGTCGTCTTCGCGTTGGATCGTTTCACCTGCGCCGTGATCCCATCCGCGAACATGGCCAGACCGACACGGTCTCGTTGTTGAAGCGCCAGGTAGCACAACGCCGCACCAACCGCCGTCGCGTGGTCGAACTTGGTCCAGGTACCGATCCGGGAGGACGCATCGGTTCCGCCCCACCCTTGTTTCACCTTGAGGGTTCCGAAACGCATCGACGCCGACGCGTCGACGAGAATGACCACATCAAGATTGGTCTCTTGCTGGTACTGCTTCAGGTAGAGCTTGTCACTGCGACCGAACACCTTCCAATCCAGGTGTTTCAGGTCATCACCGGCGACATATTGGCGATGCTCCGCGAATTCGACCGCGAGTCCCTGATATGGGGACCGGTGCATTCCGCTCATGACACCTTCAGCGATCATCCGCGCCCGGAATTCAAAAGACGTCAACTGCCCGATCGTTTCTGGGGCGAGGTACTCTTCGGCACGCATACCGGCGGATTCGGGAGTCGAATCGGTCAACTGGTTCTCCGTGTCGAAGTCGGGGTGGATCGAGATCTACGTCACGTCTGATCCTGGCTTCATGGACCAGGCTGGTTGATCAACGGGTCACGGAATCAAGGGTGCTCCTCGTCTCCGTGTCGGATTCATCGACCGGGGTGGTCTCCAGAAGCCGTGTGACGATGTCATCGGTGGTGATGTTGTCCGCTTCCGCATTGAAGTTGGTGATCAACCGGTGGCGGAGAATCGGAAGGGCGACGGATCGAATGTGTTCCGGGGTGACATGCGAGGTGCCGCTGATCAACGCCTTGGCCTTGGCCGCAAGCACCAGGAACTGACTCGCACGGGGGCCGGCGCCCCACGAAAGATAGTCGCGAACGATGTCGGGCTTGTCTTCGATGGACTCGCGGATTCGTGTTGATCGCACGATTCGAAGGGCATATCTCGCCACATGTGGTGCGACTGGAACCTGGCGAACCAGGTGTTGGATGCGCAAACAGTCTTCGCCGGTGAGAATCTGATCGGCGGAGGCTGAATCATCGGCGGTGGTTCGTTGAACGATCGCCAGTTCGTCCTCTTCCGTGGGATACCCGACCTTGATGTTGAACATGAAGCGGTCAAGCTGTGCTTCAGGAAGTGGGTAGGTGCCCTCTTGTTCGATCGGGTTCTGGGTGGCGAGAACGAAGAACGGGCTGGGGAGCGAGTGTGATTCTCCGCCGGCGGTGACTTGTCGCTCCTGCATCGCCTCGAGCAGCGCCCCCTGGGTCTTTGGAGGAGTTCGGTTGATCTCGTCGGCGAGAATGATGTTGGCGAAGATCGGCCCGGGAACGAACCTCAAGTTCCGTTGTCCGGTCGCCTTGTCCTCTTCAATAACCTCGGTGCCGGTCATGTCTGAGGGCATCAGGTCGGGGGTGAACTGGATTCGGGAGAACTGAAGGCTCAGTGTGCTGGAAAGGGTGTGGACAAGCAGTGTCTTGGCCAGACCGGGCACGCCTTCAATGATCGCGTGGCCGCCACAGAAGATGGCGATCAAGACCTCTTCGACCACATCTTCCTGGCCGACGATCACTTTCTGAACCTCGCTGCGAATCCGGTCGAAGGCGGTTTGAACCTCGGCCGCCGAGGCGGCGGGATCATCCTGATGCAACTTTGGGTCGGTCATCGTTTTTCCGTGTCGTGTACCGCGGTGAAGGGTGTCGGGAGGGACCCGTTGAAAACCCTCGCAACCGAGTGAATTCGAACCCCCCGAGTATAGTCGGCCCCTCCGCCGATTCTCGCGTCCACCACCTGAAGAAACCGTCGTGGATGGCGAGTTCGATTCACCAAGAGTTCCAGGGTCGGACCATGCCTGAACTTCCTGAAGTCGAAGCGATCCGCCGCCAAGTGCGGCGTGTGGTGATGGGTGGTCGTATCCACAAAGCCATGGTTCGGCGTCGAGATGTGGTCCGGGATCGATCCAACCACCGAAAGGGGCGTCTCTTCACCAAGGATCTCGGCCGGGGTCAGGTGGTTGATTCTGTGGAGAGAAGAGGGAAACAGCTGTTGGTGGGATTCTCGGATGGCGGCGGAATGGTCGTCAGGTTGGGTATGTCAGGCCGAATCACACTCGAGGATGGCTCGAAACGGAATCCGGTGGTGGCTCATCAGCACCTGGTCTGGATGGTGGAATCACCGCGACCGTCACAAAGTCCGATCCGAATGTCATTCATCGACCCACGGCGTTTCGGTGGCGTGTACCTGTTCGGCTCGGTCGAGGATTGCCGAGAACGTCTCCTGACGGGTCTTGGGCCGGAGGCGACGTCGATCCCGGGGACCCGCCTTCACGAGCGACTGGGCCGAACCAGGCGGATGGTGAAGGCTGCTCTTCTTGACCAGTCCGTGCTGGCGGGTGTGGGGAACATCTATGCCGATGAAGCCCTGCACAGCGCTGGTGTTCATCCTGAACGAGCAGGCCAATCGATCTCTCTGGTCGAAGCGGAGAAACTCGCGGTGGCGATTCGATCGACGCTCAAGCGGGCCATTCAGGCTGGGGGGAGCACGCTGCGAGACCATGTGCTCCCGGATGGGTCACCAGGGGCCTTCGTTGGAGAACACCGTGTCTATGGTCGGGGTGGCAAGCCATGCCTCGCTTGCGGAAAGGAACTCGAGATGCTTCAGATCGCGTCACGGTCCTCCATCTTCTGTCCGAGGTGCCAAAGATGACCCGACCACAGGCTCAGATGTTTTCCACAACACACCCACACACCTGAATGGGTGTTCGAAGTCCCCCTCCGAAGAGAGAAAGGTTCTTTATCTCTTCCCTCTTAGAAAAGAGGCGCCGGTTTGTGGAAAACACACCCAAAGCGTGTCTAAGTCTTTTTCGGGTTTAGGTTTACATCTACCCAAACCGCCGGGGCGCCTTGTCGATTGAATGTCATCTTGCGTTGGTGGGTGGCGGCATCTTCGCCGGTTTCAAGCGCTTGACCGCCGGCTCACCGATCACCGTCTTTCTGGACGCGGAACCGGAATCCACAACGGCGCTTGTTGACTGATTCGTCCACATTGGATGTGGAGAAGGTCACCAGCACCTCCAACATTGAAAACCCCACCAGAAGCGTCGAATCCGCTTCGGGTGGGGTTGTGGATCTTGGAGTTTTGATCAGGATTCAGGCTTCCACCCGCCCGAGAACATTGGTTTCGAGCCGGTCCAGTGCATCGGAGAATGACGAATCCTCGTCTCGCCGCCGATTGACCGCACGAATCGCATGCATGACGGTGGTGTGGTCCCGACCGCCAAAGTAGCCACCGATCTCCTCCAGGCTGAACCGGGTGTGCCGCCGAGCCAGCCACATGCAGATCTGCCTCGGAACCGTGATCGACTTGTGACGCCTCTTGCTCAGCAGGTCGGTCAATTTCACGTCGTAGTAGCGGGTCACAGACTCGATGATGGTCTGGATCGACGGGGCCGCTCCATCCTCACCGGCTCCCCTGGAGGGGTCGTCCGCGAGGGCTTTCTTGGCAAGCTCAAGGGTGATCGGTTCGTCTTCAGCCAGCGCGAAACCACGAATTCTCGAGAGGGCCCCCTCCAGCTCGCGGATATTGGTGTCCAGCCTCGCCGCGATGTACGCCGGGACGTCATCAGGGAGTTCCAGATCATGAAGGGCGGCTTTCGCCTTGAGGATCGCAACCCGTGTCTCGTAGCAAGGACGCTCGATTCTGGCCACCAGACCACAATTGAATCGACTGGTCAGCCGCTCTTCGAGATCCGGGATTTCCGCTGGGGCGGCATCAGAACTCAGAACGATCTGCCGGCCCGACTGATACAGCGCGTTGAAGGTGTGGAAGAACTCCTCCTGGCTGCGATCATGCTTCGACAAGAAGTGGATGTCATCGATCACCAGGACGTCTGCGGTCCGGAAGTGGTGACGGAAATCCTGCATCCGGCCCTCTTTCACACACTCATGGAAGAGGTCCATGAACGTGGAACATGAGATGTAGCAGATGTTTGCGTCTGGTCGGTCCGCCAGAATCAACTGGCAGATCGCCTGGAGGAGGTGAGTCTTCCCAAGGCCGACACCACCATGGATGAAATACGGGTTGTACGCTCGCCCAGGCTTCTCCGCGACCGCGGATGCCGCCATCAACGCAAGACGGTTACCAGGGCCGACGATGAAGTTGTCGAAGACGTAATCAGGGCTCAGGACCATCTGCTCGGCGGCAAGATCGATCCCCTCGCCTCGTGAAACAGCCTTTTGACGGTTGTTTGCCATCGCCAATTCACTCGGCTCCGGCTGCTCACACTCCTCGGGCGCGACGAATCGCACGGAAACGAGCATTCCAGTCACCGCCTGAGCGGCTTCCTTGAATGGATCCATACAGGCACGCTGGAGATAGCGAAGTTGCACTGGTTCTCGAACGCAAAGGCGGAGAACACCACCATCAAAGTCGACCGGCTCGATGTCGTCGAACCACGCACGACACATCTCCGGGTGGTTTGACCTCAAGTGTGCGATGAGGTCTCTACGAAGTTCCGGATCTGGTCTCGACATGTCGACAGCCTCCACGCGGCGTCATCGCTCGTGAATCAGGAACCCTGGAACGACAGGTCACCTGATGTGGTTCATTTCGGAACACCCGACCAACGAAGCCCACCGTGGTCGAGAAGTAAGAATGTACTCCCGGAGAAGGCCCCTCGTCAACCTTTCTCTCGAAGTCCTTCCGAAGGGACGGAACCACTTGACTTTTCAGTCGAGTCACCTTCGGTTTTCGCGTCAGCAACTTCAGCAACTTCAGCGAGTTGTGATTCGTAGCGCCGCCGGTTGGTGCGATGGTCCATCAAGAGATGCACACGGTCCGCATGATCTCCAAGAGTCGCAAGCCGCTCTCGCGCGTCAGAGAGAAGTGTTCTTCGTGAGAGATGCACCAGCACGACATGTTCCGCTTCCCACTTCGGCAGGAGATCCGCAAGATCATCAAGGTGAAGATGCCGACCTATTCGGGCGCGGCCCCGATGGTCCTCATCGAAGAACGTGCATTCGGCGATGACGATCTTCGCCTTTGCGAATTCGTCACGTTCCAGAAATTCACCTCGGTCAGTGTCACCGGTGTACGCGACCAGGGGGATTTCCGTCTTGACCGTGAGCTCTTCACCCTCACCTCGAATTCGACGAAGTTCGCTTTGTGGAAGATCGGTGAATTCAGTCTTCAATTTATGGCGATTCTCAATGATCGCATACCCAAGACTTGGACAGGTGTGTCGGGTCTCGACAGCCCGGAGAATGACGTTCTGCCGAAGTTCGATATCAGCGTCCGGTTCAATCTCCACGACCTCGTTCGGTGTCTTTTGGCGTTCAAGATCGACCCACGACGCAAGCATGCGACGAAGTGGACCAGCCACCTCCGGATGACAGAGAACACGACCACCTTCCAGCTTTTGAAAGTACCGCTGGCTGAACCAGTAGGGAATCGCGCCCACATGGTCCATATGCGAGTGACTCAAAGCGATCAGGTCGCTGGTCAACGACGCACGGGTGCATTGGCCCATGTCGAAAGTGACCCCGAACTCGGGAATCGTGATGGTGGTGTACTCACCCGCCACACTGATTCCGTGGACACGGTAGGGCGGGAGATACAGAAAACCAGACTGCCCGTCTCGGGGCGGTTGCTTGGGAATCATGCTGAAACTCCAGAAGCCAGGGGCGTCCCCAGCCTCGGACAAGGTGATCCGCCATGGTACTCGGCGGACCATTCGGATGGTCCACTGGTGTCACCTGTGAGGTTTGTACCGACAGGTTCGCCCAGGTTCGTCCGATCACCACCGGGACAAGGCTGAGACTGGGAAGCAGGGCGCGTGATCTGCCGATGGATCAGGCATGGATCACTCTCCCGAATCAAACGAAACCCCACCGCTGCACAGTACTTACGAGTGTGACCCGGATCTCCGGGATCTCATCGTTCACTTCGTCGACGAATTGGAACAACGGGTCGAGACGATTCGATCCGCCTTCCTCTCCGAAGACATGGTGACGCTGCAGCGAATCTCGCATCAACTGAAGGGTGCGGCCGGTGGATACGGGTTTGATTCGATCGGAGACTCCGCCGCTCGTCTTGAATACGACCTGCTCACCGATGAAGCGATGGTCTCTGATCTTTCCGAGCGGGTCGAAGACCTGATCAACAACTGCCGGGCCGCGGTGCGCCCGGCTGATTCTTGAAGCCGAGCCCGGGAGTCAGCATGTCTCACGATGAACCGATGCGGCCGCGGGTACTCGCGATCGATGACTCGGATCTCGTTCATCGACTCTTGCGAGCACGTCTCCGTCATGAACGGATCGATCTTCATTCCGTGCTCACGGCGGATGAAGGCATCGCCGCTGCGAAAGATCTTCAACCAGAAGTGATCCTTCTCGACATCGACCTCGAAGACCTCGATGGTTTCGAGGTCCTGGCTCGACTCAAAGCCGATCCCATCACCCGGGACATCGCGGTGATATTCGTTTCCGCAAGCAATGAAACGATGGACCGGGTTCGCGGGCTCGACCTCGGCGCTGTTGATTTCGTCGGAAAGCCATTCGATGTCGGGGAGCTCAAGGCGAGGGTCCGGTCCGCCCTTCGTATGCAGCGATTGGTCAAGATGCTTGCACAGAGAGCCCAGCTGGATGGACTCACAGGACTCTGGAACCGAGCCTATCTCGATGATCGATTGGAAGCAGAGACCGCTTCCGCGATTCGATACGGGAATCCACTCTCCGTAGTGCTTTGTGATCTCGATCGATTCAAGAGCCTGAATGACTCCTACGGCCATCCCTTCGGAGACGAGGTTCTCGAACGGGCGGCATCCATCCTCGGGAGTGGTCGATCACCTGATGTGGCGTGTCGATACGGCGGGGAGGAGTTCGCACTCATCGCGCCGGGTACCGATTTGAAGGAGACCATGGAGGTCGCTGATCGTCATCGAGTTCGGATCGCCGAAATTGAATGGCCCGATCGCCCCGGGGTTCGGATCTCCGCATCCTTCGGCGTGGCGGATCTCACGTGTGTTTCCGGGACTCCGACACCAGAGAAGTTGATCGCGGCGGCGGACCAGGCGCTTTACGAGGCCAAGAAAGCAGGTCGTGACCAGGTGGTCGCCGCCAATCGGCAGGTCTGGCCACGCGCCGCTGGATGATTGATCCAATCAGGGATCGAGTTCTGAAACATGCTCATCCGTCGATCCACCCTTTGGAACATCGACCGGTGTCTGTTTCGACTCTCTGATCTTCTTGAACCACATCGATTCAGTTGATGATGGAAGATTGATCGAGACCTCGTGAATAGTCACATCGGTGTCGATGCTGCACGAGATGCTCAACGGAAAATCACCACCAATGTCCGGTGGCCCTGGTACCAACGGGACGTCATCCACGAGGACACGCAGTTGATCAGGGAACCGGAGAATCCGGATCACCCCGGGTTTCTCGGAGGAACCGAGTGGTCCGGGGATCTTCAAGCGATACCCAGGACCTTGAACAAGGTCACCCATCTCGATGAAGAGCAACCCCTCCCTGATGGTGGACTTGATCGTCAAGACGGTCGGAACATCCTGAATCGGCTCGAGACTCTCAAGCCGAACCCCTTCCTGATCCATCACCCATCCACCATCCAGTGATGCGACACCACCTTCCGGTATCTCACGAAAACCAGATCGTTGTGAGGCATCAAGCAACTTCACATCAGTTCGTTCACCAAGATCGGCGATCCGGATGTTTCGCCACCGAACATCACATCGACCGGAGTGAACCTGGAATCCCAAACGCCCTCGGGAATCCACGAAGTCGAGATGGTCGACGGCGGGAACATCATTGATCCAGGTTCGAATCCGAGGACCGATCGCCAGAATCCGATAGTGGTTCCACGCGCCGGGCGCAAAGGCTTCTTGTGCGTCCTCATTGTCTTCGAGTGACGCGAGCCACCCTCGACGACCTTCGTCATAGAGCCCCGCAGACCACGCGCGGTCGGATGGGTCGATCTCGATCTGGTAACCGAACATCCGTGAACCATCGACGGTGCTTCGGATCTGGACCCCCGAATTCCCGCCATCCTTTTCCATGAAGACCTCGAATTCGAGAAGGAAGTCACCATAGGAATTCGGACTCGTGAGAAACGCGTTCCGTGGTGCGGATCCGGTCCCCCGCAACTCGAGACGGCCTTTCGCATCGTTCACGAACTCGAACTTCGCGGGCCCTCCGATCACGGACCAGCCAGCGGGAAGTTCACCACCGCCGGCAGGAGTGGTGAAGAGCGGGGTCGTCGGGAGCGACGTCCACCATGACGGACGCACCTCCGTGGTGAGTTCCTGGGCCAGGCAGGCGCTTGATGCCCCGACCAGAACAAGAAACACCAGAATCACGGTTTGGAGAGGGGTCTTGATCATGATGTGTGAGCATACCCGTCAGGAAGATGAAGGATTCCGAATTCGAATCTTTCGATCTGGAGGTCGACGGATCTACACTTTCAACATGATCCCGATTCCACGAACCATCGCCTTCATCGTGTCGTTGATTCTGAGCGCTCCCACGACCATCGCCCAGAACGGCGATCGGGCGGGTGAACTACAGAGGGAGCTCCCGGAAGAGTGGCGGCTTCCCCCATCTCCTCCGTTGTCTCCCCAGGCATCCAAGGATGCGTTCGTTCTCCAACCTGGATATCGAATCGACCTCGTGGCCAGCGAACCACTGATCGGAGATCCGGTCCAGATCGCTTTTGATTCGCACGGCGATCTCTGGGTGGTGGAGATGCGCGGCTACATGCCCGATGCGAACGGGGCTGGGGAGAAGGCACCGGTCGGCCGAGTGGTGAAACTCCGCGATCAGGATGGCGATGGCGTCATGGATCAAGCGGATGTGTTTCTCGACCACCTCATTCTTCCTCGCGGGATCGCACCGGCGTTTGATGGTCTTCTGCTCATCGAACCGCCGAACCTTCTCTACTGCCGAGACACCGATGGAGATGGTCGTGCCGATGAGACTCAGGTTCTGGTCTCAGGTTTCAGCGGCCTCGAAAACCCGGAACATGCGGGAAACGGACTTCGTTACGGCATCGACAACTTCTATGAGACATCCCAGCATCACCAGTCATTCCGACTCCGGAAGCAGTCGAATGGTGATCTTGACGTCGAAACGAGAACCGTTCCAAGACATGGTCAATGGGGTGTTGCGCGAGATGATCTCGGGCGTCTCTTCTACTCACCGAACTCCGATCCTTTGATCGGTGACGCATTCCCAAAGCATTACTCGGCTCGCAACCCGGAAGCTGGTGGATTGCGAGGTGTTCCACGTCGGGTCGCATCCGACCGTTCCACCTGGCCGATCCGGAAGAACCCGGGCGTCAATCGTGGATACCAGAAGGCGACGCTTCGAGAAGATGGAACTCTTCGGAACTTCACCGCTGCGTGCGGTCCTGAAGTGTTTCGAGGAACCCTCGTCGAGGGAGCGGAAGGAGACGCGTTCGTCTGCGAGACCGCGGGAAATCTCATCAAGCGATACGACCTTCAAGATCGGGACGGTGTCCCGGTCGCGACACCAGCGCATGAGAGATCGGAGTTTCTGGCATCGACCGACGAGAGATTCCGACCGGTCAATCTCCTGACCGGACCGGATGGAGGTCTCTACGTCGTCGACTTCGCACGGGGGATCGTCCAGCATCGAATCTACATGACGTCATGGCTTCGAAAGCAGGTCGAGGAACGAGGCCTTGCATCACCGATCGGAATGGGTCGAATCTGGCGGGTGGTCGACGAAGACGCGGTCGTGCGGAACGATCTGCCTGATCTCGCTCGAATGGGAAACAAGGAGTTGGTCGAGGTGATGGCATCGAATCCCAATGGTGCGATTCGAGACACCACCCAGAGACTCCTCGTCGAGCGTCAGGCGTCCGATGTCTCCGGTGATCTGCGGTCGATCGCGGTCGATCGGGACATGAATCCGGAGATTCGTCTCCATGCGATCTGGACGTTGGATGGCATCGACTTGATGGATTCCACGGTCATCGAAATGCTCGTGGCCGACCCCGACCCTGTGATTCGAGAACATGCGGCGAGAGTCTCGGAGTCACTTCCACCCCACCTTCAGTCCGGGCCGTTGAGCAAACTCGCATTCGACGAGGTGGATCGAGTTCGGTTTCAAGCGCTGCTTTCGGTCGGTGAACTTCCGTCGAGCGAGGCGATGCCCATCTTCGATGCGGTTCTCGCGGAGCAGGTCGAGGACGAGGCGATTCGTAGAGCGATCGTGAGCGGACTTTCGGGTCGTGAGGTCGCGATGCTTCGCAGTCAGGGCCACCCTCACCATGGTGGGTGGCTGGGAGGCCCGGGGCCCGGTCAGCGACAAGTGATCCGAGAACTCGTTGATCCTGTCTTGAAGCGGAAACGTCCTGATGAAGTGACGGCATTGCTTGCACTGGCCGCGGAACGCCACACTGATGCACCAGGTACCAGCCTTCTGATTCTCGATCGAGTATCGGCGAAGACCCGGCCGGGATCGAAGAAACCGAAATCCATGATGCTGCTGGGGAGTCCGGCGGGATGGAGCGCGATGTTGAACGCGGATTCCATGGATTGTGATCCTCGAATCACCGAGACCGCTCGTGGGGTCGACACGGTTCTGCGCTGGGTGGGGCGTCCAGGGACGACGACCACGACCAAGATCGACACATCACCTGACGGAATGATTGCGCGAGGCCGCCGCCTCTATGGACACTGCATGACGTGCCATCAGGCGACTGGTCGAGGTCTTCCACCCGTATACCCCCCGCTTGATGAGAGTCGATTCGTCACCGGTGATCCGGAGCGGTTGACCCGAATCCTCCTGCATGGCCTTCAAGGGCGGATCAAGGTTGATGGCCGCGTCTACAACCAGTCGATGCCCGCCGCGCCGTATTCCAACGACATCGATCTTGCAGCGGTCATGACGTACATCCGCCAAGCATGGGACAACTCCGCGGATCCGATCGATCCGGCATTCGTGGCGAAGGTCCGGGAGAACACCAAGGGCCGAGTGCAGCCATGGTCGCCAGAGGAACTGGAAGAGTTCGCGGACTGACGGATCCTCCAGTGTTGGAGAGTGATCCGCCTGTCAGGGGGAGACGCTGCCGATGACTTCACCGACCGGCATGTTCGGGAGGGGTTGGAGACGCCCTTCAGGGGTGAGCCGAAGAATCCCTGTTGCGTTGAGATACTTCAGGACCGCCACCTGAAGGTCGCGCTTGGAAGTGTCACGCCGGTCTTCGGCGGTCCGAAGTCCGGCCACCGCGGTGGTTCGGTCTCTTGCCGTGGCACGGTCCGGGGCCGCGTCGATCGAAGCGATTCGATTTTCCGCGATCTCCACACTTCGCTCTTGAAGCAGAATCGAAAACTGGGCTCGATCGATGTCTCGAATCGACTGACGGACGGAGACCGCCGCATCGTCGAGGGAGCGGCTGTACAAGCGTTCATCCTGAGCGAACCGAACCTGGGCCTGACGCAGGGCGACCGACTCATCCACTCGGTCGAGGGGGAGACTCAGAAAAACCCCACCGCTTGCTCTGGTCTCTCCGAAGTCGACGCCATCGATCACCTCATTGCCCCCGATCCGCAAATCCCCTTTGAGTTCGAGATCCGGCAACATCCCGTTTTCCGCAAGGTCGATCTGACGCCGAGCGTCCTCGAGTTGATCACGATTTGTCTGGAGATCGAGTCGATACTCCATGGCGTAGTGGATCGCCCGATCCTGATCGACCTCCGGAATCGGAATCTGGATCTCGGTCGGGATGATCACCATCGGGCGTTCGGGATCCATGCCGATCCGAACCTTGAATCGATCGAGTGAAAGCTGATACGCCTCCTGGCGTGACGCCAGGTCATCGACGGCATCAAGAGTGTCCTTCCGGGCTTCATCGGCCTGGAAGGGCTGCGAACGTCCTGTTTCGACCAACGCCGTCTCAAGCTCTTCGATCTGTCGATTCAGCGCCAAGCCTCGTTCTGCATTCGCAATCGCCTGAAGTTGCAGCACGAGTCCGAGATAGTCGGTGACGATCGCGACATAGAAGTCCCGTCGGAAGATCTCGAAGGATCGCGAGGCGTAGACGAGGTTTCGCTGGGCCTGAATCAGGCTCTCTCTGGCGACGATGCCTCCACCTCGGAGGAGCGGGAGTCGACCTTCGACGATGAAACCAGCGTTCTGCACTCCATTTTCAGTCGACGCGTCATCGATGTTCCTGGTCAGGCCGGCGAGGAATCGAGCGGTGACCTCACCACCGTAGGGCAGCCGCTGTCGGACCCCGAAGTCGTTGGCGACTCGGAGGGCCGCGTCGTAGCGACCGATGCCTTCGCCTGCATCAATCTTGGTCTCGTTGAAGAAGCGTGGTTCGAAGAGATGCTCCTGCACGATCAATGAGAGTGCCGAGAGGAGGTACGTCTCTTCGGCGCCGGTGTATTCGGTTGCGTTGTTCTGCGCAAAGGCGATCGAATAATCCAGTGTCAAAGGCTCCGCATCCGCGGGAGTGTCGGCGAGTCTTCGAATCCGCTCGATGATCGCGTCCGCCTCACTCTCGGCTTCCGTCCTTCCGGTGAACTCCAGCTCGCCCGCGGTCGGGTCCACCGTCGCGGGTTCGTTGAGTTCGGGTGTGTCCTTGGGGAAGGGCCGACCTTTCGGATACGAATCGGTGGAGAGGGCCGGAGCCGGGCGGATCCCGGACGCGAGCACCGCATTTCGCTCTTTCACCAGGTCGTCGGTTCGGATGTCGACCTGACGGATCTGTTCACCACATCCGGCAAATCCGATCAGAAGCCCACTGGTGATTATTTTGCAGGCACTGGAAGAGCGGGGGGACATGGGCGATTCCGGGGTCGGAGGTCGAGGCAGGGTTCGGAGGGAACTCGGGATCAGTGAACCGGTGAACGGCTCTCGGGTTCTTCATTCAGACGTGATCAGTTTCAGTCCGCTCGTCGGTTTCGAGGTGGTCAGCGGATGAACTTCCAGCCGTGGAAAGGTCGGACGAGGAGCCATGAAACCCTTTTAGGGGATCAAAAACGGTGTTTTTGACCAATAAGCCCGAATCTCTCGGGGTGAAAGAGGACGGTTTCTCCGATCCCGAAGACCCCGAGAGCGTATCGGAGGAAGCGTCTGGTGGCGATTGGAGCACATTCAGGGAATGTCCCGCCTCCCGATTCGGTCTTGAGCGAACACCCCCCCATGCCACCAATCACCTTTGACGGTCGAAGCCTCCTCATCGCCGGTCGGCGAACCACTCTGATCGGTGCCGGATGCGAGTACGCCATGCTCCCTCGGGCCGAGCAAGCCGATCGACTGCGTCAGGTCGCCCAGCTCGGCTGCAACACCGTGATCGCATCGTGTCCCTGGTTCCTCCATGAGCCGATTGCCGGACACTTCGACTTTGAAGGCGATCTGAACATCTCCGAGTTTCTCGCCGACGCCCAGTCGGCCGGCCTTCGGGTGATTCTCAGAATCGGCCCGGTCATCGGTGCCCCGTTCGATGGCGGCGGTCTTCCAACCTGGTTGGGTGATCGGCCCGAGGTCGCCACAAGGACCGGGACACCCGGCTTCCTGAAACTCACCTCGTCGTGGTTCAGGAAGATCACCGCCGAGATCACCGATCATCAGGCTGACCAAGATGGCGGCGGTCCGCTCGTCGGAGTCCAGATCGAACATGGATGGAACTGTGGATCAAAGTCCTCGGCTGACGGTTATCTCGTCGAGCTCGTTCGATATGCGCGGGAGTGCGGCGTCACGGTGCCGATTCTCACGGCCAACGGTTTCTGGCAGGAAACGGAGGGGGCGATCGAGACTTGGAGCGGATGGGATGATCTCTTCTCCAATCTGCGACAGGTCGCCACGTTGCAACCTGAAAAACCGAGATTCTGCCTGCTCGAACGATCACCTGCTGACGCCTTTTGTCGCGCCGGTCTGAAGCGGATGGCTCCGGTTTCAAACGATCTCTCCGGGCGTCTCGCCAGAGTTCTCGCTGCAGGGGCTCAACCGCTGATCGCGCATGGTGTCGAAGGAGTCCTTCCGGCCGGCGCGGCTGGATGTGATGACTTTGGAGCCATTGCCCCGAACGCCTTCGCTTTTCCGCTCATCGATGGTTCCGGGGGGACGACCGATCTGGGCCGGGAGGCATCTTCGATTCTCCGATTCGCTCGAGACTTCGGTGGTGTGTTGGCGGATCTGGATCCGGACGATCAGCCAATGGTCGTCGATCCGGATGACGGGTCGGATGGTGTGGTGGCCGTTCCAAGATCCGGTGGCGCCGGAACGGTGGTCTTCTTCTTTCGTCGCGGCGACTCGAGCGCGACCCATGTGGTCGATCGAACCGGACGGCGAATTCCAGTTCGATTCGGTGACACTGATTTCACCTGGACCCTGCTTGATGCGGATCTCCAGGGGGAGGGTCGCCTTGATTACGTGACCGGTGTTCCGCTCGCACTCTTGTCAGGACGAATGCTGGTGGTGTCCGCCCCTTCGGGTGAGTCGGTCGAACTCTCGATCGACGATCGTCCATTCTCAACCTCCGCGCCCCGCAATCGCCAGGACGGTTCCGGCCCGGTCATCGAGCAGCATGCGGGATTCACCATCGTCGTCCTCAATGAACGACAAGCAGGCACGCTGATCGAAGATGGGGACGCCATCGTCATCGGTGGCAGTCAGGTTGGAAAGGACGGTTCCGTACGCCCCTTTGAAGAAATGGCGCCGATTCGAATCGATGTCGATGGAAACCGAACCCGTCCGGAGACGATGGAGATCGCCGGGCGAGGAACCCGCCGGATCAAGACCTGGCTCAGTTGGGAGGAACCCGACTGTCGGAAGCCCGACCATCCCCGATCCATTCCCGTGGATGGAGATCTCGGCCTCGCGGCGATCGGTGCCGGCCTCGATCATGCATGGTTCACCGCGGCGACCTCGTTTTCGAAGACGACGGCTGCCGATCAGGAATACAGGCTGCTCGGCGGTCTCCGATCCGGGGACTTCTGGCTTGATGGCCGAAAGATGAACCAGATCGCAGAGGCGCGGATTTCGATCCCTGCAATCAACGGGCCTCATGAGATCGCGATCTTCGCGAGGCACGCCCCAAGGACCGTCAGCGGCATCCACTCACCCGGTGATGGTGATCGACCTGGATCGCTGGTCGCCATCTCTCCATTGAGTGATGTTGAAACAAGCAGAGTCCCGATCGACCCGATCGACCCCTTCCTTCTGAGACCCTTCATTCCCGGCGCGGCGGACGGTGAACGAACTTCCGGGGAAGGATTGCAATTCACCTTCACTCACCGAAGGAAGACTCCGGTGGTGTTGGAGATCGCCGCCGGCTCTGCCGGAGTGATTCTCCTCAACGACACCCCGATCGACGTCTTCGGTCGAATGGGGTATCGGCGGTCCTTCACCGCAGCTCAGGACGAGGCATTCAAGGCAGGTGGGAATCGGTTCCAGATCGTTCCCCTGGAACACGTGACGGAAGAGTCGGTTGAAATCAAGGTCGACCTCTTCGAGGCCGTCAAGGAGATCATCGGAGCCGCGGAATGGCGACTCCGACGCTGGGAGACGTCACCGGACCCTCGGATCGGGGACTGGGTTCCCGCCGTGGCGGAGCCTAAGAACGCTCCGCGATGGCTCCGAAGCGAGTTCAAGATCCCGGCGGCACGCCGAAAGCAGGTCCAGTCGGGCCGGCTTCGTCTCGAGGGTGTGACTCGTGGGCGTGTGAAGATGAACGGAATCGATCTTGGCGGGTACGCTCTCTGTGAACCGGGTGGACGGACCGCCCGCGGTACCGCTTCGATCGAGTTACCTGTTCCCGCCGATGCGTTTCTCGGTGAAGGCCCGATCGAGTTGCTTCTGTTCGATGAAGCCGGTGCCGATCCTTCCAGAGCGACGGTCGAATTCTGATTCGAGCTCTGGACCCGTGAGGCGTGACCGGGACGATTCGTCATGGTGATGGACTTCATCGGTGATCAGGAGCGAGCCAGATCCCAGACTGGCCGGCTGGTCATCCTGTTCCTTCTGGCGGTGCTGGGAACCGTTTTGGCGGTCTACTTCGTGGCCGCGACCGTCGCGGTCTTCTCATCGCAAGAGAGCGAGACGCCACTCGGATGGTGGATCCCCGAGCTCCTTCTGGCGGTCGGCGGCGGAACGATCCTGGTCATCCTGATCGGCTCGCTGATCAAGACGGCACAACTCTCGTCCGGCGGAAAGTCCGTGGCGGAAGCACTGGGCGGAGTGCTGGTCCATCCTGATGAAAGAGACCCGGACCTTCGAAAACTTCTGAACGTGGTCGAAGAGATGTCGATCGCCTCCGGATGTCCGGTTCCACCCGTGTACGTCATGGAAGATCCCTCCATCAATGCGTTCGCCGCCGGTTTCGGTTTCGACAGCGCGGTGATCGGGGTCACCCGGGGTTGTATCGAGCAACTTTCTCGTGATGAACTTCAAGGTGTCATCGCCCACGAGTTCAGCCACATCGTGCATGGCGACATGAAGTTGAACATCCGACTGACCGGACTCATCTTCGGAATCATGGCGATCGGTTTCATTGGCTACATCGCGTTCAGATTCATCGGTCCGGTTCTGCTTCACACCCGGAGCGGAGGAAAGAACAACTCCGGGCCGGCCCTTGGTCTCGCGGTGATCGTCGGAGGACTGGTTCTGATGGGGATCGGCGCGCTCGGCACACTGGCCGCTCGGTTGATCCAGGCGGCGGTGAGTCGACAGCGGGAGTTTCTCGCCGACGCGGCCGCGGTCGATTACACGAGGAATCCCGCGGGAATCGCAGGTGCGTTGCGTCGAATCGGTGGGATTCAAACGAACCGCCTCGAGCAGGCGGCCGCCAGCGAGTTCCAACACTTCTTCTTCACATCCGCGTTGTCGACGTCCTTTGCAACACACCCACCCTTGGCCGACCGGATCGCACGGATCGAGAACAGGCCCTTGGAAGATGTGGGAGGCAGCAACGAATCGACTTCCTCCGGTTCGACGTCCGCATCCTCGAGTGGTCTGGTGTCTGGATTCGCGGCAGCGGCGGCCGTTGCGGATTCAGGGAGTCGGGAAGTCCGGGGGGCGGACGAAGTGAGAGAGAGCCTTTCGCATCTCGGGGACGCCGATGCCGACCATCTTGCCTACGCCCGCGTGCTGATCTCGTCTCTTCCGGACAGTGTTCGAAACGCGGTCCATGACATGATCGGCGCCAAGGCGGTCTGCTTGCTTCTCTTGGTGGATTCGGATGAAGACGTTCGCCATGCTCAGGCGGAGGAGCTTTCGAAGACGATGGACGCGGCAACGATTCAGGAAATCAAGCGGCTCCGAGCCCCGGTCGCGGGGGTCATCTCCGGCAATCCGGAGTTGCGCCTGGTCCTGGTCGATCTCGCCATGCCGGCTTTGGCTCGAATGGCGGAATCCGACGCCACGATCTTCCTGCAGGCCGTGGATGCCATGCAGGCAGCCGATGGCCGGATCGATCGATTCGAATGGCTGATCGGTCGCCTCCTTTCCGCTCACTTCGGACGATTGACCGGCGGCAAGGCAAGCCGAAGCCCGAACCCGAACCAGTCGACCACCACGCTCGCTGGACCGGTGCGGCTCGTTCTGGCCATGATCGCATGGAGCGGTGCTCGCAATGAAGATCAGGCACTGGCCGCCTTCCGGGCCGGAGCACGTCGAATGAACCTCGGTGACCTGGACCTTCCGGGACGGAACGACTGTTCGGTGACGGCGTTGGATCAGGCTTTGGATCAATTGAAACGACTTCGATGGAAGGATCGTTCGAGCCTGCTCGATTCCGCGGTCGACGTGATCTGTGCCGATGGCCAGGCGACGATCGGCGAGGTCGAACTGCTCCGAGCCCTGGCGTCCACGCTGGACTGCCCGATGCCACCGGTTCTTCCGGGCCGGGTATCGTCTTGAAGTTCCGATGCATTCGAGACACTGATCGATTTCAGGAGAAGCGCCCTTGATCGGATCATTCATCTTCATCTTGATCTTGTTGACGGTCTTCACACTCCGCCGCAAGAATCCGAGACTGACTCTGGTTCTTTTTGGAGTCTCAACGGTCTGCGTGGCCCTGCTTTTTCTGCATCATGCAACCGATCAGCTCGGTCTCAGTTTCTGAGCACCTGTCGGTTTCTTCAGGGAGCACTTGAACATGAACACCCTGCATGGCTGGCCGCGGATTTCCTTCGTGTTGTTGCATGTTTACGTTCTGGGGGTCTGTGGTGTGGTGATCGGGGCCTTTGCGGTGCAATTCCTCGGCAAGGAACTCCCGTGTCCGCTTTGCGTGCTTCAGCGAATGGCCATGCTCCTCGCGGCGATGGGGCCGATGTTCATCATCAAACAGACCTCGGTGCGTGAGTCTGATTCAAAGATCGACGGGGCCATCGGATTCGGCATGTCGATCGTCGCGTCCATCCTCGGCCTGTATATGAGCGGTCGGCAGGTCCTGCTGCACATTCTTCCCGGCGACCCCGGGTATGGCGACGCGGTGTTCGGCCTGCATCTCTACACCTGGGCGTTCATCGTCTTCAGCACGATCATTCTGGTCAGTGGTCTCAATCTGATGTTCAGTCGCTTCATGACGGTCGGCAAGTTGATCGATCAGCCGAAAATGGCATCACGGGTGACCGCGTGGGTGCTTGGAATCGTGGTCACCGCGAACGTGGCTTCGTCGTTTGCTGAAGGCGGAACAGACTGGTTCCTCCCCGACAACCCGACCGAGTACAAGCTCATCGAAGAGTTCAAAGAGTTCCTAGATTCACGTTCCAGCGCCGGCGACGCTCAAAAGGCCAACTGAACCTGCGTACGGATGATGGATTGAGGTTCATCAACCTGAAGAATCCCGAGGTCTCCATCGACCAACCAGTCGACGGTCGAGCCCCATGACTGGATGAACTCCGCGGTCACTTTGACCTGGGAATTCCCAGCCGGAAACCAACTGGTTCCAATCGTGGCCATCACGACATCCTGTTGTTCGCTGTCGAGAATCGTTCCCCACTCACCACGGGCGTAGACATCCCAGGTCGGTGTGAGGAAGAATGCAGCCTGGCCGACCCCGGCCCAGCGTCGTCCACCGACCAACCCACCACCGGGAACGTCCTGGTAGTAGCCGGTCGCCATGAGTCCGAGGCCGGACTTCTGCCACGAGAGATCGATGGTCGCGCGAGTGGCGTCACCGGTGACCGCGGATGGCCCATTCACGTCGTAGTCGCCCCAGTCGTAGGCTCCTCCGATGCCGAGCAAGAGGCCATCGGGAGTCGACCCGGGATAGGGGTTGAAGCTGTAGAGAGAATCCCAGTCTCCGAAAGGTTTGAACTCGAATCGACCCATCACACCCATTCGTTGGTTTTCGAGCGGATTGATGTTGCTCTGCCCCCACCCGTTGGAGAAGGTCAACCAGAAGCGATGGTCGTCGAGTTGTTTCCCGACCAGAAGACCTTCCGGTCGCCCGGCATCGAACTGGCCGGCGGCGTAAGAAAGTGACGCACCAAGTTGTTCAGTGACCGAGATGGCCTGTTCGAGGGAGAAGGCTTCCGGGAGAATCCCCGCCTGTACGAACAGGCCATCCTCGAATTCATATTGCACATACGCGTATTCAGGAGTCGGGATGCCGTCCGAGAAGATGGACGTGGCGATGCCGTAACTCCAGGATGGATCGAACACCGTGCCGCTCAGTGTGAGCCAGATCGTGTTGAGGTCGGTGCCGTACTGCGTGTTTTCACCCGGAGTGGAATTCAGAAGCCAGTCGTACTGGATGAAGACGTCAGCCTGCATGGTGAAGAGACCGTCCGTGGAGGAGACCTTGTTCCACGGCCCTTCAGTGAACGACGTGCGGCCTCGTGACGATTCCAGAACATCAACGATGAGACTCCGGACTTCCGTCCGCCGCTCAAGGTCGATGGGGCCATCCGTGACGGTGGAGCGGTATTCGTCGATCTCCGCACGAAGAGCATCGATCTCGGAAGCGACCCGTTCGTCGGCTCCCGGATGAGAAACTGGTTCACCCCAGCCCTCGGCGGAGTTCCAGGTCATCAGGAGAATCAGAACAAGGGCGCCGTTTCTGGTGGTTCGCATGGCTGCACCTTATCATTCCGGTGACGAACCCCATCGGTGACGGGTCTGGACCGGACTCGGCCGTTCGATTCGGATGGAGATCATGAGCATGACGACCCTGCTTCGTGGGCCGATGTCTTTCCGGGCCACACCGATCCTGGCCATGTTGGCGGCGATTCTGGTCGTTCACACGAGTTCGTTCTCGGAAACGAATTGGACCGATGCGAACGACCTCTTGGTCGAAGGTCGGGCGTTTGAAGAACGCAAGGCGCCGTGGGATCGCCTCCCAGCCAGAGCGGAAGACCTGGTCCGGCCGCCGGTCTGGGGAAACTCCCGCCATTCGGCCGGTATCGCGATCCGCTTCCTTTCCGATTCTCCGTCCATCGAGGTCCGTTGGAAGTTGACCGGTGATCGCCTTGAGATGAAGCACATGCCGGCGACCGGGGTGAGTGGCGTGGATCTCTATGTCCGGACGAATCTTCCAGGCAACTCGGGTTGGCGATGGGTTGGAAACGGCCGGCCTTCCGCGGTCGAGAACCAGAAGCGACTGGCAAGCGGACTGGAACCCGTGACTCGTGAGTGGATGCTCTACCTCCCGCTCTACAACGGTGTGGAGTCGATCGAGATCGGCACCGCGGAGGGCGCCTTCGTCGGTCCGGCGGAAATGCGATCACGTCCGATCGTCTTCTACGGCACATCGATCACGCATGGCGCCTGCGCTTCACGCCCGGGCATGACGCATGCGGCGATTCTCGGCCGTCGGCTGGATGTTCCCATCGTCAATCTCGGATTCAGCGGGAGTGGAACACTCGACATGGAGATCGCCGATCTGATGTCGGAGATCGACGCATCGGTGTACGTCATCGATTGCCTTCCCAATCTGGGCGGAAGCCAGGTCGCGGAGAGAGCCGTTCCATTCGTCCGCCGCCTTCGATCATTGCGACCCGGCGTGCCGATCATTCTCGTCGAGGACCGGACCTATGCGGATGCGATGTTCAATGCGAGCAAGGCGAATCGAAACCGAGAGAGTCGAGCGGCGTTGAAGGCGGCTCACGACACCCTCGTGGCCGAAGGCTTCGATCGCATCTTCTATATAGAAGGAGCAGGACTGCTGGGAGATGACGGCGAAGCCACGGTCGACTCCTCGCACCCCACCGACCTTGGGTTCATGCGTCACGCGGACGCCTTCGAACCCGTGCTTCGATCCGCGAGGGCCGAGGCCACCTCCGAGGAGACCGCACCTTGAGCCTCGAGGTCGATCGAGTCGAGGTCGAAGGGCGGAATCGCCGACCCGCCTGGCACCGCGGGGTCGCCCACCTGATCGATCTGATGGGTGTCCGGCGCATGGCCGATCGCCTCACCGGATTCGATCCGATTCAGTGGGGGCGGGTGATCCAGCAGAAGGAGATGCAATCCTGGCTCGAGACCCTTCCCGCGGAAGAGCTCGACGTGCTGGAGATCTCCGGCAATGAATGGCGGGATGCACGGCCATGGCGTTCCCATCGAACGGAGAACTTTCCAGCATTCGATGTCTGCGACCAGCCGTTGTCGGCCCGATTCGACCTGGTCATCGCCGACCAGGTCTTCGAACATCTCGCCCGTCCCTATCGCGCGGCGGGGAACGTTCTCTCCATGCTGAAACCGGGGGGACGATTTCTGATCTCGACCCCATTCCTGGTTCGGGTACATCGGTTTCCGATCGACTGCACTCGCTGGACCGAAGAGGGGCTTCGGAACTTCCTCGGCGAGGCCGGATTCCCACTCGCGGGCATCAAGACCGGATCATGGGGAAACCGAGCATGTGTGAAGGCCAACTTCACACGTTGGACGAGCTATCGGAGTCGTCTGCATTCGCTTCATAATGAACCCGACTTTCCCATCCATGTCTGGGCGATGGCGACCTGTGACACCACGCCGAAGACTGAACAGGAGCGTTCATCTTGACCAACGAGAACACGTCTTCGAGCGGCTCTCTCGTGAAACGACTGGCGCTTCCGCTGGGTCCGATCCTGGCAACGATCTTCGCGCTGGCGCTTCGTGCCGGCGGCCTGGAACTCGATGATTCCCTCCTCGCGGGGGTGACCCTGTGGTGTGCGGTCTGGTGGGTGACCGAGCCGGTTCCCGTGCCGGCCACGAGTCTGATTCCACTGGCCCTCCTCCCCACGCTTGGTCTGCTCGACCACAAGTCGACGGCGAACGCATATGGAGACAGCCTGATTCTCCTGCTCATGGGCGGGTTCATGCTGAGTCGAGCCATGGAATGCACCGGTGCCCACAAGAAAGTGGCGATCGCGGTGGTTCAGGGCGTCGCACGGCTCGGCGGCCATGGCGGCCGGAGCGTGATCCTCGGCTTCATGATCGCCACCGCGGCGCTCTCGATGTGGATCTCCAACACGGCGACCACGTTGATGATGCTTCCGGTCGCGCTCGCGGTCATCAGCGGCACCAGTGATCGAAAGTTCGCGATTCCGCTCCTGTTGGGAATCGCCTATGCCGCGAACATCGGCGGCATCGGAACGCCGATCGGAACCCCACCGAACATCATCTTCATGGGCGCGTTCGACAAACTCGGGGTTCGAGACGGTTCCTATGGATTCCTTGAGTGGATGAAGGCCGGAGTCCCCGTCGTCGTCCTCTTCGTTCCGATCGCCTGGTGGTGGCTGACCCGCGGTCTTTCCGGAAAAGAGACGTTCGATCTCCCCAAGGGTGAGTCCTGGACGCCGGGACAACGCCGAGTCTTGTTCATGTTTGCGATGGCGGCGGGCCTGTGGATCTTTCAGAAGTACCCCGCCCTTCCGATCGGCTGGTTCACCGCGCAGGGACTGGAGGATGGAGGCGGCGGATGGACCGGACTGCTTCGACTCGCGACCGGAGGCGTGATCGATGCCCGCGGTTCTGGTTCGGCCACGGTGGCGGCCTTGGTCGTCGTGGCGCTCTTTTCGTTTCCTGACTCCAGAGGGGGACGTTTGCTCGATTGGGCGCACGCTCGAACCATCCCCTGGGGCGTGCTTCTCCTGTTCGGCGGCGGGATCGCATTGGCTCAGGCCTTCAAATCGACGGGGTTGAGCGAGGTCATCGCCGGCAGCCTCACCGGCATGCGGGGAATCCCGATTCCGGTGATGGTCGGGCTGGTCTGTCTCTTGACCACCTTCCTGACCGAGATCACCAGCAACACCGCACTCACCGCTCTGATGATGCCGATTCTGGGCGCCACCGCGATGGCGATGGGTATCGACCCGGTGATCCTGATGGCTCCGGCGGCGATGAGCGCGAGCTGCGCCTTCATGTTGCCGGTGGCCACCGCGCCGAACGCCGCGATCTACGGCACCGAGGATGTTCCGATCAATCGCATGATGCGGGAGGGCTTCGTGCTCAATCTGATCGGCGTGGCGATCATCTCGACCCTGGCCATGTTTCTGGTCTCAAAGGCCTCGGAAGGGGTTGATGCGAGCCTCGTGTCACCTTCCTCCTTCATACTTCCATCCGATTCGGACCCATCTTCATGAACCCTCCCACTCGACCTGATCTCGTACTGCTTGATTTCGACGCCTGGGCGAACGACCGCCTCTTCGATGCCTGCCGACCGCTCGATGACCAGGCGCTTGATCAGATGTTCGAAATGGGGCTTGGCTCGATCCGGAAGTCGCTGATTCACAATCTGGGCGCGATGATCGGTTGGACCGGGGTCTTGAAGAAGATTGAAGATCCGTTCGCCGGTATGAAGGATGGAGCGGCGCATTCGATCGAGGAAATCCGAGCCGACCAATCCTCTGCCAGCATCGAGTTTCAAGCCGCCGTGTTGGACGGACGATTCGACGACACGATGAGTCGTGAGCGAGACGGGAAGAAATTCGTCTTCACCAGAGGCGGAATCTGCGCACATGTGATGACGCATTCGATGCACCATCGCGCTCAATGCCTCAACATGCTCCGACATCTGGGGGTGGATGACCTTCCCCAGAGCAGCGTCTTCCAGTGGATGAACGAATTCCCTCCGGCGACGTGACGCGAGGCTCCGCGGAGAGGTTGATAATCCCCCGCGAAGAAGCGTTTCCCTGACCGGGCAGGTCGATAACCGGTCAATCGAGATCCGGTAACTCGAAATCCACGTGTGGTGTGGAGCGGGCGGTGATTGCGTCGAAAAACTCTTCAGCGACGGGGACACGCCCGTCGGAGAAATCATCACCGTCGAGAGGATCTCGACTCCATCAGCTTCCAGAGACCGCTTTCCGACGCCGAAGGATCGGCGCCGTACGGGATCGCCTCGCCCGCACCGGGCACAGCAGGAATCGACATGAACACCGACCTCTTCATCGAAAGCCTCTTCTCCTCACTCATCTCGGGCGACCGAAACGCGGCCCGCCGGATGGTGGATGCCGCGACCGAGCACGAGATCACCGCCGAAACCCTGGCCCGTGAAGTCTTCTGGCCGACCATCAACAACATCACGACGCTCTATCGGAACGACCAGATGACGCAGCTCGCCCAGCAGTATGCGACGCGAACGCTCTCCGGTCTGATCGCACAGAACCAGAGTCGATATGAAGCCAAGCCCTCACGGAATCGTTCGATCTGCATGTTCTGCGGACCCACCGAACTGGACGACCTGGCTGCTCGAGTGATCGTGGATCTTCTCGAAGCCGACGGCTACGACGTCACCTACGGTGGTGGAAACATCGCGCACGACGACATCATGCAGGAAGCCCACGAACGACGGCCCGACGTGCTTCTCATGTTCAGTTCGGGCGGCTCCGACGCACCGGGCATCCGACAGCTGATCGATCAGATCCGTGAGATCAACGCCTTCCCCAACATGCAGATCGTGGTCGGCGGCGGGATCTTCAACCGAGCCGCGGGACTGGCCGAAGAAATCGGCGCGGATCTCTGGGCGACCGGACCCGACGACTTGCTTGAGCAGCTCGAGGAGTATCCCGAGGTTCGAGCCAACCTCGAAGAGCGGACGGTGGGTCGTGGCAAGGCGACTCGCGCCGCCTGACGAGAATCGTCGGCCAATCAAACGAAGCGAAGGGTCTCGACCCTCCGATGCACCGCCCGGTCCACAGACCGGGCGGTGTCTTCATTCAGACGGTCGAGTTCTCTGCGAGGGCATTCGGTTCGAGCAGGCCGCCGACTTTCTGGTCCGTGCGGCGGAGACACCACCAGATCATGATCAGACCGATGGCGATCATGACGGCGCTGAGTCCTGCCGCGGGCCAGATGCTGGAGACACCCCACCGTGTGAGGTACTGGGCCCGGAACTGTTCAGAGATGATCCGCATTGCTCCGTACCCGATCATGAACCACCCGCCGATCAGGCCGGGTTTCCTCGGGCGGAGCCAGACGATCGCGAGGAGCGTGAAGAGAAACAGGCCATCGGTGCAGGCCTGAAAGAGCTGGCTCGGATAGTAGGCGGTGAGATACGGCGAGACCGCATCCGAGACGTCGGTACGACCCGAGTAGACCGCGTCGCGGAGCGACTGTCGCCCCCACTCGCCATTTGGATTGGAAACCATCGTGGCGAGCCCGTCGACGTTGGATCCGTTCTGAAAGTCCGGCTCGAGCATCTCGTCCGGATACTTCACGCTCCACCAGGGCGGCGAACTTTGTTGCTCCGGATCGAGCGGTCGTCCCCACAACTCCCCATTGACGAAATTGGCGAGTCTCCCGAGCCCGAGTCCGATCGGAGCGCAGAAGGCGACGCAATCGAGGAGATGCCATGGCGTGATGCGGTTCTTCAGTCCGTAGAGGATGCACGCGACCATCACGCCGGCGATCCCGCCGTGACTGGCCATGCCACCCTTGTGGATCTCAAGAACCCCCCAGAATGGGAATGACCCCGAAAAGGTCCAGAGAAGGTCGATCGAATAGAAGAAGACGTAGCCGAGACGGCCGCCGACCAGAACGCCGATGACCATCCAGGTCATGAAATCACCGACCTGTTCAGGCCGCAGGAGCCCTCGGCCCGTCCGAGCCATCCAACGCAGGATCAACCAGCCGCCGACGAACCCGCTCAGATAGGCGAGGCCGTACCAGCGGATTCCGAATCCGTCCCCGACCCGAAACGCGAACGGAGAGAGATCATGCACGTAGCTTTGGGCGAGAAGGAGCATCCGGCGAAGTGTACCGCCGTCACTGGAAGGACTCGCTGCAGAGTTGGTCGGAACCGTGGATACTGGGCGTGATTTCCATGCACGAGACCGCAGATCATTTCGTTCAGCACCTCTTCGACCTGTATGGCCCGCTCGCGGTCTTCGGGTTGCTGGTGATCGCCGGCGTGGGTCTTCATCTTCCCGAGGATCTGATCGTGATTCCCGCGGGATGGGAGATCGGCCTCGGAGAGTTCCCGATGTTCTGGACGGTGCTCGCCGCCTACCTCGGCGTCACCCTCGGTGACACCTTGTGGTTCCTGGTCTGCCGAAAGTTCGGCGGCCGCCTGGTCGGGACGCACTGGTTTCGAAAACAGGCGCATCCGAAACGCATTCTTCAGGTGAAGGCGCTCTACGACCGCCACGGCACGTGGGTGCTCCTGGTCTCGCGCTTCATTCCCGGTTCGAGGACGGTGGGCGTCGCGGTCGGTGGATTGGTGCATCTTTCGTGGGGCGTGTTCCTGCTCGTCGAATTCTCCACCGCGGTCCTGAGCGTCGGCTTCCAGCTCGGTCTCGGGTTCGCCGCTCAGCGGGGCATGTCGACGAGTGGTCCGTTGCACTGGGTCACCATCGGTGTCGGCGCCCTGCTGGTGGGCACCATCCTCGTGATGATCATCGTGTGGTGGCGACGGTCCAAATCGGGCCGTGCCCAAATCCCCCGCGCCCGGGCATCGTGGCTACGAGAGCAGCGAACCAGTTCCAAGCCCGGTGGAAAGACTCCAGAGGCCACGGGCTGATTTCTCGGCGCGTCTTTCCAAAATCCGAGATGCGTGATCGGCGGAGCGTGATGCTCCGCTGAGTTGCGATCGGATGCAGGACATCGGGCTCCCAAATCTGCTAAAAGAAGACCGAAAAGTCGTCTTTGTTTTGGGAGAAAGAGTTGCAAAACGAGCGGTACCACGATCTCGACTTCGTCCGGGCGGCAGCGATGCTGCTGGGGTTGATCCTGCACGTCTGCATCTTCTTCATGCCGCCACGCGAGTTGTTCTGGGGGTCCGGGGAATATGTCGGCGACGAGGTCAACTTTCAGTTCTTGAGCTTCATCCATCTCTTCCGGATGCAGCTCTTCTTCCTGATGGCGGGGTTCTTCGCACAGCTGGTGATCGACCGGAAGAGCTACCGGTACCTCGTGAGCGATCGATTCAAGCGGATCTTCATTCCGTTCGTGGCTGGAATCCTGATCCTCATGCCGGTTCATCTTCTCCTGATGAACGGCGGTGGCGGCAACTACTACAACAGTACTTTCGAGGGCATGAACTTTCCGGAGCGATTCCGTTCCGTGTTCCTGTTTGGAACGCTCGACGACGTTCCCGGAATCAAGGACGGGTTGATTCACTACTGGTTCCTGTTCTATCTCCTGATCTTCTACGCGGCACATTTCCTGATTCGCCCGGTGTTCCTTCGTCTGGGCATCAACCGAATTCCCGGCGCTGACGCGGCGATGCGGATGACCGCGGGAACCCGTTGGGGATTTCTCGCGCTCGCGATCATCAGTTTTCCGTTTCAGTACCTGATCGTCAGCATCTTTCTTCCGCCGAGCGGTTTCAATGTCCCCCTCCTCGATCTGACGTTCTATCTCGCCTTCTACCTCTTCGGCGCCGGGCTCTATGTCAATCGGCATCTCCTCGCCGACATGGCGAAGAACGCCTGGTTTCTGATCGCGATCTCGTTTCCGTTCCTCTTCCTCGTGGCGATGCCGACCACAAGGATCGACCTCGCGGCGCCGGTGGTCACCGACGTGACGACCTGGACGGTGTTCGAAACCACCACCGCCAGTTTCGCTGCGCCGGTTCTGCACGGCGAGGGGATTTTTCACGGCGGCATCGACAAGGTCGTGATGGCGTTCATTCGAGCGGCCCTGTGCTGGACGCTCTGCATCGCCTTCATCGGACTTGCTCACCGCTACCTGAACAAGGGCCGCCCCGCGATCCGCTATCTCGCGGATTCGGCCTACTGGGTCTACTTCGTCCACCTTCCGATCACCTTCAAACTCTCGTACCTCGCACAACAGATCGAGTGGGGAAGCTCGTTGTTCAAGAGCTATGTGGTCCTCGTCGTTTCCACCGTCATCATCTACTGGTCGTACAACACGTTCGTCCGCTACGGATGGCTCGGTGACTTCTTCATGGGACGGAGAAAGTCCCGGTCCGATCCGGGCGAAGCCGACTTCTCGATTCTGAACCTCATTCGAGTCTCCGCGCCCACCACCGTCTTGATCGGAGTCATCGCGTTGTTGCTCGGTGCGATGCTCCAGTTCGACCGAGGCCGGCAGGGTTCGCCGGTTCTCGTCGAGGCCTACGTGACCCGTGATGTTTCCGTACTTGAAGACTGCGATCACATCGATGACATCCGGGACGCTTTTGGGAACACGCCGCTCCACAATGCGGCTCGACGGCCGGAGGCGACGCGGATCTACGATCCGATGCCGATTCTGATCGCGAGATGCGAATCGCTCGATGCCCGAAACGAGTTCGGCCGGACCGCGTTGTTCGTGGCGGTTCGAACTGGAAACAAGGGGGATGTGGAAGCGCTGCTGAATGCCGGCGCCGATCCGGATCTTCCAGATCGACACGGGCACACCCCTGCTCATGTCGCGGCGATCAAGACGGGGCTTCGGACTCCCGAGAACGCCGATTTCTTCGCATCGATGATCGACGTGCTTGCGGCGCACGGCGCAAACCTTGAAATCGAGGATGCTCAAGGCCGATCCGTCAACGAGTGCCTCGAGCAGTTCGGCGGAAGAAATCTCAAGACGGTGGCGTCGACGGAGTGAACATCGATTCGGTCGCTCAGCCGATCCAGTCGTGCATCACTTTGCCGTGCACATCGGTGAGTCGCATGTCCCGTCCGCCGAATCGGTGGGTGAGCCGCTCGTGGTCGATTCCGAGAAGGTGCAGCATGGTGGCGTGCAGATCATGGATCTCCACGGGACGGTCGACCGCCTTGTAGCCGTACTCGTCGGTGGCACCGAAGGTGCGGCCGCCGGCGATGCCACCACCCGCCAGCCACATGCTGAATCCATACTGATTGTGATCACGGCCATCGGATCCCTGGCTGAACGGGGTCCGGCCGAACTCCGCGCCCCAGATCACCAGCGTCGTATCAAGAAGACCGCGTTGTTTCAGATCCTTGAGCAACGCCCCGATCGGTTGATCCACGGCGCGGGCGTTGTTTCCGTGGCCTTCCTTGAGTTTTCCGTGCTGATCCCATCGGTCGGCCCCGACATGAGGGCAGGTGCACTCGATGAATCGAACGCCGCGCTCGACGAGCCTGCGGGCGAGAAGGCACTCGCGACCGAAGATCTTCGTCTGTTCATACTCCGCGTCCAGGCCGTACATCCGCCGGGTCGACTCCGACTCGCCGTCGATGCTGGTCGCTTCGGGAACGGAGAACTGCATGCGGAAGGCCAGCTCCTGGTTTCGAATGGCGCTTTCGATCTGATCGCTTGATGCTCCACGATTTCGCTGGTCCAACGCATCGACGAGGGTCAGTTTTCGGCGTTGTCGATCGACTTCATCGCGCGGTCGAACGTTGGCGAGCACTTCTTCGGCCGGGCGGAGCACCGAGCCTTGATGGGTCGCGGGGAGAAAACTGTTGCCGAAGCACTGCAGTCCACCGGGTGGAGTCAGCCCGCCATCAAGAACCACGAATCCAGGCAGGTTCCGGTTTTCGCTTCCCAGTCCGTAGGTCGCCCACGCGCCCATTGACGGTCGCCCCGCGAGCCCCAGGCCGGTATGCAGGAAATAGTTGGCGTTGGTGTGTTCGTTGAACGGAGAGGTCATCGATCGAACCACCAGAAGCTCATCGGCCATCTCGCGAACATGCGGGAACAGATCACTCACCGGTGTTCCGCAGGTTCCACCGGGACGGAACTTCCAGGGCGTACCGAGACAGTTTCCGTTCGAATCGAACTGCGTCACTTCCTTCTTCATCGGGAAGGGCTGGCCGTGATGATCGGTCAGGACGGGCTTCGGATCGAAGGTGTCCATCTGGCCCGGGCCGCCGTCCATGTAGAGGAAGATCACACTGGTGGCCTTGGGCGCATGGTGCGGCTCGGGAAGCATGCCGTCTCGGGCGATGCGATATGGGCTCGCGGCGGCGGCCGACTCCTCATGCATCAACGCGGCGAACGCGGCGAGTCCGAATCCGCCGGCCACTTGACGAAGCATCTGTCGCCGACTGGTGGGGCCGGCGACGAATCGTCCGCAGTGGTGCGAGGTTGGAGGGTCGGTGGTCATCGGTTCGGTGATTCAGTCGAGGTAGATGAATGCCTTGGTGTTGAAGAGGACATGCGCGACGTCGGTCCAGCGTTCGCTTCGATCGTCTCCAGCCGCCACGAAGGACACGATGGCGTCGAGATCCCGGTCGGAGGGTTCGACGGCGAATGCGGTTCGCCACATCCGGTCGGCTCTGGAACGATCAGATTCCAGAGTGGTGTCATCGAGGATTCGAACCGCCCAGAATTCGGCAAGTTCATGTACGAGTGGATCATTCAGGAATACGAGCGACTGGGCGGGAACGTTCGAGACATTCCGAGTTCCCACCGTGGTGCTCGGTGGAGGTTGATCGAAGGCGGTCAGCATCGGATCAGGGAAGTTCCGCCGGACTTCGAGATACAGGCTCCGCCGTCCGCCGCCGTCCATCGGGCCGCTTCCCCCGGGCCTTCCCCGGCCGGTCATGAAGGGCGTCAGGTGCGTCGCGATCGGCGGTCCACCGACCTGATCGACGAGCCGACCGCTGACCGCGAGGAGCGCATCTCGGATGGCTTCCGCTTGAAGCCGTCGGATCGGTGCGATCGCGAGAAGCTCGTTCTGGGGATCGACCGTCAGCATGCGAGTCGTGGTTTCCGGAGTCGCCATGCTTGAACGCCGATACACGCTCGACGTCACGATCGAGCGAATCAGGTTCTTGATGGACCAATCGGATTGGAATCGGGTGGCGAGGTGATCGAGCAACTCCGGGTGTGACGGCATGGTTCCCAGGCCGCCGAAGTCGTCCGTGGTGGAGACCAGCCCCCGTCCGAAGAGATGGTGCCACACGCGATTGACGAACACCCGAGCGGGAAGCGGGTTCGTCTCGTCGAGGATGGCATCGGCGAGTTGAAGTCGACCGGAGCCGTCAACCGGCGGTGAAGCCGGGTCCTTTGCGATCGACTCGATGAAGGAACGAGTCGCGATCTCGCCGGAGGTCTTGTGCGATCCGCGAACGTAGATCGGCTGGTCCACGCCACTTCCTTCGTTGGCGGCCAGTACGCGACGAGGATTCGGCACGGCGTCCGCGACCACTCTCCGTCGATCGAGCTCGAGAGTTCGTTGATCTCGGGCGGCGTCCGCGGCCGCGAGGTCGGCGCCCCAGAGGCCAGCGGCGATCAGAGGGGCTCGAAGGACGACGCCATCTTCGCCGTCTCGGGTCCGCTCCGACGCGACTCGTGCGAATTCAAGGGCGAATCGGTCTCGGTCGCCGGCACGGGCCGAGTCGATCCACTCCGGCCGTTTGATGATCGAGGGAGCGCGACCTCCGTGGTCACTCATCCAGATCGCATCCACTTCGAGTCGGCCCGGACCATCATCGATCAGCTCGAGGTGGGCGCGGCACCCGGGCTGCAGCCTGGTGTCCATGACCACGTGACGCCATCCATTCTTGGTGGCGACGTCCTGCCGGTAACCGGAGAACAACAGCGCATTGAATTCATCCATCACCATGCCTTCAACGACCAGTCGGATCCGGGCGCCTTCGCCGGTTCCACGAACCCGCCAGTGAAGGAACCGCTGGTCGAGCGTGAAGGTCTCGCTGCGCAGGGTCCCCTGAAGTCGTGGTTCGAGCGTGTCGCTGGCCAGGGTGCCTGATGTGGTCGGTGCTGGCCGATCGTCGCCGCGATCATTCCACGCCCATCCCGTTGAATACCACCGCAAGTCAGGCGATGACCGATCGAACGACTCCAGGATGGTCGCGGAATCGTCGGTTTCGCGGTCGATCGTGGCCAGCAACGGTCTCCGAACATCCTCGGATTCGATTCCCTGCTGATGACCGAGCACGAGCCAGGGATGCCACGGATGTTCCGGGCTCTGCCAGTCTTCTTCCTCGAACACCGTGATCCATCGTGCGAGGAGTTCGGGGTCAAGCCCTCGCTGGTCGGCGATCATTGAGGACGATGCAAGTTCGCGAGCGTCCGAGGCTGCCTTGAGATAGGAGGCGAGCACCACTGGTTCGATGGGCGGGGGCTCGGTCGATTCGGATTCGTCCTCGGCCAGCCGGGCGACCGCAGCCTTGATCATGCCACCCGGATCCTGATAGGCGTACCCCTGATGCATCGACTGCATGTATCCGGAGAGCGCGTAATAGTCTCGGGTCGAGATGGCGTCGAACTTGTGATCATGGCAACGGGCGCACGCGACGGTGAGGCCGAGAAAGCCCTGCCCGAGAACTTCAAGCTGATTTGCGATCCGATCGGACTGATCCTGAGTGACATCGGTCGGTGCGTGTACCGCCTGATGGAAGTACCAGAAGCCGGTGCCCACCACGCTCTCGTTGGTTCCATCCGCAGGGTTGATCCGAGGGTCGAGCAGATCACCGGCGATCTGCTCCCGAACGAACCGGTCATAGGGAAGATCTTCGTTCAGAGCGCGAATCACCCAGTCGCGGTATCGCCACGCCTCGCGGATGGGGTAGTCGAACTCATGACCGCAGGTCTCGGCGTAGCGAACGAGGTCCAACCAGTGTCGCCCCCATCGTTCTCCGAAACCGGGCGAGGCAAGATACCGCTCGACCAGTCGGTTCCAATGCGCTTCGCTCGGATCGGCTTCGAAGGCTTCGACGATCGCCGGGTCCGGCGGCAGGCCGACCAGGTCGTAGGAAAGCCGTCTCACCTGGCGAGCCGCTGTGGCGTCGCCGGATGGGTCAAGATCGGCCTTTTCCAAGGCACCATTGATGAAGCGATCGATGTCGGTTCGGATGAGTCTCTGACGCTCGGGTGCGATCACAGGCGGAGTCGGATCACCGACGGGTTCCCATGACCAATGGCCGGCGTACTCCGCGCCGTCATCGACCCAACGACGAAGCGTCTCGATCTCCGCCGCGGTCAGTGGTTCTCCCGAGGGCGGCATCGGATCAAGGTGATCGGTGATCCGCTCGATGAGCAGGCTTCGCTCGGCATCGCCGGGAATGATCGCGGGATCTCGTCCCGGCTTCGCAGGTGCGATGGCACCATCTCGGAGATCGAGCCGGAGTCCTCGCTTCCGCGTGGATTCATCGGGGCCATGACAGACGAAACATCGAGCGACCAGGATCGGTCGAACGTCACGATTGAAGTCGACCACGTCGCTCGCGGGTGGAACACCTGCGTGAATGGCATCATCCGGAACAACCGCATCGTCGGATTGGGTGAATCCGGCAGCCCACGCCGATGCAGTGCCCAGCAAGATCAGGGCAGCGGCCCATCGGTGAATTCCTCGAGGCTGATCACGACCGAATTCCATGTCTCCACTGTAGTGGTACGACGGGATCCTCCGACGTCGAATCAGGCGTTTGAGCCACGAAAAGCCTCATCATGGCTGGGATATTGGAGCTCTTCGGCCGACGAATCGGGGAAGCTGGCTGGCGACGATCCCGGCCAACATGAACCCGCACCCGATCATGGTTCGTTCGTCGTAGGTCTCGCCCAGCAACCACCATCCACCAAGTGCGGCGAACACCGCTTCGAGGCTCAGCAGGATCGCCACGTGAGCCGGGGGAGACTTTCGCTGGGCGACGATCTGAAGGAAGAAGGCGACGCCGATCGCGAGGACTCCGGAATAGAGGATCTCCCAGGTCGCCTCGCGAAGGGCTCGGCCGATGCCAAGGGCCTGTTCTGGCCCTTCGATCAGAAGGGCCGCGATGAAAGTGGTGATGGCGACAACCGTGAACTGAAGCACGGTGAGTTCGATCGGGTCGGTCTTTGGTGAGTACCGACCGACGATCTGTACCTGCACCGCCCAGCCGACCGCGCCGAGCAGGACCAGCAGTGACGGAATGTCGATCTGAAATCCACCGGTATCAGCCTTCACGCCGAGAAACCACATTCCCACGACGGCAAGGCCGCACCCCAGCCAGGTGGCGAGTCCGGTTCGGATGCCGATCAACAAGCCGACCAACGGCGTGAAGACGACATAAAGCCCGGTGATGAATCCAGCCGGTCCCGCATCGGTTCCAACGATTCCCCACTGCTGGAATGCGGACGCGAGGGCGACGACCAGCCCGAGCAGAATCGATCCACGAATCAGGAGTGATCGTTCGGCACGCCGTCCCTCCGGGGTGGGGGCGGGCTTGACCCGTGGAATGAAGAGTCGCAGGGGAGCCACGGCGAGGGCACCGATCGCGAAGCGGACGGCATTGAAGGTCAGGGGCCCGACCTCATCCATGGCCTCTTTTTGGGCGATGAACCCGAATCCCCAGATCGCCGCGGCGATGAGCATGAGAAGATCGGCGGTCAGTGGCGTCAGGCGCATCTGCGGAAGGTAGCGTGCTCGCCGCCTCAGGATCGTCACTCGGGCGTGAGAAGATTCAATGGGGACTTCTCCACGTTCCGATTGAATCGAAGGGGACCCGGCGTTTCCCCGTGAATCCACCCGTTCCCCGGCTCGAATCCGTGATGTCATCGGCCGTTGAGGTAGGCTTCAGGGTCTGTTCCAGCCTCCAACCGAGGCTCCAATGCATCTATCGGCCCCGTGGCCCGGTACAAGAACTCAACGGTGTCGGCTGCTCAAGGCCACCGAGGGGTCGTTCAGCCGTCCTTCCCATCCAGCAAGAGGTCGATCTCGTCATGCTCTTCCGAAATTCGCTCCATGCATCTTCCGTCCGTCGTCGTCAAGGCAAGATCCTGTCGACCGTGATCGCCGTCGTTGCGGTGGTGGTCGTCGGGACCGCGGTGATCGTCTCGCTGGGCGGGGCGGAACCGGCCGAGTCATCGATCGATGCATCTCAGATCCACACCGTCGCTCGCGGCGACTTTCAGATCGTCATCCCCGTCAGTGGCGAGTTGACCACGGAACGTCAGGTGGAGATCCGGAATCTGCTCGAGACGCGAGCGGTGATCACGGAAATCGTCGGCGAAGGGACGTTCGTTCACGAGGGTGATGTCGTCCTTCGAATCGCCGATGACGAGTTGATCAATCAGATCAAGGACAGCGAGGACAAGGTGCAGACCGCCGAGAGTTCGGTCATCGCGGCGGAGCAATCGCTCGCGATCCGCAATTCGACGATGGCCAGTGACCTCGAGAAGGCGGATCTTGAAATCGAGATCGCCCAGTTGGCAATGCAGGCCTGGGAAGAGGGTGGCGTGGTCACGGCGCGACAGAAGCTCGACCTGGAGATCCAGACCGCGACGATCAATCGAGATCGGCTTGTGAAGCGGGCCGAAGACGGACGCAAACTCGTCGAGAAAGGATTCCTCGCGCTCGATGAGTACGAACGGGACCGCATCGCGATGATCGAATCGGAAGCTCGGGTCAAGGAGGCGGAACTCGCCAAGCAGGTCTACGAGGACTACACGATCAAGATGGAACTGGCCACGAACAAGTCCGCGGTCGAGCAGAGCCGCGCCGAAAAAGGACGGGTTCGCCAGCGTCACGAGGCGGAGATCGTGAAGATCGAAGCGGATGTCGAGAGCGTCCGGTTCAAGCGGGAGTCCGCTCGCGAACGTCTTCAGGATCTCAAGGACCAGCTTGAAGCGTGCATAATCGCTGCGCCGAGCGACGGCCTGGTGGTGTATGCATCGAGCCTGTCGAGTGGCGAGCGACGGGGTCGGGACAACGAGCCGCCGCCGCAGGTGGGCACGGAACTTCGCCAGAACGAACTGGTGATGATTCTTCCGGACACCAGTCGGATGATCGCCAGCCTCAAGGTCGGTGAAGCACTGAGTGGTCGGGTTCGCGAAGGCCAGCCTGCCGTCATCTACAGCGACTCCCTTCCCGGTACCGCGATTCCGGCTTCGGTGCTCAAAGTGAGCGTGCTGGCGGAGAGCGGTGGATGGCGGGACCCCAATCGTCGCGATTACACCGTTCGCGTCCTGCTGGACGCCGACCCTTCACTGGGGCTCAAGCCATCCATGCGATGTCGAGGCGAGATCGTTCTCGGCAAGGTCGAGGATGCCATCTCGGTCCCGATCCAATCGGTCTTCCGAAAGGGGCCGATCGCCTTCGTCTATGTTCCTGATGAACGAGGCTTCGCGCAGCGAGCGGTGAAGATCGGCCGATCGAGTGAGATGGAGGTCGAAGTGCTCGAAGGACTCGAGCCCGGAGAGAACGTGCTCTTGCGTCGTCCGACGCCCGGTGAGATCAGCGTCGAGATCGAGGCTCCGGTCTCCACCGGCAACCCATGGTCGGGTGGTGGCAAGCCGTCAGGTGCGGCGAGCGGCAAGCCCGGAACGGGGTCGACCGGAAAACCATCTGGAGCTCCGGCGAAGAAGACCGGACGCCCCAGCGGTCGCCCTGGATGAATCGAACCAGGTAGTCCGACCGAGGGCCGAGTCGCCGCCCNGGTCCGATCAGCATGAATCACTGAGGCGGCGTATGGTCTGATCAGCCGATCGCCCACGTCGATTCCATGCTGCTCATCTACACCATCGTCTTCCTTGGATTCTTCGCGAGCGCGTTGGTTTCGCCCGTGCTCTCACCGATGTTCCTGCATCCGACGGAGCATGGCGTGCTCCCGGATGGAACCAGCGTGGCCACTCGAGCGTTGCTACTCGGCATCGCCATGGGAATGATGCGGCTCGGCGAGTTCATCGGGTCCCCGATTCTCGGTCAGCTGTCCGACCGATTCGGGCGCAAGGGCACGTTGATGCTCGCGCTGGTGGTGACCGCGGTCGGGAACCTNGCGATCGGACTGGCCATCGAAATCGAGTTGGTCTGGATCATCATCGTCAGCCAGTTTCTCATCGGATTCGCCGGGGTGCTGTTGGTATTGGCGATGGCGGAAGTCGCCAATCGATCCGATGGTGTGGCGAAGACCCAGCGATTCGGCTTCATCTATCTGGCAAGTAGTCTGGCCTACGTCTTTGCGCCGGTGATCGGGGGGCATCTTGCCGATCGGAAGTCGTTCAGCTGGGCGTCGTATCCCCTCCCCTTCTACGCCGCCACCGTGGTCTGCCTCGGGTGCGTGTTTCTGATCTTCTGGCGATTCCCCCCTTCGATACCGACACCAACGGCCCGCGAGCCGATCAGACTCGGGAAGGGCTTTCGGGAGCTTGGACAGGCGTTCCGAGCCGGCCCCTTTCGCTCGCTTCTGATCGTCAATTTCTTCATCTACATCGGGATCGACTTCGTTTTTCAATTCAACCCCGTCTACTTCGTGCAGAAGTGGGAGTTCACGTCGTCGCAGGTCGGCTGGTTGCTCTCCTACACCAGCGCCTCGATGGTGGGTACGCAGTGGCTCTTGATCAGGCCGGTCGGCAAGCGGTGGGCGCCCCGTGCCGTGACCACCGGAGCCGGNATTTCGCTCGGGATTCTTCTCACGCTGCTGGTCATACCGGATCATTGGCAGTGGCTCTGCGTGCTGCTGCCNCTGATCGGCGGTGCGATGGCGATCGCGACGACGAACATGTCGGCCTTGCTCTCCGATACGGCCTCTTCCGAGGCGCAAGGCAGGATGCTGGGAATCGCGCATTCCGTTCGCGTCTTCGGATCCGCGTTGCTCTGCTTCGCCGGCGGCATTCTGGCCGGACTGGCGCCGCAGTATCCGATTCTCGTCGGTGCGACGGCAGCGGCCGTGGCCGCCG
The DNA here is from genome assembly GCA_002167845.2 of Phycisphaera sp. TMED9. Taxonomy (GTDB): domain Bacteria; phylum Planctomycetota; class Phycisphaerae; order Phycisphaerales; family SM1A02; genus UBA12014. The sequence continues at coordinate 59,026 of NHBO02000079.1, read as the reverse complement.
GGCTGCTCATCTTTGGTGGTCGCCGTCTCAAGTCGACGCCCACGCCCACCTGAGTGCGGCGGCGATTCTCGATGCTTGATTCAGTCGATCGCGTCGAGCGGAAGCCGCTCCGAACGCAGCGAGTCGGTGGCTTCATCACGCCAGACCACGATNATGCTGGGAGGCCGCCCGGAGGTCTCGTCACCAGGTACGAGCGCCGAGCGAGGAAACCCGGCGCGTCGACCGAGACTCATCGAATCGATGAACTGAACCCGGCCGAGTGATCCATCACGGCCAAGGCGTCGCATCGCGATCGAACCGAGGTCGTCGCGGGTATCGGTCGCCGGCGCAAAGCTCGTCGAGCCCGGTTCCCGGCGATCCAGCCAGAGGATGACCGCATCGCCGTTCGGGAGCAGGACGACATCGGTTCGTCCGACGGCATTCCGGGCCACCGTCTTCGGCGGCGAGAACGTCCTTCCACCGTCGCCGCTTCGCGCCGCGAGCACTCGCGGCCCGTCGTCACCGGCGGCGGTGAACCAGGCGACCACGACCTCGTTCCGGTTCGCATCGATGCTGGGTCCGTTCACGGGACAGGCGGGGAATTCCCATCGATCACGCGAGACCGGTACCGGACTGCTCCAGCCATCATCGTTCTGGCGCACGATGAAGATATCCCGTTCTTCGTTCGGGCCTCGATCTCGATACACCACGACCGGGCCCTTCGCGGTCATCGCCATGTCGGTATCGCAACACTCACAAACTCGCGCATCAAGTCCGATCGAGGGTGTCGGAACGGTCGCGGTATCGACGGCCGGAACCACCACGGTTCGAAGCATCATGTCACCGCCTCCACCGTGGCCATGGCCACCGTCACCTCCTGGCGTCATCTGGCGTCCATCAAGCCAGGCGAACATCACACCATCGGGTGTCGACAATGCCGAGACGAAGCCATGCTCGACCGCCTGATCATCGTCATGGAGCCAACCAAGGTCGCTCCACGAGGCGCCCTCATCGGTCGATCGGGAGAGCATCACGCCATAGGCATACGTACCGCTTCCCATCTTCTGGAGTCGATGCGCGATCAACGAGCCGTCCGAGGACCGGCGCACCGCGGGGCGATCGGCCCAGTTGGCGAAGAGACCGTTCCCATCGTGAACGGTGCGTGCTTCGGACCAGCGGAGATCGGACCCGTCATCGTCGAGACTCGCGCCGAAGCGGCTGAACCGAATCGATTGGTTTCCGCGATCACCGGGCTCGATCCAGGAGGCGAGCACGCCATCGCCGTCGGGTGACAGTTCAACCGCGAAAGCGCCCGTCTTCGCTGGTGGATCGGTCTCGGCGGCGATCGCACCATGGGCGATCGCCCCGGCCAGCGTGATTGCCAGCGTGTTCGTCACCAGGTTCTCGGCGATCCGTCCAGGCGCCCACCTCATGAAGCCGNCTCNATTTCTTCACCGGGNGGAAGAAGGAGCTCATCCTTGATCACGTTTCGAGGCTCTATCTCGATCGTCACCGGTGTGGAGACCTCCTCGGCACTGGTGGTTCCGAGTTCCTTCATCTTTCGCGCGGCGGGAAGGATCGAACTCTCCAGAGATCCGACGGCCTTGTTGTAGTCCTCGGTTCCCTGGCGAAGTCGGTCGCCGACCCGTGTCAGGTGACTGGTGAAGGTCCGAAGTCGGTCGTAGAGGACCGCGCCCGCATTGGCGATCTCGCGGGCGTTGATCGCGACGTCCTCCTGCTGCCAGCCGTACGCGACGGAGCGGAGCAACGCGAGGAGCGTGGTCGGCGTCGCGATCAGAACGTCGCTTCGCATCGCCTTGGCATGCAGGTCGGGCTTCTGATCCAGCGCACCGTAGAGACCGCTCTCGATCGGCATGTACATCACGACCGCCTTTGGAGATCGTTCGAATTGTTTCCAGTACTTCTTGTCGGCGAGCTGCATCGCGTGGCCTTCGACCGCATTGGCATGCCGAGCCATCAGCACGCGGCGTTCCTGATCGTCGTCGCAGGAGCTCGCATCCAGATGGGCATCGAGCGCGACCTTCGAGTCGACGACGATCGTGCCGCCTCCGGGAAGATGGACGACGAGGTCCGGCCGGAGAATCTCCTGATCCTCGGTGGTGACCGTGACTTGTTCTGAGAAGTCACAACGATCGGTCATGCCGGCCATTTCGACGACGTTGCGCAAGTGCATCTCACCCCACTTGCCCCGCTGTTCCGGTCGACGCAAGGCCGTCACCAGCTTGCCGGTCTCGTCACGAAGAGACTTGTTCCCTTCCGAGATCGCCTTCATCTGTTCTTCGATCCCGGTGAACGCTTCGACTCGATTGACTTCGAGCTTCTGCAAGGTCTCCTGTTGCTTGGTGATCGATTCCTTCATGGGCTTCAACAGGGACTCGAGTTGTTCCTGTCGCTTGCCGAGATCTCCGCCGATCTTCTCCTGAGCCGTCTCGAAGTGCGCCTTCGCGAGTTTGACGAACTGGTCGTTGTTTTCCTTGAGCGCCTTGACGCCAAGGGCCTCGAACGTCTCCTCGAAGCGCTTGCGGGCTTCTTCGAGGCCGCGAGCATGTTCGTCGTGCTTCTCTCTCGCGGCTTTCAGGTCGCCTTCGACTCGAGTGGTCGCGATGCGAGCCTCTTCGGCGGCCTGGACGGCGGCGTCCCGAGCCACGACGGACGCGTCGAATTCCTCCTTGGATTCGGCAAGTCGATTCTCGGCTTCGATGGTTCGGGCGTCGGCCGCGTCCGCCCGTGCATCGCTGGCGGCGAGATCGGCNGCGAGGTTGGAAGCGAGGCTTCCATGTCGACGGCTCAGCCACAAAGACACCCCGAGTGCCGCAAGCACGGCACCGAGGACGATTCCGGAGAACAGCCAGAGAAGATCGGTCATGGTGCGATCCTAACACCCTCTCTCGATCGATCTGACTCGAATCGGTGGCGAATCGACCTGGTGGGATTTGACGATCGCCGGCGCGGCATCGAAGGTATCGAACATGAAACACCCCTTCTCGACCCTTCCGATCCTGGCCGCGATCCTTCTGACGATGCAGAACACCGTTCAGGCGGCCCGCCACGAACCGCCACCGGGGGCAGAAGCGACGGTCTCCGGTGCTCCCGCCGTCGTGGTCTTTGAAGCCGGGGTCGACGGATATTCACACATTCGCATTCCCTCCTTGTTGATGCTGGCAGACGGCACCCTGCTCGCCTTCGCCGAGGGGCGTGCGGGGGGTGACCATGCGAAGAACGACATCATTCTGAAGCGGTCGGCCGACCGGGGGATGACCTGGGATCCCCTTCAGGTCCTTGATGACCAGGGTGCGGACTCGCTCAATGATCCGATGGCGGTCGAGATCCGGCGGGGCCCGAATCGGGGACGGATCCATCTCTTCTACATGTCCTTCCCGGAAGGTTGTCACACGAACTGCGTGAAACCCGGGTACGGGCCGGAGAGTTCCCGAAACTGGACGATGACTTCCGACGATGGCGGCCGGACCTGGACCGCGCCGAAGGACATCACCGAAGTCGTGCGGCGGCCCACCTCGAGTTTCGCGGGCAGCCCCGGGGTGGGAATCCAACTTCAGCACCGGGCGAATGCTGGTCGTCTGGTCGTCCCATACCGACAGGGTCCGCTTTCTCGCGTGCAGATCTACATGCTCTACTCGGACGATGGCGGCGACACGTGGACTCGCGGTGAACTCGTCGACAACGGCACCGACGGCGGCGGCGGCGACGANGTCGCGATCGCCGAACTCGCGGACGGGACGTTGATTCTCAATGCTCGAGGACACAACAATGCGCCTCGATCTCGCAAGGTCGCTCGTTCGAGCGACGGCGGAAAGACCTGGACGCCGCTGGCGAATGACCCGGCGCTCCCCTCGCCGCATTGCATGGCTTCGATTCTCTCCTTCGACCGCACCATCGACGGGGTTCGACGAACGGGTCTGCTCTATGCGGGACCGTGGAGTACCGATGGTCGGGTCGCCGGCTCGATCGCGGTCAGTCTGGACGGCGCCAAGACGTGGTCGAAACCCATCGAGGTCGTCTCCGGACCCTTCGCGTACAGCCAGCTGTCGATGATCGGCGACGGTGAGGTGGGCCTGCTCTACGAGGGTGACCGGTACGCTCGAATCGCCCTTCTTCGCCGTTCGCTTGATGGGTTGATCGGCCAGGCGGTCACGGACGCGCCAACCACTTCCACGGCCCCTTGATCCCGGATTCACCGCCGCGATTCCGAGTTCTCCGGGTGCGTTCGGACGGAATCTTGAGATTGATGGAGACTGTCCACGGAGACCGGCCATGAACCCAGTGGTGACGACACACGACTGCCATGATCTGGATGCCGTTCGATCAGGGGATCTTGAAGCCTTCGGGCGGATCCATGATCGGCATGCCCCGCTCGTGCTTTCGATCTGCCGTCGCCGGGGCTTCGGTGGACCAAGCGGGTCGCTGGCCGATGCCGAGGACGCGACCCAGGAGGTTTTCATCCGTGCATATCGCAAGCTCGACACTGTGGAAGACTGCACTCGACTCCGGTCCTGGCTCTGTGCCATCGCGGGGTACGTGCTTCGTGAGCGACGACGAGCTGCGGCGCGTCGGCATCATCACGAGGGCGTCGCGGTGAGTGCCTCCATCCAGAACCATGGAGGCGTTTCATCCGTGACTCCGGAACAGGAACTGGCTCGACGAGAACGNTTTACCGCGCTNGAGTCCGCCCTGGACGGTCTCGCGGACGAGGAACGTCTGGCCATTCACCTTCATTACCTCGAACACGATCCGGTGGCGGCTGCCAGGGAATCGCTGGGGCTCTCCCGAAGCGGCTTCTACAAACTGCTCGCCCGCGCCCGGAATCGACTCGCCGAACAACTCCGCGATCACGCGCCGGAGGACTCCCGATGAATCACCGACTCTTCAACGTCAGCATGCACCGTTCCCCTGATGCCCCCGGCTCAGGGGGCCCCGACGACCTTGACCGACTTCTTCGTGATTGGCATGACGGCAACACCGCATCGGCTCGCGCCGGCCGTGACCGTCTGATCGAGTCCATCGCCACGGACGATGCACCGGTCGGGCGGGTCGATGCGGATACTTCGAGGCCGAAACCGGACACCGAGACCAACCGTCGTCGCCCGGTACGGCGACCGATCGGCGGTGGGTCGCTCTTTTCCGGAAGCGGNCTCGCGGCGGCGGCGCTCTTCGTCATCGTCGGGGTGCTTGCGGTGCTCGTGCTCGAGCCCTCGCCCAACGTCGCCTTCGCGCAGGTCGTCCAGGTTCCGGAAGGTGGACGGCTCGATGCCTTCGCCGCGGATGGCGAAGTGATCGGCCCGTGCCCGCTTCAGGGCACCGATGTCGAGGCGGATATCAGCGGCCCCATGATCCGGGTCTCGCTCACTCAGACCTTCGGTAATCCGTACGACATGCCCATCGAAGCGGTCTATACGTTTCCGATTTCGCATCGGGCCGCGGTGGATCGCATGGTGATGACCGTGATCGCCCCCGATGGCGATGAACGCGTGGTCGTCGGTGAGATCAAGGAACGCGATCTCGCCCGCCAGATCTACGAGCAGGCGAAGGATGCGGGGTACGTCACGGGTCTGCTGGAACAGGAGCGTCCCAACATCTTCACGCAGTCGGTCGCGAACATCGAGCCGGGGGCGACCGTGAAGGTCGAGATCGGTTACGTGGAGGTGCTCGTCGCTCGTGATGGAACCTATGCCTTTGAGTTTCCGACGGTGGTCGGACCCCGGTACATTCCCGGCGTGTCCACGCCGCCGTCTTCCGGGCTTCCCGAAGGGATCGTCCCACGCCAGGGCCTCGTGCTTCGAGGTCCTGCGAGGATCCTTCCCTTCGCGACCGCGAAGCTCTGGAATGAGTACCTCCAGCGCTCGGACAGAGGTTTCGACGGACAGACCTTCGAAGACTGGACTCGCATTCGGCTTCAAGAGAGTCGGACGGCGGCGGATGAATCGCCGACTTCCGGAATCACCGCGGCCTCCGAAGGCCTGTCGGGCGCTGAGTACTGGACGGCCAATCGCCTCTTTCAGGCGTTGACCACGGCGACCCGGATCCGGCGTCCGGACTCGACCAGGATCGCTTCGCTGGTGATCCATGCGAACGGAATGGCGGAATATCTTCCGTCGACGAACGACGTCGAGCCCCCGTACGCGAGTGCCGGTGACGTTCCCGAAGCGTTCGTTCTCTATCACGACGGCGATCGACCGAACCAAGGCCTCGGAGAGATCAATGGGCGGTGGTTCGCCTGGGACATGCCCGGGGCCGTCGAGGCCGGTGGCGGATTCGCCGAGCCGACCGATCAGGTTCCGGACGCGGACCGCATCACTCCGATGCCGGTGCGACCGCCCATGCGAGCCGGACACGACATCGAGATCGACGTCCAGGTCGACACCGGTGGCGTCCCGATCACTTCTATCGAAGCCCCGTTGCATGAGATCGTCGAGACCCGGGATGGACCCGGCCGTTTCGCCGTCTCTCTCGCGAAGCGTCGGGAGATCCCCAATCGAGACTTCGTGCTTCGTTGGCGCCTGAAGGACGACGCGATCACGGAGAGCGTCTTCACGCATGTCGCGGAGGCGGGGGCTCCCGTCTCGACCGAAGGCGGTTACTTGAGCATGGTGCTCGCACCTCCGGCTCGCATCGAATCACAGGAAGTTCGTCGCCGCGAACTGGTCTTCGTCCTCGACACATCCGGTTCGATGCGCGGCTTCCCGATGGAGAAGAGCAAGGCCGTGGTCGCACAGGCGATCGAAGCGATGCGCGACGGCGATACTTTCAACGTGATCACGTTCGCGGGAAGCACGTCGGTGCTCTGGCCGGAACCCCGTCCCGCAACCGCGGAGAACAAGGTCGCCGCCCAGAGATTCATCCAAGGTCTTCACGGGCGTGGGGGCACCGAGATGATGGAAGCCATCCGTACCGCGCTGGTGCAGACCGGTCCGGGGGGAGGCCTCAAGACCCCGGTCGAACTCGCCAACCTGCCAGCCGACGGCCAGATGGTCGCGATCGCGGCGAATTCCTCGTCGATCGACATCGAGGATGGTCGAACCTGGCTCGTGGTCCGTGAAGATTTGAAGATTCCGATGGAACTTCCGATTTCGCTGCCCACGGTCAAGGGTGATGATCCGTCGTTCGAACTGAATGGAAGATGGATCACGATCGACGGTGTCCGACGCTTCGAAGTCGCCACCGCCGGATTCGTCGAGTCCGAGGCGCCCGCACCGTTGCGGATCGCGATGTTTCTCAGTGACGGGTACGTTGGAAACGATCAGGCGATCATCCAGATGATTCGGGACAATTCGAAATCGACCCGGGTCTTCTCGCTCGGCATCGGAAACAGCGTGAACCGATACCTGCTCGATGAGATGAGCCGGGAAGGGCGTGGCGCGGCCGAGTATGTGTTGCTCGCAGATGGTGCGGACGAGGTCGTCGATCGACTGGCGAAACGAATCCAGAGTCCGTTGCTCACCAACATCGAAGTCTCCGTCGACGGCGTGGAGGCTTTCGAAATCCTTCCCCGAAACCCTCAGGGACTTCTCCCCGACCTCTTCGATGCCGCGCCGATCATCCTCCACGCCCGCTATCGGGTTCCTGAAGGTGATCCGGTCGAGGGCCAGGTTCGGATCACTGGAGAGACCGCCGCAGGCCGGTACGAACGGGTCATTCCAGTCACCTTCCCGACGTCGAAGGCGTCGAATGAAGTGATCGCGACGCTCTGGGGTCGTGCGAAGGTCACCGAAGTGCTCGCGCCTCATCTGGCAGCGGTCGAAAACGAAACCGTGGCGACCGCCGTCAAGAATGAAGTGGTCGCGCTTGGTGAGGCGTACTCGATCGTGACTCCTTTCACGAGTTTCGTGGCGGTCGAGAAATCCAGAGTCGTGATCGGCGGCACACCGATGCTCGTCGACATTCCGATCGAGCTTCCGGAGGGAACCGACTGGCAGGGATTCTTCGGCGAAGACTGTCCGCCGGTGGTTCTGGAGAAGGCGATTCGATTCGGCGTGGTCGTCGAGCCGGAAGGCGGCGAAGAAGCGGCTGATTCGGAGATGGACGCGGATCTGGGACTGGTCGTCGGGTCGGCGGCGGTCGATGGATTGAAGACCGAGACNTTGAGTTCACCATCGAAGCGGCCGCCGACAGGGACGAGGCGCAGCTTTGGAAGAGGGCTCGAGCAGGCCAGGAGTTCGAAATCGTTCCGATCCGGCGCTGCGTCACGCTCGAGTGGACGCTCACGCGGGCGTTCAACGCGGGGTGGTGCCGCTGCCATTCCCGCTCCGCCGGCGGCTCAAGGCAGTCGTGGATTCGGTGNCGGAGGTGGTGCCGGAGGTGCGGCCAGCGGCGGCGTGAGAGAGGGAAGCGTGACCCAGGATCTCTTCTTCGCCTCGGGCGAAGATCTGAAGGAGACCTCGGAGACGAGCCTCGAGGGCGAGTCGAAGGCCGGCGAATCAGAGGAAGTCGTCGAATTGGAAGAGGTCATCGCGCCGANGATCGACATGGATCGCTTGTGGCGTGTTCTGGATCGTCGCTTGCTTCTGCTGGGCTTCGGTGCACCGCCGTCCGCGGTGCCCGGTCTGCCGAAGGTCGGGCTCGACGGTGCTCCCTGGATCAAGGATGGTTCCGTCGAAGTGACCCTTCGGATCGACGGCGGGCTTGATGACGAGCGACGGGCGCAGTTGAAGGCGTCCGGTCTGGTGACCGAGGGAAGCGANGAGTCCTCCAGCATCCTGGTCGGGCGAATCGCGATCGATCGACTGTTTGATCTGGCAGAGCTCCCGTTTGTTCGACGAGCGGTTCCGACCAGCGGAAAGTAAGTCTCGNTCACAGCAAGCAGACGCCCGCCCNTCTTGAGNGAGATGGGCGGGCGTTTCGTTGTTCAGANCNNGACAGTCGGTCGGTACGACCTCACTCGATGCTCATGCGAATCCGCGGACTTGATTTCAGAACCCCACCCTCTCGAATGGCGGTCTTGATGTCCACGTTGACACGGCCATCGTTCCAGGAGGAGTCNACGGTCGCCGAGATGTCGAAGGAGCCGTCCGTGATCTCGACGGTTCCCTGCTGCCCGATGACCAGCATGATTCGAGGTTGGCTGATCACCTGTGGGGGGTCCGTGGTGCGACTCACCATCATGGCGATCTCGATCTGGTCATCACCCACCCGGGTACCGGTTGCNGCGACCCGCCACCGATCACTGGCGACGGAGGCGTCGGGCTCGCTGGAGAGCGTGGAAGAAGGCGCTTGAGCGGCGCTGCAGCCGATGAACAGAACGCTTCCGAGGGTGACCAGGCCGAGCAGAAATCCAGTTCGCATGATTCGCGTTCCTTTGGGCCCAAGGGTCGATGACCGATCGCTCAGGCCAGAATAATGATGGCGGCNGCGCCGCCGAGCATCAGGCAGGAGACGCCGAGGAGGATCCAACGAGCGGCTCCCGGTTGTTTGAACGCTCCGATCATGATCGGTATTGCCAGGAGAACCAACATCACGTCCCAGCCGAAAGGGTCNACGGCATTCGCTTCGGGGGCCTCCTCCTCGTCATCGTCTTCGGTCGAGATGATGACGACGTCGCCGATCCGGACGGGATCGGTCGGATCGGCGCGACTGGAGAGTTCCACGCCGTTGGGAAGCATGATCTGCATCGACCCGTCTTCGGTGGTCTCAAGATGAAACTTCGCGACCTCGCCTTGAAGCGGGAGTGGCTGATGACCCGAGCCACTCGGGGGTGGCGGAGCCGATCCGGTCCACGAACGATTCCAGCCCGTGACGCCTTCGATCCGGTCCCCCCGGACGTGGGAGCCTTTCAGCACGTCTTCGACCTCGATCGTGAAGGAGAAGCGACGGTCGAGCCAGTCGCCGTCGGTGGTCTCCGTCATGGTCCGCTCGACCACCGTCGCGAGAACGATGTCCGTCGCGCCGTTCTGGAGTTCTTCCGCGGAGAGTGGTGCGATGTCCGCACCAGCGACATCAGCCACGGCCGNCCCGGTGGCCAGNGNCATGGNGCAGAGNGCGAGCAGCANCGTCACCCCGACNCGGAGANTCGGAAGAAGCCGAGGGATGGCGACGCGGTCGGATGCGTGTTTCAAGGACGAAAAGATCGAGTTCACAGTCTCTTCTTCGGCATCCCGCCCGCTCCGCGTTGACGGGAAGCGCGTGAATCGGGTCAGACGAACCGGTTGAAGACGCCTTCGAGCATCTCCTGTCGGCCGCTGGGAAGGTCGGGCTCGCCGATTCGGGTCGCCTCGTCACGAAGATCGCCAAGGGTCGCGGTNCCATCAAGGATGCGCTTACCCAGAGGGCCGTCCCAGGAGGCGTAGCGATCCTGAATGAAGGCGTCCAATCCCCCATCCTCCTGGATCTTCGCGGCGATCTCGAGACCGTGAGCCATGGCATCCATTCCGGCGATGTGACTGTGGAACATGTCGATGGGCTGGAAGCTCTCGCGTCGGCGTTTCGCGTCGAAGTTGAGACCGCCCGTCGTGAACCCCCCCATCTTCAGAACGCATCGCATGATCTGCGCTCCGAGAATCGGGTCGGTCGGGAAGTTGTCGGTGTCCCATCCGTTGGTCCAGACGCCCATGTTGGCGTCGATCGAACCGAGCGCTCCGGCATCCATCGAGGTCTGGAGCTCATGCTCCATGGTGTGGCCGGCGAGCCAGGCGTGATTCGTCTCGATGTTCAACTTGAAGTGTTCGAGCAGATCGAACTCGCGAAGGAAATTGAGGCAGGTCGCGGCATCCGAATCATATTGATGCGTGGTCGGCTCCTTGGGCTTGGGTTCGATGTAGAACTGCCCCTTGAATCCGATTCGGTGCTTGTGATCGACGGCGAGATGAAGGAGTCGGGCGAGGCTGCGTCGTTCCCGCTTCATGTCGGTGTTGATGATCGAACCGTAGCCTTCACGTCCACCCCAGAACACGTAACCCTCGCCGCCGAGGCGATGCGTGGCTTCGAGCGCGGCCTTGACCTGCGCCGCCGCATGACAGAAGACGTCGACCAGCGGGCTGGTCCCGGCGCCGGAGGCGTACCGCTGATGAGTGAAGAGACAGGCCGTTCCCCACAGGAGCTTGCGGCCACTGGTCTTCATCTCGGCCTCGATGGTCTCGACCACCGCTTCGAGATTCCGTTCGCTCTCGGCGACATCCGCGCCTTCCGGAGCGATGTCGCGATCGTGAAAGCAGAAGAAGTCGATGTCGATCTTTTCGAGGAATTCGAAGAAGACGCCGACTCGACGACAGGCGTTCTCCACCGACTGGCTGCCGTCGTCCCAGGGCGTCTGCGAGGTTCCCACGCCGAACGGNTCGGCAAGNGGATTTCGCATGGTGTGCCAGTAGCAACTCGCGAACCGAAGATGGTCACGCATGGACTTCCCGGCGATCATCCGATCGGGGTCGTATCGGCGGAATCCGAGCGGCTGGTCGCCGTCGATTCCCTGGTAGGTGATCTTGGGAACATCAGGAAAAGCTTCGGTGGTCATGTCTCTGGCCTCGGCGGTTTCGGGAGATTTCGCTCGCAGTCTATCCAGACCGCGGCCGAGCGCGAGGCATCGCGCCCGCTCACATGCGGGGGAGGCGTTCCAGAAGACCCACCGAGATCGCACCATGAAGTCCGACCAGAATCGCCTCGGCGGTGTCGTGCCGAAGATCTCCCTTCGGCTTCGGGATCTCGCTCCACACGATCACCCGTCGCGCCAGACCATCCGCTTCTCGCTTCGCGATTTCCCCGTTGCGTTGTTGTCGGGGCAGTAGCAGCGTCGGTCGCCAATCATGGGCTTGGATCTGTCGAAAATCGATCCCTCGGTGGGCGGCCTGCTTTTCCCAGACCTCCGCGATGTCGCCCCCACCTTCCAGCCAGATCCAGGCCAGGGGAGGCGCTTCTCGAAGAATGGACGTGACCCCGCGTCGAAGTTCGGCGCGGCTTGCGAAGTGCTTCGATCGATACCACTGCAATCGNCCGTCGGGCCCGTAGAGCGCGAGGCCGGTTCGGAGACCCATGTCCACGGCCAGGAGATGGCGTTGGGAATGCGGCGGTGGATTGAGGCGAACCGGGTTCGGCCGATCCTTGGGCGGTTTGTCCACCCGCTTGGCGGGTTTTCGAATCGGCTCGCGCGGGCTCATTCGGGAGTCACATCCGAGACGAGGTCCGCGGCCCGCATCGCCCTTCTCGGCACACCGGGGCCTTCGAATTCAAGGTCCAGCGATCCGTCACCGGTCGCGTTGAACCACTCCACTCGGATCGGATGCCAGCCNTCCNCAAGGGGAAGAGACACGCTTTTTTCGATCGGACCGTGCAGTCCGTCGTGGTCGATGTCCGGATCGTTCGCACCATCCGCTCCGATTGAGAGCCGGCTTCCGTCATCACTGGTCAGGTGGAAGCGATAGACCCCGGACTCGCGGATCCGCAGGAATCCGGTGAACACCAGGGCACAATGCTCGTCGCGGGTTCTGGGAGCGATCGAGATGCGATCAGTGGTGGCGCGTTTGACCGGCGTTCGTTCCGAAAGATCATGGAGACTCTGCCATCCGCCCTCGTAGCACGCGACGTCGAGCACGCCGGGTCGCGAGGCATTCCACTCGATCGGATGTGCCGCCGGCTCCAGAGACTCGGGATCGAATCGCGTGAAGTGCGACTCGACGATGTCGAGGCTTCGCCGATCGCCTTCCCAGGCGGCCGCACGCAGATGGGTGTCCTCATCGATCTCGATGGCGCCACCTTCATACCGCGTCGAATTCCGGGTCGGTTCGGACCCGTCGAGCGTGTAGAAGATTCGAGCGCCGTCACGATCGCCGGCGAGGTACGCGTCGGTGGAACCGATGAACGACGTCTCGGGTGCGGAGATCACCACTCTCGGGGGTCCGGAGTACACCCCGACCTCCGCAAGCGTCGGGCTGGACCGGGCATCCTCGATCACGATTCGGATCCGGTTCGCCATCACCGCGGGAAACCGGACGATCCGTCGATTGCCCACCGTGGTTCCCTTCGCAACCGTGGTCCAACCGTCGACGGTCCGGCATTGAACGCTGAATTTGCGGATCCGCTGGCCGAGCGGGATGTGTTCTCGAAGGACCACGTGATCGACGGGACTCGGCTTGGCGAGTTCGATCTCGATGGTGGCGGTGTCGGCGCCATCGACCGCCGCCCAATAGGTGTCCGCATCGCCGTCGACGCAATTTCCGGAAGCGAATCGGGACTCGTCTCCGCCGCGGGTCTGCTCGCTCATCGCCGGGCGCCCGGCGGCGAGATCCTCCTGGAGGATGGAATCGACTGCAGCGCGCATCTCGAGCACCGCGGCCACGTCGTTCTCATGCACGAGCCCGCGTCGGTCCACGGGAAAATTGAGAAGCAGGTTCGCACCACGGCCGATCGAGCCGTACCAGATCTCAAGAAGCTGATCGAGATTCTTCACCCGGTCGTCTTGAGACTCGTGGTAGTACCAGCCCGGTCGGATCGAGACGTCGGCTTCGCCGGGAAGCCAGTGGGTGCCGCGTTCCTGTCCTTCATTGAGTTCACGATTGCGGCCGGGAATTCCGGGGTAGAAATCGTCGCGATTCAACGAGTTCCAGTTGGTCTCGCCGACGATGCCACGTTCATTGCCGATCCAACGGACGTCGGGACCGGCGTCGCTGAAGATGCAGGCGTTCGGATGAAGCGAGCGAACGACCTGGTGGAACATCGGAAAATCGTAGACCTGTCGCTTTCCGTTGGGGCCTTCGCCGCACGCACCGTCGAACCACACTTCGAACACCGGCCCGTAGTTGGTGAGCACCTCGCGGAGTTGTTCCGCGAAGTACTGGTTGTAGGCATCGCCGGTTCCGTACAGCGGGTTGTTTCGGTCCCAGGGAGAAAGGTAGACGCCGAAGTCGAGATCGAATCGGGCGCAACTTTCCGACAGGTCCTTCAGGACGTCGCCTTCACCGTCTCTCCAGCGGCTCGAGGCGACATCGTGCTCCGTGACGGCGCTCGGCCAAAGGCAGAACCCGTCATGGTGTTTGGCGGTGATGATGACGCCGGTCATGCCGGCGCTCTTGAACACCCGGCACCACTGGTCGGTGTCGAGCTCGGTGGGATGGAAGGTCTCGGGACTCTCCTGGCCGTGGCCCCACTCGAGATCGGTGAACGTGTTCATGTTGAAGTGCACGAACGCGTACGTCCCCCGTCGATGCCAGTCGATCTGGCGATCACTGGGAACGGGGAGGAGCGGCGGTGGCGGCGCGGGATCGTCGCCTGAAACCGAGTTCGTTTCGCCGGAGGCGAAGTTCGTGGTCATGAACAACACCGAGAGAATGGAGAAGGCGAGCATCTCATGATCCTACGGCGGAATCATCGGACTCAGCAGAATCCGAAGGTCTTGGCGATGATCGCACCCAGGGTGCCGCCGACGATCGGGCCGACGACCGGCACCCAGGCGTATCCCCAGTCACTGTGGGTCTTCCCGGGAATCGGGAGGATCGCATGCAGAATCCGGGGGGCCAGATCGCGGGCGGGGTTGATGGCGAAGCCCGTGGTTCCGCCGAGGCCGATGCCGATGGCCCAGAGCAGGCCGGCGATGCCGAAGGCGAACCACGACCACTCATCGGTGATCTGAGCTCCGATGTTCCGCTCCCAGGGCGAGGTGCCGAGAGAGAGGACGCCGAAGACCAGAAGCATCGTCGCGATCCCCTCGCCGATCGCATTCCAGACCGGTGCGCGAATCGCCGGCGCCGTGCAGAAGCATGCCCGTTTGGCATCACCGTCCAAGGTCTCCTTCCAGTGCGGCCAGAAGTGCAGGATGACCAGGACCTGACCGGTGGCGGCGCCGAGGAATTGAGCGACGATGTAGATCGGAACCTTCTCCCAGGCGAAATTGTCGATGGTGGCCAGCGCGATCGAGACCGCGGGGTTCAGGTGGGCGTTGCTCTTTGCCGCGACCCAGATCGCCACGAAGAGCGCGAAGGCCCACCCCGTGCAGATCGCGAGCCATCCCGCGCCCTCGCCCTTCGATCCTTTGAGGACGACGCTTGCGACGACGGCGTTGCCGAGGAGGACGAGCACCGCGGTGCCGAGAAATTCCGACCAGAAGAGTTCAGCCATGTGTTCAGTGAACCCAGTGGATCGTCAAGACGCAAGCCCCGACGATCGATGAAATGAAGAAGCCCCCGCCACAGAGGAGTGGCGGGGGCCTTCGGGTCAGGTCGGGGTCGGTGCGCGGCTCGAGCTTCAGGCGTCCGGTGTCTTGACGGCTTCGAGACCGACGATCACTCGGACCTTGTTGCCCAGAGCGCCGTTCTCGATTCCCCAGTTCTGGTTGAAATCGCTTCGGTTGATGTCGAACTCGGCTTCGAAGCCGCATCGTCGGCCACGCATGTCGGCGGTGCCGGTGAAACGAACCACGGCGATCACGGGCTTGGTGACGCCGTTCATGGTCAGATCGCCGGTCACGTCCCAGACGGTCTGGCCGAGGCGCTCGACCTCGGTGCTCTTGAAGGTCATGTTCTTGAACTCCTTCGCGTCGAAGAAGTCCGGGCTCTTGAGATGACCGTCGAGTTTCGAGTTTCCGCTGTCGACGCTCTCAAGATCGATATTGATGTCGAAGGCGAAGTGTTCTTTCTCTTCCGGCGTGAAGGTCACGGTTCCGGTGACGTCGTTGAAGCGACCCCAGAAGAGGCCTGCTCCCATGTGTTGAACCCGGAACAGCGCGGCGGAGTGAACGGAGTCGACGTCGTAGACACCCGCGGGCATGTCGGGCAGCGGCTCAAGCGTGGCCACGGCGCCGGGACTGGTGACATCTTGAGTGATCTGGGAAGAGGTTTCCGCATCACCGCAGAGTTCGTCACAGAGAAGGAACGGCGAGGCGCTCGCGGCGAAGATGACGGCGGCACCCGCGACGATGCAGAGGGGACAGGGGCGAAAGGCCATGGTCGAAGACTCCGAGGTGAAGAATGCTGAGGAACGGTTGAAGCAGAATACGCGAACCTGCCATCGGCGATGAGCACACCGCCGTCTGGGCGGTTTTCTTGGTGTCGACGCCTCATACCGCTTCTGTGGGAGGGGGTTGCAAGGAGGTTCGATCGGCGGATCAGTTCCCGCTAGCATCAGTCCCAGCAGGGCAGAATTCCGCTCGTACTGGTTCTGAAGCACTCCGCCGGAAGCACACCGTTCATGTTCGAAGAGATCGCCAGTTACATGTTTATCGGGCTTGCGGTCATGGGGCTCGTGATCGCCTGGCTCGGTTGGCGAGGTCGCCGCCGAGGTGGCGATCGGTGGTGTCCGGCCTGCCAGGCGGATCTTTCGAATGATCCGAGTCGGACCTGCTCCTCCTGTGGATTCTCCTCTCCGGACGAGGCGGCCTTCCGCCTCCCTCGGCCACGCTGGGGCATCGTGATCTCCGGCCTTCTGATCGTCTCCGTCGCATCGCTGTTGTCGATCCGAGATGGCCTCTCCGGGTCGGTCCAGAACTTCATCGGTCCATCCTGGGCGCTCGAAGAGCGGGTCGAACTTCCCGGCGGTTGGGTGGCGGAGATTCACCGATCGAACAATCTGGCGATCACCAATCTGGATCGGCGCGTGCGATTGATCGGAGACGGAGAGACGCGATTCGAATGGATGGGATGGTTCGCACGATTTGGAACCGAGGATCCGAACACCGGAGAGACCATCGGCATCGGCGAGGACATCGATCGTGATGGAACGCCTGATCTGGTCATTCGAGCCAACGAGGATGGTGACTCGCAAGCATCGAGGGTCATTCTGCTTTCGCTCGCCACGCGCGCCGGCTTCCGCCGAATTGAGACGCGAGCCATTCTTCCTGAAGGGTGGTTCATGGGGGTCGGGGATGACTCTCAGCCTCGTTTCAAAGCGAATGATCGGCTGATCGAGGATGGATGGGGACTCTCGGGACTGGCCGCCAATCCGACGCTCGTACTGATGCCGGGAGCAGGATCGACCTGGATCGTCGATCTCGAGGCGAGTCGAGCTCAGGCGATGCCTTCGAGCACCGCGGCATTCGACTCGAACACCATGGTTGAAGCCGCTTTCGATGCCTGGGCGGCCGGAACCGATCCTCAACTTGGTGAACTCCTCGCGTTCGCCACGGACCTCACTTATCGCGGGCGGCTGGGCGAGGCCCACGCCGTACTGTCGGCTCCTTGGCCGGGGGATGAGGATTCCGAGCGACTGAAACTGTTCATGCGTGGATCGCGCGACGCGGAGTTTCTCGACTATCGCCCCGATCCGGCATGGCGACTGAAGGCATTCGACTCGGCGATCGAGCGGTCGCCCCGGCGACTCGAGATCGAAGCGATGTCACGGATGGAGTCACCCGCGTCCGATTCGTGACCATCTTCGGAGCGATATCGGAGTGGAAAGGGCATCTTCATCGCGATCCGCCCGGTATTCTCGATGTCCTTCGAGCGAGTCCGATTCGCGCGGACGTGATTCAGGAGTTTCGGAGTCTTCATGTTCTCACCGATCAGCGTCATCCTGCCGAGCCTCTTGCAGGCCTGGCCCCTCATCGTGATTCCTGCGACGACCATCCAGGAAGAACCCCCACCGCCATCGACGGCGAAGGTCCCTGCAGGATTCAGCGCGGAAGTGATCGCGACCGAGCCGCGGATTCAAGACGCGGTCGCGTTCTGGATCGACCCCGACGGAAGATTGCTGGTCGCCGAGAGTGAGCGGACCAACCACGGCGCGATGGACAATCGGTCCAGTCCCTGGCAACTCGAAGATGACCTGCAGTCCCTGACCGTCGAAGACCGCATCGCCTACATGGAGAAGTGGAAGGACAAGCGGTCCAACGGGATGGACTTCTACACCGAGAAGCCGGATCGAGTGCGTCGGTCCATCGACGCCGACGGGGACGGGATCTACGACACTTCGACGATCTTCGCAGGTCCGTTCAACGATGTTCCGGACGGAATCGGGGCGGGCGTGATGACCATCGGTGACGAGGTCTGGTACACGAACATCCCGAATCTCTGGCGACTCAAGGATGCTGATGGCGACGGCATCGCCGAAATCAAAGAGTCCATCCAGACTGGTTTCGGAGTGCGTTTCGCGTTGTACGGCCACGACATGCACGGCCTTGCGCTCGGTCCCGACGGGCGGGTGTACTGGTCGATCGG
Organism: Phycisphaera sp. TMED9; assembly: GCA_002167845.2. Taxonomy (GTDB): domain Bacteria; phylum Planctomycetota; class Phycisphaerae; order Phycisphaerales; family SM1A02; genus UBA12014. The sequence goes on along the minus strand of NHBO02000079.1, from coordinate 40,943 downwards.
TGACCGGGGTTACCACCTCGAGACCGCGGACGGCCGGGTGTTGGCGGATCCACGCGCTGGCGCGGTGTTTCGTTGCGAGCGTGACGGATCGAACCTCGAGGTCTTCGCGACCGGGCTTCGCAACCCGCAGGAGATCGCCTTCAACGAAGTCGGAGATCTCTTCACCGGTGACAACACGTCGGACTCCGGCGATCGGGCCAGAGTGGTCTTCGTCGCGGAGGCGGGCGAGACGGGTTGGACGATGGACTACCAGACGCTCGAAGGGGCGAACCTTCGTGGTCCCTGGGAACAGGAACGCATCTGGGAAGTGGTGACCGATGAGAACATTCGGTTCCGCCCCGACTGGACGCTCCCCCCGCTCGCACATGTCGGTTCCGGCCCATCCGGTCTGGCATATCACCCGGGCCTCGGGCTTCCAAGTGAATATGCAGACCACTTTTTCATGTGCGACTTCACGGGGTCGGCACCGAAAAGCAAGGTATGGGCTTTCAAAGCCATCCCGGACGGCGCGGGATACCGGATTGAGAATCCGCGGCCGTTCGCCACGGGAATGCTCAACACCGATGTCGCCTTCGACTGGGATGGGCGGATCCTGGTTTCGGAATGGGGCGGGGGCTGGGGTGCGACTGGAAAAGGATCGCTCCACGCCATCACTCATCCGGACTCGGCGAATGACCCACGAATCGCGGAAGCGAAGGCGATCGCGATCGCCGGAGTCGATGACATCGGGGTCTTCCGGCTCGCGGAGCTTCTGGGCAACGACGACGCCCGCATTCGTCAGATGGCGCAGTTCGAACTGGCGGATCGTCGCGCTGTTTCGGCGCTGGAAGATGTCGCTCGCTATGACGCTCGAACATCACCTCGACTGCATGCGATCTGGGGTCTTGGCCAGGTCGCTCGAAGCGAAGCCGCTCGAAACCGAAAGATCACCGCGGCCATGTCGCCGCTGGTGGTCCTGCTCAAGGACCCTGATCCGGAAGTCCGGGCGCAGGCCGCTCGAACGCTCGGTGATCCGGCCTTCGCGCCCGCCACGGACGCCTTGGTGGAGGCGTTGGTCGACCCTTCGCTGCGGGTGCGATATCACGCGGCCATGACGCTGGGTTCGATCGGTGATCCGTCGGCCATCCCGTACCTCGTCGCGATGCTCGCCGAGAACGATGACCGCGATCGCTGGTTGCGACATGCCGGCGTCGTGGCGCTCGCTCGCATCGGGGATCGATCCGCGGTCGAGGAACTGATCGTGAGCCCCTCGCCGGCGCTTCGCCGAGTCGCGGTACTCACGCTTCGAAGATGGGCGGACTCGAATCTCGAGCGGCTGCTCTTCGACGAAGACCTTTCCATCCGCACGGAAGCAGCTCGGGCGGTCCATGACCTCCCGGTTCCAGACGCGATGCCCGCACTCGCATCGCTTGCCGCCGACTACCGTCCGACCGGAGCAATGCAGCCGAAGAGCGCCCTCAAGGTTCGCCGCGAGATTCGCCGTACCTCGGAGAGTCGTTCCGGACAGGATCTGACGACGCTCGCGGAGTTCGAAGCGGAGCCGGACCTTGTCGAAGAGATCAGCGTCTTCGAGGGCATCGACGACGGAGGCAGCGACTATCTCACTCGTCTGGAATCCCGCTTGGTGATTCCAGAGACCGGGACCTATCGATTCGCGATCGTGAGCGATGACACGTCGGTGCTTCGCATCGCCGAAGATGGAAACCCCGAAACGCTGCGCGAGATCGCACGGTTGGACCGCTGGGTCGGTCCGAATCAGTGGCGTTCGGAGCCCTCGCAGCAGAGTGAGCCGATCGAATTGGAAGCGGGACAGGTCGTGCTTCTCGAAGCGCGCCATGCACAAAGCGGTGGTGGGAATCACCTCGCGGTCGGCTGGACCAGGCCGGATGGATCGTTCGAGGGGCCGATCGGTGGTGGTCGCTCGGATCTGGATCCGATGGAGACGCCGCTGCTTCGGCGGGTCATCGATGCGAATCTCCGGATCGGCGGAGCATCGAACCTCGAGGCGATCGCCGGAATCGCCATGAATCCGGATCTTCCGCCGGTGATTCGAGACGAAGCGATGGCCGCCATGGCCACCTTCGATTCCCCGGGGCCACGCGACCGCGTGCTCGGTTGGTGGCGTCCGGTTGAGAATTCGCCGCGTGACCTTGCAGTCCTCAAGCCGGTCTACGCTCGAACTCTTCCGGTGATGTCGGAGGATGGTCGAGGCGAGATTCGGACCGCATCGCGAGAACTCGCGGGACGAATCGGTGTCGGACTGGATCCGACCGCACTCTTCGACACGGTGATGAATCCGAAAGAGTCTCCGGCGGATCGAGTCGCCTGCCTGCGGCAGCTCGGCCGAAGTGATGATGAACGGCTGGACGACGCGATCTCAAGCAGCCTGGCAAGTGATGCGCCGACGCTCCGGGCGGAGGCTCGCGATCAGACCGCGCGGAGGGATCCCGCGGAAGGACTGACGCTCTACCTCGATGCCATGTCGGCCGGGACCACCTATGAGCGCCAACGTGCGATCGCGGGCCTCTCGAAGCTCGACGACCCGCGTGCGTCCCAGCGGATTCGCGGTCTGGCGGCCGGGCTGCTGGGCGTCGGCGGTTCCACGTCGCCGATCGCGGTCGAGATTCTTGAAGCCACGCTTCGGTCTGGTGATCCGGAGATCGCGGCGATCGGCCGAGACTGGAATGACCGGGCCATGGACGCCGCGTCCGAATGGTCCATCGCGCTTGAAGGTGGCGACCCGGAGGCTGGGGCGCTCGTGGCTCGGTACCACCCCGGAGCACAGTGCCTTCGATGCCACGTCATCGATGGGCGCGGCGGGGATGCCGGGCCGAGTCTCGACGGCGTCGCCGCTCGAAGTGATGCGGCGACCCTCCTGCAATCCGTGATCGATCCACAGGCGGTATTGGTCGAGGGCTACGGTGCCGCGAGTGCGATGCCGAATCTCCGGGCGGTTCTCACCCCACGTGAAGTTCGGGATCTCGTTGCGTACCTCGGCACGCTGGAGAATGTGAACGAGTCTTCCGGTCATTGACCGGTGGACATCACGGCCTTGTCATCCTTCGCCATCTTCTCCGCGCGGGCGATGGCGTTCGGAAGAAGCCTGGCGCGAAGCAGCGCCACCGCCAGCAGGAGTTCACGATCATTGGTGGTGGCGAGTGCTGACTGCGGATGATCCGGATCATCCGGATCATCGAGATCATCCGGATCATCGAGATCATCGGGCCTCGAAACATCGAGCCCTCGGCCGGAATGCCACCGTCCACGTTCGGACATGATCTCCATGGTCTCGGTCGCCGTGGCGCCGACCGAAAGATTCGGTTCGATCCCCCAGTTCTCGCCCGCGCGATAGCGATCGATCAACCGGCGTCCCCCCCGACCATCGGGAATGCTGAACCATGATTCCGTCACGAAGGCGTACCCGTTGTTGAACAGCGTGCGGACCGTCTGAACGCTTCCCTTGCCGAGGGTCCGCTCCCCCACCACCACGGCGTCACCGACCGCCTGCAATGTTCCGGCGACGATCTCCGAGGCGCTTGCGGAAGACCCGTTCACCAGAACGACGACGGGCAGTCTCTCGAGTCGGGTGCTGAAGGAACTGGCGGAGTGCGAACGGATTTTCGCACGCCGACCTTCTGCGGAGAAGATGGTCCCTCCTGAAACGAAGAGATCGAGCAGATCCTCCGCGACCCACCGCAGCCCGCCGGGATCATCTCGAAGGTCCAGGATCAGACCAGCCACACTGCGATCGTCGCCGAGACTGTCCGACGCTTCGCGGAACGCCGTTCGGAATCGACGAATGACGTCTTCTCGAAATTCTCGAATGGAAATGAAGACGATGCCGGCATCCGGGTCGATGAGCCAGTCCCAGACCGGTCGGTGCTCGTCATCAACACCCTTCTGACGCCAGCCAAGCACCGCTTCACGCTCGACTTCTTCCCGAGTGACGTTGAGATCAAACGGATCGCGCACGCCCTCGCGTGAGAGTGTGAGGCGGACCGCGGTATCCGCCGGTCCTGACACCAGCCCGACGATCGAGTCGATGGACCGACCCTTGAGGTCAGCGCCGTCGACGGCCAGGAGCCGATCACCCCCCCGCAATCCGGCCTTGGCGGCGGGACTTCCGGATATCGGCCGAAGAAACACACCTTCCGGCGTCTGTCGAACCTCGACACCGATACCGACATACGTCGCGTCCAGTTGTCGGCGAACCTGATCGGCCTGGGGGCCGAAAAAGGCACTGGTTCGGAGGTCCGTCGCTGCGAGGGCGCCGTCAAGGAAGAGGCGGGCGACCACGGAAGGTCGAAGTGGCGTGGGTGCGTAGTCAGAGCCCATCGATTCGAGCGATGATTTGAGCGACCGTCGAACTCGTGAGGGGAGCGTTCCCGGGCGGACTTCGACGCCGGCGGTCGCCAGTTCGAAGGACTCCCGAGCATCCTCGACCGCCGCCTCGCCTTCCGCGAGCGGCGCATCCTTGAGGAGGACGGGGATCGCTTCGGCGATCTGAGCGAACCCGGCATCGCAGAGCCGCTTCCAGGTCGGGCTGTCGACATGAAACTTCAGAATCGCGGCAAGTGCCCGCAACGCATCGTCAATGGTGGGTCGCTCGGTTCCGAAACCGTCGGTTCGTCCCGTGGAAGACCCGCGGCGCTGCAGGCTGTTCAATCGGCGTTGTCGTCGCTTCGACTCGACGAGGATCAACGGCCGATCCGATCCGATGGCAATACTGCCAACAGCGTTCCAGGCGTCATCGGCCTCGCCGAACCGCAATGCCACCTCGGCGTCTTCCGCAACCTTGATCCATGCGTCGATGGCATCTTCGATCGCGACCGCGGCACGCCGATCCACTTCCAAGGGAAGGCCGGCAGCGCGGAGATCCGCGACGAGCGAAAGTCGCTCGATGGTGGCTGAATCGAGTGCGGTGGACTTGATGTTCGAGAGGAGACGATCCACCTCCAGAGTTCGAGCCGACACCGCGGCTTCCTCGAGGCTCACGAATCGATCGATGGCGAAGGTGATCGGTGCTTCCAGTTTGGAGGCCTCAAGTTCGGAAACCTGGATTCCCGAACCTTCAAGCCATGGGGCTTCGAGGCTCGGCGGCGACAGCAACGCATCGATCGTGGCGTCAGTCTCTCCTGATCGTGCCGTTCGCCAGACTTCGGCACTCCATTGGGAGACGGTGTCGTCGGCGACCATGGCGGCCGGTGGGCGATACCGATCGATATCGGGCCCGGTGGCTCTGCACCCCGTGCCCAAGAGCAGAAAGACCGAAGCGATCACGAATTGGAGGTCGCGGGAGCGCAGGCGCATGGATCATTCCGGAAGTGATTGGATCCGAGTTCACCGAGATCCTACCCCCCCCTCTTCACGGTCACTGCCGATGATGAAAAAACGCCGCGGACTTCGGCCCTGTCGGGTCACGAAATCCGCGGCGGATCGAGTTTCACAAATGAAACGTTCAGTGTGCTCTGCGCCGGCGACGGGTCATCAGCACGGCAGGGATCGCCAGCGCGAGCGTTGCCGGAGATGGGATGGCCGCGGGTGCGTCGGTCGTTCCGAAGACCCAGCCGTCGCTCGAACCGTCGGTGAGTACTCGACTGCTGAATCCGATCATCGACTCGGCCCAGCCAGTGTCGCTTTCCGCGGTCCAGTAGTGCCAGTAATCGATGTAGGGCGGTGTGGAACCGTCTCCATATTGGCCATCTTGGTCGATGTCGATGCTGACGAGGAAGTCGCCGAATGAATAGCTGATGACGTCGTAGCTGAAGTCGAATCCAACCGAGTTCGATTCGGCGGCGATCAGATCGAGGGCGCCCTGTCCGGTGATGGGTTCGTCGAAGGCGACTTCGATCGCATACGAATTGCCGACGAGAAAATCGAACTGGATCATCGCCGACGAATCTCCGTCACCGACCTCCCAGGTCTGCACCAGATCGGCATGACCGGAAAGGGCCGGGGACATTCCGAGTAGGAACATCCCGAGGCGGACTCGTGAGATGCGACGAACACTTGATGAGAAGACGGACATGCACTTGCTCCAACCGGATTCGCGCCGGCCTCGCCGGTCCCTGGTCGACCTGTTGATCATCAGCGTCCATGGGACGCTCATGCCTCGGTTCGATGTGCGATGGTCGAGCGGCTCGATCGGGATGACACAGCGCCATCCCAAAGATGATCGGTCGCCCGACTCGCGCGGGCCCGAAGAACATGTCGTGCTCGATGACCCGACTCGTTCAATCGATCGATCTTCAAGAGATCTTCGACGAACACACGGTGCCGCGTGCGTGGCGGATTCACACCGCCTTCCTCGAGCACGACGTCGGCATGCTAGCACGAATCGCCACTGATTCCATCATCCGGAAACCCCCAAAAGGGCCGGCATCAATTCAGCGTTCGCTTGTCGATGGCGGTCGCGGCGGACGATGCCGCGCCGTGTGCGCGCAGCGCGATTCAAAGACTCTTGAAGTCATCGGCGCCAACATCATCATGAATGCCGAAGTGCGCGGCCACGGGCAACGCGATGCGGCTCACTCGATCACGACGTCCACGGAAAACCGTCGCGTGTCCGGCTGTGGGCCGACGCTTGGGATGACGTAGTTCAGCTCCAGCGTCAGCTCCCCCGCTTCTTGTGCGACGAACCGAATGAACTGTGTCTTGATCTGGGACTGACTGGCTCGTTCGGCATCGGTCTGGAACTGCTTGGTTCCATCGGGCAGGAGGAACTGGGCGCTCGGTGTCTGCACGAGTTGCCAGACGTATCCCGTGGACGGATTGCCCGACAACTCCACGACCAGCATCTGCCCCGGGCTGACGCTGACGGCGCCACCGTTCTGGGCGGCGGTGATCACCACGGCGTTGGCGGGGATGCCGCCTGGAGTCGACTGACAAGCCGTTGCCACGACCAGAAAGAACCCAAGCAGGAGACTGGCTCCAAAGCGGTCAGGAGTTCGGAAGAAGTCGAGGTTCACAAGACGTCGCATGAGCATGGTCCTTGATGGTGACGAAGTGAAGCCGGGGAGGGTACCGAATCCCAGAGCCGGGTGAAAGGGCGGTACAGGGCCGACATCGGGAGCCCAGAGCAGAAAACGCGTCTAAAAGGCGTGAAAATACGGCAAAAAGCACAAAAATGCTTCGAACACGCACGATCGTGTCAATCTATAGCAGGTTACCGGACGTCAATATGGCGACCTCGTGTTCCACGTGGAACAACCGCCTGCTCCCCCGCTTGTTGTCACATCGGGATTCTGGGCGGCCTGTGTTCCACGTGGAACAGGAGGCTTGCAGCCGTCAGTCTTGAGCAGTCTTGATTGTGGACAACCATGGCCGTGGGCTGGCCAGGCGTTTCGCGACTGGAGGAAAGCGGGTAGGCTTCGGCTTCAAACACCTGCATGGAGGCAGATCATGGCAGCAGCGAAGAAGCCGGTAGGGCGACGATTGGGAAGAGGCCTTGGGAGTCTCATCAATGTGCCCGTGACGATCAATCAGCCCGAGGAGACCGCATCGCCGTTGGCGGAAGGCCGCGATGGCGAGGGCGCCATCACCCAGGATGGGGTCTCCAGTATTCCTGTGAAGCAAGTCGTTCCCAATCAGCGACAGCCGCGGCAACGCTTCAAAGATGAGGCGATCGCCTCGTTGGCGGCATCGATCAAGACCGCCGGGCTGATGCAACCGGTCATCGTCCGGCGTGCCGGGGATGGCTTTGAATTGATCGCCGGGGAGCGCCGCTGGCGGGCTTTCCAAGAGCTGGAAAAGACGCATATTCCAGCCATTATCCGCGATATTGATGATCAGACCGCAGCCGAGTGGGCGTTGATTGAGAATCTTCAGCGCGAGGATCTGGACGTCATCGAGCGTGCCGATGGAATCTCGCAGTTGATGGAGGAGTTCGGGGTTTCCCAGACCGAGGTCGCCGGCCAGCTTGGAATCGACCGGGCTACGGTCAGCAATCTTCTTCGCCTTCGGGACGCGGATGTGGAGACTCGAGAAGCCCTTCAGGAAGGTTTGATTTCGCAGGGGCATGCGAAGGCGTTGCTCTCTTGCCGAGACCTGGATCGTCGTCGAGTCCTTCTTGCGAAGTGTGTTCGGGAGGGATGGAGCGTTCGAGAGACCGAACGTCAAACCCAGCAGTTGACCGTCCCGGGCGGAACGTCCACGGCCAGTGGTCCAGCCACCGACGCCTCTCCTCATGTCGCGGATCTTGAGAAGCGGCTGGCGGTCCATCTCGGGACGAAGGTCTCCATCTCGCTTGGACGGAAGAAGGGACAAGGGAAGGTCACGCTCGGGTTCTATTCGCTTGAGCAGTTCGATGGCCTGTTAGAGAAGATGGGGTTCGATCCAAACCAGGATCTCTAAGTCCCCGTCATATTGACGTCCGATAATACAAGACGCCGTATGTCCGGCCCGGAGATCAGTGTCGTCATCGAGGACGGCACTTTTCGCCGCGATGGCCAGCTCCAGCGCGGTTTCTGCGCTGCGATGTTCCAAGTTCGGAGAAATCCGAGCGGATCGCGCGCATTCCACTTCATTACCGGGTTTGTCGATCCGATCCACAGGGCATCAGGAATCGAGACCGCTCACCGACGTGAGCGGACTTGAACCCCCTGAAGACCCTTGGAGGCCGGAATGGACGCGTTCACACCCAACAACAACGATTCGGATTCGCTTGAGGACTTCGCGGTTGTTCGAGCGCAGGCCATGTTCGATCGAGTCCTCGCCACCTGGGCATCCGATTTGCTCCATCTTCGGCGGCAAGGTCTGACCACCCCAGGTTGGCGGGAGTGCGTCGAAGGTGACGATGGTCCGATCTGGCGTCGTGCCGCGTGATCACCGGGAACCCCCGGTGACTCGGGGCGATTTGGTGTCTTTGGAGCGGCGAGCATGTCGATCAGCAGCAGCGTCGGATTGGTCAGCGGTATCGACTCCGGGTCCATCATCCAGCAGTTGCTGTCACTCGATGCGCAGAGCAAGGTCCCGATCTTTCAGCGCATCGGTGGACTCAACGCCTCCAAGACGGCGTTGCTTGATGTCAATGCAAGGCTTCTCTCGCTCGAGAGCGCATCATCCGCGTTCCGCATGAACGACATCTTTCGCTCGACCAATGCGGTGAGCAGCAATGAGAACGTTCTACTCGCCCGAGCCTCCACGTCGGCGATTCCCGGTCAGTATTCGTTTCGCGTGAAACAACTCGTCTCCACGAGCCAGGTCATGTCCCGCGGATTCACCAGCAGCACGCTTGAACCACTCGGTCTCGACTCCATGTCCTTCGAGTGGGGCAATGGCCGACTGACTCGCGACATGCTGCTCGAAGACGCCAACGGGGGCGCCGGGGTCGAACGCGGATCGATCAGAATCCAGGACCGCAACGGCGATGACGTGGTCATCGACTTGTCACTGGCCTCGACACTGTCGGAAGTGGTCGACACGATCAACGAGCAGACCGGCATCAGGGTCATCGCGTCGATCAAGAACGACAGCATCATCCTCAACGACGAGTCGACCGGAACCGGAAACTTCATCGTTCAGAACATCGGCGGAACGAACACCGCGACCGACCTCGGCATCGTCGGCAATGTCGACGACGACACCATCGAAGGCACGCAGATCAACCTGATGGGCACGACCACCCTGCTCGCGGCGTTGAACGATGACAACGGGGTCTTCATCCGGGACAACGTGACCGACTTCCGAATTCAGATCGGCGGCGACGGGGGGGTCGTTCATTCGATCGACCTCGGGCGCAAGGATGCGGAGATCGACTTCGAGACGCTCCTCTCCGATCTGAATGACGGCGACGGCATTCGAATCAACACCACCGAAGGCCAGCCGGACTTCTCCATCGTCACCAGCGACGGAACGCAGGTCGACATCACGCTCGGCGAGATCCTCGATGAAGACGGCGAGGTCTCGAGCGAGACGGTCACCACGGTGCAGGAGATGCTCGCTCGAGTGAACGAAACGCTGGAGGAAGAACTCGGCGGGGGCCAGGTGATCATGAGCGTGCGTGACGATGGCCAGGGATTTCAACTGATTGATTCGATGGGCGGCGGCGGCGCGCTCGAAGTGATCGGCGCCGGCCCCTTCGACGACGAGACCGCGGAAGATCTCGGAATCTTCACCGGCGCCGGCGGCGGCGTCGGCAACACGATCACCGGCGAGCGTATTCCCAATACCGTCGAAATCGCGAGAGCGACGACGATCCAGGAAGTCATCGATCGAATCAACGAGCAGACCGAGGGCGCCGTGGTGGCGAGCATCGATCCCGACGGAAAGAGAATCAACCTCGACGCCGGCGGAGAGCTCGTCAAGGTCCTCGATGACGGTCTCGGTGGCGATTATGGATCCCAGACGTTGATCGACCTTGGATTCGAACCGGATGTCGAGGCGGTCGGCCTTCAAGGGGCGCGCATTCTCGGTGGCGTCGGTACCAGTCTGATCTCCAGCATCAACGGCGGTGCCGGTCTCGGTGACCGAACCGAGATCACCGTCACCGATCGAGAAGGAGAATCGCTGGCCATCACCGGGCTTGATCAATTCGAGACGCTCGATGAACTGATCACCAGTGCGGGGAATCAACTGAAGCAGGCGGGCGTGGAGGTCGCGATCAGGCTGAATGCCGAACGAAACGGTCTCGCACTCGAGGATGCCAGTGGAGGCACCGGAAACCTTGTGGTGTCGGGCGCGGCTGCGGAAGCACTGGGCATCGTGACGGACACCGCATCGGACAACGTGCGCGGTTTGAACATCCAGCGTGAGTACGTCTCCGCTTCGACCAGGCTTGACGATCTGAACTACGGACGCGGCGTCGGCCTCGGCAAGTTCAAGATCACCGACGGGAATGGATTCACGGCGACCGTCGACATCGGAAGCGACTCGACCAATCTCTACGATGTGATGCGCGAGATCAACAGTCGTGGTCTCGATGTCGAAGCACGACTCAACGACAACGGCGACGGAATGATCCTCGTCGATACCGCGACGGACGGCATCTCGGCCCTCAAGGTGGAGAGCGTGTCCGGAAGCACGGCGCGCGATCTCGGAATACTCGGCGAAGCGTCGGAGCTCGGTGGTTCCATCGATGGCTCCTACGAGAAGATTCTCGATCTGGATGTCACAGACACCTTGGATGAAGTGATCGGAAAGGTCAACGATTCCGGTTTTCAAGTCAGCGCGTCGCTTCTGAACACGAACACGGGTGGAAGCCCGCTTCGACTGGTGCTGAGTTCCGACATCTCGGGGCTCGACGGCGATCTGATCGTCGACACCGGCCAGGTCGATCTGGGGTTCAATGAACTCACGAAGGCGAAGAACGCGAAGGTCTTCATCGGAGAGGGCGTCGGGGGAGTTCTCGTCGAGAGCACCAGCAACGTCATCAACGACATCGTGGCCGGCGTCGAGCTCGAACTTCAGTCGGCGTCCGACACGCCGGTGACCGTGAACGTGAGCCGTGATGAAGCGGGGATCATGGAGGCCGTCCAGTTGTTCGTGGACAGTTTCAATGAGGTGATCGGCCGCATCAACGAATTCGACGTCTACGACGCGGAGACCGAGGTCCGAGGCCCGTTGCTCGGGGACCCGACGGTCGCGAAGATCAAGCAGGACATGTATCGGACGCTGCAGCAGAGCGCCGTCGGGATCGAGACGCAGTTCCGCTTTCTCTCGGAAGTGGGGATTCGCATCGGCGCGGAAGGAAAGATCACCTTCGATCCGGCTCGCTTCGAGAGCGCGTACGCGGATGACCCGGAAGCCGTCGAGAACCTCTTCGCCGCCTACGAGAGCCAGGGGTCCAGCACCGAGACCATCGCGCCCGGCGTGACCGTGGATCGCGTCTCGACCGACTACTCCGAACTTGGTTTCGGCGATCTCTTCAAGCAGGCGGTCAGCAAGCTCACCAATTCGATCGACGGCACGGTGACGCTGGCGAGCAAGAGCTTCGACGCATTGATCGAAGCTCAGAACAAACGACTCGAACTGATCGATGAAAGATTGGCGGCGAAGGAAGCACGCCTCTTCCGCGAGTTCACCGCGATGGAAACCGCGCTCGCTCGGCTTCAGAGTCAGCAGTCCTCGATCGGACTGATCTCGCAGAATCTCGCGACCGCTGGATCCTTGTTCGGCTGACCGGCGCGAGATTTGCGCCTCGCCGTGATTCGAATCATCCGGATTGTTCTGGATCCACCGTCCACGATCTCACCTCACCCACGCAGACAGCCGATGAGTTCCAAGTAATGACGACCCACCGAGCCCAGGAATATCTTCGCACCAAGGTCATGACGGCTTCGCCGGCGGAACTCCGCCTGCTTCTTCTGGATGGGGCGATTCGATTCGGCGAGCAGGCCAGAGAAGGCCTCGAGCAGAAGAACCCGGAGCAGGCCTACGACGGAAGTCGGCAATGCCGGGCGATTCTCACCGAACTCACTTCCGGACTTCGTTCGGAACTCGCGCCGGAACTCTGTGAACGACTCTCGAGTCTCTACCTCTTCCTTTACAAGAGCCTGGTCGAGGCCATGAGCGATCGGGATCCGGAAGGCGTCCGGAAGGTCATCGAGATCCTGACCTATGAACGAGAGACCTGGCGGCTGACGATGGAGAAGCTCGTCGAGGAGAACGCGGCGACATCGACGACCGGGGAACCGAGTGGTCCACAGGCGGGCGAGACCGGAGCATCAGCCGAAGGCGGCGGAGATTCCATCGGTGGTCGCATCCATCTCGCCGGATGATCGTGAAGGCTTCCGATCGGTAGCATGAACGACGGCTCGGTCCGAAGACTTCGCATCGAGGACAGTGGACCAGCAGACCAGAGGGTGTCATGCGTATCGCTCACTACATGCAGGACATCGACTTCACTCGGGGTGGTCCACCCCGTGCCGTGATCGATCAGGTCGCCACCATGCATGCTCGAGGGCATCAGGCCGGGCTCCTCACCACGAATGTGCAAGACGTGCCGGCTTCCTGGTTGGACGGAACGCCCGACACCCCGGAAGTCGTTGAACTCCCCGCAGTCCGAGGATCCTTCGGGCGGCTTTCGCCGGCGGCGATCGAACGCGTGCGCGAGGCGATCGCCCGAATCGATGTTCTGCACATGCACGGTGTCTGGGAGCCGGCCAACCTTCAGGTCGCCGCCGCGTGCCGACGAGAGAAGATCCCATACGTCGTGAGCCTTCGTGGCATGCTTGATGACTGGTCGATGGATCAGAGTCGTCTTCGAAAGCGGGTCTTTCTCGCACTCGGAGGACGCGGGTATCTCGAGCAGGCGGCGGCGGTCCATTGCACGGCGGACGCCGAGCTTGAACAGTCGAGAAAGTGGTTTCCGCGTGGGAACGGCGTGGTCGTACCCAATCTGATCGATCTCGAGCCGTATGCGGAGGTCCCGGATCCTGCCCTGGCGCAGCAAGCCTGGCCGGAGATCACCGAGCCATCTCTCACGGTCTTGTTTCTGAGCCGGATTCAGGTCAAGAAGGGCATCGAGCATCTGATCGACGCGATCTCGATTCTCCAGCGTGACGGTCGAGCGGACGTTCGAGTGATCGTCGCTGGTTCCGGTGACGATGAGTACGTCGCAGCGATGCGGGCCAGAGCGGAAGCGGCGGGGGTGGCGGACCGACTCACCTGGGCGGGACACGTGGGCGGAGATCTCAAGAACTCGCTGTACGCTGCGTGTGATGTCTTCGCGCTGCCGACGAGCCAGGAGAATTTCGGATTCGTCTTCTTCGAGTCGCTGGCATCCGGGACGCCGGTGGTGACGACCGATCTCGTTGATACCTGTCACGAGATCGAACGGTCCGGAGGAGGGGTCATCATTCCCCAGGATGCGAATCGGTTTGCTGACGCGATCGCATCCTTCTCGAGCGGTGAACGTGACGGCATCAAGATGGGCGCGGCGGGTCGAGCCTGGACGCTCGAGAACCTCGACACGAGCCGGGTCGCCGCGGAATTCGAGGCGGTCTATCAGTCCCGCGTGGGCGGCTGAAGAAGCGCTTCGGGGATGAAACTTCGAATCCGACCGGGAAGAAGGCGAAGAACCTCGCTGCGGGTGTCTGCCGGAATGATCGCCATCGACAAGATGGAAAGCACGCCGTAGGACACACCGGCGGTGACGAGTGCGATGGCGGCATTGAGTCGACCAGGCTCGAGCGATTCCATCATCTGATGGCCGATCAATGCGGTCAGCAATGCGGCCACGACCAGAGGCACGGTGGACCGCATCAGATGGATCAGGCCCGACATGATCGGAATGCCGTGCCAGTGAAGCACGAATCCGGTTCCGATCGCGGCGGCGATGGTCATCGCGGTGGCCACTGAACCGGAAATTGCATTGACACTTCCCCACATCACGGCCCCGAAAGCAGCCCCCCCGACGACGGCGACTGCGCGGAGCACGCCGCAGATCACGTTCTCGCGATAGCGGCGTTCAGCCATCAGCGGCGAGGTTCCGATCCCCAGAATCGTCGTGTAGGTCAGTCCGATCGAGAGCACCTGGACCGTGAAGATGGTGTCCGCCCACTTCTCGGCCCAGATGAGATGCTCGAGCGGTTCGATGAGTGCGAGCATGGAGAGGTTGACCGCCGCGATCGCGAAGCCGCCGGTACTCAGCAGTCGGCGGACCACGGCGGCGAGTCGGATCTTGTCGTGTGACAACCGCTTGACGACCGGTACGAGAATGTTGAGCACCGTGGTCGTGAAGAGCCGTCCCGGTTGGACCGCCAACTGATATCCGAAATAGTAGGTTCCGAGTACCGCGATCTCGACGAGGAACTCGGTGACCATGTAGTCGCCTCGGTTGAAGAGGCTGGTCAGGATGGCGCCGGCGATCAACCAGCGGAACTGATGGAGGAGAGGCATCACGAAGCGACGCCGGGGGCGAAAATCCTCGATGTTCGGTTTCGCTCTGGTCCAGAGGTAGATGACTTCGGCAAGGGCGCCCAGCAGCACCGGAAGCGCCAACGCCGTCGGGTCCCGAAAGACGATCGCAAGAGTGATGGTCAGCGGGTAGGCGACGAGGTTGTTGAGTACCGTCGCCTTGGCGCTCGCCCCGAATGCAAGCCTTGCATTGACTCGGCCTCGAAGGACGAAGCGGACCGGAGAGAGCATCATGGTCGCCGCGAGGATCCAGAGGAGGATCACCAGGCGCGGTTCTTCGAAGTGCGCGGCGATGTTGGGGGCCAGAATCAACATCGGCACGACGCCGATCAGATAGAACCCGTTGCAGATTCCAAAGACGGTGCCGGTCCTGAACCGCCGCTTGGACGGCGGAAGAGTGACCAGATAGGAGAGCGCATTCCCACCCTGGAGGATTCCGGCGATGGCCTGGATTCCGATCGCGATGGCGAAGACACCGAAGTCCTCATCGATCAGCACCAGCCCCGTGACCACCTGTGCGATCAAGGCGGCGACCCGGCCGACGAGGCTGGCTGCAAGCATCAGGCTGGCGCCGCGAGCGGCTTGGTGAGTGAGCATGGGCGGCCTGTACGGTTTACTCGAACGGGAATCGACTGCCGATGGTTGTCTCGGAGCGTTCAGAATACGAGAATAGAGCGCCTTGGGATCTCAGGGCGAACGTCCGGGCCATGCTGGGGTACTTTCATGAAATCACGACGTCAATGCCGGTTCATCTTGTGGAGTGCGGTGACCAGTCTTCTGGCTGGGGCGAGTTCAATCGCGCAAGCCGCGGAAGAAAAGGCCATTCGACCAGCCCGCGAGAGAATCATCGAGGGTTGGCTCATTGCCGGGTCGTCCGAGGACGAAGGGCGGCGGAAGGTCTCGATGAACCAGATCGATGAGGGAGGCTGGCCGTCCTTCGTCGACAACCGAGCGAAGGACGTCTATGACTGGGGTGTTCGGCGCTTCTGGCTTCACAACCCGTTCGGGACGGTTTCCGGGGAGGTCATGCAGTTCGATCAGTATCTGGATGCCCGTGATGCGGGATTGGACATTCTCACCGAGAACTTTTCCGAGGCCTGGGGACCCGTGACTCGTGGTTCGTTCGGAGAACCCGTCGAGCTCATCGCGTACATCGGCACGGCGGATCCTGATGACGATCGACTGCAGACGGCCTTTGATACCGGCAACTCCGCCCGAATCCTCGGAACCATGCTGGCCTGTGTGAAGCCGCTCCTCATGGCGAACGCATCGATCGGTGCGGACGCGGCCGTCAAACTCTCCGACGATGGACCGGCATTTCATTTTTACAAATACCTCGAGTCGATCGGGATTCCGATCTACGTCGAGTCGAGACCCAAGCAGGCCAATCCTGATTGGGCGGAATTCCCGGTCTTTGCCGTGAATGAATGGTGGAAGCGGTCGAATCCCGAAGTTCATCAGGATGCGGCGGCATGGGCGCTACCGAATTCGGAGATGAAGCGAGAGGTGGTGCGTTGGATCCGGGACTATCCGGGCAAGAGCACGGACCCCGCGGTACTCGAAGACCTCATCCAGCGGACCAGGGCAGCGCTCTTGCAAGGCGACACGATCATTCTTAGAACCGACGGATTGCGAGCCGCCGGCGTCCCGTTCGAGCGTCTCGTCGAAGGGATCGACGAGCAGATGGGGATTCAGACAGGAACATCCGCAGGTTCGGGGGCTTCTCAGCCATCCTCCACGGGTTCCGTCGGACAGAAGACACGCCGCCCAGTGGCGCCGTCGAATGTGTCGGAACCTGATGCCCCGCCGCCGACGGTCGAGAAGACCGGTGGCCGTTCCACGGAAGGTCTCCAGATCAAACCGGCGACCGTGAACGGCGTGCAGAAGACGAAGAAATCCAAGGTCAGACGGCCGAACGCGAGGTCGTCACGTCGACGTTGAAACTGATTGGCGTCACTCGGCTTCGGCGTCCAGGCCTTCGATGACCTCGTGCCCACCATCGACGTGGAATTCCTCTTCGGAGGCGGTACCGAAGATCGGTTTGATCAACTTCATCAGGATCACGGTCGTGATCGCGAGGCCGACGAGTTCGACGGTGTAGATCGCGATGTCGCCGCGACTGTACGCGACGATCTTCGGACTCATCGCCGCGAGCATGGCGATCGGCCAGGGGTTGAGCGGTTGCCGGCGCAGAATGTCATCGAACACGCGGAACACGCCGCCCACGAGCAGGCCGTAGATCCCCGCCATCCACAGCCCGCCATCATGGAAGGCGTTGCCGATGATGCCCGTTCCCCAGTTCACATAGCCGTCGGAGAACTCGCCGAGACTCTCGGGGAGGCTCTCTCCGAGCGCCTGAGGTTTTTCGGGCCAGAGATCACGAGGGATCGGGTTGCTCAGGACGAAGCGAAGGGTGTGGAAGTAGTCCGGATCGCCGTTGCGATGGAATTCCTCGATACACAGAAGCGAGACGGTGATCGCGTCTTCTTGAAGAAAGCTCTCGGCATCTCCAGTGGTCTCGAGCTGGAACTTCATCAACTGCCGAATTCGATCCATCGCGATACCGCTGTCGGCATCACCCATGAAGTCGTGTCGGAATCCGCTATACGCGAGGATCACGATCGCGGCGCCCACCCCGAGGGCGAGAATCCGACCGATCGTCGCGGTGGGACGGTCGTATCTCCACCTCGCCCAGTACCAGGCGATCGGGATGGCGATCAGGGCCGCGAAGAGCGGATGTCGTCCGGCTCCGAAGAGCGCGACGAAGATCGCCAGCAGAAAAGCAGCGCCGGTCGCTGCAAGATAGATGAGGTTGACGGGATTCCGGAGCCAGCAGAAGAAGAACAACGCCACACTGGCCGCAGGCAGCAACTTGCCCAGGACATTGGTGATCTGGCCGATCACGGGGATCTCGACCGGAAGCACCGAGGCGAGAAGCCCGAAGAACATCGCGAGGAATCCCACGAGCAGGATCGAGGCGATGTTCACTGTCGGTGAGGTTCGCCAACGGTTCGCCGCGATCTTCTGTGGAAGGGACCAGCGGTTGTAGGCGTACCAGAACGTCGCGAAGAAGAGCGCGGTTCCTGCGAACAGCAGCAGAGCGTCCGACATCGGGTGATTGCCGCGGTAGAGACCGGTCACACCGGTCGTCAATGCCGCGATTCCGAAGAACTTCGAACACCCGAGAAGGAAGAGATGTCGTGAGGTGATCAGGTCGTCACCGACGACGAGATAGTTGTAAAGGATCGCGATCAGGGGCGCGAAGACCATGATGAGGCCGAACAGGATTATGACGGTGTCGATCGGCATCTGAAGATCAGTCGTTCATCGGGGCGGCCACGGTGTGGCCGGCGTCGGTCAGCGTCTTCTCACGCTTCGCGATCTCGAGGTCCGTCGCCACCATCATCTTGGCGAGCTCCTCGACGTTGGTCTTCGGAGTCCAGTTCAGCTTTTCCTTCGCCTTGGTGGGATCGCCAAGCAACTCCGCCACTTCGGCGGGGCGGAAGTAACGAGGGTCGATCTCGATGAAGTCGTCGGGATCGAGGCCGACTTCCGCGAAACAGAGCTCGCAGAAGCGACGGACGGAGATCATCTCGCCGGTGGCGATGACGTAGTCATCGGGATCGGGCTGTTGGAGCATCAGCCACATGGCTTCGACGTAGTCACCGGCGAAGCCCCAGTCGCGCATGGCATCGAGATTGCCGAGGAACAGCTTGTCTTGGAGTCCGAGCTTGATGCGACCGACCGCGCGGGTGATCTTTCGGGTGACGAAGGTCTCACCGCGTCTGGGGCTCTCGTGATTGAAGAGGATCCCGCACGAGGCGTGCATGTCGTAGCTCTCGCGGTAATTCACCGTCATCCAGTGAGCGCACACCTTGGCGCACCCATAGGGTGACCTCGGATGGAACGGCGTGGTCTCCCGCTGCGGAACTTCGTGGACCTTGCCGAACATCTCCGAACTCGAGGCCTGATAGAACCGGATCTTCTGCCCGGAACGGTCCTGTTGGTTTCTGATCGCTTCGAGAAGTCGCAAGGTGCCGGTACCCACCACGTCGGCGGTGTATTCGGGTTGGTCGAAACTCACTCGCACATGGCTTTGCGCGCCCAGGTTGTAGACCTCGCGCGGGTTGATGTCCTGCAGCAGCCGCATGAGGCTGGCGGAATCGGAGAGATCGCCATAGTGGAGCTTGAGTCGGATGCCGCGATCGTGCGGATCCTGATAGATGTGATCGATTCGGCCGGTGTTGAAACTGGCGGATCGGCGGATGATGCCGTGGACCTCATACCCCTTGTCGAGGAGCAATTCCGCAAGGTAACTGCCGTCTTGTCCGGTGATGCCGGTGATGAGCGCTCGTGGGGGTGATTGATCTGTCATCTGGAGCTCCGGAAACGTCAGCGATCGGTAGGAAGCCAGGCCATGAGGAAACAGGGCCTCATGGTGAGCGGGCAGGGTAGTATCGGTCCTTCGAGGCTCAGGCTTGCGGAGTTCCCGCATCCTCGGGATCGGTTTTCAATTCAATCCGACGTTCTGCACGCGAGCAGCGGGTTTCATCGACTCTGGGCCGATGGAAGGTCGATGACTAAGGGGAATCGATGGGTGAGGGCTGGTACGTCATTCGGAGGCGGTATGGATCTTCAGGGTAGGAAAGTCGTCATCACCGGTGGAGCCGGTTTCCTTGGGCGAGCGGTACAGCAGACCCTCAAGGAGCGAGGCGTCGGGGAGATCGTGATTCCTCGCAAAAAGGACTACGACCTCGTCCACGAAGAGGCCGCAATTCGCCTCTATAAGGACCACGACCCGGATCTTGTCCTTCATCTGGCCGCCGAAGTTGGTGGAATCGGGGCGAATCAAGACAATCCAGGCCGGTATTTCTTCGCCAACATGGCGATGTCCCTGCACTTGATCGAGCAGGCTCGCATCCATGCCGAGGCTCATCCAGACTTCAAGTTCGTACAGGTCGGCACAATTTGCGCCTATCCGAAGTTCACACCAGTGCCTTTCAAGGAAGCAGATCTCTGGGCTGGGTATCCCGAGGAGACCAATGCCCCGTATGGCATCGCCAAGAAGGCGGCAATGGTCATGCTCGATGGCTATCGCCGGCAGTACGGACTTGCCTCGGCCTACGTCCTCCCCGTCAACCTGTACGGGCCGTTTGACAACTTCCATCCTCACACGAGCCACGTGATCCCCGCGTTGATCCGCAAGTGCGTCTCGGCGGTCGACGAGGGCCGGGATCACATCGAATGCTGGGGAACGGGGTCGGCGAGCCGCGAGTTTCTCTACGTGGACGACTGCGCCGCGGGGCTCGTCCGCACCGCCGAGGTGCTCGACGACCCGACGCCCATCAATCTGGGCACGTGCATGGAAATCACGATTCGGTCCCTGGTGGAGTTGATCGCTCGCCTGTCCGGCTTCGAGGGCGAGATCCGCTGGGATCCGACCAAACCGGACGGACAGCCACGTCGATGCCTCGACACGAGCCGCGCCGAGCAGGTCCTGGATTGGAAGGCCCAGGTCGACTTCGAGACGGGATTGCGTCGCACCATCGAGTGGTATCGCGAGAACCAGTCGCAGATCATCGCATCAGAGACGGTGAACTGAAGACATGCGGGTTCTTCTGATCAACCAAGTCTTTTTCCCCGATGTCGCCGCGACGGCGCAGCACGGTCATGATCTCGCGCGCGATCTGGTTCGGCACGGCCATGAAGTTTCGGCGATCGCCTCCCGATCACTCTACGGCCAGAAGGGTGCCGCCCTCCCTTCCCATGAGACCGTCGATGGAATCGAGATCCACCGGGTCGGCCGCTCCTTCTTCGGGAAGTCGAGCATTCTCGCCCGGGTGGCGGACTTCGTCTTCTTCTATCTCGCGGCGATGATCCGGGCGTTGACGCTTCCCCGGCACGACGTGGTGATCTGTTTCACCACGCCGCCGTTCATCGCGATGGTTGGACGGATCCTCCGCATGGTGAAGGGGACCAGATGCGTCTACTGGGTCATGGACCTCTATCCGGATCTGCCGATCGCCTGTGGCGTGATGCGTCCGGGATCGCTGGCAAGTCGTTTCTTCGAACGAGTGAATCGTTCCTGCCTGCGGGCAGCTGATGCCGACGTGGTACTTGGTCGCTGCATGGCCGAGCTCGTGCGGAGCAAAGGTGTTCCCGAGGATCGCATTCGCATGATCGGCGTCTGGAGCGATCAGGAAGAGGTCAAGCCGGTTCCTCGTGAAGAGAATCCGTATCGCCGGGAATGGGGTGTGGGTGATCGCACGCTGATCATGTACTCCGGGAACTTCGGCATCGGACACGACGTCGACACCTTTCTGGCTGCCGCCCGTGAATTGAGAAACGACGATCGAATTCGGTTCGCGTTCGTCGGCGGGGGAAAGAAGAAGGAACAGGTCGAGCGGTTCGTTCACGAACACGGCCTCGAGTCGAGCTGCGTGATCGCCCCGTATCAACCACGCGAACGCCTCGACGAATTGCTCAGCGCCGCCGACGCCCATCTGGTCAGTCTTCTCGAAGGCGTGGAGGGGATCATGGTTCCGAGCAAGCTCTTCGGGATTCTGGCCGCCGGGCGGCCGGCGATCTTCATCGGAAATGAGCGAAGTGAGATATCACGGGTCATCGTCGAGAACGAGTGCGGCGCTTCGGTGAGGCAGGGCGACGTCGACTCGTTGATTTCGATCATCCGTGGATATGCCGACGATCCCGGATCCTGCCGGCACGCCGGCGAACTGGCCAGGCTCGCCCTCGTCGAAGAGCACGGCGCGGTTCATCGCCTCACGGCGTGGCGGAAACTGCTCGAAGAACTCGCCGGTGACGCCGGCGATCCGAAACCCAGTGGGAGCCCAGACGCGTGATCAAGTACGTCTTCATCCAGAACGAGCCCTTCCTGCTTCCGAAGGTCCTCGACAAGTACCTTCGCGATCATCACGACACCACTGCGGGCGTGAACATCCAGAGCGTCGCACAAGGAAAGCGAACGGTCTTTCAGACGGCGATGGATCTTCGGCGGCTCTACGGGTTCGGCTATTTCCAATGGAAGCTTCGGAAGTACCTGATCAAGAAGATTCTGGGCAAGGTCGAGAACGACTGGCTTGGATCGACGAAGCGGTGCCATTCGGTGCGTGCCGTCGCGAAGAAGTACGGCGTCGAAGTCACCGAAGCGGTCGACGTCAACAGCGAAGCGTTCCTCGCGCATCTTCGTGAGAAGAAGGTTGATTTCATCCTCTCCATCTCGGGCACCCAGTTGTACAAGAAGAAGCTTCGGGAGCAGACGCCGAAGGGGATCGTGAACTGCCACGGGGCGCTGTTGCCGAAGTACCGCGGTCTGATGCCGAGTTTCTGGACCCTCGCCAATGGTGAGAAGGAAGGCGGCGTGTCCGTGCATTTCGTCGATGCCAAGCTCGACAACGGGCCGATTCTGGTGCAGAAGCGCTACCGTCTCAATCCATGGGACTCACTCGAGGACGTCATGGCCCGATCCAAGGATCTGGCCGCGGAGGCCATTCTCGAGTGCGTTCGACTGGTGGAAGCCGGTGATCCGCCACTGATTCCGAACCCTGCAGAGGAGTCGACGCACTTCTCGATGCCGACTTCCGAGGATCTTCGGAGACTGAGAGAAAAAGGTCATCGGCTCGTGTGAGACGAGGCCGGCCACGACTTTGGATCTTCCTGATCAGATGACTCGAGACCCGAACGAATCTCCGCATGATGCTTCGCCCGCTTCGGCAGGCGAGGTGGTGAACGCGCTGAGTTTCGACATCGAGGACTGGTTCCACCTCGTCGAGATCGACGCGGTTTCCGATCCCGAGCAGTGGAGCACGTTCCCCTCGATCGTCGAGCATCGAACCGAAGAGATCCTGGACATCTGCGCCCAGCACGACGCGAAGGCGACGTTCTACTTTCTCGGATGGATCGCCGAGCGGTATCCCGCGCTGGTTCGACGCGTCGTCGAGGCGGGGCACGAGATCGGGACGCACTCCTACTGGCATCGCAAGGTGTGCGATCTCGACGAAGCGACTTTCCGGGAGGACCTGCTCCGCTCGATCAAGGTGATCGAGGATGCCGGAGGCGCCAAGGTGACCTCGTTCCGGGCGCCGAGCTTCTCGATCACTCCGGGGACCGAATGGGCGTTCGACGTTCTTCTGGATGCCGGACTTCGATACGACGCGAGCCTGTTCCCCGTGGCGAGAGAGAACGGCGGTTATCCCTGTGCGGAGACGCCGCACCTGTTCACGGCGGCCCCCTCGGGGCGGGGCATGCCGGAACTTCCGATGAGTCTGATGCGAGTCGGCCCGAAGCGGGTCGGCTTCTCCGGAGGTGGTTACCTGCGACTCTTCCCCGCCTGGGTCATTCATCGTGGATTCAGCGCGCTCAACCGCCGAGGGATTCCCGGTGTGGTCTACCTCCACCCGCGTGACTTCGCGCCGGATTGTCCGGTGGTCGAGATGTCCGCATCCAGACGGTTCAAGTGTTACGTGGGGCTCTCGAGCACCGCGGCGAAACTTCACTCGATTCTCTCGCGGTATCGATTCGCCTCCTGCGGTACGGTGATGTCCCAGAGCTTCCCAGACCTGGAGATCGCTTGATCGACGTCCTGATCATCACCAAGAACGAAGAAGCCAACATCGGTTTCTGCCTCGCAGCACTCCACGGATGGACGCGGAAGATCTTCGTCGTCGACAGTGGATCGACCGATCGAACCAGGGAGATCGTGGAGTCGACCGAGGCGCAGTTCGTCCACCATGACTGGGCGGGGTATGCGGCACAGAAGAACTGGGCGTTGAACAATCTCCCGTTCGAGGCAGACTGGACGCTGATCATCGACGCCGACGAAGTGGTGACGCCCGCACTTCGCGCGGAGATCGAAGCGGTCCTGGCCAAGGGCGTCGACGAGGTCCCCGAGTCGGCGTTCTACCTGAACCGGCTCTTCTACTTCCTCAATCGCCCGATCCGGAACTGCGGATACTTCCCGAGTTGGAATCTGAGGCTCTTCAAGCGAGGGACGGCGCAATACGAAGACCGGGCGGTCCACGAACACATGGTGGTGGACGGCGAGGTCGCGTATCTCGAAGAGCCGATGATCCATGACGATCGTCGGGGCATGGAACACTCGATCGCGAAACACAACAGCTATTCGAGCCTCGAGGCGCAGGAGATTCTCCGCGGTCGTGAGGCCGCGGGCCCGCCGGCTTCGGGTCTCGAGTCGAGTTTCTTCGGGAATGCACTTCAGCGACGACGCTGGTTCAAGCAGAAGATCTATCACCTTCTTCCTGCGCCCTGGCTCTTTCGCTTTCTCTACATGTACGTGTGGCGACGAGGTTTTCTCGATGGTTCCACGGGGCTTCGATTCAGCCTGTTCATCAGTGCCTACGAGTTTCTCATCTCGCTGAAGATCCGAGAGCTTCGACTGAACCGGGCACCGCGGCTTCCGAAACCGATGGACCCCGCGCTTCCCAGCAAGGATCTTCCGGTCACCGTCGTGGTCCCCGTCCTGAACGAAGAAAAGAACCTTCCCGCGTGCCTGAGTCGACTCGGCCGATTCGCGAAGGTGGTGGTGGTCGATTCCGGAAGTACCGATCGGACGTGCGAGATCGCCGCGGAGCACGGGGCGGAAGTCGTCGACTTCCGTTGGAACGGGCAGTTCCCAAAGAAGCGGAACTGGGTTCTCCGGAACCATGAGTTCGACACGCCATGGATCCTCTTCCTCGATGCCGACGAGTACGTCACCGAGGACTTCTGTGACGAACTGGCGGCCCGCTTGCCGGAGACGCCGCATGACGGAATGTGGCTCTCGTACCACAACTACTTCATGGGTCGATACCTGCGTCACGGCACCGCGTTCACGAAGCTGGCGCTGATCCGAACGGGCAGCGGCGAATACGAACGCATCGATGAGGAACGATGGAGTCATCTCGACATGGAAGTGCACGAGCATCCGGTGCTGCAGGGAAGCACCGGAAAGATCGCGGCTTCGATCGACCACGATGACTACAAGGGCCTCGAGTCCTACATCAGCAAGCACAACGAGTACTCGTCCTGGGAGGCGAAGCGATACTCGAAGCTGGTGGAGGACGGGGGCGCCGGCCAGTCCTACTTCACGAGACGACAGCGATGGAAGTACGGCGCCATCCGCCGATGGTGGCTGGCTCCCGGCTACTTCCTGGTGAGTTACTTCCTTCGCTTCGGCCTGTTGGACGGCTTCCCGGGGTTCGGCTTCGCGTTGCTCAAGTGGATCTACTTCTTCCAGATCCGCCTGAAGATCATCGAACTCGAGAACGCCCGGGACGAACCCCCGCCGTCGGTGGGATGATCAGCTGGTCGTTTCCGATTCCGACGGAGACGCCTCGAACTTCCGCATCGCGATCTCTCTGCCGGGATTCCCGACCGTCACGGTCCAGGGCTTCGCATCTCTGACCGCCACTCCGGCGGCGCCGATCACCGCGCCCTGGCCGATCGTGACGCCGGGCATGATGAACGACCTCGCTCCGATGAAGGCGTCTTCGCCGACGTCGATGGGGCCGACGATGAGCGGCAGGGCCGGGACGGACAGATCGTGGCTTCCCCCGCAGAGGTACGTGCCTTGGGCGATCGTGCACCGTGCGCGGAGAATGCATTCGCCGAGGTTGTAGACCTCGCTGTCGGGTCCGAGGCAGGCGCGATCATGCAGTTCCAACTGCCATGGGACTCGGATCCGACAGGATGCGGCGACGTAGGGTCGCCCCTGGATTCGGCAACCGAAGAGTCGAAGGATGAGCAGCCGCCATCGATTGAGGGGATTCGGCGTCCAGCGACAGGTCAACGTCCACATGATGGCGAAGAA
The DNA here is from genome assembly GCA_002167845.2 of Phycisphaera sp. TMED9. Lineage (GTDB taxonomy): Bacteria > Planctomycetota > Phycisphaerae > Phycisphaerales > SM1A02 > UBA12014. The sequence continues at coordinate 15,262 of NHBO02000079.1, read as the reverse complement.
GGCCACGCCGAGGCGCTCGCGGAACGACCATGGGCTGGCGTAGGCGCTGGCCTGATCCGCCTGCTTCCGGTGGAGCCTGTCCTTGGGGCGAGTGCTCACGATCGGTGCCGTCCTTTCCGAAGGTCGTCGATGGACTCCTGGAAATCCTCGAGATACGCGTCTGCGATCTCCTCGATTCCGTATCGGCTGGCAGCGGTGATCGCCGCCGCGGAAAGTCGCTGACGCAGTGCCGGATCGTCAGAAAGGCGTTCCAACGCCCCGGTAAGGGAGTCGACCTCGCCGTCGCCTCTGGTGAATACGAGCCCGGTTCGATCGTTCTGAATGTAGGCCGAATACTGAGGAAGGTCCGCGACCACGGGGGGCAGACCACACGCCATGGCTTCCAGCGGAGCCACCGGGGAGGCTTCGCCCTTCGCCGCGATCGACGGATAGCAATAGAGGTCCGCGTCTCGAAGCTCGTCAGCCAGGGCGGTGGGATCTGAAACCCCCCCGGGAAGTTCCAAGGGCGCGTCGCCGGCCAGATCCATCAAGCGGCGAACGTAGTCGGGTCCGCCACCGCCATCGCCCTGTCCGGAGGGTCCGACCAGGCGGAGTTGGAAGTCACGTCCGCGAGCCAGCAGGCGTTGCCAGGCTTCGACCAGCAGGTGCAGGCCCTTCTCCGGATGAATGCGCCCGGTGTAGAGAATGCGCACCGGTCGATCGGAGGACGGATCTTTCCGGTCTTCGAGGGGGTGGAAGACCTCGAGATCCACGGGGTTTCCGATCAGCGAGATCCGTTCGGCCAACGCAGGGCGTTCGCCGGCGATGCCATCCACGATGGCCTGTGACACGGTCGAGATCCGATCGACCCCCCCATAGAGGAACATCTGGCCCTTGGGAAATCGCTGCACATGCATGTTGAGCACGCCGATGCCGGCCTTTTTGCGACGGCGGGCGGACCGCAGGATCCACGGCAGCCAGAAGCAGTTGGTGACGGTCACATCGGCGTGGGGGAGGAGGCGTCGTGCGGATCTGGACCACGCGAAGTCGCGGACGATGTCCATCTTGACGCTGGATCCGCGGTCGAGAAGGGGGAGACGCACGAATCTGATGCCGTCGATCGAGTCGCCTCGTGGCAGATCGGGGTGATCCGGGCCGACGACCGTGGTGGGGTGCCCGCGGCGAGCGAATGTGGCGGCCAGCCGCCACCACACCTTCTCGATCGCACCGCTGGGCGCGGGCGGCGGTGGCTTGAATGGTCCCAGCACGATGGTGATGTGCATCTGGCGAGCGCCTCCGGCTCCGGAACTGGATCGCGAGATCGTAGGATACGACTTCGGGACCCTCGACCGTCGTTCCGGTCGTGACCCTTTCCGGACTCCTCGAACCCAATCGGAACGGTTGATGCCCCTTCGACTTCACGACACCCTCGAGCGACGCCTCGTCGACTTCACTCCGCTCGATCCCTCCGGCCCGGTGACGTTCTACACCTGCGGCCCGACGGTCTACGACTATGCACACATCGGCAACTTCCGGTCTTTCCTGAACGCCGATGTGCTCCGAAGGACCCTCGAATTTCTCGGTCATGACGTCCGGCATGTGATGAACATCACGGATGTCGGGCATATGACCGAAGATGCGGTCGCTGATGGCGGTGGCGAGGACAAGATGGCGGTCGCCGGAAAACGTCTTCTGGAAGCGAAGAAGTCGGGATCACTTCCCGATGGGGTGGAGATCGACCCCGGCGATCCCGGTGCCATCGCGGACTTCTACGCGGCGGCGTTCATCGATGATGCCCGCCTGCTCGGCCTCAAGGTGGTGGAGGACGCCGATTCGGAACCGGCGCTGATGCCGCGGCCGACCCGGTGGGTGCCGGAGATGATCGAGTTGATCGAACGGCTCATCGCCGGAGATCACGCCTACGTCGGCGGAGACGGTGCCGTGTACTTCTCGGTCGCGAGTTTTCCGGACTACGGGCGCCTGAGCGGCAATACCATCGACGCGCTCCGGGAGGGTGAGGGTGGTCGGCTCAACGCGGCCAATCAGGCGGCGAAACGACATCCGGCCGACTTCCTTCTCTGGAAACCCGATCCATCGCATCTCATGCGGTGGGCAAGCCCGTGGGGTGAGGGCTATCCCGGGTGGCATCTTGAGTGCAGTGCGATGGCGCAGGGCCTTCTCGCTCCGTCGGAAGGTGAACACGCCGGACAGATCGATCTTCATTCCGGAGGCGAGGACAACATCTTCCCGCATCATGAATGCGAGATCGCACAGAGTCGTGCCGCGTCCGGATCAGAACGATTCGCGCGGTACTGGTTCCACACGCGACACCTCGTCGTCGAAGGCGAGAAGATGTCGAAGTCGAAGGGCAACTTCTTCACGGTGCGGGATATTCTCGCGAAGGGGGCCACTGCGGCGGCACTCCGCCTGGAACTGGTCCGCACGCACTATCGGCAGAATGCCAACTTCACCCTTCAGGGGCTTCGAGATTGCGGACGCATGATCGATCGCTGGTGTCGATTGGAAGCCCAGCTCGCGTCGGGCCAGGTGGTCGCGGGGGATGGCCCCGGACCGTTGGAGTCCGCACTCCCTGCATTCACCGATGCGGTCAGTGACGATCTGAATCTCGCTCGCGCCATCGGCGCGCTCAACGAAGCGGTCAATGCCAGCCGGGTCGACGCCGACTCCCCGGCGGGTGACGCGGCCCGGGCCGCCTCCGAACTCGCGGCGCTTCGGCGGATGAACGAGGTGCTTGGAGTGCTCGAACGCAACGATGCGCCGGTCGTCGAGGATGATGATCTCGCGGGACGGGTGGAGGCCTGCATCGCAGCCCGGGCGGAGGCCAAGGCCAACAAGGACTGGGCCGCGGCGGATGCCATTCGAGACGAACTGACCACGCTTGGAGTCGCGATCAAGGATGGGCCGGAAGGCACCACCTGGTCTCGGATCGTCGAATGACCGGTCCCCGCCGACCACCGGTCATCGGCCTCGTGGGAGGCATTGGGTCGGGGAAGAGCGCGGTGGCCGCGATTCTCCGGGATCTTGGTTGCGTGGTGAGTGATTCCGATCGGGACTCCCGCGTCGCACTGGAATCCCCGGAAGTGCTGGAGACGATCCGTCAGTGGTGGGGGCCGGGGGTCGTCGCCGAAGACGGAACGCCGGATCGTTCCGCGATCGCGGAGCACATCTTCCAGAATCCGGATGATCGCGCCCGGCTCGAAGCCCTGATTCATCCAAAGGTCCATGCGGCGAGGGAGCACGCATTTTCCGACGCTCCGATGGGTACTCGGGCGTTGGTGATCGACGCGCCGTTGCTCTTCGAAGCGGGAATCGACGGCCTGTGTGACGCCGTGGTGTTCATCGACACGCCGGAAGAAGCCAGACTTGAACGGGTTCGATCGAATCGCGGTTGGAATGAGTCGGAGTGGTCCCGCCGCGAATCCGCGCAGATGCCGATCGAGGAGAAACGTTCGCGATCAACGATGGCCATCGACAATTCGGTGGAAATCACGGTTCTCCGATCTCGAGTCGAAGCGGTCCTGAATGCGATCGCACCACGCTGAGCCATGGTGTGTTCGGTGGTTCAGGATGGGAATCGGGCGAAAATAGTCCTCTCGGCCGGCGATCCCGCCCGGATGAGGCTTGACCGGAGCCGAAAGTCGGTCCATCATGCAGGTGCACGGGAACGCCCTGTCGCTTCCCGCCCCTCACAACGCGTCGCCTGTCGAGCCGTGCTCGCAGATCCAATGGAATGATCCGGCGGATCCCCACGGCACCCCGGTCTCATCTTCGACCGTCGCAGGCCACCTTCCATCAGGTTGTTCCAACCATGACAAGCAAGTCCCGACGTCGTCGCCGCAAGCCCGGCGGTAGTTCATCTTCCCAGGGCTCGAACGCCCCCTCGATCACGCTCGCTCCAGGATCGGTTCCGACCGACGAGCAACTCGAGTTGGAGGCCGCTGAACTGGAGAATGAACTTCAGGAGCGGTACGACATCGCGAAGAAAAGCGATCTCGATCTCGCGAAGCTCCAGAAGCTCACCAATCCCGAACTCCTCAAGCTCGCCAAGAAGGAGAAGATCGAGGATTGCGGGAACCTGCCCAAGCAGAAGCTGGTGTTCGAGATCCTGCGGAAGCGTGCCGAGAAGGCCGGACTGATGATGGCGGAGGGCACGCTCGAAGTGATGCCCGAAGGATTCGGATTCCTTCGCAGCGCCGAGTACAGCTATCTGCCCTGCGCCGACGACGTCTACGTCAGTCCCAGCCAGGTGAGACGATTCGGACTTCGACGCGGCATGATCGTCAAGGGCCTGATTCGACCGCCCAAGGAAGCCGAAACCTACTTCGCGTTGCTTCGAGTCGAAGAAGTCAACGGTCGGGACCCCAAGGTCCTGCATGAACTTCCGACCTTCGAGAATCTCACGCCGCTTCACCCGAATCGGCGAATTCAGCTGGAATTGCCGGAAGAACCGACTCGTCTCGAGCCTCGGATCATCGACATGGTGACACCGCTCGGCTTCGGTCAGCGAGCCTTGGTGGTCGCACCGCCACGCACCGGCAAGACCGTGATCCTCCAGCAGGTCACCAACGCCATCGCGAAGAACCATCCCGAAGCACACGTGATCGTCATGCTCATCGACGAGCGTCCCGAGGAAGTCACGGACTTCAAGCGAAACACTCCGGACTCGGTCGAAGTCGTCGCCAGCACCTTCGACGAAGAAGCGACGCGGCACATCGCGGTCTCCGAGATCGTGATGGAGAAGGCGCGACGCATGGTCGAATTCGGAGATCACGTCGTGATCCTGCTCGACTCGATCACCCGACTCGCCCGGGGTTACAACAACGGCATGTCGGGCTCGGGAAAGATCGGTTCCGGCGGTGTCGACAATGCCGCACTCATCAAGCCCAAGAAGTTCTTCGGTTCGGCTCGAAACATCGAAGACGGTGGTTCGCTGACGATCGTCGCGACGGCGCTGGTCGATACCGGAAGCCGGGCTGACGAGGTGATCTTCGAAGAGTTCAAGGGAACGGGCAACGCCGAACTCCATCTGGACCGCAAGCTCGTCGAGAAGCGGGTGTATCCCGCGATCGACATCGCTGCGAGCGGAACCCGACGAGAAGAACTGCTCCTGGATCCTCAGGAGCACGAGCTCATCACCCGACTTCGCAAGGTCGTCTCGGACATGAATGTCGTGGAGGCCATGGAGCTGCTGCGGTCGAGGCTTGCCAAGACCAAGAGCAATGGCGAGTTCCTGATGACCATGAGCATGGGCTGAGGGCCGACGATCTGAGGGTTTTTCGGAAAACCCCGCCCAAGTGCTCGTGAATCGGGGCCTGCGGGGACTGAGAGCCTTCGAACCCGGGAACCGGGGAACCGGGGCGGGTGATGTGCGGATGAGTCAAGGTCCCTCCTGCTGATCGGAATCCCGGTCGGCAGGCACTTCAGGGCCCCTGAGCGATCAAGGAGAGCGTCGGACTCGGATTCACGACCTCTTCGCGTCCCAAAAACGACGTCCAGCGGTTCTGATGGGTATTGTCGAAGATGGAACCGAACGGCCGACTCAGAAGAGAATTCGGAGATTCGCGTGAGCGCAACCAATAATCATCGTGGCATGACCCTGGTCGAGATCCTGACCGTGATCGGGATCATCGTCGTTTTGCTGGCAATCCTGCTTCCGGGGCTCGGAACCGTGAATCGGACCGGTCAGCAGGTGACCAGCGAGAGCAACCTTCGGCAGATCTTCATGCTGATGACGGACTACTCGACGGACAATCGAGAGTTCATCGTGCCGTCCAGCTTCGACTACCGCCAGGCGAGCTACCCCGGGAAGATTCGGAAGGAGAGTCCGGCAGGGGTGGAGCCTCTGATCGGACCGACTACCGACGGGAACTTCCCGCTGGGAGATTTCACGAACGTCGGCTCATGGGCGGACATTCTCTGGACGTATACGGATCTGAGTTCCAACGGCATCCTGATCCCCTTCGAGGCCAACTCGAATCCGGATGGATACAACTACCGATTCGATGCTCCGGACCGGGTCGTCTTCGAGTCGGACCTGAGTTTCAAGAACATTCTTCGCAGTACCGTTCCGATGCAGAAGACCGTCGGCGGAACCGAAGCGACCCCGTTCGGTGATGGTGCGAGGACATCGGAAGTCGGCCATCCCGGGTATTTCGCGGCCAACGACTGGTTCCGAATCAGTGGGCCCGACTCGGAGTGGTATTCGCGACCACAGATTCGATTCCCCGCCCGATCGGTGTACATGGTCGATTCCCTTGCTGGAGAGACGATCAGTCCGGACACGGAAGGCTGGGGAGACCCTGGAGCCGGATACCAGACCCAGGTCGATTTTCGGTACATCGGCGATACCGCGCTCTTCCTCACGCTTGATGGAGGCATCAAGGCGGAAACGGCATTCGTGGACATCGACGAAATCGAGGACCGCGGCTATCTGATCCACGGGCTGGATGCCCGACCGGTTGATCACGACCATTCCGATCCTTGAATCAGAAGGGATCGGGGGTTCTTGAAGCTGGCATCTTCGGGATTGCTGGTGGAGAAGACGCCGTGAAGCAGGTGTTTGGCATTCGATCTGCGGGCCCTCCCAGTCGATGGCCGGAGGACCCTGGCGGTTGACGGTCGAATTCTCGTCTTGAAGCTGCCTATCGGCGCCCAAAGGGCCGCTTTATTCGGACGTCCGTCAGGGGCGGTGGCTGAGGTCCTGTCCTCCGAATTCGGGGCTGGCCAGCAGTGGCGAAGAGGGACTTCGTAGTCTTGCCTTCCCGCCGGTATCCGCTACACTCTGCGATCTGCCGTCCCAGTTGGGGCGGTTTTTATTCAGCGTTCGCCGAGCTCTACCGGTGGTCGCCTGGGCGGTCCGTCCGCCTGACAATGTGAAGTTCCACGGTGCTTCGGCACCCGTTCCATGCCACCGTAGCTCAGTGGTAGAGCACACCCTTGGTAAGGGTGAGGTCACGGGTTCAAGTCCCGTCGGTGGCTTCAAGACTCTTCGGGATCGGCCATGTGTTTCATGTGGTGCCTTCCCAATCGGAACCCGACCGAAGGTGGTCGGGCGAAACCCCTCCGGAGGAATGGTCCACGAAGGACCGGAACTCCAACCGTCGATCGCCGCTCGGTCACACGCTGACCCAGACGGCGGGAATTCAGGAGATGCCCGCAGATGGCAAAGGAAGTCTTCCAGCGGACCAAGCCGCACGTCAACGTGGGCACCATTGGCCACGTCGACCACGGCAAGACCACGCTCACCGCAGCAATCACCACGGTTCAGTCGGCCAAGGGCCTTGCGAAGCCGATCGCCTACGACGAAGTCGCGAAAGCGTCCGAGTCGGAAGGTCGTCGCGACCCAACCAAGATCCTCACCATCGCGACCAGCCACGTGGAGTACGAGTCGGAAAACCGACACTATGCTCACGTCGACTGTCCCGGTCACGCCGACTACGTGAAGAACATGATCACCGGTGCCGCCCAGATGGACGGCGCCATTCTGGTGGTTTCCGCTTCGGACGGCCCGATGCCTCAGACGCGTGAGCACATCCTGCTCGCCCGCCAGGTGGGTGTGCCGAAGATCGTCGTCTTCCTCAACAAGTGCGACCTCGTCGACGACGAGGAGCTCCTTGATCTCATCGAACTCGAAGTTCGTGAGCTCATGACCAAGTACGACTTCCCCGGCGATGATGGCCCGGTCATTCGCGGTGCGGCCTTCCCCGCGCTCTCGAACCCCGAGGACGCCGAGAAGAACGCGTGCATCGGAGAGCTTCTCGAAGCCCTGGACACCTACATCGAAGAGCCCGAGCGGGAAACCGACAAGCCCTTCCTGATGTCCATCGAAGACGTGTTCTCGATCAAGGGTCGCGGTACCGTCGCGACCGGCCGTATCGAGCGTGGCGTCATCAAGGTTGGAGACGAAGCCGAGATCGTCGGTCTCTCCGCCGAGACGCTCAAGACGACCGTCACCGGCGTCGAAATGTTCCAGAAGACGCTCGACGAGGGTCAGGCCGGCGACAACGTCGGTTGCCTCCTCCGCGGTGTTGAGAAGGAGCAGATTCAGCGTGGTCAGGTGCTCGGCAAGCCCGGCAGCATCAAGCCCCACACCAAGTTCCAGGGTCAGGTCTATGTGCTGACCAAGGAAGAGGGTGGTCGCCACACGCCGTTCTTCTCCGGCTACAAGCCCCAGTTCTACTTCCGTACCACGGACATCACCGGCAAGCTCACCCTCATGGGTGGTGCTGAAATGTGCATGCCCGGCGACAACGTCGAACTCGAGGTCGACCTCGAGGGCAAGGGCGTCGCAATGGAAGAAGGCGTTCGTTTCGCGGTTCGCGAAGGTGGCCGTACCGTCGGCTCCGGCGTGGTCACCTCGATCGTCGAGTGATACCGAATCGATCGGTGTTCGGAGCCCGGCTTCGGCCGGGCTCCGGCCCCGACTCGGCGGTGTGATGAGGCCATCCGGCCTTGCAGTGATTTGAGAGATCCCAGAAGGGTGATGCGGTAATGGCCAAGAGAGCAACCGATCGTGAGTTCGTCTGGCTCCAGTGCACCGAGACCGGTGAGCTGAACTATCGAACCAACATTCGTGTCAAGGGCGGCATCGACGAGAAGGTCAAGGAGGGCTTCAAGAAGTACTCCCCCTCTCTTCGGAAGCACACTCTTCACAAGATCAAGCGGAAGTGATCGGCGCCCCTCGTTGCGGCTTCGGCCCTGACGTCGGTCGTATCAACCTCCTACGCCAGTAGCTCAATTGGCAGAGCAGCGGATTCCAAATCCGCAGGTTGAGTGTTCGAGTCACTCCTGGCGTGTTTTCAGACCGAATACGGATCCACCGGACGGATCCGAATGGTCCGCTCCAGTTTCTGTTCACAGTTGGGATGCAAGCAATGTCCACGGCGATCTACAAGAAGGGCCAGGGCTACTGGACTCGGCAGATGTCCACCATCGCGGGCGGAGTGATCATCCTGCTCGGTGCGATGTGGTTCTCCGACTTCTTCAAGAACTCTTCGTGGTTCGAACTGGATCCGATCTACTTCCGAGCGATTGCCGGTGTCCTCTGGGTCGGCATCTTCGGCTTCTTCCTGTACTACTTCATCTGGCTCAAGCCACGGTCGGTCGACTTTCTTGTGGCGACCGAGTCCGAGATGAAGAAAGTGAACTGGTCCTCCCGCCGCGAGGTTGTGGGGTCCACGATCGTGGTGATCGCCCTTTCAGCCGGCATCGCCGGTTTCTGCAAGGTGTGGGACCTGGTCTTCGTCACGTTCTTCAGCGCCATCAAGGTGCTTGATACCCCGGCCTGATCACGACGGAGATCGTTCCGTCCCGGTCAATCGGGATTCGAGGTGCATTCATGACCGTTTCCGATGAACAGCCCATCGAGGGTGACAAGCAGACTCCGGCAGAGACGCCGGCGAACGACCTGAATGACAAGGTCGACGNGACTCCCGAACCGGCCGCCGATTCGGGAGATGCCAAGCCCGAGGCCAAGAAGCGCACGCTCGCGTCCGGTCGGGAAGCCACGACCATCGCCGGTGGCCCGACGCTCGAGAACTTCGGCGGCGTCGCGACGCATCGCATCGTGAACGAGGCTCCTGACAAGCCGGATGCGAAGGCCGGTGACGGCGAGGCCGCCGAGGCCGTCGAGGGCGAGTTCGATCCCGCAGCCGACATGCCGATGTACCGACCCGGTTTCGACTGGTTCGTGCTGCGAGTCGCCAGCAACAAGGAATCCGGCGTTCGTGAAACGCTGCTTCGAAAAGTCCAGATCGAAGGCATGGAGCATCTCGTCGGCCGAATCATGGTGCCGACCGAGAAGACTCAGTCGATCAAGGGCGGTGTGAGTCGCGTCACCGAGACCAAGCTCTACCCGGGCTACGTCTTCGTCGAGATGTCNCTCGAGTCTGATGGTCGAATTCCGCAGGATGTGTTCTTCCTCATCAAGGAGACCACGGGCGTCGGCGACTTCGTCGGTACCGCGGGACGACCGACGCCGATGGCGGGCCATGAGGTCGAGAAGATGCTCTTCGANTCCCGGAAGCCCGACGAGGCACCGCAGGTCAAGATGGAATTCCAGCCCGGCGATCCGGTCACGATCAAGGAAGGCCCCTTCGAGAACTACGAAGGAACCGTCGACGAGGTCATGCCCGACAAGGGACTGGTCCGTGTTCTGGTCACGATCTTCGGTCGCCAGGCCCCGGTCGAGCTCGAATACTGGCAGATCGCCAAAGCCGAGGAATAGGTCCTCGCGGCGAACGCCCCGCTCGATCTTCGTGGCCGAGGCCGATCCTGATGTGCGTTCCAAGGACGGCCAGAGGGTTGGAAGGTCGGCCCTCGCCGATACACTGATGGCGCCTTCAGGGAGGCCTCTTCATGAACCACACGATTCGCCGTTTCTTCCGATCCGCACTTCTCCTCGCGATCGGGCTTTCAAGCGCCGCCTGCACCCCGTACGCGACGTTCCCGTCCGACGGCGGTGCCAAGCTTCTGGGGCCTGGGGTGTATCCGGCGCCCCAACTCATGGGCAAGGGGCTCAAGGTCACCTATGAAAAGACGGTCGGTGATCTTCCGCTCGTTCCCGCCGCGGTCGAAGGCGATGCGGCGACTCCGCCTGCTCTGGTCTACGACCTTCCGGCGGGCGTGAGTGCCGGCAACTGGACGCAGATCGGAAACCAGACCGAGATCTCCAGCGCTCGTGAAGTGACGCGAGCCGATGTCGCCAACGGCACTCCGATCTGGGCGGTGAAGCAGATTCGAATTCGATCCAATCGAGCGGAAGTCGACGTCATCTATCCCGGAAGCGGCGGACTCTACCAACTGGCGACCGCGATCTTCCGGTCCGAGCCGTTCGGTGCGTTCAAGTTGCAGTCCTTCCAGCGTTGGTTGATTCCTGAAGACGCACCAGTCTGCAACCATCCCGCCGAAATCGCCGACGCCAAGGCCGAAGAGAAGGCCGCNGCGGATGCGGAAGCGGCGGAGAACGCCGCTGCGGAATAGGCTCCGCCGGACTCTCCACTCTGATCTTCCGCGGCGACGCGGGAATCCGATGACGAGAACCGTCGAACTCGAAAGTCCCCTCGCCTCGTTTTGCGGGGAAGACCTGGCGGATACCCGGGCCGGGGTGTCTTGGGCCCCATCGGGAGCTCATCGAGGAACCATTCGACGATGACCGAACTCACCGACAATCCTTCAGGAAACNCCCCTCGCGGGTCGAACACACCGCGCCGTATCGTGGTGGGGATCACGGGCGCGAGCGGGGCTGGATACGCCGTTCGAGTGATCGAACTCCTGGCCGCCTCCGGAGTCGAGACCCATATCGCCTGTTCGAGTCTTGGCAGGCGGCTTCTCGCCGAAGAAATGGGAATCACCCAGCTGGACCCGGATGCCCTGAGCGGGGGTCGAGGCGATCGACTGGTGATTCACCCTGGAAACGACGTCGGTGCGGCCTGTGCGAGTGGCTCCTTCAATCATGACGGCATGGTCGTGGTTCCTGCTTCAAGCAATACGCTCGCGAAGATCGCCCATGGAATCAGCGACAATCTGGTGCAGCGAGCCGCACAGGTGACCCTCAAGGAGCGTCGACCCCTGGTCATCGCCCATCGGGAGTCTCCGATCGGAATGGCGGAGATCGAGGCCATGAGGATGGTCACGCTCGCCGGTGCCATCGTGGCGCCGCTCTCGCCGGGGTTCTACCTCGAGCCGACCTCGATTCAGAACCTCGTGGACTTCATGGCGGGCAGGCTTCTGGACCTCTTGGGCGTGCCTCACGATTTGAAGATTCGCTGGGATGAGCACCTGAAGGCCCGTCGGGGACCTTCCGAGTGAGTGATTCCCGTCCGGCGTCCGTATAACGCTCCGATGATCCGTAAAAAGATCATAAATGTTAGAGACCAACTTGCCCGTGGTCGGTCTGGTGTCATTTTGAATGAGTTCGATTGTGATTCGCGCGGCTCNTGAGCCTCGACGCGATTCTGCGGATGACATTCGGGGGCGTAGAGGGAAAGGGACTCCACTACGACATCCTGAATAACTGTGCGTGCAGGCATTGATGCCTGGCGACTTTTGGCGAGGTTATCCCTCGTTGTGGCGTTGTTCCATGCCTTCCTCCAGGAAGGATCATTGGTGCCACGATGAGTACGAGGGAAGAAGATTCCCTCTGCCCCGGCCGCTCTGATCATGAGCAATCTTGATCAGGGCGGCCTCTTTTTTGAGCGCTGCGGGGGCGGCTCCGCCACCTCCTCGCTCTTCCGNATCGTTGCCTTTCTGTTTCGCGNTGCGGGGGCGGCTCCGCCACCTCCTCTCGGATTGAGANCCTCGTGATCACGCTGCTTCTTCACGGAGGTGGTCTCACCACCTCGGGGTTTTCTCGTGATCTTCCGTGCAAATCCACAATCAGATCGATTAGCAGGTTCGCCCGTTCCGCCCTCGCCGTCCGGTCGCATGGCCGAAGCCATGCGACCTGAGGCGTGGTTCGTGAGTCGTTCATCCGGCACTTCCTTTCTGCATCGCTGCATTGGTGGTGAGTCGTTTCACAGGTGACGTTGCACCCGCTTCTACGATTCGCCCGAAGTGCCGTTCGTTTTCCGGTCGGTTTCTCCGATCGAATTTTCGAATCTTCAGGTGGATGCCNGCGCGGCGATCAGGCCGACGTGGAGTTCCACGGCGCATTGAAAAACCAGACGGGGCCGCGTCTGCAGGCGGCTCCGTCTGGTTGCTTCAGTCTTCGGCGAATGCCGTCCGGCGTTCAGCCAGGGCACGAGCCCCACGCGACCAACAACAGGCCGATGTCATCGCCGCCGACGGTTCCGTCGCCACTGAGATCGGCTGGAACACCGGTCTCGCCCCAGGCCGCGAATACCAGGCCNAGNTCCGCNCCGTTGACNTNNCCGTCGTCGTTCAGGTCGCCGGTGCAGATCGGCTGACTCGGCGCGATCGCATAGTCAGGTCGTGGGTTTTCGAGGAACCATTCGACCAGACGGTTGCGATAGTTGTTCGAAAACGTCGCACCGTGAGACCCGAAGATCCCTCGCCAGTGCTGCACGGTCGATCCGTATCGCCCATCGGGCCAGTCGAGCACCTGGGCCATGCTGTACGGCACCGCGAGATCGAACGGCACGATCGGTTCGAGCATTTCGCCTTCGCCCGTCGTCTGGTTCATGAAGATCCACGAACTCACGGTCGCGATGGCCCCGGGATACGGGCGTGGAAGTCCGGGGTAGCACACCCCTGAGAAACCGGTGTCGAGCCCACCGGCATAGAGGCACGACTGGTCGCCCATGTCGTGAGTGTGCAGGACGTTGGTCGGCCAGACCCCGTTGCAGTTCTCCGGGTTCATGAACGTCACACCCGCGTAGGTCGCGACCGCCGCGATCGGCTGTGGGGGAATGATGTCGCCCGAGGGATCAGCGTCGGTGTCGGGATATCCGTAGAAGCCGTAGTTCCCGTTCTCGCAGGCGAGTCGATGGCACATGTAGCCGCCATTGGAATACCCGTACACGTAGACGCGGTCTTCATCGACGTTGTATTGCGTCTTGAGGTACGCGATGAGATTGTTGAGGTACGTCGCGTGGTCCGGGGCGCCGTCGCCGACTTCGTCGTAGGTGCCGGGCGTGAACCAGTTGTAGGCGCAGCAGTTCGGCGTGGCGTTCCAGTATCGCCAGTACGCCCAGCTCCCCACGTCGGCGCAGGTGGCGTTGTTCGGCGTGTCTCGGGCGCCGTTGGGCAGGACGTAGATCCAACCGGTGTCCTGCGGCCGACCACCCTTTTCGGGGACGTGGCTCACGGGCCAGTTGCGAAGTCCGGGGTAGTACTCGAAGCCGTCATAGCTTTCGGGCCAGAGGCGGAGCCAGAACTCCTCTTCGCCGACGCCGCTGTCACCGTAGGGGCCATTGGAATGAAGGTAGATCATGAGCGGCGACGGCACATCGGGGTCGTACGCCCCGGGCGTGCCCGCGTCGTCGTTGGTCCAGACCGGCACCTCGGCGTACGGGAACATCTCCCAGCAGGACCAGTCGAAGCCGCAGGACTCCTGTTGGGCGTGGACGGCCGCAAACGGCGTCAACATCGCGAGGGCGAGCACGGTCGAGTGCATGATTCGATTCATGGGTCGATCTCCGGGTCGAATTGGGGTCGAGGACGCAGACCAGCCTACGCGATGCCACGCCGATTTCCCGAGTGAATACAGCAAAGAACGGAGCGGCTTCCGCGAGGAAGCGACAAACGGCCGGGAAGGCCGTTTTCTCGCCGGCCACTCCGCTTGTTCCGACTCCAAAAGCCAGGAACCCCGCGAGCATCGATGACGCTCGCGGGGTTCTTGGTTTGCTGTCTGTCGCCCCGCGATCTTCTCGACCGCCGTTCCGACTCAGTAGCTCTTCGCCCAGACCACCCGCTTCGCACTGGGTTCGCCGGTGAACGGACACGTGCCGGGTCGGCCGTCGTCGTCGCAGAGCTTCTGGCCGTCGAGGGGGATGCAGCGGACCGTCACCGCGAGGTCGTTCTTGATCCGCTCCTCGAGCTTCGGGTCGCCGTTGAAGTGGGCCATCACGAAGCCCGCGTGAATCGGGGCGGTCTCGTTGTTGGCGGTCTCGGGCGTCTTGAAGAACTCGTAGAACGCCTCTTCGGTGTCGATGACGTGGGTGTTCGCCTTGCGGAACGCCTTCGCCCGCGCGAACAGACCGTCCTGGATCTCCTGCAGGATGTCCGCGGCCTGCTCCACGAACTCCTCGAGCTTGAGACTCTGCTTGTCCTTCGGTCCCTTGTCGCGACGCGCCATGAAGACGTTGCCTTCCGCGACGTCGCGGGGCCCGACCTCGAGCCGGATCGGCGCACCCCGCTTGATCCACTGCCAGGTCTTGTCGCCGCCGCGGAGGTCGCGGGTGTCGTATTCCACTTCGATCACCCGGCCGCCGTAGACCTTGGTCTTCAGGGCTTCGATCAACTTGTCGCAGAACGCCATGACCTCGTCCTTCGACTCGGCCTTGTGGAGGACGGGCTGGATGATGATGTGCGCGGGCGCGACCATCGGGGGACAGATCATGCCGTCGTCGTCGGCGTGGGTCATGATCGTGCCGCCGATCAATCGGGTGCTCACGCCCCAGCTGGTGGTCCAGCAGAACTCGCGGTTGCCTTCGTCGTCCTGGAACTGGATCTCCTGGGCCTTCGCGAAGTTCTGCCCGAGGAAGTGACTGGTACCGGCCTGCAGCGCCTTGCGGTCCTGCATCATCGACTCGATGCACCAGGTCTCGACCGCGCCGGGGAAGCGCTCGCCCTCGGTCTTCTC
>NHBO02000078.1 GCA_002167845.2 Phycisphaera sp. TMED9 | reverse complement strand
AGACGGTGATCATGGCGCCGGGAATGAAGTCGATACACAACGCTGCCAGCCTGCGAGGGATGGGCAACGGCCGAAGCCCGGCGACCGGCTCCTTCGGGGCCCGCTCGATGAGCGGCCGAAGAAGCAACGCCGCGATGAGCGACGACACCATGACGATCCCGGTCAGCGGGTAGTGGAGCAGGGAGAATTCGCCGGTTTCATCGACCGGCCGGACTGATGCCCCCAACGCACCGCTCAGCGGATCGACCGGAAGGATCCGGATCTCCTCCTCGTCAACGTCGAGAAGCCACGGACCCATCGAAGTTCCCACCACCGCAGGGGGAATGGCCAGCCGATCCGCCGGAATCCGAGCCAGCCGCAGCATCGTCGGAGCCTGATCTGCCAGGAGCCGGATGTAGTCGAGCGAAACGCCTGCTTCGGAGTCGATGGTCTGGCTGACCAGCAGAACACCCCCTTCCGATTCGACGATCCCGATCGGACGGACGCCGGCGTCAAGCGGCAGCACGGACGTGCTCCAGTCGACTCCGCTGAGACTCGAGAGGCTCCATTCGGAGCCATCGGACGTCCACGCCACGAAGGCTCGCGTGCGACCCGACTCTCCGCCCTTTCCGACCACGGCCGCCACCGCGTTTTCAAATCCCCTGGGCATGGCGACGTTGGTCCAACGCCATCGCTCGGGCGGGGCGATCAGGAATCCGGTTCCCAGCCCCTCGACGAGGTCTTCCGAATCCGGTTCCGCTTCACTCGGCGGCGACGCCACGGATGCCTCGGCCCCGGGAATCGACTTCCGATCACGCGAAATCCCTCTGGCGGACTTCTGGGAGGGAAGCGTGACGGCGAACGGCTCATCCTCGGTCGCCGTGATACCGGCGAGCACCGGATCCTGAGGGAGGACCGGCAGGACGTCGAACCGCCCGACAGGTTCCGCGAACCAGAGCTTGGTTGCCGGGTTCAAGACGACCCGAAACGACACGACCTCGCGTTGCGGCCGAACCGCGTCAAAGGGAGGAAGCACGACCCAGCATCGGTCGCCGTCCGCGGCGATCGCTTCCGGCTGGCGAGGAAGCCTCGTCACCGTCTGAGCGACGCCCGGACCGACCTCCGCATCCAGATGCATGAGTTCGAATCCCGCGGCCACGGTCCCACCCGGGCGAATCAGAAAGACATGCCTTCCGCCGGACGCGGCGAGCAAGCCGGGCTCTGCATCATCGACCGCCATCGCGGCGGAGATACCGGGCGTGCCGAAAAACGCCATCAGGAACGCGGCCGCGAGCACACGCCACCTGAGAAGCTGGAAGATGTTCGAGACCATCACTCCTCCTCCAACCCACGGATCTCATCGATCCGCACGGGATTCGATCGTTCGATCTGAACGTCAAGGTCGAAGAGCCGATCACTGATCCGACCACCGGCGAGTGGCGCGTCGAGACTCATCACCAATCGCTCACCGCGATCGCGGTGAATCTCGATTCGATGAGGAACCCTCGGCCAGGCACCGGGAGGCGATCCGATTCGGTCGACGGAATCGACTCTGGTGAGCTCGGACCAGGCCACTTCGGCCCCCGACTCATCACGCAGCCGAACCGATGCGGGGCCATCCAGCGGTCGCCGAACCAGAATCTCGGCGTTCCCGGGAAAAAAGACCCGCTCGCCGCCGTCGCCCACTTCGATCCCGCGGAGCGTGAACCGAAAACCATCGCCGACGCCCACGAAGTCCTCCGGAGCGGTCGCTGGAAAAGGCACCAGCCCGATCATCGCCATCAGGATGGGCGGGGCCAGAAGTCGATCCGTTCCTCGTGCCGTCGACCGGGCATCGATGGATCGGACCTGGAGGGTCACCTCGTCGCCGGACTCGTCGAAGATCCACCAGCGAGGACCATTCCAGGCCGCCGACACCAGGGTCGATCCGAGCTTTGAGATCTTGATGGCGGACTTGGAGGCTCCGCCTCTCCAGATGCGATGGTCCGCCTGCTCACGTTGCAGGCGGTCTTCGTCATCCCGCATGTCGATGGTGATCGTGCCCGCGGTCGTGAAGAGGTCGAGGAGTTGAAGGCGATGATTCTGAGTTCGAGCCAGTTCCGCCCACTCGGAAGCCGTCCCGGGTCGAGCCACCTTTTCATCATTCTGATCCGGCTCGGTTCGCGGGGCGACGTCACAACCCGCGCCGAACAGGACGCTCGCCACCGCCAACATCAATGGCCAATGGCCTTGACCTCGGACCGGTTTCGGCTTGAACCTCGTGAAAGATCGCTGACGCCCCGAAGACATCCCGCCTAGCCCTCGTCCGCAAGGATGGTCGAAAGCTGCTCCGCGATGGCATCCGCGTCCTCTTCGGAGAGCCGAGGGTCGACGACCGGCCAGAGCGGCGCGTCATCACCTCCGCCAACCCGCTTCATCACCCAGACCTCGTCATCACCCTCACGGCGACGATCGACCATCCGAATCTTCCGCCGTCGAAGGAGGATCAATCCCAGCACGAAACGAAACGCCTGCCGAGCCGGATCCTGCTCGGACTCCGCCGCAAGCCGCTCGAAGAGATCGACCAGGGTCTCATCGTCGACGAACATCTGACGCTTGGAGGTGGGATCCGGGACCTGGGTCCGCCACCAGCAGAGGAGGCGATCGCCCAACCCCTGGGCAGGATTCGCCGATTCCCAGACCGCAGGATCGAAGTCGAGACGTTCCAAGACAGGGCGATCCGGACGCTCATCGCCGGCCAATGGGCGAACCAAGGCCGCGACGCAAGGCGCCCCAACCTCGAGTTCAGCGTCGGATTCAGCGCATCGACCGGTCGTTCGACCGATCACCAGACCCTTCAAAATCGTGGACATGTCATCATCCTAGCCGACCGGCGTTCCTTCCGGACCCGATCTGTGCGCGGTCCTCGATATACTCGAAAGCGAATCGCATGACCACTTCCAGACTTCCTGCCTTCTTTGACGTCTTCAAA
The DNA here is from genome assembly GCA_002167845.2 of Phycisphaera sp. TMED9. Taxonomy (GTDB): domain Bacteria; phylum Planctomycetota; class Phycisphaerae; order Phycisphaerales; family SM1A02; genus UBA12014. The sequence goes on along the minus strand of NHBO02000078.1, from coordinate 64,909 downwards.
GGCTACGAGCCCATCGAACTCGTGGTCGAGTTGTCGATCATCTGGCTCGTCGTCTGGATGATTCTCCGGTTCCTCCGCCGTTCGAGCGGCGCGGGCGTGATCAGAGGCTTCGCCGTCCTCCTCGTGGTGGTCGCGATCCTGCTTCGGCTCACCGGAGATGCGAATGACACGCTGGGCCGCATCCGGTTCCTCGGGGACCGTGTGGTCGGACTGGTGGCGATCATGCTCGTCGTGGTCTTCCAACCCGAACTCCGGCAGGCGATGATCACGCTCGGGCGGGCCAAGATCTTCGGTCGAAGTCCGGCGGCTCGAGATCGAGTGATCACCGCCGTCTCCGAAGCGGTCGACTATCTGGCGAAGAGCCAGTTCGGCGCGATCATCGTCTTTGAACGATCTCTGGGCCTGGAGTCGCTGCTTCGCAACTCCGTTCCGATCGACGCCACCGTCGATCCTCGCCTGATGCAGGCGATCTTCTATCCGAACAATCCGCTCCATGATCTTGCCGTGGTGGTTCGCGGGGATCGGATCGTCGCGGCGAAGGTTCAACTTCCACTCGCTCCCTCGGGAGTCGTTCCCAGCCAACTCGGAAGTCGGCATCGAGCCGCGGTCGGGGTCACCCTCGACTCCGATTGCCTGGTGGTCGTCGTGAGCGAGGAGAACGGCCGGGTCCGGATCGCTGAGAACGGAGTACTCTCCCCACCCATCGCACGGGAACGGTTCGCAGAAGAACTCGCCAAACGCCTTTCGGTCGTCAAGGATCCAGTGTCACCCAGCGTGAACGAGGAGGCCGGCTGATGGAAACACGACGCGAGCGAATCGGCAACGTGGTGACGATCAGCCTGGTGACGGTGCTGATCTGGATCTGGGCGGCAGGCGAGACCCGGGAGGACATCACCTCGTTCACGGATCTCAGACTGATCGGGCAGACCAGTGGCTCCGTGCAGATCGAGCCTTCCGAGATCAACTCCATCAGCTTCCAGATGCGTGGTGCCAGACGAGCCATCGACGCGATGGCGGCTCGATTCCGGGAACCCCTCGAAATCCAGATCGGCACATTGGGCGTTCCCGCCGACTCCGGGGTGCATGAAATCGACCTGCTCGCCGTCGGCCAGCTGCTCGCCGAACAGGAAGATCTCCCCGTCACCTTCCTCTCGGCCGAACCCAAGACCACTTCGATCACCATCAAGTCGCTCGAGACGCGCTCCATGGCCATCCAGGTGCTCCTGCCGGAGGGGGTTCGGACCGCGGGCGCCGTCGAGGTGGCCCCGACGGAGGCATCGATCACCCTGCCATCCTCGTTGACGACGCTCCCCAACCTCTCGATCGCCGCGACCGTGTCGGACGAAGACCTCGCCAGCCTCACTCCCGGACGACTCCAGGAGATCGAAGCGACGCTCGGCCTTCCTTCAAGCCTCGCCGCCTACGAGGATGACGTCACGATCACGCCGCGGAAGGTGCTGGTCCGACTCAAACTGGTCTCGGCGGATTCAACTCTCCTCGTTCCGTCGATTCCGGTTCAGATCGCCGGACCACCCACCGATCTCGACCAGTACCTCGTGACCGTCGATCCTGCCGCGGCGTTTCTTCGAGACGTCACGTTGCGCGGTCCGGCAGAGGCCATCACGAGCATCGCCGAAGGCAGAATGAGCGTGATCGCGTTTCTGCATCTCACGAGCGACGAACTTGCTCAAGGCATCACCGAGAAGGCCGTCTCGATGTGGCAGCTTCCCACCGGCGTCACGGTCTCCAGCATCGGAGATGACTCGACGTCGAATCCGATGGTGCCACTGACCATCGAAGACCGCACTCGACAACCCTGAGACGGCCCCCGAGGGGAATCATGCTGATTCCGCTTCGGAGTCGAGCTCAATCGGTCCAGACGATGGCCGCCCAGTTCTTCCGACCTCTTCTCAGAAGAGTGAAGCCACCGTCCAGAAGATCTCCGCTTTCAAACGGACGATCTTCCGCGACGGGTTCGCCGTTGATGCGAACCGCTCCTCCCTTGATGAACTCGCGAACCTCGCGGTTGCTGGATGCCAGTCCGAGATCCTTGAGCGCCGAACCGATCGTGGGCCCCTCATCCTCGAGCAGGCTCTTGCGGGAGATGGTCCGAGACGCGAGGTCATCCGCGATCGTCCGAAGAGTGTTCTCGTCGAGGCCGCGTACTTCGCCGCTGAAGAGCGCGGCGGACGCGGCCTTCGCGGACTCCACCGCACCGGCTCCGTGAAGCATGCCGGTCACTTCGTCCGCCAGACGCCGCTGGGCCGCCCTCTCCTGAGGCCGCTCCTTGTTCGCCGTCTCGAGCGATTCGATCTCGGCGCGATCCAGAAATGTGAACCACTTCAGGAAGTTGACCACGTCATCGTCGGCGGAGTTCAGCCAGAACTGATGGAATCGATAGGGACTGGTTCTCTCCGCGGTGAGCCAGATCGCACCGGCTTCGGACTTGCCGAACTTGCCTCCGTCAGCCTTGGTGACCAGCGGCGCGGTGACTCCGTAGGTTTCGGCACCCTCGTCGGCGGCGGTTCGTTCGAGACGCCTGGTCAGATCGATTCCCGCGACGATGTTCCCGTACTGATCGCTTCCGCCCATCTGGATCGTCACCCCGCGGGTGCGATGAAGATGAAGAAAATCGTAGGCTTGGAGTACCTGATAGCTGAATTCCGTGTAACTGATCCCCTGCTCTCGCTCGTTGAGCCGAGAACTCACCGACTCCTTCTGCATCATCACGTTCACCGAGAAGTGCTTCCCGATGTCACGCAGCAATTCGATGAACCCGATCCGGGACAGCCATTCGAGGTTGTCGACGATCTCCGCGCGATTCTCACACCCGGCAGAGAAATCAAGCACCCTTTCGAAGATCGGGCGCTGCGCCTCGACGTTCGCCTGCACTTGCTCGGTGGTGAGAAGGGGCCGTTCGGCGCTCTTTCCGGACGGATCACCGATCATCCCGGTTCCGCCGCCCATCACGACGACCGGGTGATGTCCCGCTCGTTGAAAATGCGCGAGCAGCATGATCGGAACCAGATTCCCGATGGTCAGACTGTCCGCCGTCGGATCGAAACCGACGTACGCGTATCGCGGCTGCTCGGCGAGATGGCCCGCCAGCTCATCGGAGGTCGCCTGATGCAGCAGGCCACGCCACGAGAGTTCATCGAGAAAATTGCTCAAGGCTGGCTCACGAATCGGAGGAAGGGTATCGCCTCACGCAGGACAGGAAGCCGGGCGATCCCCTCCATATCGTCGAAGGCGGCTCGGCGACTTGAACCGACGCCTCCGGACCTCATGCCTTGGCGACGGACTCGGTCTTCGCGGCGATGTCGCTGATCATCGCGTGCCAGGCGGCATCGAAGGAATCCCGACCTTCGATCTGCAGCCGCTCGGCCAGTGCCTCGAGATCGATCCCCGCCGACGTCGCTCCGCTGAGCACCGTCTCGCAGTCCCCACCGTCCGTCGGAATGGGACCATCGACCGCCCCGTGATCCCCGAATGCCAGGAGCGTCTTCTCGGGCATGGTGTTGACCGTCTCGGGCGCGGCCAAGGCGGTGATGTAGAGCGTGTCAGGCAGCGCCGGATCCTTGGTGCCGGTACTCGCCATGAGGAGGCGCTGCGGCTTGGCCCCATGCTCCTTCAACTCGGCCCACCGCTCTCCGGCGATGAAATCGTGAAATGCCTTGTAGGTCCGTTCCGCGATCGCGATTCCCACCGCGTTCTTCAGGTCGCCTTCCAGCTCGTCGGCCGTCGCCTTGTCCCACCGCGAGACGAAGAGACTCGCGACCGAGCAGACGAACGGGTCCAGGCCCGCCTCGATGCGACGTTCCACACCACGGGTGTAGGCTTCAGCCGCCGCAAGGTAGTGTTCGCGCGAGAAGAGCAGGGTGACGTTCACCGGAACGCCGGCGAAGATGAGCTCCTCGATCGCAGGCAGACCTTCCTGAGTCCCCGGGACCTTGATGAAGAGATTGTCTCGATCAGCCTTCGCGTGAAGATGCTTCGCCTGGGCGATGGTGTTCGCCGTGTCGTTGGCGAGGAGTGGCGAGACCTCGAGACTGACCCATCCGTCGACGCCTCCGGTGGCTTCATGAATCGGCTTGAAGATGTCCGCGGCTCGCTGGAGATCCTGAATCGCGAGCTCGAAGAACAGGGACTCGGTATCGAGACCGTTCCCGAGAAGCTCGCGGATCTGATCGTTGTAACTGTCCGAGCCGCCGATCGCCTTCTGGAAGATCGACGGGTTCGAAGTGAGGCCCGTGACCGACAGATCATCGATGTACCGCTGAAGCGTCCCCTCGTTGAGAAGATCTCGAGTGATGTTGTCGAGCCAGAGGCTCTGGCCGAGTTCGTGAAGGTCTTGAGTGGCGTTCATCAGAAGGATCCCTGAAGTGGTCAGGCGGTCGGAGTTCTCGCGGTTCAGGACGATCTGAACGCGGTTCTGGTAGTTTCGCCCCGCAGCGTATCAGGCATGCCGCACCCGTACACCGGAACCGGCCGTGATTGACCGGCGGATTTTCAGGAGAAACAACGATCATGAGCGTCAGCAGCCTCGTCGACCGACCCCGTCTCGACCAACTTCCCGAGTGGAAGGATCTGGCCCGCCATCGAAAGACCATGGCGAAGACCACGATCTCGGACCTCTTCGCCGACGACGCTCGTCGTGGCACGCGATGCTCCACCGAAGCGCTCGGCATCCATTTCGACTGGTCGAAGCACCTGGTCACCAACGAAACGATGAAACTGCTCTTCGCACTGGCGAAGGCGGCGGGCGTCGAAGGTCATCGGAAGGCGATGTTCAAGGGCGAGAAGATCAACATCACCGAAGACCGGGCCGTGCTGCACACCGCCTTGAGAGCCCCCGCCGACGCGGTGATCAAGGTGGATGGCGAGAACGTCGTCCCGGCCGTTCACGACGTGCTTCGAAGAATGGGCACTTTTGCGAACCGGATTCGAAGCGGCAAGTGGAAGGGACACTCGGGCAAGCCCATCAAGAACATCGTCAACATCGGCATCGGCGGCTCCGACCTCGGTCCCGCCATGGCCTACGACGCGCTCCGAAAGTACTCGAGTCGGGATCTGACGATTCGATTCGTCTCCAACGTCGATGCCAACGACTTCTACGAAAAGACGCTCGACCTCGATCCCAGAGAGACGCTCTTCATCGTCTGCAGCAAGACCTTCACCACGCTCGAAACGATGACCAACGCGCATACCGCGCGAAAGTGGATCCTCAAGGCCTTCGGAGGAGACGCCGCCGCCAGCGCCAAGCACTTCGTCGCGGTTTCGACCAACGCTGAGGAGGTCGCCAAGTTCGGCATCGACACCAGGAACATGTTCGGCTTCTGGGACTGGGTCGGCGGACGCTATTCGATGGATTCCGCGGTGGGGCTGAGCACGATGGTCGCCATCGGGCCCAAGGGCTTTCGCGAGCTGCTCGGCGGTTTTCACGACATGGACGAGCACTTCCGGACCACGCCCATGACCCGCAACCTCCCGGTGATCCAGGCGTTGATCGGCCTGTGGTACGCGGACTTCTGGGACGCCGGAACCGTGGCGATCCTCCCCTACGATCAATATCTCGATCGCTTCAGCTCCTACCTCCAGCAACTCGAGATGGAGTCGAACGGCAAGCACACCCGCCTCGACGGCAAGCACGTCAAGTGGGGAACCTGTCCGGCGATCTGGGGACAGCCCGGCACCAACGGCCAGCACGCCTTCTATCAGATGATCCATCAGGGCACGCGAATGGTTCCCGCGGACTTCATCGTCTTCGCGGACCCGGTGAACAAGATCGGAGATCATCACGACAAACTCGTGGCCAACGTGTTCGCCCAGACCGAAGCCCTCGCCTTCGGCAAGAGCGTCGCGGAGATCGAGGCCGAGGGTGTGCCGGCGTGGCTGGCGCCGCACAAGGAGATGGAAGGCAATCGCCCGACCAGTACCTTCCTCTGCGACAAGCTCACCCCGAGAATGCTCGGTCGCCTCATCGCACAGTACGAGCACAAGGTGTTCGTGCAGGGATCGATCTGGCAGATCAACTCGTTCGATCAATGGGGCGTCGAACTCGGCAAGAAACTGGCCCAGGCGATGATCCCGGAACTCAAGTCGAAGGATCGACCGAAGCTCGGCCACGATTCGTCGACGAACAATCTGATTCGCAGGTATCGGGACCTCCGCGGCCGGAACTGAGCGGTTCGGGGGACACGAGTCCACCCGCGCCGGTCACGCTCCCGGAAGATCCTTCGCGAGCAGATTCGCGACCTCGATCACCTGAACGACCGCCTCGTCGATCTCCCGGCGGGTGGTCGCCCGCGAGATCGAGAACCGAACGGAACCGTGGGCCACGAATTCCGGAATGCCCATCGCGAGCAGCACCGGAGACGGTTCCAGAGATCCGCTGGCACAGGCAGCTCCGGCGCTGGCGTGAATGCCCCGTTCGGAGAGAAGCAGCAGCAGACCCTCCGCGGCCAGTCTGGGAAAACCAAGGCTCGATGTGGTCCAGAGTCGGGGAGTCGTGCTCCCGTTGATGACCAGGTCGGGCCTCCCGGCCCTCACCCCGGTTTCGAAGTCATCCCGCAACCGACCGGCGGCGACGGCCCCGTCGCCTTCCAGCCACTCGGACGCCGCGGCCGCGGCCACGCCCATTCCGACGAGCGCCGGCACGTTCTCGGTACCGCCGCGACGATCTCGTTCCTGCGAGCCGCCGATCATCTGAGGCTCCAGACGGGTTCCCCGGGAGACGAACATTCCCCCCGCACCCTTGGGGCCATGGAACTTGTGGGCGGCGAAGGAGAGAAGATCGACGTCGATCGAAGCGCAGTCGACCGGCATTCGACCGACCGCCTGAACCGCATCGGTGTGAAATCGAACTCCATGTTCGCGACAGAGCCGGCCGATCTTCTCGATGGGTTGGATCAGACCGGTCTCGTTGTTGACCCACATCACGCTGACCAACGCCAACGATGACGCGTGCTCCTCGAGAAGCGACTCGAACGCGGCGAGATCGACCATCCCGTCGGACTGATGCTTGATCCAGTGCACCGGAGTCCCCTGCTTCTCCAATCGTCGCGCCGTGTCTCGAACCGCCGAGTGTTCAAGCAGGCTCGTGGCGATCGCAGGCTTCGATGGCTGTGCCGCCATCGAACCATGCAGGGCGAGGTTCGCGGCTTCGGTTCCTCCGGAGCAGAAGAGAAGATCCCGCGGGCGACAACCAAGAAGATGGGCCACGGACTCCCGAGCGAGTTCGACACGGCGACGAGCCGCGACTCCGGAGCGATGAACACTCGACGGATTGGCCCAATCGTCTTCAAGACATGACACCACCGCATCAACCACTTCGGGGAGTGGTGGCGTCGTCGCGTTGTGATCGAGATAGATCGTCATCCCGAGCTCGCCATCGCAGCCGCCTGTTGCTCCGCGGCCGTCTGCGCCGCGGCGGCGGCCCCCTGACTGCCGTCGTTTCCCGCGATGATCGGATACCCCCCACCAAGATCATCGACTTCGGACGTCCAGACTTCGCCGCCCGTGAGCGGATCGAGACACCAGACCCGATTGGGCGCCGCGACGATCAACCGATCTCCATCGCGTGTGATGGTCTTGAAGGTCGACGCGCTGAACTGCTTGAAGAACCCCTTCTGCGGCTCGGGTTTCCAGGTCCAGATTTCACCGCCGTCATAGCGGTCGAATGCCCGGATACCACCCTTGAACGCGATGAAGACGAGATCGGCGGGATTTCGGGAATTCATGATCGCTCCAAGGAAGAGGACACCAATTCTAGCAGTCCCCGGCGACCCGACCGGAACCATCGAGTCCGCCGCCGCCATCCCAACGGAAACCTCGATCGAGAGCTCCTTGCTTCGCGTGTCGCACGGACCTCGGCATTTTTGGTGAATCGAAGACACCTGCCACCTCGCCGAGGTCGTCCGGAGTAGGGTCTCGCCTGAGGAGCAGAACATGCGTCACGTGACCCCGATCCTGATCATCCATCTCGCACTGATTGCGCTCCTGACGGGCTGCGCGACGCCGACCGGCGGTGATTCCGCGGGCACCGGCCCGACGCAGGCCTCCGACGCGACGTCCGAGTCGGGTTCACTCGACGGCGATCTTCGAACCCGCTACGCCAATGGCGCCGTCGCCGCGGACTCGAAGCCAGCCAGCGAAGCCGGGGTCGAGATCCTCAAGGCGGGCGGAAACGCCGTCGACGCCGCGATCGCCACCGCCCTCACGCTCTCCGTGACCCGTCCGTACTCCTGCGGAATCGGTGGCGGTGGATTCATGATCATCTTCGTCGAAGAGACCGGTGAATCCCGAGCCCTGGACTATCGGGAGACCTGTCCGATGCGGGTCGGGCCTGACTTCTACGCGAAGCTCCCCGCGACTGCGAGTGGGTACGACCCGAGCCTCTACGGCGGACGTGCGGTGGGGATTCCCGGCCAGTTGCCCGGCATGATCGCGGCCCACGAAGCCTTCGGGACTCTCCCTCTGGAGACCCTCGTGGCGCCGGCGGTCCGCGCCGCGCGAGACGGCTTCGCGGTCGATGCCAACTACCTTGGAGCGGTCGAGAAAGTCCGGTCGATCCGAAAAGNACACCNCGACCTGCGGCCGACCTGCCGCTGGGTCTGGGACAATCTCTGCCGACGTGGAGTCATCGAAGTCGGCGACGTCATTCGACAACCGGAACTCGCGGAGTATCTGGAACGTTTCGGCCGCGAAGGCATCGCGGCATGGTCCGGCCCGGATGGGATCGCCGCGCTGCTGACCGGCGTCGACCGCGCCTTTGACGGAGTCCTTCGTCCCGACGACATCCAGGACTACGAGGTGGTCTGGCGCGATCCGCTCGTGGTCGAAGAGATCTTCGACGACTACGACGCGATTCTCATGCCCCCACCGAGTTCCGGCGGCATCGCCATCGCGCAGGTCCTGGGAATGATGGAACATCGACTCCCATCGGCCGGCGACCCTCTCCCCGGGACTCCGGCGTACTCCCATCTCATCACGGAATCGATGCGGCATGCCTTCGCCGATCGGGCCCGCCATCTGGCCGATGCGGACTTCGTCGACGTTCCGGTCGATCGCCTGCTCGACCGGGCGTCGATCGAACGCGCCGCCGATCGCATCGACTTCGATGACGTCCTCGAGAGCGACTCCTGCGGCGTGATCGAAGGAGACTCCCCGGACGCGCTCCGGGATGAGGGAACCAGCCACTTCAGCGTGATCGATTCCAACGGAATGACCGTCGCCTGCACCCAGACCATCAACGGGACCTTCGGTTCGATGCTGGCGGTGCCGGAAATCGGCGTGATTCTCAACAATGAGATGAACGACTTCACGACGATTCCNGGCGAGTCGAATCTCTTCGGCTTGAAGCAGTCCGATCGNAATCTCCCGGAACCTGGGAAACGACCGCTCTCCAGCATGTCCCCGACCATTCTTCTCCAGGACGGCCGAACCTCGGTCACCGCCGGTGCCAGCGGCGGCCCTCGGATCATCACCGGCACGCTGCAGGTCCTGCTCGCGGTGATTCACGGCGAGAAGACCGCCAGGGAAGCCGTCGAGGCATCCCGACTCCATCATCAATGGAAGCCGGACATCCTCCGGTTGGAAGCCGGACTTCTCGAACTGCGGCCCGAGCTCGAAGCGACCGGCCACGCCGTCGAGGAGACGGGCGGGGTGGGCGTCGTCCAGGCGATCGTGGTGCACGAGGATGGACTCGAGCCGGCCAGCGACCCTCGAAAGGGTGGCGCCGCGGCCGGTTGGTGACCACTCGCCGAATCCGATCCCGATGAATCGACGGCGGGTCGAAGAGTTTGTTCGCAGGGGCGGCTGACTAGAATGCCGTCACCCAGGCGGAGACCATACGAATGCGGAAAGAACTTCCGGAACTGTTTCGACGGATCATCCGGAACGCCGCCGTTCTGCTGGTCGCGATCACATCGATTTCCGCGTCGACGGCTTCCGCTCAGGATGCGAACGCCTATGACGCGTGGGCAAGGCTCTTCGACACGATCAGACCGAACTGGAACGACCCCGACGCGGAAGCGGCCCCGAACTTCTTCACCCAGGAGGAGTACGAGGCGATCGAAGAATGGCAAGAGGGCCCGCTCGGCCCCCCACAGGGCGCCGCACGCTCCTACTTCGAGAAAGCGGAGTCCATCGCGCCCCTGATTCNNGATCTTCGCGGCACCACGCACTTCGATGCGGGACTCGATTTCAGTCAAGGATTCGCGCTGCTGCTCCCCCACCTCTCCTCGATGCGGGAGGTCTGCCGAATCAGTTCCCATCTCGCTCGACGCGCGACGGCGACCGGCGACCAGAACGCCGCCGTCGAGTGGATTGGAACCTTGAACGAGATCTCCAGTCATTCCGGTCAGGACGGCACCGCCATCGGATCGTTGGTCGGGGCGGCGATGTACATGAGGTCCGATCAGACCATGGAACTGGCGATCGCGAACGGTTTGATCGACGCGGAGACGGCCGCGACGGTTCTGGAGAGCATGTCCATGCTCCGCGAAGAGACCGATCCCTTTCATTTTGGAAACTCGGTCACCGGAGAACGTCTCCTGTTCAATCAGACCCTGGATTCCATCCTCGGCGCAAAGGGGAGCCCCCTCTCGGACGAAACGCTCGATGTCTATCGTTCCGCATTCGGAGATGGAGCCGTCGAAGAGATCCTCGAACTTTCCGACAGCGGTGACGGAATCCGGAACACGGTGAACGACCTGTTCGATCGGATGCAGATCGCATTCGACGATCCGGACCGTGAACGCGGCATTGAGACGCTCGCCGAGATCGAGAACGAAGCCGAGAGATCGGACATGCCGGGAATCGTCAGCAAGATCCTGCCGTCACTCACGCAGATCGCCAGGGCGAGGCTCCGCGTCGAACGAATCCTGAACGATCGGATTCGCGGTCTAGATGCCGTCGCATCGGGACGGGTCTCGCCGGACGAAATTCGAAACGGCGCCATTCTCTGGCTGCAGATCGGCCGCGGCATGCTCGAGATTCCGACCGATGCGCAACGAGCAGGCCTGCGCATGATCGGCACCGCAGCCACCGAATCGGCCCCGGCCGAACCAGACTTTGAAATCTGGGCCGCGGCCTACCGCCCGATCGCCTCCAAATGGCTGATGCTGGGACTCGACGCCGCCACGATCACCNAAGCCGACTTCGACCTCACGTCGGGACGTCGCCCTCAATCGGATTCGACGAAAGCCCTTGGCACGCTTCGAGCCGCGGCCCGTGGCTATCTCGCCGATGCGGCGTATCGCCTGCGACAGGCCATGACGATGTCGGGCGAAGACGAATCCACACCGGAGAACGAACGCTACGTCGCCGCGAACGAGATCGCCGTGACCCTGGCGCTGGCAGGGCATCTGATTCGAGACCCCGGTGTGGCTCGCGTCCGGCTCGCCGCGGCGATCATCGAAGACACGGCCTCACTCCTCGCCACCGAAGAAGCCCAGCCGATGCGAACGGATCCGATCCTCCGAATGCAGATCGCGGATGCGGCCGCGAAACTCCCTCGACTCGACGGACTCGATGCCCAGACCGCGACGATGGAGGATGCGACACGCTTCACCGACGTCGAACTTCGATCGCTGGAAGGTGACGCCGCAGCGTCGGCAGCGACTTCGCTTGCCACCATTCCTCCGGGACGTCTCTATTCGATTTTCGCGGCCGCCGAAGGACGAAGCATCGTGAGCCTGGAAACCACTCCACCGGCGAGGCAGGCCGTGCCGGAACCCTTCGCCGACGTGGACGACCTGTTCCCGTATCGACCGATCGAACTGGCGGATTCCCCGCTTGATCGGGCCGGCATCCGGAAGGTGATCGGAGGTGCGCTCGCCCAAGTTGAGGAGCGACCTGAGGATGCCGGCAGGCTCCTCGGCAGACTCGACTTCGGCCGACCACTCCCCATCCGTCGGGCCGCCGATGCCGCGATGGTGCGGATCACCGAAATCGATGAATTCTGCCGGGCGCCCGGACCGGTCTCGCCGGCAGGCGATCCCTGAGTCCGACAGTTTTTTGGGGCGCATCCCCCTCCCCAGCCCCGAGAAGCCGTCCGAGAACGGCGGTTCGAGCCGACCTTCCGGAAGACTCGAACTGCGCGCGGAATCCAGCCGTTTATATGGGTAGGAGCCGGTGCTTTTGCCGGTCTCCCGGATCGGACCGACCCTTCGGCCGACCTCGATAATCCGGCAGGAAAGAAAGGACTTCGACATGTGCGATCATGGCCCTCGTCATCACGCGCCCCATCAGATCTCATCCCACCAGAATCGATCCAACGGAATCGAAGGAGAGGAACTGACACCCGCCGATGAAACGCCGATCGAACATGAAATGACCACCGACGTCGGCCATGGTCACCATGCGATGGTCTCCGTGCTGTGGAAGGATGCCGAGAGCCAGGGTGGGCCGGGATGGGAAGACACCGAGGAGATGTTCGAGTTCGCCCGGCGTCCGCTGACCACCGTCCACACAGTCGGACTTCTGATTCATGCGGATGACGAGCAGATTGCGATCACCGACACGCTGACCAGCGATCAGATGGGTGGCGTCACCAAGATTCCCAGAGGCTGGATCGAGAGGATCCAGTACCTCCATCCATCCGGCGATTTCGAAACGCAGCAACCTCCGACCTCGAACCCCGAAGCGGACTCGCGAGACTCCGATCGGCCACGGCAAGTCGGATGATCCGATCCTGCTCGGGAATCGACGACCTGACGATCATCTGAAGATCGATCCACGAACAACGCCGCACCCATCTACGGGTGCGGCGTTCGAACTTTCCAGGCCGGCGTGCCATGCCTCTTCAGCAGTCGGTCATTTCGTGACCGCATGAGGAGGTCCGACGACTGCCTCAAATTCGACACCCGGAAGAACTACTTCAGCGACAAGATCGAATGCGGATAATCGCAGTTGTTGGTGGTTCCGCCACAGCCACATCCACCTCCGGCCGCCGCCGCAAGCTCTGCGTCGGAGAGATCGTGGTAACCCGTCGGCGCCGCAGGCATCGCAATGTGCACGCAGTTGTCCGAGTTCTCGACCACCTTGACGTCGATTCCATCGGGGACTTCCAAGCCATGCTCCGAGAGCACCGCTTTGGGGTCGCTGATGAACCGAGCCTTCAAGGCATCATCTTTCCAGCAAGCCGCAAAAACTGAAGCAAGTTGATTCTTCTGGTCCGTCATCGTCTTGGCCTTTCAAGGTCGGTGTTTTCAGGTCTGAGCGAACGCACCAATCCGCCATCGAGACCATACCAAGAGTCCGGCGAATCGCAGACATTTTCTTCGGGAGGCCGACGCTCGCGGGTTCCACCATCTCCTGTCCACTTCATTCCTCGGACTCGAGCCAAACTCGATTGAACCCGCTGGCTCCCGCGATGGAGGCAGCCCCCTCGCGGCCGTTGATCCTTCGTCATCCCTTGAACGCATCTCGAGACACAAGACGCCCCCGAGCCGATTTCGGCCGTGGGGGCGTCTGAAGAATGCGGATGAGAGGGCTCGAACCTCCACGGGATTTTACTCCCACTAGAACCTGAATCTAGCGCGTCTGCCAATTCCGCCACATCCGCAGGTGCTCGGGAACGATCCTCGCGAACGAGGAACGACGCAGCGTATCCGATTCCTCACGCTCGTCAACAGCCCCGAATCCCGGATTTACGTGCCCATCGCACCCAAGGAATCACACGAATCCCGGAGGCGACCGTCACGCCTGTCTGACCTTGGATCACCTTGTCTGATCACCTTGTCTGATCACCTTGTCTGATCTCGCCTGAACTTGCCTGACGAAACGACGGTCCCCTGCGCGGTGGGCACAGGGGACCGTCTTCATCATCCACTCTCCGGCGTTTGAAAGCGATCCAGAAGATCTCTCCTCCGAACGCCGCTCACGCTCCCATCACTTCCCTGGATCGTCGCCGGATTCCGCATCTTCGACCGGTACGACCGGACCCAACCGGCTCTCCAGAACCTTCGCCCGCATCTCGACGAAGAGATCCGGATTGTCCCGAAGGAACTGCTTGGAATTCTCACGCCCCTGACCGAGACGAATGTCGCCGTAACTGAACCAGGCACCGGCCTTCTGTGCAATGTTGTCTTCCACCGCAAGGTCCAGAAGGTCGCCCGAGATGCTGATGCCTTCGTTGAACATGATGTCGAACTCGGCAAGGCGGAACGGCGGGGCCACCTTGTTCTTCACCACCTTGGCACGAACGCGGTTCCCCACGTTGTTCTCGCCATCCTTGATCGCACCGATCCGGCGAATGTCGATTCGAACCGAGGAGTAGAACTTCAAGGCACGCCCACCCGTGGTGGTCTCGGGACTTCCGAACATCACACCGATCTTCTCGCGAAGCTGGTTGATGAAGAGCACGATGCAGTCGCTCTTGGCAATCGCGCCGGTCAGTTTCCGAAGGGCCTGACTCATCAGTCGAGCCTGAAGGCCGACGTGGGAGTCGCCCATCTCTCCTTCGATTTCCGCTCGAGGAATCAGGGCCGCCACCGAGTCGATCACGATGATGTCGACGGCGTTGGACCGAACCAGCATTTCGCAGATTTCCAGTGCCTGCTCGCCGGTATCCGGCTGGCTCAGAAGCATTTCGTCGATGTCGACGCCGAGCTTGCGAGCCCAGGTCGGGTCAAGGGCGTGCTCCGCATCGATGAAGGCGGCAACGCCTCCGTTCTTCTGCACGTTCGCCGCGACGGTCAGCGCGAGCGTCGTCTTGCCTGAAGACTCGGGACCGAACACCTCGACGACCCGGCCTTGCGGAAGTCCGCGACCGCCGAGGGCGAGGTCGAGACTGAGAGCGCCGGTCGAGACACACTTGATGCCGGCGAGCCGGTCCCCGTCGAGTGTCATGATCGAACCCTTGCCATGAGCCTTCTCGATCTGAGCGAGGGCTCGGTCGAGGGCCTGACGGCGACCAGGGGCGAGTGTCGAGGAGTCGGTGCCAGATTTCCCCTCGACGGCACCCTTGGCCTTTCCGCCCTTGCCCTTGGGGGACTTCTTCGGAGCGCCGCTCTTGGGCGTGGTGGGGTTCGTGGTGATTTCAGGTGATTCGAGAGTTGCCTTGGCCATGTGGTTGTCGCTTTCGGTTTCGATGGGCGGAGTTCTTCGAGGAAGCTCCGAGGTGTGATCTGTTCTGCAGTCTGACTTGCGAAGAGACTGGTCGTCGGCTTCGCCGAGGGGCGGTTTCCCCTCTTCCTGTTTGCCTGATTCTGGTCGTCCGAACTCGTCGTCGTCGCTCAGGTCGCGGGTCCGCTGAATCATGGTGATCTCGAGCTCCTGTTGCCTGGAGACTTCGAGGCCCGATCCGCCTGCCGACGGTTCGCATGGCTCGGTCGGATCCTAGGACCCGGAAGATCGCCGGTTCGACAACCGGCTGTTTCTCCCGAGGAACCTTCGGATTTCCGAGGCCGACAAGATCGCCCCGAAGCAGCTGAACGCATTGCTCGCCGGGAATGACTGGAGGTCGAGGTCGAGGTCGAGGTTGAGTTTGAGGTTGGTTGGGGGCGGGTCGTCATGAAGTGGCTCTTGATGCTGGGATACGCCTCGGATACCGAACGCTGACCGAACATCATCGGGATTATCGAGGAAATCCGTTCGGCTTTTGTTCGGAAACATAGTGTCGACCCCCTGCGGGGGCCTGTCAAGGCGTCCAGAGACGGATTCCGATTGGCCGAAACACCTGGTCACCCTGACCTGCGCCCGAAGTACGAATCGAAATGGCCAATNGCATCTAAGTACGCTTGAAACAGTCACTTACGAAGCCATAATCCGACTCATGGACTGCACCGTGATCATCGAGTGGGAGAATGCGATCCTCTCTGGAGACGATCGCGGATGTCTCATGCTGGACACGGTGCTGGGCCAGATCACCGATCTGGGCCTCGAGACGGAGATCCTCATCCTGGTCGACCCCGAGGTGGTCGATGTGAATGGCCTCCAGCGATCGGTCGAGCCCATTCTCTCGAAAGGCCGCGAAGCCGGAATCGCCTGGCGAATCGAGACTGCAGAACGGCTGCACTACTACGAGCTGAAGAACGAGGGCGCGAAACGCGCTTCCGGCGATCTCCTCCTCTTTCTCGACAGTGACGTGATTCCAGACGCCGACTGGTTGAAGACCCTCCACACCGAACTCGCGACGGATTTCAAGCGGATCGCGGTGGGTGGCGTGTCCTACGTCGACACCGACTCCTTGATCGGTCGGGCATTCGCGGCTGGATGGTTCTTCCCCGTTCGACCACGCATCCAACGGGTCATCGATCCGGCCGCGTTCATCTTCGCGAACAACCTGCTCGTCCGCCGACCCGAGTTCCTGGCGAATCCCTTCCCCTCGCTTCCCGACGGAGCGACGCGGGGTTCATGCCAGCGATGGCTTGCCGACCGACACGCCGATGGATCGCACGTCGCGTTGGCGCAGGCAGCCACGGTGAGCCACCCACCCCCCGCGACCACGATCGGACACCTCGCCGTCCGAGGGCTCGCCGAGGGTCGCGACCACGTCGCCGATGCTCGACGACGCAATCGCCCGCGCTGGTCGAGGATCGGAAGTTCCCTGCGACATGTCGGAAGGCGAATCCGGCAGACGAACCGGGTCGTGATGGGTCAGCCCCATGACATCGGGACCTCCGCGATGGAGCTTCCCCTGATCATGATGACCATGACGTTCTACTACGGAATGTTCCTCGTCGGCGCCGCTTGCAGCATCGTGTCGCCGAGATCCGCCGCCCGTCTTTGGCGGATCTGAACCCCGTCCGCGAGCGGGGCCGTCGCTCGACTCAATAGTGCGGCGTCGGCGGTCGATACTGGGCCAGATCAGCCTGCTTGAACCACTCGATGGTTCGTTGCAGTCCTTCGCGGAGCGCGATCTTGGGTTCCCATCCCAGTTCCTTCTTGGCCAGACTGATGTCGGGCTTTCGCTGGAGCGGATCGTCCTGAGGGAGCGGCCTCGCCTGAACGATCTCGACGCCGGTTCCCGCGATCTCCACCACGAGTTCGGCCAACTCCCGAATCGTGAACTCGCCGGGATTGCCGATGTTGACCGGACCATGAAAGTCCTCCGGGCCGTTCATCATCGATTGGAACGCATCAAGCAAGTCTTCGCAGTAGCAGAAGGACCGCGACTGACTGCCGTCTCCGTAGATCGTGATCGGCTCGCCGGTCAGCGCCTGGCGGATGAAGTTGCTCACCACCCGGCCGTCATAGGGATGCATTCGCGGGCCGTAGGTGTTGAAGATCCGAACCACGCGAATATCGACCTTGTGCTGTCGGTAGTAGTCGAACATCAGGGTCTCGGCGGCCCGTTTGCCTTCGTCATAGCACGCTCGAATTCCGATGGGGTTGACGCATCCGCGATACGACTCCGGCTGCGGATGAACCTCCGGATCCCCGTAGACCTCACTCGTGGAGGCATGCAGGATCCTCGCTCCCAGCCGCTTGGCCAGACCGAGCATGTTGATGGCGCCCATCACCGAGGTCTTGATCGTCTTGATCGGGTTGTACTGATAGTGCCCGGGAGCGGCGGGGCAGGCCAGGTTGTAGATCTGGTCGACTTCGGCCTTGTAGGGATCGATCACGTCATGGCGGACGAACTCGAAGTTCGGGCGGCCGATGAGATGCTCGATGTTTGATTTCTGGCTCGTGAAGAGGTTGTCCAGGCAGATGACCTGATGCCCCTGATCGACGAGACGATCGCAGAGATGCGAGCCGAGGAAACCGGCGCCGCCGGTGACGAGAATCCGCTTGACCATGTGGCTGATGCTCCATGGGAACGGCGTCCTGAACCGGTCCCGAGTCGTACAGTACCCAAAACCGACCCGATCCCCCTGCCGCCCCCGGAAACCGACCCCCGTGGACAGACTCCGACACGCCCTTGGCTTCATGACCGGAACGAGCATCGATGGCATCGATGCCGCTCTGATCGAAATCTCAGGCCATGGCACGGCGATGTCGGTCCGGCTCATCCGTCAGGTTCACGAGCCCATGACGGAACTCGCCGAGCCATTGAAGGCGTTCGCACGGGGTGGGAGACTGACCGCCGTCGAGATCGCCGCTCTGGCCCGGAGGCTCGGTGAACACCATGCCCACGTGTTCGCGACCCATTTCGCGGACGAGTCGATCGACTTCGCGGTCGTGCACGGCCAGACCGTCTGCCATGCCCCACCGGACTCACTCCAATTGATGAACCCCTGGCCGCTGACCGCGGTCGCCGAGTGCCCCGTGATCCACGACCTCCGAGGCGCGGATCTGGCGATGGGTGGCCAGGGCGCCCCGATCACCCCGATCGCGGACGCCATCCTGTACCGAGACCATCGCGACCCCGGTTCCTCGCTGGCGATCGTCAACCTCGGTGGATTCATCAACACCACGCTGCTTCCAGCGATGGATCCCGGGGCGGACATCCTGGAGCAGGTCTCGGGCTTCGATTGCTGCCCCTGCAATCATCTGCTCGACGCCGCATCGCTCGAGACGCTCGATCGGCCCTTCGACCGAGACGGCGAGGTCGCCGCGAGCGGCGTACCCGATACCGCCACGGCGTCGGCCTTCGGACGGAAGATCGCCGGTTTGTTCCAAGACCGACGAAGTGGCGGCGATGGAGACGAACACCGAACGGAAGCCGTCGCCATCGCTTCGGCCGCGAAGTCGCCGGCCGATGGGCTCGCGACGATCTGTCAGGCGATCGGTATCGCACTGGCGGAGTGTCTTGCGACGGCAGGTCGCAGACTCGATGCGACGCCACCGTCCCGACTGATCCTGGCTGGAGGTGGCGTCCTCAACGCGTGTCTCGTGGAGGCGATTCGGTCGAATTCCCCCGCTTCCATCGATGTGCGGATCTCGGACGAGTTCGGTCTTCCCGCTCAAGCTCGAGAGTGCGTTGCGATGGCGACCCTCGGGGCCCTCGCATGCGACGGGATCCCGATCACCGCGACCTCCGTCACCGGAAGGCGGACGGGCCCGACTTCCTGCCCCAGCATCACGGCAGGCCGATTGTCTTCATAAAATCCAAACCAGCCGCTCACGCTCTCCTGACCGGCCGGAACGATATTCTAGACGTCTCGAATCCCATTTCCATGGAATCACCACGTGCCCCATGTCCTGATCATCGAGGATGAACCCGAAATCGCGGAGTTGATCGAGTTCCATCTTTCGCGAGAAGGAATGAAATGTTCGATCACGCATTCCGGCCGGGCCGCCCTCGACGCCATTCGGCGAACTCCGCCCGACCTTCTGGTTCTTGATCGAATGCTCCCTGATGTGGACGGGATGGACGTGTGTCGCAAGTTGAAGTCCGACCCATCGACGAAGAGCATTCCCATCATCATGGTGACGGCGAAGGGAGAAGACGCCGACGTGATCTCGGGAATCGAGGTCGGCGCCGAAGACTACGTGGTCAAGCCCTTCAGCCCCAAGGTCCTGGTCGCCCGGGTCGCCAGCATTCTTCGACGCCACGACGATTTTCTCACCGAGGACACGACCGGGTCCGGCGACCGGATTTCACTGTTCGAGAACCGTCTGGTGATCGATACCGCTCGCCACCACATCCTCTTGGACGGTCAGCCCCTCAACCTCACGTTCACGGAATTCAGCCTCTTGAGGTATCTTGCTGGCCGACCCGGATTCGTTCGCTCCCGCGACCAGATCATTGCTGCGGTGCATGGACGGTCGACCGTGCTGTCCACTCGAACCGTGGACGTCCACGTGACCGCGCTTCGACGGAAGCTGGGGCAGTTCGGGAAGTGCATCGAGACGGTCCGAGGCGTGGGCTACCGATTCCAAGAAGAGATCCACGCCGCCACGTGAGGCTGAGCACATCAAACTGGGACGAAGTCTTCTAGGCCGGATCGCCTTCACCCTGATCGTGGTGCAGGTGGTCGTATCCCTCCTTCTGATGACCTCGATCGACGGTTCCGTGCGCGAATTCCACCGTGCCGACCTTCAGAAAGAACTCCTGAGCGTCGCCAACGTATTCGCCTCGACGATCCAAGCCCCGGCCGGCGAACCGCGGCTTCCAGAATCGATGGTCGCGCCCGCCGCCGGAGAGGGCCCCCGACTCACTCTGGTGGCCGCCGACGGTCGAGTCCTGCAGGACAACCAGAGTCCCGCCACCGAGATGGACAATCATGCGGATCGACCGGAGATCATCGACGCCCTCGAGTCCGGCGCCGGAAGATCCATTCGATTCAGCCAGACGGTCGGAGCGGACCTGGTCTACGCGGCGATCGCGATACCACGTCCTGCCGGCGATACGGTGATTCTCCGAGTCAGCCAACCGCTCTCCCGAGTGACGGCGACCGAGCGCCGCATCACCACCGCGATCGGGATCGCGCTCACTGCGGCGGTACTCGTCACCCTCCTGACGCTGATCTTCCTCTCCCGCTCGATCTCCAGCCGGACCAGACGGGCCGCGCTGGCCGCACGGCGCTTCTCGTCCGGCGATTTCACGGGTCGATTGCAGGAGGACGGCCCGATCGAATTCAGCGGGTTGGCTCGATCTCTCAACGGAATGGCCGAGAAACTCGACGCCAGCATCTCCACGCTTCAGGTTCAGACCTCTGAAATGCTGGCGATCCTGCAGTCGATGTCGAATGCGGTGATCGCCCTCGATCGCGAACATCGGATCATCCGACTGAACAACGCCTCTCTTCAGATGTTCGATCTCGCAGACATCGATCTGAGGGGCCGACTCCTCGAGGAGGTCATCCGCGAACCAGCGCTTCAGAAAGCGGCGGACACCGCGTTGAAGTCTGGAATCCGATACTCGGCGGAGATCCCATTCTCGCGATCGACGAGAATCGCGGAACTGATCGCCGAACCGATGGCCGACGGCCAAGGTGAAACCATCGGGACCGTCGTCGTGCTCGAAGAAGTGACACGCCTTCGACGACTCGAACAGATCCGGACCGATTTCGCCGCGAATGTGAGCCATGAACTCCGCACTCCGATCACCTCGATCAGCGGTTATGCGGAGATTCTTCAGGAGACCGATGACCCCGAGCTGATCAGAAAATGCGGCGACGTCATCGTTCGAAACACGTCGCGTCTCTCCGCGATCATCGAGGATCTCCTGGCGCTGGCGAGAATCGAGGACCCGCAACGGCGATCGATGCTCGAGCTGGAATCCGTTCAGATCGGATCGGTCTTCGACTCGGTCATCCATTCGACCAAAGAGGCCGCTCAGGCCCAGAAGGTCACGATCACCTGCCACGTCGACGGGGAACCGACGGTCCGGGGAACCCGACCGCTGCTGGAGCAGGCGATCAGCAATCTCCTCAGCAATGCGATCAAGTACGGAGGCGGTGACGCCCCGATCGAGATTCGATGCTCGACCACCGATGACGGGATGGTCCGGATCGAGGTCGAGGACTTCGGAGCGGGCATCGCCAACGAGCACCTTGACCGGATCTTCGAGCGGTTCTACCGAGTCGACCGGAGCCGAAGCCGGGAACTCGGCGGCACCGGCCTCGGCCTCGCGATCGTGAAGCACATCACGAGCGTGCTGGGCGGCAACATTCAAGCGAAGTCCCAACTCGGCGTGGGCACGATCTTCATCATCACCCTCCCCGCCGGATGATGCCCCCTCCACGGTGGCGGCCCCTACGTCGCCCCTGAGGCCGATCGCTTGAACACTTTGCGCCGTCTTTACCTGATCTTCACACTTAGAAGCGACTCTTCCGCCGCCGGGAGAGCGTCTCTCTGGCTGAGAAATCTCCATCGAATTCTGCCTGGAACACCACATGCAACTCGTACCTCGAATCGTCGCCACAGTTGGAATCGCCGCCATTGCCACGGCCATGCTTGGGGCCACCGGCATTCAGGACCTTCGCCGCCTTCGGGGCTCCATCACGATCGATGGTTCCTCCACGGTCTATCCGATCACGGAGGCGATCGCGGAATCCTTCAAGAAGGCCGCACCGAACGTCAAGGTCACGGTCGGCGTTTCCGGGACCGGTGGAGGTTTCAAGCGGTTCGCCGCCAATGAGATCGAGATCTCCGATGCCTCGCGACCGATCAAGGGATCCGAGTCCAAGGCCTGCAAAGACGCGGGTGTCGATTACATCGAGATCCCGGTCGCGTACGACGGGCTCACCATCGTCGTGAACAAGGGCAACTACTGGGTTGAATCAATGACCGTTGAAGACCTCAAGAAGATCTTCCTGAGCGACTCGTCGGCGAAGACCTGGAATGATGTCCGACCCGATTGGCCCGATCGAGCCATCAAGATCTACTCTCCAGGCACCGACTCCGGCACTTTCGACTACTTCAAGGAAGTCGTTGCCGGAAAGAAGGGAACCATTCGAAGCGACATGAGCGTCTCCGAGGACGACAACGTTCTGGTTCGCGGCGTGGCGGGTGACGAGGGAGCCATCGGGTTCTTCGGCGCCGCGTACTACTTCGAGAACGAAGATTCTCTGAAGGCCGTCCCCATCAGGAACAAGGCGGGGAAGAACGTCCTTCCGTCCGCGACGACGATCGAGAACGGGACCTACAACCCGTTCAGTCGCCCGCTCTTCATCTACGTCAAGGCAGGTTCCGCTCGGAAGCCCTACGTTCGAGCGTTCGTCCACTTCTACCTCAAGAACGCCGCCGAAGCCGCCCGCGAGGTCGGTTACGTCGGGCTCCCCGAAGCGATCTACCAGCGAGCGACCAAGGCCTTCAATACGGGCCGAACTGGAAGTGCGTTCCTCGACGAGAAGGGTGAGAAGAAGTCCGGCCCCATCACCGAACTCTACAAGTGACCCCCCGTGACCGACGAGATCGATCCGGGGCCCATGAGGCCCCGGATCGATCGACCTGACCTTCCGCACCAGGCATTCGAACGGAATCTGATGCCGAGCACACCACCGCAGCCCGAATACAAGACCTTCGTCGAAATCTGCGAGAGCGGAAGACCGCGAAGCACGAAGACCAGATCGTTCCAGGAGGGTGGCGTTCGCAGCCTCCTGGTTGCGTGCGCCAGTTTCTCGATTCTCGTCACCACGCTGATCATCGGCATTCTCGCGTACGAGACCGCCCGTTTCCTCCAGGACGTCTCCGTGTGGGACTTCCTCACCGGCCTTGAGTGGAATCCCCTTCTCGGCGAGGAACGTCACTTCGGAATCTGGCCGCTGATCGTCGGGACCCTGCTGGTGACGCTGGTGGCGGCGGTGTTCGCACTCCCCATCGGCCTGGTCACCGCGATCTTCCTGAGCGAATACGCGCCCGCCTGGCTTCGCTCGATCCTCAAACCGATACTTGAAGTACTCGCGGGAATTCCGACCGTGGTCTACGGATTCTTCGCCCTCATCGTGATCACGCCGGTATTGCAGAGTCTCGGGCGAGTGTTCACGGGCGAGGACACCTTCGGCGCCTATAGTGCCGGCTCCGCCGGTCTCGCGGTCGGCATCATGATTCTCCCCATCGTCACCAGCCTCTCCGAGGACGCCATCCGTGCCGTCCCGAAGGGACTCCGGGACGGCGCCTTCGCCCTGGGATCGACGAGATTCGACACCTCGGTCAAGGTCGTCGTACCGGCGGCCCTGAGCGGAATCATGGCCTCCTACCTGCTTGCGATCACCCGCGCGATCGGCGAGACCATGATCGTGGCGCTGGCCGCCGGCGGCTTGTCGCAGATGACGTTTCTTCCGTGGGAGCAGGTGCAGACCATGACCGCCTACATGGTCCAGATCTTCCTCGGTGACGCCCCTGCCACCGGCGTCGAGTACAAATCGAGCTTCGCGGTCGCCGGGGTGCTGTTCCTGATGACCTTCCTGCTCACCTTCTCCGGCTATCGCATTCTGATTCGATTCCGGGAGGAGTACGAGTGAACCAGCCCAATCCGGCTTCTCGGCATTTTCAAGGCCTGATCGAGCGCGGCACCTCACGCCGATCCGCCGCGAGAGTCCGCGTGGACCGTGCATTCTCACTGGCCTGCCTCGGCATCACCCTGATCGCGGTGCTGGCCCTCGTGATCCTCCTCGCGAGCATCCTGATCGAAGGGGCCTCCGGGCTCTCCTGGTCATTCATCCAGAACTACGCGTCCCGGATTCCTGACCAGGCTGGAATCAAGGCTCCGTTGTTCGGATCGATCTGGGTCGCTTCGATCTGCGCGATCGTGGCACTTCCGGTCGGTGTCGCCACGGCGGTGTATCTCGAGGAGTTCGCCGCGAAGAATCGGTTTACGAACTTCCTCCGCATCAACATCTCGAATCTGGCGGGCGTACCTTCGATCGTCTACGGGATCCTCGGCTTGACCCTCTTCGTGCGGATGTTCGGACTCTTCGGGCCCGTTCAGAATCCGGCGTTCGAAGTCGGCGGTGAGACGTTTGCGATCTACTACGACTCGATGGGCGAGCCGCTTCGGGTGCCGGTCGCCGATCGGAACGAGACTCCGAGGCTCGTGACGGGTTCGATCGGCTACATGCAGGACATCTTCGACGGGCCGGACGGGGAGTTGATCTTCACGAACGACTGGTCGCCGATCCCCCTCACCATTGTGAACGCCGATGCGGATTTTTCGCCGGCGTACGGCGTCATCACCGTCGACAATGCCGTCGAACCCATCGATTTCGAGATCGAGAAATCTTGGTACTACGTCCAATTCCCCTTCGGCCAGACCGTGCTGGCCGGCGGGCTGACCCTCATGCTGGTCGTTCTCCCCGTGGTGATCATCAGCTCTCAAGAAGCGCTGAGATCCGTTCCCGGCTCGCTCCGCGCGGGGTCGATGGCCATGGGCGCCACCCGTCTTCAGACCGTCTGGAAAGTGACGCTTCCAGCATCCATTCCCATGATCATGACCGGAGCCATTCTCGCGATGAGCCGGGCGATCGGCGAGGCGGCGCCGATTCTGGTCCTCGGTGTCGCCTTGTTCATCACCGATGTCCCACAGAACCTCATGGATGCCTTCACCGTCCTGCCCATGCAGATCTACAACTGGACGAGCCGTCCGCAGGAGGAATTCCGGGCCCTCGCCGCCACGGGGATCATCGTGCTGCTCGGCGTCCTTCTCGCATTCAACGCGATTGCCATTCTGATCCGCCAGAAATTCTCGAGACCGCTCCAGTGAATTCCTCCTTTCCAATCGGAGTTCAAAACCCCATGTCGTCCCCTCAGGCACCCGAGCCGACCGACCATGTCGCCGCGAAGCATGCAGCGACTTCGTCCGCAACGGCGACCGAAGCGACCAAGCCGACCGCGATCTGCATCCGCTGCCGATCCTTGAACAGCTGGTACGGCGACTTCCAGGCGCTGCACTCCGTGGAGCTCGACATTCCCGAGAACCGGGTCACCGCGTTCATCGGCCCGTCGGGCTGCGGAAAAAGCACGCTGCTTCGTTGGTTCAACCGGATGAACGACACCATTCCCTCCGCTCGAGCCGACGGCGAGATCACGCTCGATGGTGAAAACGTCCTCGACCCTCGCTGCGACGTCGTGGATCTTCGACGTCGTGTCGGCATGGTGTTCCAGAAACCGAATCCCTTCCCGAAGTCCATCTTCGACAACGTGGCCTACGGCCCGAGGCTTCATCGGCGTTACTCCCGGAACGATCTCGCCGCGCTCGTCGAGCAGAGCCTCCGTCGAGCCGCGATCTGGGACGAGGTGAAGGACCGACTGGACCAAAGTGCTCTGGGACTCTCCGGTGGCCAGCAGCAGCGACTCTGCATCGCACGAGCGATCGCGATCGGCCCGGAGGTTCTCCTCATGGACGAACCGTGCTCGGCACTCGATCCCAGGTCCACCGCCGCGATCGAAGACCTGATCCGAAATCTCCGCGACCAGTACACCATCGTCATCGTCACCCACAACATGCAGCAGGCGGCTCGCGTCTCCGATCGCACCGCGTTCTTCTACAACGGCGCGCTCATTGAATCGAACGAGACCGACATGATCTTCACGAACCCCGGCCATCGCGAAACCGAAGACTATGTCTCCGGTCGTTTCGGCTGATCCCGAGCCAAGGAGGAGCGAGCATGCCCGTCGATCTTGAAACCAATCTCATGAATCTCCGCCGCGACCTGCTGGCACTTGGAGCCAAGGTCGAGGAGAAGCTGTTCCAGATCACGGATGCGATTCTGAACGCGGACGTCGCCGCGGCCCGGGATGTTCGGAATGGAGACGGAGAGATCGATCATGACGACCTGGCCATCGAAGAGGAATGCGTTCGACTGCTCGCCCTCGCCACCCCCGTCGCAACGGACTTGCGACGAGTTCTCGCGATGATGAGAATCAGCGGGGAGTTCGAACGAATCGCGGATCTTTCGAAAGGGATCTCAAAGCGGATCATTCGCGTGAGTTCGATGCCCGCGGTTCGACTCCCCGACCCCCTCGAGGAAATGTGCCATTCGGTTCGTCAACTGTTCTCGAAATCGCTTCGGGCGCTCGCGGATTCCGATGCGAATCTCGCCCGGGAGATCCGGCGGGACGACGACCGGCTGGATGAACTCCACAAGTCCATGCTGGTGTGGGCACGCGAGGAGATCCCGAGAGACCCCGAATCGACCAACGCCGCCATCGAGCTGTTGGCGATCGCGCAACGACTCGAGAGAACCGGGGATATCGCGGTCTCCGTCGCCGGAAATCTGATCTATCTGGTCGAGGGCAGGGTCGTTCGTCACGGCGCGGCGGACTGATCCCACGTCGACGCTTCAGGTTTTCCGACCTGGAGGCACTTCTGGGACGGAAACTTCCGGGACGGGGACTTCTGGGACGGGAAGTTGAGACAGGAATCGTCACGTCATCCACACGGCGGACCGGTTTGGCCCTGCCGACCGGCCGGAGTGGCATTCAGAGACCTTGACCGATAGCCTGCCTGCCCGGCAAGCCCCCCGTCTCCGACCGATCCGACGACTCCGCGAGCCCTGATCGATCCGATGTCCTCGACCCCATCGCTGACACATTCTCGCCGCTCCTTCCCGTTCTTCAACGCCATCTTCGCGTTGATTGCGCTCTACTTGTTCCTCTGCGCGATCAACGTGATGGGATCGGGTCTCAAAGGCGTTGGAAAACAGTCCGACTGGCTCGAGATGATCATCGCGCAAGGACACAATCCGCTGTTCGCCCTGTTCGGGGCGGTGCTGGTCACCTCGATCGTCCAAAGTTCCTCGTTCACGACATCGCTGATCATCACATTGGTCGCCGCGGGACAGATGCCGATCGAAACCGCGGTCTTCGCGGTCATGGGTGCGAACATCGGCACCAGCGTCACCGGGCTCATCGTGTCTCTGGGAACCATGCGGATCCGAAGGCAGTTCCGGCGGGCCTATGCGGCGGCTTTGCTCCATGCGGTCCCCAACATCCTGACGGTGGTGATCCTGTTCCCCGTCGAGTGGATCACGAGCACGATCTTCAAGAACGGCCAGGGGATTCTGGCCAATACCGCCGGTCTCATCGCAGGTTCTCTGGGCTTCGACGAAGTGACCAAGCCGACCAATCCGATCAAGGTGATCACCAAGCCGGTGGTCACCTTCCTGCAATCGGTGACCGAGTGGTTCGGAGGCGGCGCGTCGATGGTGAGCTCCGTCTCGCTCTCGATCATCGGACTGCTTCTTCTGTTCCTCGCCCTGGTGTTTCTGGTGAAGAACCTGAAGGGCGCGGTCCTGAGCCGTCTCGAGGGACTCTTCTCGACCGTGTTCTTCCGAAACGACTTCGTCGCCTGGCTTTCGGGAATCTTTTCGACGATCTCGGTCCAGTCGAGTTCGGTCACCACCAGCCTGATGGTGCCGATCGTCGGCGCCGGTGCCGTGAAACTGAAGCGAGCCTTCCCGTTCATGCTGGGCGCGAACATCGGCACCACCGTGACCGGTCTGATCGCGGCACTGGCCAATCCCACCAGCGCCGCCGTGACCGTTGCGATCGCCCACGTGCTCTTCAACTGCTCCGACAATCTGATCTGGTATCCACTGCGGAAGATCCCGATCCGAATTTCGAAG
Organism: Phycisphaera sp. TMED9; assembly: GCA_002167845.2. Lineage (GTDB taxonomy): Bacteria > Planctomycetota > Phycisphaerae > Phycisphaerales > SM1A02 > UBA12014. The sequence continues at coordinate 37,007 of NHBO02000078.1, read as the reverse complement.
TCGTACAGTGCCCTGGCAAGCCGATCAAAGAAGTGGGCCTTCATCTTCCTCGGGGTCATGTTCGTGGTACTGCCCGCGATCGGCCTGATCATCACCGAAGTCTTCATCTACGACTGATTCGAACCTGGAGTTGTCATCATGCTCGGAGCCCTACTGGCAGCACTTCGCGGCGGCGACGCCCTTGATCAGGCCTTTCGTGAATTCGACGAGATGCTGACCGCCGGTCAGTGGATGTTCCGCGAAGTCCACGGCGTCCTCGCCGGCGGGGATCCCGCCGACGTCCGCGAAGCGGTGTTCACGCGAGACCAGGACATCAATCGCCTGCTCCGATCGCTCCGCGGCAACATCGTGACCCATCTCTCGGTGAATCGAAACGCGGACATCGCCGCGTGCCTCGCCCTCATGTCCATCGCCAAGGACGCCGAACGAATCGGGGATTACTGCAAGAACCTCTACGAGGTCACCGAACACGGAGGCTTCGGCCAGACACCTTCGGTCTATCAGGATCGGATCCGGGAGATCCCGGACGAAGTCGAGAGGATCTTCGATCTGGTCCGGACCGCCTTTCAGGATTCGGACACGAAGGAGGCGAAGGTCGCGATCAAAGCGGCGGATGCGGTGCGGGCATCCTGCGACGAACTCGCTCAGGAACTGCTCGAGGATCGTTCCACCATCAGCACGCAGGACGCGGTCTCATGCTCCATGCAGACGCGGTACTTCAAGCGGATCGCATCCCATCTGGCCAACATCGCCACCGCGGTCTTCGGGCGGATCGAAGATCTGGACTTCCGGAAGCCGCCGAAGCCCGGAAGCGCCGACCAGGCGGAATCCTGAAGACGCCACCAGCACCCAAGCGACCCGCATGATCGAATCGACCGGCTCAGACGGCACCGCGAACCGTCCGAGAAGGCGGTCGCTGTGGATGAAGCGACGATCCCGTTTGGATCCATCCCAGTCGCCTCTAGACTCGAAGTGGAAGACCGAACCGGTCATCCCCTTCGGTCGTACCGGGGATGCCCTTCCAACTCGGAACGGTTCAACACCCGGATCAAGCCATGTCGTCGACGCATCCGAATCTCACGCTCGTTCCGGCGTTCGCGCCGGAGGATGCGCGGGTTCGAGCAACGAGGCAACTCGCTGAAACGCGTCGGAGAATCGCGCTCGAGAATCGACTCGCCTCGGGCTCGAGCCATTTCGACGCCTCCGCGCTCGAAGAGATCGCTTCGCCGCATCTGGTGCTGGCCGGAAGAATCGCCGCAAGCCTCGACGGCGCGGTGCTTCCACCCGAACGACGACAGGACCTCCTTCGCTTCTCGAAGTCGATCGGGGTTCGCGAGTTCGATGCGAGCCTGGTGATCGCGGTGATTCAGGACCGGGCCCGCAGAGGCGAGCCCATGGACGACATCGTCGGCCCGCTCGAGATCATCTCCGCCCGCGGACGATCGTCGGGACTTGGAAATCTCGGATTCGTGACGCTGGGTGCCGGACTCGGCATCGCCATCGGACTGGCCACGCTCCTCGTCCAATGGCTCACCACCGGCTGAGCCACGCACGGCTCACTCCACCAGCGACTCCACATCATCGGTCGATGCGTCATCCACATCATCCGAAGAACGCGGCGATTCACTCTCCGAGCCGTCATTCCCGACTTCTTCGATGCCGAACTCCTCCGAGTCCGTCGCCGCCGCCGGATCGACGGATTCATCTTCGACGGGATCGTCGGTCCAACACGCCTCCGACAGTCGAATGTCGCCATCACCATCGGTGACCGCCAGATCGAGATGAAGCAGCGCTGCCAGCGCCGCTTGTTGTTCGGCCTGTTTCTTGTTCGGCCCCCAGCATCCCCCGAACTGCCTGCCTCCGGCGGCCACGCACACTTCGAAGCACTTCGCGTGATCAGGACCGCGTTCGTCCAGGACCAGATACGAAGGCGCCCCGAGGCCCTTCCGCTGGAAGACCTGCTGGAGAACGGACTTGAAATTGTGCTGATGCCCGAGTTTCGCCGCGTGCTCGATCCGCGACTCGAGGAGGTCGAGGATGAACCGACGCGATCGGGCGAATCCGCCGTCGAGATACATCGCGCCGATGATCGACTCGAGGACCGCCGCATGCAGCGAAGAGGGCATGTCGCCTCGCCCGTTCATGCCCTTGCCGAGTTCGAGGAGTTCACCGATCTCCAGTTCTTCGGCGATCTCGGCGCAGACCCGACGACTGACCACGTTCGACTTGATCTTGGTCAACTCGCCTTCGAGAAGATCCGGGTATCGATCGAAGAGCTCCGTGCACACGACCATGCCCAGAATCGCATCGCCGAGGAACTCGAGCCGCTCGTTGGAGTCGAGTCGAAGGTCCGCCGAGGAGGCGTGACGCAACGACCGCGCCAAGAGTTCCCGATCCTTGAATCGATACCCGATTCGCCGTTCGGCTTCCGCCAGTCTGTCCATCAGTTCCATTGAGACTTCCCGCCGACATCCCGAGCCGGAAGACCGGCCGGGAGCCACCAGACACGTGAGACGGGTCGAGCGGTTGCTCCTGGGGTCGGGGCTGGACCATGAGGGCCGGCACCGGCTCCGGGAGAAAACGCGCGCCCGTGAGAACGGCTCGAGTCTACTCCTCCGGCCCCAACCGAGGCCAATGGAAGACTCGTTCTCCCTCTGCATCGGCGTTATCGGGGTCGAGATCGATGATCCTGTGGAAAATCGACGCCGATGGGGTCGACCGTTCGGAGTGATCCTGCTACCTTTTCCGATTCCTCGCTGCCGGGATCTCCGGCATGCTCCCCGGATTCGGGCTGGACCACGGCGTTCGAGACGTCGAGTCCTCCGAAGTTTCCCGGTTTCGCCCCTGTCCCGCAAGGTTTCGGAGTTCGCCATGGCGTTGCACTACCCTCGCAAGACGAGCCGTATCAAGAAGGTCCGGAAGATGGGTTTCCGTGCCCGGATGTCCACGAAGGCGGGTCGCAAGATCATCAATCGCCGTCGTTCCCTCGGCCGCAAGCGGTTGACCACCATCTGACGCGGGTTTCAGAATGCACTTGATCCTGATCGGCCTTCGCGGCTCCGGCAAATCCACCGCCGGTCGCGCGACGGCCGATCTTGTTTCCCGCCCCTTCATCGATCTCGACGAACGAACCGAGGCCTTCTGCGGCTCGGATGCGACGACCTGTTTCAAGGAACGGGGCGAGGCGGCCTGGCGGGATGCGGAGACGGCTGTCCTCCAGCTCGCACTCGACGAGACCACGCCTTCGATCATCGCGCTTGGCGGCGGGACCCCGACGGCACCCGGCGCGGCAGCGATGCTTCACGATGCTCGAGAAGGCGGCCGGATCAAGATCGCCTGGCTCAACGGCACACCCGCGAACCTCGCAGCGAGGATCGCCGGCCAACCCGGACGACCGGCCCTGACCGATCTCGAGCCGGCCGAGGAGATGCGGATGATGTTGGAACGTCGCGGTCCGATCTTCGGCGAACTGGCGAATGCCCGAATTGAAATCGACGACCGCCCGCGCTCCGCGGTGGTCGCCGACCTGGTCTCGTTGATCTCCTGATCGCGCCCGAACGGGTCAGGCGGATCGAAGCAGACAGCCCTGCTCGAGATATCGGGTGAGCGTCCCCGATTCGATTCTGGTGTCGAATCGTTCGAAGGCTGCGGCCAACACCATGGTGCCGGTCCGGGTGTCCTCATCCGCGATCCGGATGATGCTCGCCCACCCGTGAAGGGTGGCCGCACCGCCGGGAAGTTCGATCTCGAATCGGACTCGACTTCCCTCCGGCAACGGAACGTCGCATTCGAATCGGACGCCACCGACGGCGAGATCGTGGATGTGACCATCGACCAGTTCACCCGACTCCGTCTGAAGACGAATCATGGAGTACATGGGCCGAACCGCGTATCGGCGATGGCGACGACGATCGCGGTCGGTTCGGAAGGATCGTTCCCGGGTCAGTTCGGCAACCTGCATGGCGGCGCTCCAGCGAGGAAGCGAGTTCGTCCGACTGACGAATTCCAGCTTCGTCAAATGAATCGACGCCATCTCGGGCCGACTGAAGAGTTGTCGGACCAATCCAGACCAATCGTCCCTCTCAGGTGTCCCAGACCGTCCCAACGACCTCCGGAGGGGCTTCGATCGGCCATCTTGAGACCCAGAAGGCCACAGGACGCAAGGGGACCGGGTCGGCGGACCGATGAAGGACCGGCTGGGACCGACATCACCGACGATGATCGAACCCGACTCCGTCTCTCCCCCTGAATGGACCCCATGACGCCTTTAGACGCGATCATCCTCGGCCTCGTCGAAGGCATCACCGAGTATCTCCCGGTCTCTTCGACCGGCCATCTGATCATCGTCGCGAGCCTGCTCGGCCTCGATCGGGATCCCAAGATCGAGTCGGCGGTCAATGCCTTCAACATCGTCATCCAGGGCGGGGCCATCCTGGCGGTCATCGGCCTCTATCGGATTCGAGTCTGGTCGATGATCCAGGGCCTGCTGGGCAGGAATCCTCCCGGCCGACGCCTCTTCATCAATCTGGTGATCGCCTTCATTCCCGCGGCCATCTTCGGCGTGCTGCTCGACGACATCATCGAAGCCGCCTTGTTCCGTCCCTGGCCGGTGATCGGGGCGTTGGCCCTCGGCGGCCTCCTCCTCATCGGCATGAAACGCTGGCAGGACCGGGTCTACGCAAGCGCGAACGACGACCAGAGCGAGAGCCGGTTCATCGACATCGAAGACCTGACCTGGAAGAACGCACTTCTGATCGGCCTGCTGCAGTGCGTGGCGATGTGGCCGGGAACCAGTCGCAGCATGATGACCATCGTCGGCGGCATGTTCGTCGGCCTTCGCCCGAAACAGGCCGCCGAATTCTCATTCCTGCTCGGACTTCCGACCCTCGGCGGGGCGTGCGTCTACAAGGCGATGAAGAGCGGCGACGAGATCATCGCGCTGGGAGCCCTTCCCTTGATTCTCGGCATCACGGTCGCGACCNTCTCCGCGGCATTCGCCGTGAAGTGGCTCGTGGGCTATCTCGCCGATCACGGACTCGCGATCTTCGGTTGGTATCGAATCGCCCTGGCCATCGTTCTGGCGGGACTCTGGATCGGCGGAGTCGTTCAGTTCGGCCCGGACGACGCGGGCGTCGAAGATCCCTCGTCACTCATCTCCGAAGCCGGCGGCTGATCCTGCATCCCTCCGGAACGCTCCAGGGGAAGTCCTGAGGCGAATCCTTCGAGGATCCGAGCCGCCGCCAGTCGGTCCGCGACTTCGCGCAAGAGACCTCCCGGTCCTTGAAGCGGGTGAAGCCCTTCCGCGTCGACCCCTTTGAACTCCCGAACGAACCACCGGGTCCCGATCCGATATGCGACCGCGCCTGAGGTCCCCGTCGGATTCGACACCGGGGTGAGGGCATCTCTCCAGATCGGAAGCACGAGTTCGGCCTTCGGCCAGCGATCGACGACGCGTCCATCCTGACCGAGCACTCCCAGGCCGAAGACGGAATACTCGCCACCGATCTGGGAGACCAGGGCGATCCGCGATCCATCGACGTCGATGGGTGTCCCCACGATCCCCACCGCGGTCCGAGGCCAGAGCGTTCCCCCGATGGCCCAGGCCAGCAAGGCCGCCATCACCACGAAGACCGCGAGCTTCACGAGGAGGCTGCGGAAACCGAGATAGACCTGGCCCATGGGATTGGCACTGGGAGACATGCCGTCAAGTGTATCTCCTGCCGCGTTCCAGCCGTCGAATCGGNCCAGGGCGACCTCTCCATCGCTGGTTCGGATCTTCCGGAGATTTCCCGCCGAACAGAAGAGGCTCCCCGGGGCCGACGGCGGTTCCGCGATGGATTGGTGGATCTGTCGGCGGTCCGACCCGCCGACTTCAGAGACGGCCGATCACGATTCAGGGAGTTCGCTCAGGAGTCGAGCCTCATCCCAGATCTCGACCCCGAGGTCCGAGGCCTTCTGGAGCTTGCTTCCCGCCTTCTCGCCGGCGATCAGCAGGTCGGTCTTCTTGGAGACNCTCCCGGTGATCGTCGCCCCCAGGAACTCCAAGCGTTCGCCAAGTTCCTTGCGACCGAAGGACTCGAGCGTGCCGGTGATGACGATCGTCTTTCCGGTGAANCAGGAATCGCTGGCCGGTTCGGCNTCGGCTTCCGACCGATNCANGTCGCTCTCCAGTGAAACGTCCACCGCGGCCAGTCGCTNGAAAGCATCCCGGGCCGGCTCACTCGCCAGATGCTCGTGCAGACTCCGAGCGGTGATCTCTCCGAAATCCGGCAGGGCTTCGAGGGTGTCGAAGTCCGCCGCGAGGAGTGCCTCCGCNTCTGGGAAGTTCCGCGCCAGCGTCTTGGCGGCGCTCGCCCCGATGTGTCGGATCCCCAGCCCCGAGAGGACTCGGGCCAGGCCTCGACCCCGGGCCGCTTCGAGGCCTTCGAGAAGCTTGTCCGCCGACTTCTCGCCCATTCGCTCGAGCCCGAGCAAGTCGTCGCGTTCGAGTTTGAACAGATCCGCGAAGTGATGCACCAGGTCGGCGTCGACGAGTTGATCGATCAGTTTCTCGCCCAGGCCGTCGATGTCCATCTGGTCGCGGCCCACGAACCACTTGAGCTTCTCGCGGAACTGCGCCGGACACTCGGGGTTGGTGCAGTAGAGCTTGGGGCCTTCCTGCTCGATCGACCCACCGCAATCGGGGCAGTTCGATGGTGGTTCGATGGGACGTTCCCCGCCCGACCGCGAGGCCGCGAGCGGCTCGACCACCTGAGGAATGATCTCGCCCGCCTTCTCCACCACCACCCGGTCACCGACTCGGATGTCCTTCCGCCGAATCTCCTCGATGTTGTGGAGCGTGGCGTGCTGGACCGTGGTGCCGGCGACGAAGACCGGTTCCATGGTCGCTCTCGGAGTGAGCGTTCCGCCTTTTCCGACCAGCCACTCGACGGCGATCAACGTGGTCGTCGCCTGTTCCGCCGGGTACTTGAAAGCGATCGCCCATCGTGGTGCCTTCGCGGTGGCGCCGAGTTCCGCCTGCAGATCGAACCGGTCGACCCGAATCACCATGCCGTCCACCCCGAAATCGAGCGACTGTCGATCCGCACGGAACGACTCGACCCGCTCGATCACCGCATCGATCGAATCGAAGGACTCCGACCGATCGTTCACCGGAAGTCCGTAGGACTTCGCGATCTCCAGGAAGCCCGCGTAGCCGTCGAGGTCCACGCCGACGACCTCACCCCGTCCGTGGGCGAGGAAACGAAGGCCTCGACCGGCGGTGATCTTCGGGTCCAGGCTCTTGAGGGTCCCCGCCGTCGAATTCCGGGCGTTCGCGAAAAGCGGCTCGCCCGCCGCCTCACGCTCGACGTTGAGCCGCTCGAAGGAGGAATTGGGCATCACGATCTCGCCCCGCACTTCGAAGATCGCCGGCGGCGATTCGGTATCAAGGCGAACCGGGATCGACCGCATCGCCCGGACGTTCGAGGTGATGACGTCCCCCTTGGTTCCATCGCCGCGGGTGGTCGCGGAGACGAGCCGTCCCGATTCATATCGAAGCGAGATCGCGACCCCGTCGATCTTGGGATCACAGACCATCCCGAAGCCACCCGGCTCGACGAGATCATCGAGGCCCTTCACCACCCGTTCATGCCAGGCTTTCAGGTCCTCGATGGAATACGTGTTGTCGATCGAGGTCATCGGAACCGCGTGCACCGCGGTCTCGAAACCGGCCACCGGCTCACCGCCGACCCTGGAGGTGGGGCTGTCGGGATCATGCAGCTCCGGATGACGGACTTCGAGCGACGCGAGCTCCTCGAGCCGGGCATCGAAGTCTCGGTCCGACATGATCGGATCGGCATCGACGTAGTACGCCCGGTTCGCGCGATCCAGAAGAACGCGAAGCGCCCGCACCCGGTCGACCTCGTTCGCGGCGTCAGTCACGGCTGATCGAGTCCGGCCCTTTGCCCGCGGTCTTGTCCCAGGTGTTGTCACCCGACTTCTGATACTTCGTGAAACCCAGTCGGTCGAGGTTCGAGTCGCTCAACTTCGACTTGTCGGATGCGTTGGAATGCTTCAGCGCCAGACCCGGCGCTGAAATGAGGCGCTTCACCGGCTCCCCGGTCTCCGGATGCTTCGTCAGATGCGATTCGGACATCGACTGGACCACCTCGAAAGGCGGGCCCAACGTTCCATCCGGCTTGATCACGGCGTATTCGTACGTCGGCATCGGATCACGATCCCTTCAATCGTCGCTTCGCGACGAGGATGTCGGCTTCCCGGTCTTCACCGGCTTCCCGTTCGATCACCACGTCGATGGAGGGGGCGAGCGTCGCGACGACCTCGAGGAACCCGTCCCAGTCGACGGCGCCGGTTCCCAGCGGAACCTCGGCGCCCCAGGTCCCGGGCGTCTCGGTCGTCATCGCATCCTTCGCGTGAATCTGCACCACGTGATCGGCCAGAAGCCGAAGCGCGTCGACCGGATCACCCATCCCGTAGAGGATCATGTTCGCCGGATCGAAGTTGACCCCCACGTTCTCGTGATCGAGTTCACCCAGCGCGTCGAGAAGGGTCGCCGCGGTCTCCTGCCCCGTTTCGAGTCCGACCCGGACGCCGTGGTCGCCGAAGACGTCGGCAAGGGTCCGAAGGCGATCGAGCACGACGAGGCGAGCCGGATCGCTCGTCTCGTGCGGAATGAAGCCCGCATGGAGGGTGACCAGGGGAAGCGATTCCGCGGCGGCCAGCGCCGCGACGCCTCGGGCTCGTGCCAGCGTCGCCGGCCAATGCTCGTCGGGACGAACGCCGCCGGTGGCCTTGATGGTCTCGAGGGTCGAATAGTCCTCGCCGACCGCCTCGAGCATGCCGCTCGCGATCACCACGCCGGCATCGCGAAGCCGGCCGATCACGTTCCCAAAGGCGTCGGGAGCCTCGATGACCGGCCCCAGCGCCAGTTGGATCTTCGGCAGACCGAGTCGCGACACCGAAGCGAGAAGCTCGTCGCCGGTCTCGGGACGGAGGCTCCAACTGCAGACTCCCAGTCGATCGATCGGGATGGTGACTCGAGCGTCGCTCATGACCGACGATTCTACCGTCCTTCAGTGACCCTCCGCTCACCGCTCGGCCCCGTCTCGGGACGACGCAGGCGACCGACGAGAAGATGCAGGGTGTCGCGCACCTTCCCCGACTGCTTGAACATCCGCACGTCGTGAAGCACGAACGCCGGCAATCGCCAGATCACCGATCGAATCGGCGGGGAGGGACGCCGCGGCCCGATCAGCTCGTACCCGAGTGGCTCCATCAGGTCGCCGGCGAGATGACCTGCCGACTTGCGCACCGCTGACCGTGGAAGATGGAGCCGGTTCGAAATCCAACGAAACCGCGGTGGATCGGCTCGGGCCGCCCCGCTCTTCCGCCTCGAGAACGCGGCTCCGGACCCCGAAAGACGCCATATGGGACCCCGGGACCGACCCGACTCATCAATACCGCCTCGCGTGGCGAGCCGCGGCGAAGGGACCTACCATGGACCCGCACCCTTCCGAGGTGCCTCCAGACGCCCCCGCCCCGAACGCCTTCCGTGACCACCGCACCCGTGAACCACTCGTCCCACGACGACCCCGAGGCCTCGACGCCCGCGGGCATGCTGCCGCCGAAGAAATCCCTCGGAAAGCGGATCGAGGCGTATCTCAGCCGCCTCTCGACGAAGAACAACTTCTGGCACCGGGTCTGCTCCTTGATCTGGCTGCCCTTCGCGTTCCGCAGCGGCATCAGCCTCCGACGCATCGATGCCAAGAGTTTCACCGCCGTCCTTCCGTACCGTCGGTTCAACCGCAACTGGTACAACGCGATGGCCGGCGCGGCCCTGCTCGGCAATTCCGAGGTGGCTGCGGGCATGTACCTCTTCGCGGAATGCGGAAGCGACTACGAGGTCATCTGCAAACGAATGGAGTATCGCTTCCTTCGGCCCTGCTACGGACCCGCGGTCTACCGCGTCGCCAACGCCGAGGACGTCCAGGAGAAGATCAAAGCCGGCGGCGAATTCAACATCGCGCTGGATCTGGAGATCAGCCAGCAGATGAGCCGCATGGGCAAGGATCGCGACCTCAAGGTCGGCCGCTGCTCGATCACGTTTCATTGCACGCCGAAAGAGCTCGCCGAGGAGCTGCGACAGAAGCGTCGGAGCCGGCTCGAGCGGAGTACACCCTCGGAATGAATCAGGCGGCCGCCGCTTCCCCCCCGCTCCGACCCGCGACCACCGGCGGCATCGCCGCGACGTTCGGATGGGGTGTCTACTGCGCCTGCAGCTGGACGTGGTGTATCGGGATGTTCCTGCCGATCATTCTGCTCGGCCGATTCGGATGGGCGGGATTCTGGGCCTTCGCGATCCCGAATCTGATCGGATGCGTGGGCTTCGGCTACCTCTTCACCGCCGAACAGAGTCGTCGATTCGCGACCGTGCACATCGGACCGATTCGCTGGTTCAGCCTCGCCACGATCGCTTTTCAGATCTTCTTCGTCGGATGGAGCACCGGAAGTTTCGTGCTCGCCGCTCCCATTCCGACCGACGCTGAATCGGCTGGCGCGGGTGCGGCATCCGACCTCCTGGCCTGGCCCGTCCTCGGGGCGATTCTCACTTGGACGGCGGGCGCCGCCGCTCTTTCGGCGCGTGGGGATCTCTTCTGGCGATGGCTCGCGACGATCATCGCGGCGACTTCGGGCGTGCTGTTCGCGATCACCTTCAACCGGGTCGGTGGCTTTCCGGATGTCGCGGCACCGACCAATGCCGCCCCCGTGGTGGGAATCGTGCCCTTGATGGCCATGGGATTCCTGGCCTGTCCGATCCTCGACGCGACCTTCCATCGAGCCCGCCAGCAGTCCCCCAGCCGACATTCATTCCTCGTCTTCGGCCTCGTCTTCGCCATGATGCTCGCCTTCGCGGCGACGACCTTCGACCCGATGAATCCGGCTTCGGTGATTCCCGTGGTCATGCCGGTCATCGTCGCCCAGTGGACGCTTCAACTTCTCTTCACGATCGGTGCCCACCTTCGCGAAGTGACCACGCTCCCCGCGGGACGAATCGGCCGGAGCCTCCCGATCTATGCGGCCATCGCGTGCGGCGCACTGCTGGGCATGCCGGGAATCGCCGGCGAAGAGACCTACCTGATGCTGCTGGGCCTGTATGCGATTCCATTTCCCATGTACGCAATCGCCGCGGGTGTCCGGGGATTCGATCAGCCCCTTCCACACCGATGGGTGCTGGTGATCCTTCTGGTGAGCCTGGCGTCGAGCCCCCTCGCCTGGCTCGGCTTCATCGAAAACCAGACGTGGTTTCTCCTGCCTGCGGCGGCTCTGACCGCGATCGCGGGATGGGTGATCGGACGGCTGTCGCGACCCGCAACCCCCGCCCCGAGCTGATTCAGCCGATCCGATCGGCTCGGATCCGCGGCGCCGAGATCCGGGCGGCTACGCTTAGGGCATGGCCGCGAACCCACTCGCACCACTTCCCGACCGCGACTTCGACTACTGGTCGGCCGCGCACCTTCTTCGCCGCGCCGGTTTCGGCGGAACCCCGGAGATGGTGCAGACCCTTCATGCCGCCGGGATCGACGACGCCGTGGAACGGCTGGTCGATTTCACGCCGACGGTTGATGACGGCGATCGATTCGATGCGGACATCATGCGCCCCCGGAGCACCGAGGAGAACCGCGTCCTTGCGGAGGCGAGGGCCCGAGGTGACGAAGCGACCGTCGAGCGTTACCGCCGGGACCGGCAACAACGACAGAGACGGGATCGCCGGCAACTCGGCGACATCCGGGCCTGGTGGCTTGAACGGATGATCGAGACCACGCAACCGCTGGAAGAGAAGATGACCCTCTTCTGGCACGGCCACTTCGCCACCGGTTACCGAACGGTCGAAGACAGTTGGCATCTGATGATGCAGAACCGGCTCTTCCGAGCCCAGGCGGTGGGTGACTTCGCCTCCCTCACCCGGTCGATCATCCGTGACCCCGCGATGCTCCAGTACCTCGACGGCGATCAGAACCGCAAGGGACGCCCCAATGAGAATCTGGCTCGGGAACTCATGGAACTCTTCGTGCTGGGCGAGGGCAACGGATACACCGAAGCGGACATCCGGGAGGGTGCGAGGGCGCTGACGGGATTCACCTACGCCGACGACGCATTCGAGTTCAGGCGGGAACGTCACGACCCGGGGCAGAAGTCGATCCTCGGACGGCGCGGCGCCTTCGATGGCGACGACTTCGTCAACGTATTGCTCGCACGGCCCGAGACCTCGGTCTTTCTCTGCGGAAAGCTCTATCGATTCTTCGTCGATGATCGACCGGAAAGCCCGGATGCCGAAGGCCGAAAGGTCGTCGAGGGAATGGCCAGAACCCTGCGGCGATCCAAGTATCGACTGGCCCCCGTGCTCGGTCAGCTCTTTCGAAGTCGACATTTCCATGCTCCCGAACGACGGGCATCGATCGTCAAGAGTCCGATTCAACTCGTGGTCCAGTCCATTCGAGAACTCGGCACCCCGGTTCGGAAGGAACGAGTGCTGCTCGAAGCCACCGATCTCATGGGACAGAATCTTCTGCAACCTCCATCGGTCAAGGGATGGGACGGCGGACGGTCCTGGATCAACACCGCGACGCTCTTCGTCCGCCAGAACACGCTGGTCTATCAATTGACCGGCCGGTTGCCGGGACTCGATGCCGAACGAGCGGGAGAGACGCCCGAACCGTTCGCATCGGAGAAGCTGGTCGAGCACCTCACCACCGGCGGCCCCCCGGATCCCGATCTCGTCGTCGACTACCTGCTCCGATTCACGCTTGGAACGACACCGCATCCGGACCGCCGCTCGACGCTTCGAACCTTCCTCCGAGACGTCGGTGACCGAATCGATCGAGATCGGATCACCGCCATGCTCGCCCTGATCACCGCCATGCCCGAGTACCAGCTCACCTGAACCCGTCCGCCTCGGAGAAGTCCATGTCTCACGAACCCCGAGCCTACTCACGTCGCGTCTTCCTTCAACGGGGAGCGACGCTCGCCTCCACCGTCGCGACGATCCCCTGGTTCGTCCAGAACGCCGCTGCCGGCGTCCTGCCGGCCGAAGGCATGGGGTCGAGCATCCCGGGCGTTCCGGATGATCGCGTGATGGTGATCATCCAGCTCGGGGGCGGGAATGACGGCCTCAACACGGTCATCCCGTACTACGCCGACGAGTACGCCAGGCTTCGACCGCGGATCGGAATCGGCGCTCCGGGATCGAACCGCCCCGCCGGCACCGCGCTCGAACTCGACGAGGACGCCGGGCTCGGACTCCATCCAAGGCTCACCGGCTTCAAGTCACTCTTCGATGACGGCCGATTGGAGATCGTCCAGGGCGTCGGTTACCCGAACCCCAATCGATCGCACTTCGCTTCGATGGACATCTGGCACACCGGCCGTTCGGACGGACAGGGAACCGGATGGCTGGGGCGGTATTTCGACAACACGTGCAACGGATCTCCGATCCCCGAAGCCGCGATCTCGATCGGCCGCCGGGCACCCCTGGCCTTGATGGGCGACATCCAGAAACCAGTGGCGTTCGAAGATGCGCGTCTCTTTCGATGGAAAGGCAAGGACCTTCATCCCGCGATGAAGTCGCCGTACGAGGGCGTCGTCCGCGCCGGCGCACTCGACGGCGTCGACCCTGACTCCCAGGCCGCCTATCTCATGCGAACGAGCCTCGACGCCCAGATCTCCAGCGATCGAATTCGGGCCGCGGTGAAACGTTCCTCCGGCGCAGGCTATCCACGTGGATCACTCGCCGATCAACTGCGACTCATTGCCGCGATGATCCGCGACGGAATGCCGACCCGGGTCTACTATGCGACCCTCGGCGGGTTCGATACCCACGGAAACCAGCCAGGAAGTCATGCGAACCTCATGGGACAGCTCGGCGACTCGGTCAAGGCCTTTCAAGCGGACCTCGAAGCCCAGGGAAGCGCCGACCAGGTTCTCACCATGGTGTTCAGTGAATTCGGACGCCGGGTGGCCGAGAACGGATCCGGCGGAACCGACCATGGAACCGCGGCCCCGGTATTCCTCATCGGCTCCAAGGTTCGACCCGGGGTGATCGGAAATCACCCCTCACTCACCGACCTCGACGGAGGTGATCTTCGATTCGGAGTCGACTTCCGCTCCGTGTACGCCGGGCTCCTCGCCGACTGGTTCAAGGTCGACCCCGCTTCGGTGCTCGGCACCGATCACCCGCCGGCCCGCCTGCTTCGCACCTGAACTCCTCACTCATCGACCCCAATCGCTTCTTCGGATCGGAACCACCATGAGCGACTCCAACCGCAATCGACGCGCCTTCGATGGACGCATTCCGACCTTGATGGCCGGTTCGCTCACGATGATCACCCTCGGGCTCCTCGGTCTTCAGGGCTGTGACGATTCCCGCGAACGCGACACGACGGTCGCCGTGAGCCGTTTTCCCGCCGAGACCTTCGTGATCGGCGTCACGGGAATGCACTGTGACGGCTGTGCCGAAGCGATCACCGCGAAGGTCGCCAAGATCGACGGCGTCGCCGAGTGCCAGGCGAATTGGGAAGAAGGCACCACGACGGTGCTGGCCACCCCGGACACCATTCCCACGGTTCAGGAGTCGATCGCTCGAATGGGATTCACGGTCGATGATGCGGTCACCAGAATCTCCGTCGAAGATTCCGAGCCGACCGAAATCCAGCGCAACAGCGGGAGTGAGACCGAGGGCGAAATCTCCGACTCGGCAGCCGGGACCTGATCGATACTCAGCTCAGGAATCCCGGAAGTTCCGCCTCGATGGCGTCCGCCGCCTCCTGAAGATCCACCGACAACCTGGCGCCGGCCGCGTGCACATGGCCCCCGCCGCCGAATCTGGCGGCGAGTTCGTTCACGTCGACGATGCCCAGCCCACCGCTGGCCGGCTTCGATCGGAAGCTGGCCTTGGTGAGCCCCTTCGCCGCCTCCGTCAGGAGAATGGACGCTCGGACCGATCCGATTTCCAACGGTGTGTTGACGATACCGGCGAGCCCTTCAAGGGAAGCCCCCGTTTCCGCGAAGTCCTCCATCGAAAGCCGCATCACCGCGACCGCGCCGTTGCCCATGAAACTCAACGAGGTCAACGCTCTTGCGATCATGGCGAACCGCGCCGGACTCGCGTTCTGTTCGATCAACGCGTAGAGATCATCCTTGTCCACGCCTGATTCCATCAATCGCGCCGCCAGTCGATAGACCGCCGGCCCGGCGCTGGAGAATCGGAACCACCCGGTATCGGTGGCCAGACCGAGGAAGAGAGGCGTCGCCACATCATTCTGCGAAAGATCGATGCCCATCGCGTCCAGGACCGGAACGAGCGCCTGCGTCGCCGAGGCGCATTCGGTGTCGACCACCCGTCGCCCCGCGACCGAACCACCCCGGGCATGGTGATCCACGCCCACGACCCGGTCGACCCGCGGACGAAGCCAGTCCTTCATCGAGTCGAGCTGGGTCCACGCACCGGTATCGACCACCGCGATGAGATCGGGCTCTTCCTCCTCGGAAGGCGTTCCACACTCCTCGAAACGACGAACATCGTCATCCTCGTTGGTGACCGCCAGCAGGTTCTGATCCAACGGCCCGGCGAGGACGATCCAACTTCGGACTCCGATCTGGCGGAGGCTCCGATGCAGGGCGAGACTCGTCCCGAGGGCGTCCCCATCAGGCTTTTCGTGCGTGGTGATCAGCACGGAGGACGCCGCGGCGAAGACCCCGGCGAGGTCGGCCGGCGACACGTTCGACTCGTAGGTGAATCCGGCTTCGTCCCAGGGATGTCCATCTCGAAGTGTGGTCACGAGGTTGCCTTTGCGATTTGATCGGAAAAGAGAATGAGGTGTCAAGTGGAACAGGATGACGGTCAGACGTCGAGTTCGCCCTCGACCGCCGCCCGGACGGCCGCGAGATCCAGATCGATCTGCTTCTGGAGAGATGACAGATCGTCGTAGCGATACTGACCACGCAGACGTCGATGGAGCTCGGCATCGCACGTCCAACCATAGTCGTCGAGTCGCCCGTCCCAGTCGAGCACGTGCACCTCCGCCACCCGAGGCGTCTCCTCGAACGTCGGCTTCGTGCCGATGCTGACCGCGGCGGCCTTTCTGGACCCATCGGGAAGGACCGCCACCCCGGCGAAGACACCGTCTCCAGGGAGCAAGGCCCCTTCCAGATCGAGGTTCGCGGTCGGAATCCCGATGGTCCGTCCCCGCTGGTCACCTTGGACCACTCGCCCTTGGAGCACGTGTGGGCCCCCGAGCAGGCGGGCCGCATCCTCGACCCGTCCAAGCTCCAGGAGGCGGCGGACCGCCGAACTCCGTGCGGGCATCAACTGGCCGTCCCCGAGGGGGATCGAGAGTTCGTCCTCGACCCGGACGTCGAAACCACGTCGCCCTCCAAGAGAACGCAGCGTTTCCACCGTCCCCGAACGACGGCGGCCGAATCGAAAGTCCGGACCTTCGATGAACCAGTCCGGCGGGGTCCCGAGGACCTCCTCCAGATGGTCGAGAAAGGCCTCTGGCTCGAGTGAAAGGAGCTGGCGGTCCGTGGGAAGGACCAGCACCTCGTCGGCTCCTGCCTTTCGGAGCAGGTCGCGGCGGCGATCCAGCGTCACCAGAGGCGCGTCCACCGGCTGCCCGAGGACCATCGCCGGAGAAGGGTCGAAGGTCACCGCCACCAGACGTCCGGTATCTCCCAGAACCGACCGCCCTGCATCAAGAAGGCGGCGATGCCCGAGGTGAACTCCGTCGAAATTTCCGAGCGTCAGACCGAGCATTTTCACGTTCCAATCCCGCGGGGCGGCTTCTCGCCCCAAAGGGTCGCAGGATTTCCTAGAACTCGTCGAAAGAAAGAGGTTGTTCTCGTCGATCCCTTGAGTAAAGGCAGTGATACAGGGTAGCCTTTTCCGTTTCCCCGACGATTTCTCGTGGGGATGATTCCGGGTTGTTCAAAAGGACATTTCACCGATGGCCACATCCGCCCTCTCCGATCAGTCTCCCACGCCTCACGGCCACGCCGAGCCCGAGCAGCTGATCGCAGAACTCGTTCAGAGTTTCCAGAACACCGCGGAATCGGTGATTCCCCGTTTTCTCGAACAGATGCCGCGGATGTACTTCCAGGACACGGATCACGGCACCCAGCTGAGCCATCTCAAGGCGATCGTGGCAGCGCAGTCCGCGGCCCGTCCGCTGGACATGACGCTGACCAGCGAGGATGGATCCATCTGGACGACCATCCGCTCCGGAGATCATCCCGGAGTGCTCGCCGACATCGTGAAGAACCTCCCCATGGACTTCTCCCTTCGCGCGGCGAAGGTGCACACGAGCCATGACGGCGGGATGGTGCTCGACACCTTCGAGTTCGGCGAACCCCACCCCTTCGATGAGAACGACACGCGACAGCGCGAGAAGCTCGAGGCGACGATCGAGTACGCCGCCACCGAACGCCCCGACTGGACCCCGGAACAGATCCGCGCCCATTTCGAGAATTGCGCGTCGGACTACGTGAACACGCTGACGCCGCTGCGGATCTCCCATCACAACCAGCTCTTCGAGCAGGTCGCCGGCACCGACGGCACCCTGGTCGAAGTCGAGCCCGAGTCGAATCCCAAGGAAAGCCGGATCACGGTCGTCTTCGGAAACGCCCGGACTCGCACCTCGCTCGAGCGATGCGCCCTGCTCCTCGCCCGGCACGGCGTGAGCATCCACCGCGCCTATCTGGATCTGATCAAGGACCCCTGCCACGGCGTCGTGACCTACGTCGGATTCGTGGTGCAGGGCCCCGACGGGAAGGCCATCGACCCGGACAGCAGCCTCTGGAACACCGTCCGCAAGGACCTCACCCGCGTGAAGTGGGTGCATTACGACGTGCTCGACAAGGTGAACGAGAATCCTCAGCTTCACATCGGGCTCACCGAGATCTCCCTGGGGCTTTCGCACCTCGCCCATCAGGTGCTCAACCCCAAGGCTCCGTTCGAGTTCACCCTCGATCGAGTGAAGGCCTGCGCCTGGGCGAACATCACCATGACCATGTCGGTCGCGCTGCTCTTCAAGAAGCGCTTCGACCCTCGCGGCCCCATGAGCGACGAGCAGTTCGACAAGGCCGCGGCGGAGCTGACCGCCGAGATCGAACGAACGGCGTCCAGCGAAACCTCTCGGACGGTGCTGCTCTGCATGCTCGATGCGGTCCGCCATGTCCTGCGAACCAACTATCACGTGCACGGCCGTTTCGGCCTCGCCCTCCGACTCGACCCGGAATTCCTGCGGAACGATGACCGGCCCGCACTCCCCTACGGCGTCTTCTTCGTCCACGGCCGTGGCTTCGACGGATTCCACGTCCGCTTCCAGGACATCGCCCGCGGCGGTCTCCGGGTGGTGATGCCGAGAACCGAAGCGCTCCACGGCCGCGAGGCGGAACGGCTCTACGACGAGGTCTACGGCCTCTCGTTCGCACAGCAGCTCAAGAACAAGGACATTCCGGAAGGCGGCGCCAAGGCGGCGATCCTCCTCGAACCGGGTGCCGGCATCGACCGATGCGTGAAGGCCTTCGTCAATTCGCTCCTCGACCTGATCACGCCCGAGGAAGAGACTCGGAGCCAGATCGTCGACCGCAGCGGACTCGACGAACTCATCTACCTCGGTCCCGATGAGAACGTCACCCCCGATCACATCGAGTGGATCGTCCGACGCGCCCACCTTCGCGGCTACCCGCTCCCGACGGCTTTCATGAGTTCGAAGCCCGGCGCCGGCATCAATCACAAGGTGTACGGGGTCACCAGCGAAGGCGTCAACGTCTTCCTCGAAGTCGCACTCCAGTCGGTCGGCATCGACCCGCGAAAGCAACCCTTCACGGTGAAGATCACCGGAGGCCCCGACGGTGACGTCGCGGGAAACATGATCCGCATCCTGCATCGCGACTACGGCGACAACGCCAGGGTGATCGCGATCGGTGACGGTTCCGGTTGCGCCGAGGATCCCGATGGTTTCAACACCAGCGAACTCATGCGACTCTTCGAGCAGGCCCTTCCGATCGCGGAGTACGACCGATCGAAGCTCGGCCCGCGTGGCTCGGTGCACAGCGTCGACGAACCCGACGGCCCGCAGCTCCGAAACACGATCCACAACCGGGTGGTGGCGGACGCCTTCGTCCCGGCCGGCGGACGCCCGGCGACCATTCACGCCGGAAACTGGCGGGACTTCCTCCAGGAAGACGGGACTCCCAGCGCCAAGGTGATCTCCGAAGGCGCCAACCTCTTCCTGACCCCGGAAGCGAGAGAACGACTCTGCGATGCCGGATGCGTGATCATCAAGGACTCCTCCGCGAACAAGTGCGGCGTGATCTGTTCGAGTTTCGAAATCTGCGCCTGCATGGTGCTCGAGGAAAACGAATTTCTCGCGATCAAGTCCGAGTACGTCGAGCAGGTCCTCGTCAAGCTCCGCGAACTTGCTCGACAGGAAGCCGAGCTTCTGATCACCGAGCACCAGCGTCACCCAGAAACCAGTCTTCCTCAGCTTTCGACGTCTTTGAGTCGAATCATCAACGCCGCCGCCCCGGCCATCGCCGCGTCGATCGCCGATTGGAGCAAGGAGGATCTCGAGCACGGTCGGCAACTGGTGCACGACCACCTTCCGAAGATCCTCTTCGAGACCGGCGGCGATCGGGTCTGGACCAAACTCCCGGAGCGATACCTGCACTGGATGATGGCGAACCGACTCGCATCGGGAATCGTCTATCGAGAGGGCATCGACTTCCTCGACGGCATGGCACCGAAGGCGGTCGCCGAACTCGCCTTGCAATACCTGAGAAAGTCGGCCGAACTCCGAATGCTGCTCGAATCGATCGACGAATCCTCGCTGCCCGAAAGGGAAGCCGTCACCCGGCTGTTGAGCCGGGGTGGCATCCGAGCATTGCTCCGCGATTCCTGATCGACCGAAACCGCATCACCACCGAACGACGGCATGATCGGGCTCGGACCCTCCGCCGACGTCACTCGGGGATCGGAGTGATCTCAAGATCCTTCGGCCGACTGACCCGAACCGACCAGTTGATCGACTGCGATGCCCCCTGGGTGCCGGCGGCCGCGAGGTCGACCGTCCACTTCAGAAGCCCGCGAACCGCCGCGGTGTCCAGATACGTCTGATCCGTCGCCAGCTCTGGCGAGACGTCGACCATGCGAACATCGATGTCTTCGTCCCGACTCACCGGCCGACGATCCCAGACCTCGACCGAGACCGCTTGCGCGGACAGGTTCGCGAGGTCGATCCGGTAGCTGATGGTGGTTTCCCGGCCTCCGCCGAGCAGCCCGGTTCGCTCGGTCTCTCGGCCGAGCACTTCGCGGGTCACGGTGATCGATGGATCGATGCCGAACCAGACCTCGAAGTCACCGCCCGCGGGAACCTCACCGACCTCCGTCGAACCCAGGTACTCGCCGCCGGCGAACAAGGCCGCCTGCCCGGCCAGCAAGACGTAGGAACTCTTGTTCACCAGATCCGCCCGCAGATAGACCCCGGGATCCGTCACCGGCCGGGTCACCAGAACACGGCTGGCCGGCGCGTCGAAGCCCGCGATCCGCAACCGCGTCGCCGACATCGAATCGGTCGGAATGGTCACTCGCGTCGGAAGCTGGAAGGTCACGGCGGTGCCTCCATCCGCGACCATCGCGTTGCGCATCGATTCGGCCACCTTCTGCGCTGAGCGACCGCGGGATCCACCCACCATCGCGCCTTCAGACATGCCGAAGACCGCTGAGTCCGAGGACGCGGACTTGCGGCTCGCCGGCGGTGGAACCCGCTTTCGGTCGACGAAGACCGGCGTGATCTCGCCGGGCCCGCTGGGCTCCGACGGCATCGCGGTCGAAAGCGTCAACTCGATGTCATTCCAATCCTCACCGGTCTCCTGCCGGACCAATGCTTCATACTCGACGCTCATGGTCTTCGACGTCGAATCACTTCGAATCGAATAGGTCGGCTCCCAGCCGGACGAGAGTTTGAGGTACCGAAGGGAGACCTTCGCGACTCCGTCGGTCGTCGACGCGATTCTCACCCGGGCCACGATTTCCTTTTCGGTCCACCCCGCCTTGTCGAATGCCTGCTCGGCCCGTTTGAGTTCCTCCGCGGCATCGCGGACTTCCTGTTCGACGGAAAGGAGCTCCTTCTGCAGGGCCGATCGCTGCGTTCGAACGAACTCGAACTGGGCACGGACCGCTTCGAGATCCAACGACGGGGTCCCGGCATCACCGGAAGCATCGGATGCCACCCGAACGCCGACCATCCCCAGAAGCAGGAGATCCTCCTCCACGCCCTTTCTCTCCAGTTCCGCTCGTCGAAGTCGTTCTCGGGCCGCCTTCACCGCCGCCTCCAACGTCTTCCGGCCACCCTCGGGCGTGACGACCTGGTCGATCGAGTAATCGACCCCGAGGACCTGCCACGGCGCGGTGACGGAGGCCCGGATTCCGTCCCAATCGACGTCCTCCATGGGCAGACCGGTGAAGACCAGTTCGTGGATTCCCGACTCCAGTTCGATTTCGACGATCCGCTCGACGCTGGCCACGCCGCGATAGAGCACGACCTTGTCGACGCTCGATCGCACTTCATGCACCCCATCCGGGTCGGTCGCGGCATGCGTCGCCGACGCGACTCCGAGGAATGACGCACACACCAGCAGTGCGAGGGTGAATCGAACCGTGGGAAGATCGATGGATCGCATGGGCGGACGCTCCTGAATCGCGGAAGATGGGGTGTCGTGACGCGTGACCGTGGCGCCGCTCAGGTCCACCAGGGATCCGCAGGCGGCTCGAAGATGATCGCGTCGGTCAGGAACTCGATGGCTCGTTGCAGGCCCTCGTCGATCGACATCAACGGGTCTTCATGCTCGATCGAAAGGACATGGTCGTATCCCTGCACTCGGAGCATCGAGACGAACGGCTTCCAGAACTCGTGCCCGTGGCCCCATCCGCAGGTTCGGAAGGTCCAGGAACGGTTCTGAAGGTCGGGGTAGGGCCGCGCATCGTTGTACCCGTTGATTCGCCCCTGATGCGGGTTGAGCTCGGTGTCCTTGGCATGAACGTAGAAGAGGAGCCCCGCTTCGCCCAGTACCCGAGCGGCCTCGATCGGATCGATGCCCTGCCAGAAGAAGTGGGACGGATCGAGGTTGGCCCCGAGCACCGGCTTGCCCTTCAAGCCCGACGCCTTCATCGACCGCTCACTCAACCGGATGAGGGTGTCCGGGTTGTATGCACAGAATCCGGGGTGGGCCTCCCAGGCGACCCGCACGCCGTGCTTGCGACAGAACTTCGCCTGCGCCGCCCAGTACGGGACGAGCACTTCATCCCACTGATACTTGAGGATGCCCGAAAAGTCGTTGGGCCACGCGCAGGTGACCCAGTTGGGCGTCCGATCGGCCTTGGATCCTCCGGGACATCCGCTGAAGGTGATGACCACGTCGGTACCCAGCTTCGGTGCGAGCTTCACCGCGCGTTCGAAGGCGGTGTGATCCGCCTTGGCCGCCCGAGCGGTCGGATGGACCGGATTGCCATGGACGGCCAGACCCGAGAGTTCGAGACCATGGTCTCGAAGCGCGGACTTGATCCGATCCTGCTCCTTCGGGGAACCGAGCACCCGGGCAGCCTCGAAGAAGGGAGAGCCGGGATACGCCCCGACCGGAATCTCGATGGCGTCGAGTCCGCTCTCCGCACAGTAGGCCAGGGTCTCTTCGAGACTTCGATCGGCAAAGAGTGCCGCCATGACGCCCAGTTTCATGATCGCTTCCTTTCAGATCAGTTCCCAGGCTCGCGAGGAGCCCTGTTGCAAATCACCATCACGGCGACGAAAAGGCATGGAAAGAACGAATCCCACGGCCTCCGAATGCCCGACGGCATCTCGACGCCGACCTCCGTCCGCCAGTCCCCGGACGACGCCGGGGTCCGGAGACTACCGCGCCCTGCAACCGTCGCGGGGGGTTTTTCATTCGTTCCTTGCAGGGAGCCGGTCTGGCGGGGAAACTGTCGGGATGCGCTCCTTTCCGGTTCACCTGGTCCCCGCCACCATCATCTTCACCCTGTTCACCCTGCTCGCCGCCGGTTTCGCCGCTCTGCCTGCCACGGCGGCCGGGACCGACGATCCGCCGACCGCGGATCCCGGCAGCACGGCGCCCGCCGCCCCGACTCCGGCCCCGACCGCGAAAGAGGATCCACCAGCCACCGAAGGCACGCCGGACTCCACTCCAGAACGGGTGTACCTCTGGGTGGACCGATACGAGGAACTCGGCGGATTCGTCGTCGAGGAAGATCATGACCTCCTGACCATCAGAGCCGCGGATGGTTCGATTCGCAGTTTTCCCAAGAACCGACTCCACCGAATCATTCGTTTGAATGACATCAAGGAAGCCCGGCCGGGGATCGTCGAACTTCGAGACGGGACGTTGTTGGCCGGCCAGCTCGTGACGGACACCTTCGACCAAGTGGTGATTCGAATCGAGGGAGTCACCACGAAACTTCCGCGCGCCAGCGTCGTCCAGACCCGACTCGACCTCACGCTCGAGGAGAAGTACGAGCGATTCCGCGAGATGATCGAGCCCGATCAATACACCCGACGCTTCGAACTTGCCGCGTGGCTCTTCGAAGAAGAGGCGTATCAGCTGGCCCGCGCCGAACTGGTCGAGATCGTCGCCAAATCGAAACTTCCCCGCGCCATCGAACTACTGAGACTGGTCGATGCCCAGTTGATTCTCGAAGCCGATGCGGGCCGATCCACGTCGCCGTCGCCGCTCGACGGGCGCACCACCCGTGATGAACGCTCCACCGGGCCGGTCGATCTTCGAGATCTGCTTCCGCAGGAGATCATTTCCGCGGATGACGTGAACATCATGCGGGTCTATGAGATCGACTTCCGCAGGCCGCCGCGAATGCACGTCTCACCCGACACGATCCGGGAGATCCTCGAGAAGTACGGCGCGAGTCCCTTGATCGCCGCGGACAGCGCCGGACGAACGGCGCTCTTCCGAGCCGAGCCCGAAGAGATCGTCGATCTCATGTTCCGACTCAAGGCTCGTGACCTCTACTCGCGAATCGAGGTGAAATCCGAGCCCCCGGCGCTCAACCTCTTCCGACAGCGGGTTCACGACGCCTGGTTGATTCCGAATTGTGCCACCAGTCGCTGTCACGGAGGCCTCGATGGAGGCCGATTCTTCCTTCACCGAAGAAACTCCAAGAGCGAGCGAGTTCGGTATACGAATCTCCTGATTCTGGAGCGATGGAACGAGCTCGAGATGCCCCTGGTGGACTATCTCGATCCGGGCCGATCCCTGTTGATCCAATACGGGCTTCCGCGGAATGAAGCTCGATTCCCGCATCCGGAGGTCAAGGGGTGGTCCCCGGTCTTCAGCAAGGGCAATCCGAGGCTCCTGCGCGATGCCTTTGGCTGGATGAACGGAATGTACCGGCCAAGGTCCGGCTACCCGGTCGATTACGAGGCTCCGGTCATCTCGACACCGGATCTCCCGGAGCCGCTTCCGTCCGAGACATCCGACGATCGACGCGGCCGATGATCCCCTGAGAGCCGATCGACCCCCGAAAGACCCGTTACAATCCCACGTCAGCCCCTTCAGCGTCGGACCGAGATCCGATCGCAACCACGGACCGTTCAAGAAGACGGAGACGACGACGACCATGCAACGACGGCCGAGCCTCATCATTCTCCCCCTCTCACTCCTCCTTGCCGCCGGGCTCCCCGGTTGCGGAGGCGGCTCCGATGGCGAGAAGGACACCGTCGCCAAGATCAATGCCGACTATGCCGCCGTGCTGCGAGAGCGACCGATCATCCGTGACACCCGAGGCTCCACCGACGAATCCGCGGAAGCGTTGCGTCGGATCGCCACTCGAGCGGACACCATCGGCCGAACCGACGATGCTCGCGCCGCCGCCAATCTGGCCGCGAACATTCGGTCCGCCGCCGGCGCATTCGAGTTCGACGAGGCGGTTCGAATGGAATCCTCCGCCCAAGCGTTGAGGACGGTCATTCGATCCCTCGCCTCCGATGCGGAGCTCCTTCACTCCGCCGCGATGGCCGCCGAGTCGATGGACACCTCCGCGGCGAACCTCGTCATCGAGTCCAACCTCGCGGATGCTCGATCGAGAATCGCGGCCGCCGAGGACCAACTCGACGAATTGAACGATCGGATCGGCCAGGCCGCAAGCCAACGCGACTCGCGCATCTCCCGCGCTTCGGCGCTGGAATCGACGGCGGGCGAGCGAGGTCGCACCGGCGTCGACGCCGGCCCGCTTGATGGACTCGATGACATCAACGAGTCGATCGACCTTCGCCAACAGGCCCGGGAGTACCGCATCGCCGCGGCTCGAGATCTCATTTCCGTCAACACGCTGACCCCGACCGTCCGAGTCGCGGAATCCAGGCGAGACGGCCAGAACAACATCCTTGAGAGCGGTCGGACCGCCAGAGACAATGCCGCCTCCCGCCGAGACGCCGCGGTGGCCTATGCGGGCGGAGTCCGATCCGATCTGGAGGGAATCGCTCAAACCATCTCCAAGTCCCTGGCCGAACTGAACGAACTGGAAGACATGCGAATTCTTCCTCGCTTCGAAGCGTCGATGCGGGACTTCGACTCCGCCGTCAACAGCGCTCGACAGCTCAAGAGCGGCGGAAGCAAGTCCGAGTCCGCGAGCGGAGCACGGGCGATCGCCAATGCTGAATTCGGCAAGGGCAGAGTCGCATGGGAAGCCGCCACGATGCAGAACCGACGGGCCGACGTGATCGCCCGAGTCACGGCATCCGGCGTGATGTCGGACACCGCCGGCCTGAAGACCATGCTCGAATCCACGATCGCCTCACGTGACGCCTTCCTCCTCACGGCCGAGACCTCGATGCAGAAGGGCCTCGAGGCCCTCAACGGACTGCAGGCCCGGGATGCGACGGACGCGAAGATCGTCCAGCAGATCCAGCGAGCGATCGAAGGAGTCAAGGGTGGAGACCTCGTCTCCATGTCCGACGCGGCCCGAACCGAGCGAGCCGCCGATCGATCCGCCTCGAGCATGACTTCCGGCCGTTCGAACGGTTCCGGCGGCGGCTCTGGATTCGGCACCCCCGCCGCGATCGCGAGTTTCCTCAGCAACGCCCCGACCGACGCCAATGGGGCTGATCGCCTCGATGCGGTACTCGTCGCCAAATCGGGTTCCGCCGAGGAACTCAAGAAGATGTTCACCGCCCAGAGCGATCTCTTGAACGGCCTGATCAACGCGATGAACGCGAAGTTCGGGAAGGATGCGACCTCCTCCGCGATCAGTTCCTCCGAGGGCATGGCCGACGGGCCGCTCTCGTCCACCCTCACGGTGGCCTCGGTCGACGGCGACACCGGAACCCTCGAAACCGAGCAAGGGCAGCAGATCGTCATTCGCAAGACCTCGAGCGGTTGGATCGTCGACCTTGATGCAACGATCAAGGCTGACCCCGAGATCGAGATGATGGTCGCAATGGCCGGCCCGATGATCGAGCGAATGATGTCCGCGATGTCGAAGACCATCGATGCGGTGACCGACCAGGTCAACGCCGGCGACTTCGATTCCGCGAATGCCGTCATGTCCGATCTTCAGGAGAAGCTCGCCCAGAGCATGATGGGTGGCATGGGTGGAGGCGCCCAACGCCGCTGAAGTCCCTTTCAGGACCCATTCGACGAAGAAAGACGACTCAACACGCGCACCGCGGTCCCTCGGACCGCGGTGTCTTCTTCCGCATCGACTGAGATCTCCCGAATGCGGCCGAGCAACGCCGCATGCCCGGGGGCTTCAGGGTGCTCGGACAGCACGTTTCCCGCACAGATCAACGCGTTCCGCTTCCACATCCCGATCGCCGCCCGCTTCGCGGCAGAACCCTCGATGATCGTTCTCCGTGATTCGTCGGTCCATCCCAGAACCTCCAGGAGATCGAAGTCGGCATGTCGTTCCACATAGTCGGGGTGGATCGACGACGCCTCTCGTCGTTTCTTGCGGCTGGCGTGCGGGCAGACTTCCTGACAGATGTCGCATCCGAACAACCAGTCCCCCGTCGCCGTCTCGAGGGCCGGCTCGATCTCGCCCCGGTGTTCGATCGTGGAGTACGCCAGGCAACGAGTCGCGTCCACCGCGAACGGCGTGATCGCATCGGTCGGGCAGGCGTCGATGCACCGCGAGCAGGTGCCGCAAGGGTCGGTCCGCCCGGTCTTCGGAGAGGTCGGTACCAGCCGAGCCGTCGAAACGACGCCGCCAAGCAGCATCCAGCTTCCGACTCCGGGCTCGATGAGCAACGTGTTCTTTCCGACCAGACCGAGACCTGCTCTCATCGCGTGCTCCCGCTCGAGCAGCGGCGCCGTATCGACGCAAGGACGAAAGTGGTGATCCGGCAGGAGTTCGCCGAGTTCTCGAGCCAGACGAACCAGGCGGCGTTTCATCACCTTGTGATAGTCGCGGCCGCGGGCGTATCGAGCGATGCGCCCTCGCGGGGGCGACGCGGGATCGATTCGATCGCGACGGCCGTCGTGATATCGATCAGCCACCATGATGATCGAGGTCGCGCCCGGGACGTAGATCTCGGGCGAAATTCGTTCTTCGATTCGGCGCTCGAGATAGCCCATGGTTCCATGATGACCTGCGGCGATCCACGCCCGGACGTGCTCCTCATGTGACGTCGGAAACGCGTCGCAAACTCCCGCAAGGGCGAATTCGAGTTCGTCACATCGCGTGAGCACGAAACGCGTCAGTGCTTCGGGATCGGAAGCCGCCACCGAGCCCTCGATGCTCATCGAAGACCCATCCACCGGGCCAGCGGGCCGGCCGGAACGTCGGAAATCACCCCGCCGACGCCGGTCACCGCGGCTGCCGCCGAGTAACCGCTTCGAGCGGCCCCCTCCATCGTGGCCGGCCACCCGGTATCACACCAGTCGCCCGCGAGATACAGATTGGGAACCCCGAAACCGCCCGGTCTCGCCGAAGGACGAATGGCATCGATGCCCGGAGATGCCCGGAACGTCGCTCGCTTCTCCTTCACGCTTCGGACCTCGACGGGGACCAGACCTCGACTCCCCGGCATCGCCCAGTACAGATCTTCGAGCACCCGAGCGGCAATGGCCTCTTCGTCGAGTTGCATCCAGTCGTCCGCGGCACTGATGACGGCGTGGACATGATGCAAGCCTGATTCATCCTGCCCCTTGTTGAAGAACCACTGCGTCGCTCTTCCGGGAAGGACCAGGTGCGGATAGGTCCGAACGTCGTCCCGAAGCACGGGAGTCTTGAAGAACAGGTGCACGCCCAGAATCGGGCTGAACTCGAATCGATGAAGGTTCATCAACCTGGGATCCGCGGCCGCCATCGGCCGGGAAACGAGTTTCGCCAATCGATCGGGTGGAACGGTGCTGATGATGGCCGCGGCGGAAATGAGGCCCTCGTCGGTCACCACGCCGTTGGCCCGGATCCCGTCGAAGGCGATTCCTCGAACGCTGGTTCCGAGGCTGATCAGCCCTCCCGCCTCCTCGACGCCGGAGATCGCAGAGTCGTAGAGCGATCGAAGATCACAGGTCGCCAGCCCCATCGTCGCCTGCCAGCCCCCGGCGAGGAAACTCTCCTGAAACACCTGCATCGCGTGATTCCCGGCCACTTCGTGACAGGGAAGGTTGCAGGCACTGATCACCACGGGATCCCAGAAGAGCCTGCGGGCATCTTCGGATTGGCCGGTTTCAGAAAGGAAGTCCGCGAACGGGCGATCCGCCCAGTGCATCCTGCCCGCGAACCCGAGCCGGATGAGACGCCACATCGCCTGCCCGATCAGAATCTTGGTGTCCGTGGAGAGAAGTCGCATTCGCAGGAAGGCCAGACTGAATTGACCCGGGGCGGGCAACGGCGCCGGCCGAAGTCGATCCGGTCGCCGAGGTGGATTCGCCCACCACGTCTCAGGATGCCACTCGATTCGATCCGCCACACCGAGCCGCTGATACAGATCCATGATGTTCGAGCAACAGCCCATCACCACGTGCTGGCAGTTGTCGAGCACTCGTCCGGATCGCGGATCCTCGAAACTCGTCGCGCGACCGCCCAGCTTTCCTCGAGTCTCCAGGAGCACCGGCTTCCATCCGGCCTCGGCCAGCCGAATCGACGCCGCGATCCCCGCGACCCCACCACCGATGACGATCACCCGCTTCATGAGGCCGTGCTCCGGGCGAGCCGTTTCGCTCGCCAGGCGATGGACATCTTCCGCATCGATCCGAGACGAACCCGCTCCTTCACGATCCGACTCGGATCCCGAGCGATGCGATTCAGGAGGCCGCGATAGATCTCGGTCATCGCCCAACTGGTCGCCCGGCACTCGGCCGAGATCAGATCATCCAGTCCGCTCGATCGGCGATAGAAGGCCGCGGCCTGCTCGATCTGCCCGTCGAGGAATCGCCGACACCGAGCCGGGTCCTGCCAGGCGAGCAACTCCTCGATTGAAAGGCCTTCGGCTTCAAGTTCGTCGGCGGGAAGGTAGACCCGTCCCCGTTCGTGATCCTCGCGGAGATCCCGGAGGATGTTGGTCAGCTGAAGCGCCTTCCCTCGATCGGCCGCCATGCGTTCGATCTCCGGATCACCGGGGGCCGCCGCATCGACGCCCCAGATTCGAATGCAGATCAAACCGACGGTCGAGGCGACCTGCCAACAAAATCGCTCGAGGGTCGTGCGGTCCGGGCACCGGCTCCAGACGAGGTCGGATTCCTGCCCGTCGATCATCGACTCAAACGGCTCGATCGTCAGTTCGTATCGTTCGACGGTATCGGAGAATGCTCGCCAGACCGCTTCGGGCCCATCGACCGTGCCATCGAATGCGGCGCGGGTTCTTGATCTGAATTCCACGAGGCCGGACCGTCTTGCATCGATCTCCAGATCCGGCTCGTCGGCCAGATCGTCGACCAGACGCATCCAGGCGTAGATCGCGTACAACGCGGAACGCCGAGGTTCGGGCGTGAGACGAAGTCCGTACCAGAAGTTCCGCGCCCGCAGCCGGACGACGCGACCGCATGCGTCGTAGGCCTCCGCCAGTCGGGGGTCCGTCGTCATCATGACGCCTCCACCCGGGCGGACTCGGTCGACCGCGAACTTCGGGTCGACCACCACGCCTTCGCCAGAATCATCAACTTGCCCACCGGTCCCATCTTGGGACGATGAAGCATCGTCTCGTAGTCCCAATCTTCGATCCGTCGAAGCACGCTCGCCCCACCGCCACCCAGCACCTCGATCACGGGCGCCGCTCGAGGTCCCAGCAGGCCGGGAAGTTCGGCTCCAGAGGTGTACAGCGGCCACGTTCGCTCGACACAGGCTCGAATCAGCTGCCGGGACTCTTCCAGGAAAGTTCCGTCCACCGCCCAACCTTGCTCCGCGGTGACCCTGAAGCGACGCTCGAAGTCATCGATCTCGATCATCTCGGCGGGGATGTAGATCCGATCTCGATCAAGCAGATCCCGTCGAAGGTCCTGCCAGTGATTCGTCAGTTGAAGCGCCGTGCAGATCGCGTCGGAGCGTTCCAGCTGTGCCGGAGTGCCGGGCTCTTCCAAGAGCATCAACACGAGTCGGCCCACCGGATCCGCGCTTCGTCGGCAGTAATCGAGCAACTGGTCCCAGGACTCGTATCGCGTGACCGTCTGGTCCTGCTCGAACGCCGAGATGAGCTGGAGAAAAGGTTCCGGTTCGAGCCCGAATCGTTCGATGGTCGGCTGAAGGGCTCGGAACACCCAATGCCTCGGCGCCCCTTCCCACGCGGCCTCGACCTCCGACCTCCACCAGGCGAGGAGTTCAAGCGAGCGAGCAGGGTCGCCGATCTCATCACCGAGATCATCGGAGGTCCGACAGAATGCGTAGACCGCGGCGAAGTCATCCCGCACATCGGCGGGCACGAGCCGAGTGAGCACCGAAAAATTCTCGCGATGCGAAGATGCCAGCCGCCGGCTTCGTTCCCGAGCCTCGGTGACGGTGAGCGACGACCAAGACGACGGGTCGGCGTCGGGGCCGTTGAGCACGAGATCTTCATGAATACGTCGGTCGGCCATCAGCAGGTTTCCGGCGGAAGAGCCGTCGGCAGTCGAGTGTAGCCGGGTTCGCCCCCTCCGCGGGCCTTCGACGGCGAATACAAGACGGTTCGGACCCGTGAATCGCGGCGATCGGGGGCCGGACTGCTACCATTCACCAATCCCCCTGAGCGTCCGTACCTCCTCCTCGACACCGAACCGACTCCATGAAACTGATCCTCGCGAATCCCCGCGGCTTCTGTGCCGGCGTCAACATGGCGATCGCCGTCGTCGACGAGCTTCTGGAGCTGTTTCCCGAAGAGACCATCTGCGTCTACCACGAGATCGTCCACAACCGACATGTCGTGGACCGCTTCCGAGCGCAAGGCGTCATCTTCGTGGAGTCGATCGAAGAGACCCCTGATGGGGCCATCGTGGTCTTCAGTGCGCATGGTGTGAGTCCGGAGATCCGGGCCCAGGCCGAAGAACGAAAACTCGTCGCCATCGACGCCACCTGCCCTCTGGTGACCAAGGTCCACGCCGAAGCGATTCGGTACGCCCGACGTGGCTGGCAGATCCTTCTGATCGGTCACGCGGACCATCAGGAAGTGATCGGCACCCGGGGCGAGGCGCCCGATTCGATCCAGATCGTGGAGACCGCCGCGGATATCCCGGACCTCGAGATCGACGACCCGGAGAAGTTGATCTACCTCACGCAGACCACGCTCTCCACCGACGACGCCGATGCCGTGATCGCCGCATTGAAGGAAGCGATTCCGAGCATCAAGGCGCCGCCGAGCGAGGACATCTGTTACGCCACGACCAACCGGCAGAAAGCCGTGCGAGCGATCGCTCCGGACTGCGACCTGGTTCTGGTGGTCGGCAGCGGAAACAGCTCGAACAGCGTCCGTCTGACGGAGATCTCGGAGAATGTCGGAACGCCCGCCCGGCTCCTCGACGACCGAAGTGAACTCCGGACCGAATGGTTCAAAGGGGTCGAAACGGTACTGATCACCGCGGGGGCGAGCGCCCCGGAAGATCTGGTGAATGCACTCGTCCTCCAATTGATCGAGGAATTCGGCGGCGAGGTCGAACAACGGGACATCGATCGGGAGTCCATCGTCTTCGGTCTCCCCGGCTCGCTGAAACAATTGATGCGGTCGAAGGGACTGGATCCGAAGGACCGCAGCATCACCGTGGACGGCGCCGCCGATCTGGAACGGATCCTCGACGCCAACGGCATCTCTCATCGGACCGTGGACCTCACGATCGGTGCATCCAATTGATCGATCAGACCAACGGACATCACGAAGAGCACGACGCCGCCCCGAGGATCGTCCCCAGGCCAAGCATCTTCGATCACGACCCCGAGTCGATTCGAGACTGGGCCGTGGCGCACGATCTCCCGAAGTATCTGGGCGACCAGGTCCTGAAGTGGGTCTATGAACGAGGTGTGCTGGATCCGAATGCGATGTCCGACGTGTCCAAACGCGGCCGGCAACTCCTCTCGGAGCACATTCGTTTCGGAGAGGGCATCGAGCTGGCCCATCCGATCGCATCCGATGGAACCAGCAAGATCCTGCTCGGATGGCCCGAACCGGACGGCGGTGCGAAACCCGGCGCACTTCCGGTTCTGAGCAACGAACCGTCGTGGCAGACCGAATGCGTGATGATCCCGACCGAGCAGCGGCGGACCGGCTGCATCTCGAGTCAGGTCGGCTGTCCGGTGGGATGTCGATTCTGCGCCAGCGGACTCGGCGGGCTCGACGGGAATCTCTCCCGCGGAAGGATCGTCGAACAGGCCTGGCGGCTCGGACACCTTCCCGACCGCGGGCGACTCAGCAACATCGTCTTCATGGGCATGGGCGAACCGCTGGCGAACTTCTCGGCGGTGACCGATGCGATCCGGACGCTTCATGCACCGTGGGGGCTGGGCATCTCCGCCCGTCGGATCACGGTCTCGACCGTCGGACTTCCCGCCGCGATCCGACGCTTCGCGACCTTCGACCTTCCCGTGACCCTCGCCTTGAGCCTGCACGCCCCCAACGACGAGCTTCGTCGCGAGATCATTCCCTGGGCGCAGTATTCGACCGTTCCGGAACTCCTTGATTCATGCCAGGAGTACTTCAAGAGATCGGGTCGGGAGATCACCATCGAGTACATCCTGCTCGGAGGATTCAACGACGGCATCGAACATGCACGCGAGCTGGCATCACATGCGAAGTCGCTTCGTTGCAACATCAATCTCATCCGCTACAACGAGGTCTCGGGACTTCCCTTCCGAAGACCCGCCACTGAAGACGTCCGGCGATTCCAAGAGGAACTGAGGCATCGCGGGATCAACGCGCACATCCGTGCGAGTCGAGGCCGTGACATCGCGGCGGCCTGTGGGCAATTGAGGCACGAGCGACGAGCCTCGGGAACCAACCCCGTCGGAACCGACTGAGTCAGTCAGAGGCCGGCTCGCCGGCGGCGACCAGGACCGAAACGGGCGTCTCATGGAGCCGGCCGTCGATCGCCAGATCGTGCCAGTTCCGAAAGACGCCGCACCATCGAACGTAGGCCTCGGGATCCCCGCTCTGGTCGATCGCGCGATCGATCCCGGATTCGATCGCCGACCGTCTCGCTCTGGACTCCCGATCCCCTCGGCGGGACTCGGGGACGAACCGCCCGATCCGCGCCAGAATCGGAAGCAACCAGTCTCGAACGGGGACTTCCGCCCGCATGCGTCGATCAAAGGCGACCAGGTCGATTCGTGCCAGATAGACCCTCTCCAGTCGATCTCCTCTCGCTCTTCGGACCCCGAGTCTTCGCCGCAATCGACGACGGTGGTCGAGGCTCGTCGCCGCCACCGCAAGCGCGAAGAGATCCCGGGCGAGCATCGCTTCGCCAAGCGGAAGGACTGCAAGCCGAGTGAGTTCCCGACCGGTCTCGCCCCGATCAGCGACGTAGAGCCGTTCGATGCGGTCGAGGTATTCGTCGACCAACGATCTCCCACCCCGCCGGAAGAGACTGGCCACGGCAAGCTGGATGTCGTCGAAGGCGATCCGCCCGGCTTCGGTCTCCAGCAATCCGGGAACCGATTCCAACAGCCGGCCGATCCGCTCATCCAGCCAGATCGCGGAAGTCGTACCTCGATGCAGCCGCGTCTCCAGAACGATCTCGCGTCGACGACGCCCGATGGGCTCGACCCCGGGAACCTTCGCTGCCCGCTGATCGAGCGGCCGCGAGGCGAGCAGCCGGCCGAACCGGAAGGCTTCCCCGCTTCGCCCGAATCCAACCCGCTCCAATCGCTGCGCCGCCTCGGTGATCGCTTCCAACGAGACCGGAATCAAGCCCTGTTGGTACGCGACCCCCACCAGAACGATGTCCAGCAATCGACGATTTCCGAACTGTTGGAGAACCTGCTTCGAGAATGCCTCGACGCGATCCTCGGCCGTTCCACACCGGCGTCCGGCTTCCATCTCGAGAAGTTCGCGAAGTTCGGGCGAGATGGGCCCTTCTTCCACGGCCGGTTCGGTATTGGCGATGATCGACGTCGCGCCAGGCGTGGCGATCTGCAACATCGGATCGGAGACCAGCGCTCGCAGGGTCTCGAACGGGTCGATTCCGATCAAGACGTCGGCTTCGCCACGCGGAATCGAAGGGACCAGGGTATCCGCAGCATCTTCCCGCATCGGCCGGGTGAAGAGGATCTGCGTCCAGGCGGTTCGGCCCGGCGCCAATGGCTGGGCGAGCGCCGCCAATCGAACATCGAACCCCATGTTCCGCCCAGCGAGCGAAATCAGACTCCCCGCCCCTCCCGGCGACGTACCTCGCACCCCTGCGATGTGCGCACGCCAACGCCCGCTTCCACGGTGCCTCGGCGTCGGAGCTGCGATGCCGAGCTCGGGCGGAACGGGCATGGCCGGAAGTGGATTCCGCTGACGCACGAGTTCCGAGATCTCGAGCAGGCGACCGACTCTCAGAACGAAGGAGCGTTTGAATCGACTCCGGATCGGCTCGAAGCGATATCGACCGGTGACTTCGTCGGGACGAGGAAGCGATGGATCGACGGTCGGTTCACCGGACGGTCGGACACCGCACGCGTCATCGATGCGGGTCTTGACCCGGATGAGCGGGGCGTAGCCGAGTCGGTCGATTTCATTCGGATCTCGAACCGACGTGACTTCGCGTCGCCGGATCACGAGGACCGAAGGAAATGTGGCGCGGGCGGCTTCTTCGATCCCGCGGCGCAACGAGGGGTCGTCTTCGATCTCCAGGACCTGCACTCGAGCGGGGTTCTCCCCGGCGGCCGGAATCGCCGCGGCAAGCAGGCGTGCGGCATCCAACTCATCGCTCCAACCCTCATCAGCGATCAGCGTGACCCAGGGACGCCCACCGTCCCGCCCGGCGGCGAGCAGGACGGCTTCTTCCAGAAGCCGTCGTCGTTCGACGATCTCCACCGCGACCACCCGGCCGGAGAATCCGGCGGGAGGACGTCCGTTGATGGCCAGGGCCACCGGTTCGGTCGCATCATCATCGAGCCGACGAAGGGTCCGATCCGCGGAGACCGCGGCACGTCGCACCGATTGGAGAAGCCCTCGGCCGACTTGTCCGGGCCGAGGCGGAATGGAAGGCCTCTCCGGTTGATCCGGGAGCTCGTGTTCCGCGTGATCCGAGAATTCCAGGGTCGGCCGCATTTCCAGGAGCAGATCCCGGAGTTTGTGCACCAGCGTCGAGGGATGACCGGCATCACCTCGTTCGAGCGTTGAATCGCCGGGGCCCGGAACCTGCCGCCACGCGACCTGGGCCACGGTCTCGCCACGTCTTCGAAGTCGCTCCGCGATCTCGATCACCGGTGCGGCCAGAAGTCCCGGGCGAGTCTCGACCACCAACACCGTTCGACATCGAGTCAACAGCCGTTCGATCGATGCCGGGTCGAGCGGATGGACCAATCCGACGTGGACGGTGGGAATTCGACCGGTGAGCCTCGTCTCCTCGAGCACGTGACGCACCGATGTCGACGCGAGCCCCGTTGCGATGATCCCGATCGTCTCTCGCTCGCCGGGACTGGGCATCGCCACCGCGACATCGAGTTCAAGACGACGCCCGAGCCGACCGAGATCCCGGTCGACGGCGAATCGCGGGCCGCGTCGACGTCGGAGCGCCGCGGCGGTGTCCACGGTTTCGACCACGCGATTGGCCCGAACGGAGATCGTCACGGCGATTCTGAACAGTGATGCATCGATGATGATCGCGGCGGGACCGTCGGAAGCGTCCGCCAGTCTCGCGGCATGCTCGATCTTCAAACGCAGATCGTCGAGATCCCCGATCTCCAGGACCGGAATGTCGAGTCCAGCGAACAACGAGCGGGCGGGCGTGCCTGATGCGATCTCCGGATCATCGATCGCAAGCACCACCAGGCCACGACGCGCGGCGTCTCCACCTCTCCCGATCGCAGAGACGGCCCGAGGAATCTCCCGGGTGTCGACGACGGCGATCGCCGCCCCGCGATTCGCCAATCGTCCGGCCTCGACCAACCGACGTTCCGGACTCCGCCGTGAAAGAAACGCGAATCGATGCCGATGAAGCACCCTGGCGATCGCCGGATCGTCCGAGGCGGCAAGCAGTCGATCAAAGGCTCCGCCGACGTCGACCAGAAGCCCGGCGACGTCGACC
Source organism: Phycisphaera sp. TMED9 (assembly GCA_002167845.2). Classification (GTDB taxonomy): domain Bacteria; phylum Planctomycetota; class Phycisphaerae; order Phycisphaerales; family SM1A02; genus UBA12014. The sequence goes on along the minus strand of NHBO02000078.1, from coordinate 299 downwards.
TCGGATTCGAGACCGCCCTTCAGAACCACGGCCGCGGCATCCATGAGTTCACGCCCTTCGGCGCGACCGAATACCTCGGCATCGACGATCGGCGAGCGTCGTGAAGCTTCGAGCACGGACGGATTGTACGAGTCTGGAGGGCTCCGCTGGTGGCCGGATCACTTCGAGCCGGGAAGAACCGGCGTCATCTTTCCTCGAGAAGCCGGTCGATCGCCTCTCCCACGCCGGTCCCGAGCGGCCCGGTGCGTCGATCGGACACGGCGACCACCCGCTCGTCGTCCGCACTATGGACCGCCTCA
>NHBO02000077.1 GCA_002167845.2 Phycisphaera sp. TMED9 | reverse complement strand
AAGAAGACCACGCGTAAGAAGGCCGCCAAGAAGAAGACCACGCGTAAGAAGGCTGCCAAGAAGAAGACCACGCGCAAGAAGGCCGCCAAGAAGAAGACCACTCGCAAGAAGAAGAAGTGACTTCAACACGCGACACCCCTTCCAGGGTGCCGTAGGCCATGAACAGATATCACTCCGACCCGGAGCCATTTATGGCTCCGGGTTTTTCTTTTTCTGCGTGATTTCCAGGAACGACGGGATTCCCGGATCGATCAGACGTTCTTGGCTACACTTTCTAACCCAGAAGGGCGAGATCGCCCGATGCCTATATGTCTAGGAGGAACAGGTTCGATGGCCCACATCATCGCCGAGCCGTGCGTCGGTACCAAAGACACCGCATGCGTCGAAGTCTGCCCGGTTGATTGCATTCATCCCACCAAGGATGGCGGCAAGCACGACGATTTCGACCAGCTTTACATCGACCCCGACACCTGCATCGACTGCGGGCTCTGTGTCGACGAATGTCCCGTCCAGGCGATCTTCCCGGAAGAAGACCTGCCGCAGGAATGGCACAAGTACATCCAGATCAACACCGACTGGTTCAAGAACAACGGATGACCAGTGGTCGACCGCTCCCTCTCCGGGAGTAGACGAGCCCCGCGACCTTCAGGTCGCGGGGCTCGTTTTTCGTCTGGCTTTGAACTGATCGATGCGCGATGGACTCGCCTCAGCCCGCCTTGCGGTACCGATTCGGCTCTTCTTCTTGAGCTCGATCGACACCACTGGAAGCTTCGGACGACTCGCACCAGTCTTCGATCCGAGATCCAAGATTGAGCTCGCTGGACATCGTCTTGCGATATCCGAGGCGGCGAACGACCTCCAACACGTCGGTCCAGGTCGGGAAGCTCACTTCGTTCACTCGCTTGAACGTGTCGATGGCATGGAGGAACATCTGCTGCTCGCGGGTCATTTCACCCTCTTCAGCCGTACGGACCCAGTCCGTGAGTCGCCGTCCGGGCCCTCGGCGCCGTTCGAGGTTCGTCTCATCTTCACCGTCGCGACGATCGATGCCGGTTCGGCGGTCGACGACGCTGCCGGTCTTGGTGGGGTCGAATTGTCGATCTTGTTTCTTGCTGGTCATCAGAGCGTCTCCCTGTCTGCGGCTACACTGCGGATGTGGAGAGGCGATTCAGACGCCGATCCCGTACGCAGCCGTTCTTCTTCCACTGGAATCGGATGTCCACGACTCCCACAACAGCCGGCAACGGAACACGAGCCTCCAACGAGGGTGGATCTGTACCGTTCAAATGGGCTGCGTTCGTTCTCGGACTCGTTCTCCCCGGTCTCGGCCACATCTCGATCGGCGAAAAGGGCCGAGGCGTTCGGATCCTGGCGGGATTCCTGGTCCTCTGGTTCAGCGGCCTGCTGATCGGCGGACTCGGGAGCGTCCGGTACTGGGACCCGCCGTACACCAACCCCGCCGGGGGCGGGAAGCGAAACCTGTGGTTCATCGCCCAAGCCGCCGCCGGGCCGATCGCATTCGGTTTCGGGGCGTTGGATGCCTCGCTGATCCGGGGTGCGAAAGAAGACGATCTGATCGAGATCACGATGCATGACCAAACGGTCGGCACCGCCCACCGGCACACGGCGATCGGACACGCGGCCGACTTCGGCACCCTCTTCTGCGCCCTCGCAGGGCTGATCAACTTCGCCGTGGCGCTCGATGCGGGTGGGCGAGCGACTCCGGACCGGCGCGGGGGTGGTCGATGACCATGCTCGCGTGGGTTCCCTTCATGCAGCCGCTGCCAGGCGTCCAGTCCAACTGGCTCTGGCTTCTACCCATTCTCATCTTCGGGATCGCCATGATGTACAAGGCGGTCCGAGTGACCGACCTCGCGACCTATTGGCGGGAAGTCGGCACGATGACGATGCAGGTCCTGCTCGCCTTTGTGGGGCTTGCGACCGGCGTTTTCATCATCGTGCAGTGGGTCGTGCCGCTGCTTCCGGTGGGTTGAGCATGGCGGTGGAACATCAGTCCGAAAGACGGAACTCTCGATAGTGCGTGGTGGAGAAGTCTGCCCGAACCAGACGTTCGATGACCCTCTTCAGTTGATGGCGTCGGTCCTTCAAAGTGGGTTTGAAGTTCGGATCTGGCTCGAAGTCCCAATTCGCCGAGTTCTCCAGCCACTCCGTCATTTCAGCCGGATGGGTGCCGGTGAACGGCCGGAGAATCGCGGGGTCGATGGATTCATACGGGCACTGCGTCGGGACCGATCCCTGCCAGAATCTGGCCGTGCGGTCGACTTTCCGAACATGGGACTCCAGGCTTCGCGTCCAGCCATAGTGGTAGATCCGGGCATTCGACCTCACCGCCTTCGGATAGACGAGGCGTCTTCTTCCTGAAATATTCGCCAGGAATTGCGCATCCGAAGGAACAACAACCCGCCGCCCCGACATTCGAACGAGCCTTGCTTCTCGCCGATACCACCGAGGTCCGGTGGCGACCAGATTCGGTCGACCGTAGAAGTGGTGATACGGCATCGAGATTCCGTCCGCCCCACCATCGGCATGGGCCCGGATCACCAATTCGCGCAGCTCATCGCAATCCGCCTCGTGAATCGCCTCGTCACCTTGGAGGCTCAAAGCCCATTCACCCGTGCAGTTGTAAAGAGCGATCATGGTCTGCTGGCTGTAGACAAACCCTTTTGGAGCGTCCGGTGACCATGTCGAATCGATGATCCGAATCCGCGGATCATCGATGGCCTCGATCCGCTCCCGCGTTCCATCGGGCTCGGGGCCGACCGCAATCACGTATTCATCGACGAGGTGCAGGGCGGAACGAATACTCTCGATGATCGGATAGCCGAGGGATCCGCCATTGTTGATGAAAGCACAGGCGCTGATCTTCATCCAAGCCGTCTCCGATTCCAGAATCCGAAGTTCGATGGCCCCGCACGTCAGCTCGAGAATTGAAGTCTATCTCGTACGCAGGACTCAGCCCCGACTGATATCAAACTGGTATTTTAGATCCATGTGGTTCCTTCGAAGACGACGCCGCCGGAAACTCCTGGCCGAACCGATTCCCGCGGTCTGGCGGCGAACGCTGCAGGAGCACATGGTCCACTACCGGATGCTGGGCCCTCGACAACGAGAGAAGTTGGAGAACAAGGCGCGGATCTTCGTCGCGGAGACGAATTGGGAGGGTTGCGGCGGTCTCGAACTCGATGATCGGATGCGAATCCTCATCGCGGCGAACGCCTGCCTTCTGGTGCTTGAGAATGATGCCACCCTCTTCGAGCAGGTCTCGGCGGTTCTGGTCTATCCCGCCGGCGTCGTGATCCCGGAGAGCCATCAGGGCAACGGGATCGTCTCGGGCTCGACACCCATTCTGGGGCAGGCCAGATTCAACGGCCCGATCATCCTGAGCTGGTCCGACTCGATCTACGCATCACAGCACATCGGGACCCGCAACGTGGTGCTGCACGAATTCGCGCATGCCCTCGACATGCTCAACGGCACGGTCAACGGGACACCCCCGATGCGAAAAGGCCTGCACCAGCGATGGGTCGACGTCTGCCAGTCCGAATTCGATGACTTCAAGATGAGGCTCGAGCACGGAAACCCCGGCGCCATCGATCCCTACGCCGCCACGAATCCCGGAGAGTTCTTCGCGGTGGTCACCGAGCACTTCTTCGAACAACCTCACGTGCTGCACGACCATCACCCGGAGCTCTGGGAGATCTTCAGCGAGTACTACGGATACGCCTTCGGCGGTGGCTGAAGCGATCAAGCGTGCTCAGGAGGGTCTCCGCACGCCGCCACCGGGCTTCTCGCTCTTCGAGACCGGCTTCGTCGCGCCCTTCCGTCGGCCGCCATGGCCGATCCGATCGCCGGAGCGAGCCCGGGTCTTGCGAGCCGCGTTCTTGCCACCGGTTCGCCCTTCGGTCTTGCTCTTGCCTCCCGAGGCCCCGCCGGAACCACTTCCTCGAGGCTTGCGTCCGCCGGCCGTGCCCGACCCGGCGGAACCGGCAGTCGAACGTTTCCCGCCCGTCTTCCGCGGCGTCTTGCTCTTGGCGGACTTCTCGGGGGCATTCTCCGAGGGAACCTCCAGCCCGAATTCGTCCCGAAGCAATTTGGCTTTCTTGGCCGAAACCGCACCGGTTCCTCGAGGTTCGTTCCGCGTGGATGATCGAACCCCGCGTTTCGAGTCGGCGCCGCGCCGGCCGTCCCGATCTTCTCGGAAGGGTTCGAATCGAACCGCACGCTCACCGGAGCGAAGGCGCTCGAGCCGGGTCACGTCCTGTGGCCGGATGTACTTCTCGATGTCCGGAACCGGATCGGCGCGAAGTCGCTGGCCGACGATCTTCGCGATCTTCTTCCAGCGCTGGCCATCGGGCGGCGATACGAACGTGAACGACTCGGCGAATCCGCCACCGTGGCCGGCTCGACCCACCCGATGCACCCATTCTTCGGCGGCAAGTGGAAGGTCGTAGTTGACCACCGTGCGCACCGTGGGGATGTGAAGCCCTCGCGAAGCGACATCGGTCGCGACCAGTACCGCGTGCGATCCCTCGGAAAACTGCTCGAGCGCCCGCATCCGTTGATTCTGGCTCTTGTCGCCATGGATGAGCCCGACGGAGATCCCGTGATTCCGGAACGCCGCATTGACCCAGCCCGCTCTTCGGCGGGTTCGGCAGAAGATGATCACACCACGTCGCTTCTCTTCAACGACCAGATGGAGCAACAACGCCACCTTGAGGACGTCGTCGATCTCGTACATGTGGTTGCCCACGGTCTCGGCGACTCGCGTGTGCCGACCGATCTCCACCCGCTGCGGGTTTCGAAGGAACGTCCGCGCGAGGTTCTCCATCGCGGGTGGCATGGTCGCACTGAAGAACGCCATCTGCCTGGTCTCGGGCATTCGCTCGAGAATCGTCTTCACCTGCGGAAGAAAGCCCATGTCGAGCATGCGATCGCCTTCGTCGATCACCAGATGGCGGATGAACGCGAGACTCAGCACGTCGATGTCCATCAATTCCCGAAGGCGTCCCGGCGTGCCCACCACGACATCGACGCCCGCTTCGATTCGTTCTCGCTGCGGCTTGACCGCGGCTTTGCCCCAGACCGCCGTGACCTTGACCAGCGAGCCCCGGGTGAGGCGTCGAAGTTCCTCGGCGACCTGTTGCGCAAGTTCGCGAGTGGGTACCACCACGAGCCCTCGAAGCCTCCTCCGCGGATCGACGTACTTGGCGCCGGAGTCGCCACCCTTCCGCTTCTTGACTCGGCGGGAGAGTGGTGGCGGATCCGCGATCAACTGATGGGCCAGCGGAATGCCGTAGGCCAGGGTCTTGCCGGTACCGGTCGGCGCCAGGCCGATCGCGTCACGGCCCGCGACCAGCGGCGCGATGATCCGCTGCTGAATGGGCGTGGGGGCCTCGAACCCCAGTTCCTCGATGCCACGGAGCACGACGGGCGCGATTGGAAGTTCGTTGAACGCGTCGATCACCATCGATCGAGGGTTCTCGGTCGGTGCGACGGGCTTCTCGGACGGTTTTTCGGCTTCAGACATGTCCGCACAGGGTAATTGAGTTCCGTCTGGAACGAGTGCGCCTGCCACGACACCTCTTTGGTGGTATCGCGGCTCCAATCCGGCTGACCGACTGATTCCGGGGCGAAATGTCTCCGAAGAAAGGAGTGCCGCCGAGTTTCGACCCCTGGAGGGGGGGGCCGGACTCGGCGGTTTTTTCATGGACTCGGGTGAGAATCAAATCCGCAAGGGCCAGTACCCTGACGCGTATGACGAACTCACCACGCGGTCTCCGGACGCTCGTGGCCGGTCTCGGCCTTCTCGTCACGAGAACCATCGGTCGATGGGTTCCGGACCCCTTCATCCTCGCCATCGGACTCACGGCGCTGACCGCCGTCCTCGCCTTGGTGATTCCCGGCACGTTCGCGGATTCCACCTCCGACGCGGAGGGAGTCGGCACCTCGAAGTTCGCCCTGCTCCTCGAGGCATGGTGGGGTGACGACGGACTCTGGAAGCTTCTGACCTTCAGCATGCAGATGGCGCTGGTGCTGGTGACCGGCTACGCGCTCGCCGCGAGCCCACCCGTCCGAAAGGCCATCGAGGGAGTCGCGGATCTCCCGCGATCCACTGCGAGTGGTGCGGTACTCGTCTCCGCGGTGGCGGTCGGTACCGGTCTGCTCAACTGGGGACTGGCGCTGGTGGTCGGTGCACTTCTGGCACGTGCCGTCGGACGATCGCTCGAACGCCGAGGAATCGGCTGTCACTACCCGCTGCTCGCCGCCGCCGGCTACACCGGCCTCCTGGTCTGGCACGGCGGTTTCAGCGGCAGTGCGCCGTTGAAGATGACCACTCCCGAGAACGCCGCTGACGTTCTTCCCGATTCGATCGTGGCCGAGTACGCCGCTCAGGGGGTTCCCTTGTCCGAGACGTTGCTGTCTCCGATGAACCTCTTCGTCTCCCTGGGATTGCTCCTGGTCGTGCCCATCGTCTTCCTGCTTCTGGTGCCTGGTCGCCCGGAAGATCTCGCATCGCCATCCAGCCTCGGAATCAAGTTCGAAGATGATTCCGAGGACGACGACACTCCGAACCGCATGATGGAACTACTTCTCGGCATGGGTCTCGGCCTGGCGTTGTTGGTCGGCTTCGTGGCCTACGTCTTCGGCGACGGGGGCGGCTTCGGAAGGCTCGGACTGAATCAGATCAACGCCGCGATGCTCGGACTCGGACTGCTCCTGCACGGAACCCCCACTCGATATCTGCGTGCGGTCGAGGATGCCGCACGGGGATGCGCAGGGATCATCGTCCAGTTCCCGTTGTACGCCGGCGTGATGGCCATGATGGCCGCCAGCGGAATGCTCGCGATGTTCGCCGCCACCGCCAATTCCATCAGCACCCCGGAAACGCTTCCGCTCTTCACCGCGACGAGCGCCGCGGTCGTGAACATCTTCGTGCCTTCCGGTGGGGGTCAATGGGCGGTGCAAGGGCCGATTGCATTGATGGCCGGCGTCGACGCCGGCGTGCCGGTCGGCAAGATGATCATGAGCGTCGCCTACGGGGACCAGCTCACCAACATGCTGCAACCGTTCTGGGCGCTGCCTCTGCTGGCGATCACCGGAGTCCGCGCTCGCGACATCGTCGGCTACACGGCCCTGGTGATGCTGGTCGCGGCGGTCTGGATCGCCATCGGGCTGCTGATGTTCTGAGTCGCCTGATCCCTCAGCCCTTTCCGACGCACCACGCATACTGATCGACGTAGTCCGCCCGGCCGCCGAGGGTCTCTGCGGCATCCCAGGCCCACCGAGGATTTCGAAGCATGCCGCGACCGATCGCGATCGCATCGGCATCGCCTCGCTCCAGCACCTCTTCCGCGAGCTTCGGATCGTCGAGTTCACCGACCGCGATCACCGGCATCGATTCGACCCCCCGCTTCACCGCAGCGGCGAACGGAACCTGGAAACCCGGTCCGGCGGGGATCTCCGCCTTCGCATTTCCACCCGTCGACACATCCACGCCATCGCAGCCTCTCGCTTCGAGCTCTCTGGCGAAGGCCACGGAATCCTCGGTGCTCCATCCTCCGAGATCGTCACGCCAGTCGGTTCCGCTGAAACGGACCAACAACGGAACTTCGGCGGGCATCGCCGCCCGCATCGCATCGAAGACCTCGAGCGGATATCGCATCCGGTTCTCGAGCGAGCCTCCGTATGCATCCGTGCGATGGTTCGAAAGCGGCGAGAGAAAACTCGAAAGCAGATAGCCATGCGCCGCGTGCATCTCGACCACGTCGAATCCGATCGAGGCGGCACGTCGGGCGGCATCGGCGAACGCGGTGCGAACCGTGTCCAGCCCTTCCTGGTCGAGGGCGTCGGCAGGCGGAGCGATGTTCTCGTAACTGTCGGCACTCGCACCGACCGATGACCAACCGCCGGCATCCGGAGGGACGTACCCGCGCGGCGAGGACCAGGGGCGGGCGTGCGATGCCTTCCGCCCGGCATGAGCGAGTTGAATGCCCAGTACGGATCTCGGCGCCACCTCCCGAACCGTCGCCACGACGCGGGCGAGGGCTCGAGCATGGTCGTCGTTCCAGAGACCGAGACACTCGGGCGTGATGCGTCCTCGCGCCTCGACCGCGGTCGCCTCGGCGAGAACCAGCCCGGCGCCGGATGCCGCCAGACTTCCCAGGTGGACGTGATGCCAGGAGGAGGCGGTTCCATCCACCGCCGAGTACATGCACATGGGAGAGACCACGATCCGATTCGGGAGACGGACCTCGCGAAGGGACAGCGGCTCGAAGAGTCGTGGGGTCGGTTCAGAAGTGCTCATGGGCCGGATCGTAGGCGGCTGGGTTGCCTCCGGCCTCCTGAGCCGGCCGTTCGGCTCGGAATCCACGTCGGTCCGGCTATGATCTCCGGCTCGAGGATCGAGCTGCTCCACGCCGGAGCAGCGTCCTCACCAAGTCCACGAACGGGAATACCGCGATGCCGATCAAGGCCACTGACGTGAAGAGAGGCCAGTTCATCATCTGGGAGGGCCAGCTCCACCAGATCCTCGAAACCGAGCACGTGAAGCCGGGCAAGGGGCCCGCCTACGTCCAGGCGAAGATGAAGAACGTCAAGGTCGGTGGCATCAAGGTCAACCGCCTCAATTCCGACGACCGGCTCGACGAAGTCAACGTCGATCGTCGAAGCATGCAGTTCCTCTACGACACCGGCGGCCGAGGTGACGGACCGTTCGTCTTCATGGACAGCGAGACCTACGACCAGGTCGAGATCAGCAACGAGGTGATCGGCAAGGATCAGAGCCAGTGGCTCAAGGAGAACACCGAGTGCACGGTGAGCATGTTCGATGACAAGCCGCTGTCGGTCGCGCTTCCCGCATCCCTCGAGCTCACGATCACCGACACCGCACCGCAGGCGAAGGGTGCCACGGCCAGCAATCAGAATAAGGAAGCCTTCGTCGAAACCGGCGCCCGCATCCGCGTCCCACCGTTCATCGAGAACGGCCAGGTCGTCAAGGTGAACCCTGAGACCGGCGAATACCTCGGCAAGGCGTGAGTCTGCCGGGTCGTAGCCGTGTTCAGGCCTCGCCGGCCCGCTCGCAGGACGACCGCAGACGGGGCCCGAGACGGATGGCGCCATCGCGTTTCACCCGTTGCAATCTGGCGATCAGGTCCGAAGTGAACGCCTGCTCCTGCGGAAGCAGCGTCGTACAGGCTCGCACATGATGAATCGCATCTTCCACGTCGCCGAGTTCGGTGGCGGTGGCGGCGAGCAGGTGATGGGCGAGCGCCCGATGGGGCCCGTAGAGATCGAGGGTCCGATCGGCGAATTCGTACATCGCCTCGAATCGCTCCTCGACGAGATGCACGTCTTTTTCGTCATGCCCGACCTCCGACTCCGCTCGACGGCGCGATAAATCGCGCATCGCGCCGGAGGCTCGGGCGAGCCGGGAAGCGGTCTGTGGATGCGGGTCGAACGTCGGCTCGAATCCGACCAGATCCAGAGTCTCGTTCGTATCGGCCTGTCGCCGGCATCGATCGATCGCCTGGTCGAGGAAATCCATCGTTCGCTCGCTGCCGAAGAACTCGAGCGAGGCCTCCCAGTCCGCGACACTGAAGTCGCTCGGACGGTCGAAGGTCAACAGCCAGTCTCCTCGCCACCGGCTCTGGTCCTCGTCGGCGGCGGCGATGAGCACTTGAACGTGCGAGGCGACCTCGAGACGACTGGACGGCACCGTCGCGGTTCGAAGGCATTCGGGCGGCCGGCCGGGATCTCCCGGAAGCCAGCTCGAGGCCGGATCCAGATCTCGATACCAGAACTGACCCGATCGGCAGGGAAGAAATTTCGTCTGGGGTTCGAGAATGGCGGCCATCGACAACCAGATTCTCGCACCACTGGGAAGAAGTGGCATGTGCTTTCGCGCTCCTGCCTCGTTGATGGAATCGGGTCGTCGGAACTCTCTCGTCCGAACGACTCGACTCCCGGCTTCCGCGGCGGCCGGCGACGCCGATCTCCATCGGCGCGACTCTCCAGTCCGTGCTGCACGATTCCGCAGCCGCAGTTCGATCCGCAGACCTTCGACATCCATGCCGGGTCCCGATCGCAGACAGACAAGGCCAGGCGGCTCCTGCTTCTTTCGCGGTCACCATGAGAAAGCGACGTCCGGTCCAAAAACCGTCCGTCGCTGGTCGATAACCCGATATCGAATCTCACCCGAGCGGCGAGGGACTCAGATCACGCCTTGATCATGCATCGCCCGGGCGACCTTCAGGAATCCCGCGATGTTCGATCCATCGAGGTAGTCACCGGTTCGGCCGTACTGCTCCGCGGCCGTGAGGCTCTGAGCATGGATGTCCTTCATGATGCCGCTGAGACGTCGGTCGACTTCCTCACGGCTCCAGAAGGTGCGACTGGAGGCCTGAGCCATCTCCAGGGCGCTCACGGCCACACCACCGGCGTTGGCCGCCTTCCCGGGGCCGTACAGGACGCCCTTCTCGCGGAAGATGTCCTGACCTTCGGGCATCGTGGGCATGTTGGCGCCCTCGCTGACCAGCTTGCAGCCGTTGGCCACGAGATTGGCGGCATCGATGCCGTTGATCTCGTTCTGGGTCGCGCAGGGGAACGCCGCGTCCGCCGGGACGTTCCAGAGCGGATTGTGATCCGCGTCTCGGTCCCTCGGCGTGAATTCGGCGTTGGCGTACTTCTCGACGTACTCGATGATTCGGCCGCGTCGGTTGTTCTTCAGATCCTGGACGAAGGCGAGCTTCTCAAGATCGATTCCGTCCGGATCGTGGATGAAACCACCCGAGTCGGACAGCGTCACGGGCTTGGCACCGAGGTGGTTGAGTTTCTCGACCGCGAACTGCGCCACGTTGCCCGAGCCGGAGACCAGACATCGCTTGTCCTTCAAGTCTGCGCCGTTGGCGTTGAGCATTTCCGCCGCGAAGTAGACCGCCCCGTAGCCGGTCGCCTCGGGTCGGATGAGGCTGCCGCCCCAATCGGTGCTCCGACCGGTCAACACGCCGGTGAAGGTGTTGGTGAGCTTCTTGTACTGGCCGAACATGAATCCGATCTCGCGGCCGCCCACGCCGATGTCGCCGGCGGGCACGTCGGTGTCGGGGCCGATGTGCCGGAAGAGTTCGCTCATGAACGCCTGACAGAAACGCATCACTTCGCCGTCGGAGCGGCCCTTGGGGTCGAAGTTCGATCCGCCCTTGCCACCACCGATCGGTTGTCCGGTGAGCGCATTCTTGAAGATCTGCTCGAAGCCGAGGAACTTCAGCACGCCGAGATCGACCGTGGGGTGGAAACGAAGTCCGCCCTTGTACGGACCGATCGCCGAATTGAATTCGACGCGGTAGCCGCGGTTCACCTGCACCACGCCCGCGTCGTCGACCCACGAGACCCGGAATTCGATGACCCGCTCGGGTTCGACCAGACGTTCGAGAATCCGTCCATCCCGCCAGACGGGATTCCGTTCGAGCACCGGCTCGAGCGAAGGCACCACCTCGCCCACCGCCTGGTGGAACGCGGTCTCGTGCGGGGNGACCGCTTCGAGGCGGCTCATGAAGTCGGTGACCCAGGTGGAATCGGTCTTGATCATCGGAAAATCCTTGAATCGTCGAGTCGAACGTCCGGCGGATGCGATGGTCCGCGAGATCCGGACCACGAGGTCGGGATCATCGTGAAATCATAGAAATCCCCGGCGGGTCCCGCCATCCCGAATCGCCCGGAAGCTGCGATGCGGCGCGACGTCGTCGACCAGGTCGTAGGCTCTCCCCCGCCATGAAGATCCTCCTCACCGGTTTCGAACCCTTCGGCGGCTCCGACCTGAACCCCTCGGCGATGGTGGTCGAGGCCCTCGCGGCCGACCCTCCGCCGAACGTCGATCTGGTCACTGCGGTGCTTGCGGTGGTGGGCGAAGAAGCCGGGGATCGCCTGGTCCGGATCGCCGAGGACGAACGGCCCGACGCGATCGTGATGCTGGGCGAGGCGACCGGGAGGCCCGGGGTGACCATCGAACAGGTCGCGATCAACCTCCGCGACTACGGCATGAACGACAACGCGGGAAACCGTGTCTCGAACCAGCCGGTGGTNGACGCGGCACCGGACGCCTACTTCACGACCCTGCCGGTGGAAGAACTCGTGCAGGCGATCCGGGCGATCGGCGTCCCTGCCGCTCGATCGCTGTCCGCGGGTGCGTTCCTCTGCAACGAGATCTCTTATCGGGTCCTGCACGCCGAGGCGATCGCGAAACGGCGGACCCCCGCCGGGTTCGTCCACCTGCCGCGGGTCCCGGAACAGTGCGTGGATACCNACGCACCACACGCGAGCATGGAGGTCGACCGCCAGATCGACGCCGTACGAGCGATCCTCGAGACACTCGCCGGATGAGCGGACGGCGGTCGNCTGACTCGTTNTTGNCGGNAAATGATCGCTGAGTGCAGGCCTTGCGNNCGGACGTTTCGAGNTCTGCAGAGNGNCCANGGNNAACGNNAATTCGATCGNAANCGCCGANNAAANGGNNTACCGTGNGTTCNNCCGNTTCCCGCCACNNGNCCCTTCCACGGAGAAAGACNNCATGAACACGAAGATGATTCTGCTGAGTGGCGCCATTTCGATCGTCGGCGTCGCCGGCTCGGTTGGCGCGGACACCTACGACCTCCTTCAGGACGACGCCTCGGCCGTCGTTCCGCTGGAGACCGATGCCAACGGCAACGCCAAGGAGTGCGGCCTCTATCTTCGCATCGGCGCCGGCGTGAACTTCCTCATGGACGTCAAGAGGGAGGACCGGTTCGTCGACTTCGGAGGTGGTGATGTCTTTTCCAGGACGAACGTGGACATGAAATTCAACCCTGGAATCGAGTTCAACATCGCGCTGGGTATCCCGCTCGCCGAGCGATGGAGCATCGAACTCATGACGGGCATTTCGATGAACCGGCTCAAGAAGTCGACGGCGGATGTGTCCCAGACTCGGGGCGGCGTCACCGTGTCCGGCGTGAGCATCTACAACGACGGCACCCTCTATCAGGTTCCGATCGTCGCGAACCTCCGCTACGAATTCGATCTGACNGAAACGCTCGGGCTCGGCTTGTATGCGGGCGGCGGCATGCAGTACAGCCATAACGAGTTCAGCGATGGCGTCTTCGTCTTCGCCGACCCCAGCAGACCGTCCGTTTCCCAGCGAGATGGAAGCTACTACTCGTGGACGCTCCGCTATCAGTTCGGGATCGATCTCTCCTGGAANGTCGCGACGAACACGACGCTCGGTCTGAGGGTCGGCTACTCCGGGACTGGAAATCACGACTACGCGAATCCCGACCTAGAGGGCGAACCCTATCGCAACGCCACCATCGGCGCGACGTTTTCGTACACGTTCTGATGCGCTCGCGTCGGGAGTCATCGACCTCACGCGATGCCATACGACCGGATACGACCGGATGTGACCCCCGGCCGCATCATTGATTGATTGAAGAAACCTCGAGCCCCGCGGACNTGACTCCCGCGGGGCTCTTTTTTACCCCGGCTGAATTTTGCGGGTGATTCGATTTTTGATCCAATCGCCTTTGAATCACTCAAGCATGAGCAACGCTTGAAGACAATTCTTGGTGAATTTGAGTATCACGTCGCCATTTTCGCCGCCACGACTTGCGTTCTTGAGGCGATTGCGCGTGCAATGCACCGATGCATTCCCTCAACGCTCGGGTCGCCAGCGCCGCGACACTTCTCTGGTCTTCGCTCATGGTCGTTGCCGGCGTCACCGCTGATCCGCCGATCGAGCGACCGAAGCATCCAACAGCCCCCGCGGCGGATCGATTCATCACCGATCGTGAAGGCCGCACCCTCGATCTCCCCGCCGAAGACGAGATGTTCACCTTCGTGGTGTTCGGTGATCGCACCGGTGGACCGGCGGACGGCGTGAAAGTTCTGGCCGAAGCGGTCGCCGACACGAATCTCTACGAGCCCGATCTGGTGATGACCGTCGGCGACTTGATCCAGGGTTACGGCACCGAAGGCCCTTGGATGGAACAGATGCGGGAGTTTCGTGGGATCATGGACGGTCTCCTCTGCCCGTGGTTTCCCGTCGCTGGAAACCACGACGTCTACTGGCGCGGACCGAACCGCCCTCCGGAGGAACACGAAGCCAACTACGAACTGCACTTCGGCCCGCTCTGGTACGCCTTCGATCACAAGGATCGCCGGTTCATCGTGCTCTACACCGACGAACCCGATCCGAAGACCGGCGAGCGAAACTTCAGCAAACCCGCGTCCCAGCGAATGAGCCCGGAACAACTCGCGTGGTTGAAGGCCACGCTCGAGAGCGGAAAGGACAAGAAGGACGTCTTCGTGTTCCTTCACCACCCGCGTTGGATCGGCGGAAGGTACGGCGACGACTGGGAACGGATTCACCCGGTGCTCGCGGATGCGGGGAACGTCCGCGCGGTCTTCGCGGGCCATATCCACCGCATGCGTTACGACGGGCCGCGAGACGGGATCGAATACGTCACCCTCGCCACCGTCGGCGGCGGGCAGTCGGGACTTGTTCCCGAAGCGGGATACCTGCACCAGTTCCATCACGTGACCGTCCGTCCGGACGGCATCGCACTCGCCGCCATCCCGGTCGGCGAAACGATGGACGTGCGAGACATCACCGCCACGGTCTCCGACGAGACCGGGCGTCTGGCTCGGCAGAATCATCCGATCACCAGCGATCTGAGCGTCGGCGAGGACGGCAGTGGAGACGGGACCGTGACGGTCGCCACCACCAACCCCACCGGACGACCCGTGGAATTCACACTGGTTCCGGGTTCCGCCGACAGCCGCTGGCGCTTCACTCCCGATCACCAGCACGTGGTGGTCGACGCCGGCGAAACCCATCGGATCACGTTTCAGATGGATCGGGAGCCTGATTCACTCGACGCCGGCTGGCGACCCCCGGCGGTCACTCTCGACGCGGATTATCTCGGGGCGGCCCATCGGTACCCCGTACCGACGCGAGTGCTCGAGGTCCCCGTGGCCGCCACGCTCTCCGCCCCCGAACGACCTGAGATCGAGCTTGGAATGCGCTTCAATGGAGCAGGCCAGGCGGTCCGAATCGAACCCGATGCCTACGACCTTCCCGACGGGCCATTCACCCTCGAAGCCTGGTTCAACGGCGATTCGTTCGGCGATCGCGTCGGCCTGGTCAATCGAACCGAAGGCAGTGAGTTCGGTTTCTTTCTAAGCAAGGGAAAGCCCTCGTTCTACGTGCATCTCGACGGCACCTACGCCTTCGCGGAATCCGCGAAATCGATCCTGCAGACAAAGACCTGGCATCACCTCGCCGGGGTCTACGATGGATCGGAGCTTCGCCTGTATCTCGATGGTTCCTTGATCGCACGTGATAACGCCGGTAAGACTCGCACTCGCAACGCGCTCCCGCTGTTGATCGGCGCCGATGTCGACGGAAACGGACGACCGACGTCATCCTTCGATGGCCGCATCGACGAAGTTCGGCTTTCTTCGGTCGCCCGGTATGAAGGAGAGAACATGACACCGGAGCGCCGCCACGCGGCCGACGACTCGACCGTCCTGCTTTTTCACTTTGATGCGCTTCAGGGGCCGTGGCTCTTCGACGATTCCTCGAACAAGGCCCATGGCACCCTCCGCGGGACTCCGCGGCTCGTTCCATCAAACCGTCAGTAGGATGGCGGGTCAGCCGGTTGCGTGCGACTCTTCGGGCGGTGTAGTCTGGGCCGCGATCGAAACCCAGAGCTTGAACTCAAATCACCCCAAAGCCGTGCTGGGTCGGAACTCTCAACCATCAGGAGACCAGACATGAAGAAGACCGGACCGATTCTCGCCCTGGCCGCGACGGCTTTGCTGACGCCGCACGCCATGGCTGACACGCTCGACAACGTCCGACAGTCGATCAGCGGCACCATCCCCCTCGAGACCGGGGCGGGAGAAGAAAACAGCGGGGTCTACTTGAGAGTCAACGCCGCCGCCAACTTCGCGGACGATGTCGACATCAAGAACATCCCCCTGAATCCCAACACCATCATCGGAATCCAAAACGGAAAGATCTCCTTCGACACGGGAATGAACCTGGACATCGGAATTGGAATCCCGCTGGCCCCGAGTCTTGCCATCGAGATTTCTTCGGGCGTCGCCTACAACTCCGTCGATTCGGTCTCCGGAACCTGGATTTCCGTAGCCGGGCCAGACAGCGTTGCCGGTGGGGACGGCCATGTGTATCAGGTTCCCCTGGTCGCGGAACTCGTCTTCTCGGTCTACAACAACAACACGCTGCAAGTCAATCTCCGAGGCGGCGCTGGTCTGCAGTGGACGAACGCGGACATCAACAACGTTTATGCGAGCAGCGTCGGACCGGCGTTCGACGCATCGCTGTCCGGAAACGCTTTCGCGTTCCGATACCAGTTCGGCATCGACTGCCTCATCAGGATCGCGCCCAACATCTCACTGGGAGCAACCTGTGCTTACTCCGGAACCACGAATTCAAACTTTGGAAAGAACGCCTTCTCCGCGAACACCGGGCTGGTCGGAACGGAAGATGTGAAGACCGGTTCATTCCAGAACCTCACGCTCGGAATCGGACTCAAGATCGACTTCTGATCTCTCGAGACCGACTGGATCATCAGCGACCCCCGCCAGACCGAGTCCGGCGGGGGTCGTCTGTTCCTGGCCACCCAAGGATTCGCTCAATCCTCCCTTCAATGCAAGAATGTCCGGGTGCCGTCATCAACCCAGGACAATTCGCTCCCACCTTCCGGCCTCACGGTGGTCGGCAATGGCGCACTCGGTCTTGCCATCGCGATCGAGCACCGACGACGACGGCCTGACGCGGCGGTCGCGGTGGTCGGTCCCACCACTCGGCCGGGATCCGCCTCGATGGCCGCGGGAATCATGCTCGCGGCGCACGCCGAACTCGAATCCGGAACGCTCAACCACCCGACCGGCCGGGCGAAGTTCGAGATCATCCGCGCTGCGGTTGGTCGTTGGCCGGAATGGCTCCAGTCGCTCGCCGAGATCGCCGAGATCGAACCGCCCTTGATCCGCCGCGGGACCATCGTGCTCGACAATCCGAACGTCAGCGACTTCGATGCGTCGAACTTCGATGCGATCCTCAAGGGTCTTGACGACGATGCTGCTCCGTTCGAACGGCTCGATCCCGCAGACATCGACGGATATCGACCGAGACCACACCTGCGGGCATCGCGTGCCATCCGGATCGAGCATGACGGCGCGGCGGACGCCTTCGAGGTCATGAATCTCCTCGACCAGGCCGCGACGAAACTCGGCGTCCGCCGCGTCGATGCCCGCGTCGACGCGATCGCCGATTCGGTGATTCGCCTCGAGGACGGACGCTCGCTTCGATCCGAGACGACGGTCGTCGCCTGCGGTGCAGCCAGTGATTCCTTGATTCAAGGAATCCCCGAACTCGCCGGGCGGGTTCCGAGAGTTCTGCACGGGACCGGCGTCGGTCTCCGCTGCCGCATGCCGGATTCCGCCACGATTCCCCGTGACATTCTCCGCACACCCAACCGAGGTGCGGGGCTCGGGGTCTATCACGTCCCCTCCAACGATGGACGCTTCTATCTCGGTGCCACCAACGTGGTCTCCATGACCTCACGAGCGCACCCGCGGCTGGGATCGCTTCATCTGGTGCTGCAATCGGCGATGGACGAGATCTCTCCGGACCTCCGACATGCGGAGTGCCGAACGGTCGTGGGGCATCGGCCGATCAGCGAAGACGGCCACGCGTTGCTTGGTGCGACGAGTGTCCCCGGTCTCTGGATCGCCACCGGCACTCGGCGAGACGGGGTCANNNCGTCGCCGGAGATCGCGACGCGGCTGGTGAACGAATTGCTCGGCGACGGCGATGGTCTGCCCGAGGCGCTCCGCCCCGAACGTCGGCCGCTCTCGACCCTTGACCGGGACGCCGGCATCGAACTCGCGGTCCGAAGCCGAGTCATCGGCCCTCGCTCGCTCGACGCGAGCAGCAGCGGCCGCCGACTCGAAGACACGGTCCGCCGGCAGGTCGAACGCCTGTACGATCGGGCTGGCCTCTCATCCGGCGTCCCCGCCGAACTCCTCGACGCCTACGCCGAAGGCCATCTGCACGCCGAGGATCTCGTTCCCCCGTCGTTCTCGCAGTGACTTCTCAGGAAACCCGCCATGCCCGACCCGACGAAACAGATCTGGCTTCTCCGGCATGCCGCGACCGAATGGTCGAAGAACGGCCGCCACACCGGCGTCACCGATCTCCCCCTGCTCCCCGAGGGTGAGGACGTGGCCCGACGCCTTCGACCCGTCGTCGATGCCCACCATTTCGACCTCGTGCTCTGCAGCCCGCTCCAGCGAGCGCGGCGGACCGCGGAACTGCTCGGCCTCGGCGACGCCGCGGTGATCGACTCTGATCTCCACGAATGGAACTACGGCGACTACGAAGGCATCACCACGAAGGTCATCCGTGAGACGGTTCCCGGCTGGACGGTCTGGTCGCATCCCTGCCCGAACGGTGAGAGCGGCGTCGAGGTGGCGGCACGAGCCCAACACGTGATCGATCGAGCCCTCGCCGCGACCGGCGACGTCGCATTGGTCGCCCACGGTCACTATCTCCGCGTANTCGCCGCGACCTGGCTCGGGCTGCCGCCCGAAGACGGTCGCATGTTCGATCTGGGGACCGGCACCTACTGCGTGCTCGGCTTCGAGCACGAGTACCGCACCGTCATCCGGTGGAACGCACCCGGCCCGGAGTCGAGCGCGTGAACCGGACCATCGAAGTCACGCGGCACCGGCGTGGGCTGCACGAGATCACGTCGATGATCTCGGACGTCGTCCGGGACGCCGGCCTCGAAGAGGCCCTCTGCACCGTGTTCGTCAAACACACCTCCGCGGGCGTCTGCATCCAGGAGAACGCGGATCCGTCGGCCCGACGCGACATGGAGGCGTGGTTCGACCGGATCGCTCCCGAAGGCGAACCCTGGTACACGCACGTCGACGAAGGCCCTGACGACATGCCCAGTCACCTGAAGGCGATCCTGACCGGCACCGCGGTCTCGATTCCGGTCGTCGACGGCCGGCTCGCCCTGGGCACCTGGCAAGGTGTCTACCTCTGCGAATTCCGCGATCGACCGTCGACCCGGCGGGTCGTCGTCATGGTGCGATGATCATCGACGACTGCTGAAAAGAACGACCGACCGCTCCTATGATGAACNCGTTGGAATGAGTCTATTCACCGTCATCAGACGACCACGAGCCGCTTCCCATGCCCGAACAAGTGAGATTCGATCCGGATTCGCCGGTCATGACCCTGGTCTTGAACGACCCGGACCGGCGGAACGCCTTGTCCGCAGGACTGTTCGACCAACTCGAGCGCAGCCTCGATGTCGCGGGTGAATTGATCGATTCGAAATCCAGCCACGTTCTACGGATCCGCGGCGAAGGCCCGGCATTTTGCGCGGGCTTCGATCTGGAAGCCATGGCCGACGGCGCGCTCCCGTCCTTTCTCGAACGTCTCGGCGCCATCTGCCGACGACTCCGCCACCTCGATGCGGTGGTGGTCGCCGAGGTTCATGGGCCGGCGCTCGCCGGCGGCTGCGCACTCGTCTCCGCGTGCGACATCGTGCACGCCGGTCCGGACGCCGCGTTCGGATACCCGGTCCATCGTCTCGGCATCTCGCCCGCGGTGAGTCTGGCGACCCTCGTCCCCGGCACTTCACCCGGTTCGGCCCGAGCTCTGACCCTGTCCGGAGAATTCCTCGATGCCGACGCCGCCGTCGCGATCGGTCTCGCCGCGGCGGCGCACCCCGATCGCGGGGCGCTCGAGGAGGCGGTCANCACCCTGTGCGATCGACTCGGAGCGATGGACGCCGCAACCCTTCGCGCCACCAAGCGATTCCAGAACGAACTCGACGGGACNGACCGCCCCGACGTGTTCACGCGGTCGCTCGCGGCCAGCCTCGCGACGTCCGGTTCGGTGGAGTTCCAGGAACGAATCGAAGCCGTGATGAAGAAGAAGCGGGCGGCTGATGACCGAGGGTGAGTCGTGGAATNGTGGATCTGGGATGATCTCAGCGTCACCGAGGCGTCGGGCCTCGGCAGTTCGACGATGATGGCGAACGCATCATGGCACGACGACGAACCTGGAATCCGATCACGATGCTCCGGCGTCGGCTGCAACGCATCGAGCGACAGTCGGCGACCCGCCATCGCTCTCGATGGACGAAGGCTGCGGACTGGAGCCTCTTCCTTTCGATGCCGATCGCGTTGCTGCTCTCGCTTTTTCTCGATGCGAACATCAGCCGGACGTCGTGGGAGAACCTCGCCGATCTTCGTCTCGGCCGCGAGGATCGCGGGACACCGCTGGAGGCGACCATCCTTCGAAAGGATCCGAATCGCACGCCCTGGAGTTTCGGCAGCCCCCTGGCCACCGTTCAACTTCGACAAGAGACCATCGAGCATGGCTGGCCTTTCTCCGGCTGGACCACGCTCCCCCCGCTGCAACTGCTCGCAGTACCGCTGGTCGATCCCAGCGTGACGATCGATCTCGCCGCGCCCTCGGCGGCCGCTCGGCTTGCAACCCTTCGATCGGAAACGGGCGTCGATCTCACCGGCGCACTCGATGTGTTGCTCCTCACTCTTGAGGCCGATCGCCAGCAGGGCTGGGTCGAGAATCTGACTTCGCGGAAAACCCGGACCAGCCGCGCGTGGTCCGCGACGCTCGCGACGGCGGTCGCGACCTGGTTCCTGCTCTTTCTGACCAGCGCCCTGCTGATTCGATCCGGCCAGGGCCTTCATTTCCTCGCCACCGGCTGGCGACGGCGGCGAGTCATCGGAAAACTCAAGGCCGGACGGTGCCCGTTCTGCAACTACGACCTCAGCGGCGTCCGGTATCCNAAGAAGTGCAGTGAGTGCGGCCGGAAGATCTGGGGCTGAGTCGACCTCGGTATCACCGGCCGGGTTGAATCTCACCCCGGCAGCGGATCCAATACGTCCCATGAACACCATTGATCTCCAAACCGAACTCGTCACCCTCACCACCGATGGCCCCGTCGCCACGCTCACCCTGAACCGACCCGACGCCCGCAACGCCCTCTCACTCGAGATGATCGCCGCGATGGAAGTCGGGCTTGAGAAGATCGAGTCNGGNCTCGACGGCGTGCGGGTGGTGATCCTNGCCGGNGCNGGCAAGAGTTTCTGNGCCGGCATGGACCTCAAGGCGGTTCANGACGATCCGATTCTGATGGGCGACATGCTTCGCCGGCTCGCCGCAGTGAGCCGGCGCATCCGACGACTCGACCAGCCCACGATCGCCCGCGTGCAGGGTGCCGCGATCGGCGGCGGGTGCGGNCTCATGGTGGTCTGCGACTTCTCCTTCGCACACCCCGAAGCGAAACTTGGCTATCCCGAGGTCGACCTCGGAATCTGTCCCGCGGTGGTCGCCCCCTTCCTCGTGAAGCGAATCGGCGCGGGCAAGGCGCGGGCCATGCTCCTCGCCGGCGGAACCATGGGTGGCGAAGCCGGCTTCGACGCCGGACTCGCGACGCATCTGGTACCGATGGACGAACTCGAATCCGCCACCATCGCCTTCGCCGAACGCCTGGGCAAGGGTGGTCCTGAAGCGATCAGCGCCACCAAGCGTTGGCTGAACGAACTCGACGGCTCGCTCGACGACGAACAACTCTCCAAGGGTGCGGAGATTTCCGCCGAACTCATCCAGACCGAAGACGCTCAGGCCCGACTCCGGACGCTCTTCAAGCGATGATCGTTCGAGGCAGATTCGCGGCGATCGCCGTCCCCGTCGTGCTCCTCGGNATTCCGATCGCATTGGTGNTCACNGCGTGCTCGANNGCTCGNCCGGCNCTGAGNCGACACGATTCCATCATTCCGGTGACCGCCTCGCCGCCCCCGNCCGAAGANGCGTTCACGGTGATCTTCATCGGTGATCCCGAAGCCCGCATGCGCGGAAACACGCACGAGGAACTCGCGGGATACGTCCAACGACTTCTCGATCTCGGCGAGACCCGTCACGAGTGGTTCCNGANCGGCGATGGACGGACNNACGAGATCGANCCCGAGCTCNTCATCATCGGCGGCGACATCAGCCAGGATCGGCACACCACGATCGANCTCGACATGCCGNTCTGGTCNCCGTTCTTCGACGCCGGAATTCCGGTGATCGCGGGATTCGGGAATCACGACTGGGAACCGGAATCCTGGGGCGACAGTCCGAGCTACTCCTTCGCCGGACATCGGTCGAACGAGACGACGACCGCGTTCACCCGCGAGACGTATCGCCGATCGGCGGAGATCGCGCCCGATCTCGCCTACCACGAGGTCGGTCCGAGCGCCGACCATGGACCGGTCACCTTCCACGCCACCTACAAAGGCGTGGACATCGTCAACTTCAACACCTTCCTCTACCAACCTTCCTACGAATATCCCGCCGGGTGGCCGCTNNCCTGCAATCCCCTCGCCGGCGGCGCCGGGTGCCAGACCTTCGTGAGCGCGGAACCCCAGATCGAGGCGATGGAATCGCTGCTCGCCGAGGATCCCTCGCGCCCCGCGATCTTCGTCCAGCACTACCCACTGAGCACCAGTGACGGATGGTGGGACGACTATGACACCACCGACACCACGATCGTCGAACGGAAGCAGCGGCTGCTCGACATGATCGCGAAACGAGAACACGCGGTGTTTCTCGCCGGGCACAACCACCGATCCAGCCAGCGCCCGTGGAAGGTCGGGGAGCGGGTGGTCAACGAGTACGTCGCCCCCTACTTCGGAGGCCGTGGTGGCGTGATCGCGGTGCTGGTATCGCCGACCCGTGGAATCCTCGAAGTCAGAACGCTTCTTTCCGCACCGTCGTAGCCGCGGAATCCCAGGACTTCCCGGCACGCATGTGAAGGTCGCGATGGCGTTCTTCGCCGAGCGTCGCGCCCGCAGGCCGAGACCCCATTGGTGGTTTTGACCCCCTGGGGTGCGGTAACGGGGTTTTGCACCACGAAAGCCCGCTTTTCAACGGAAATCCGAGATGGGGATCCGCTATCATGTCCACCCGCATTCACGGTGACCCGAGACGCCTCGGTTCAACCCGTTCAGACTCGATCACCGACCCCGCGCACCTTTTCTTCCCTCTGGGACCCACCGCTCGCCTCCGGCCCGCGGACATGGGATCATCGACGCCATGACTGAAGCCAACGCCAGCCTGCCGATCGATCGCACCGAAGACGGCATCGCCGTCCTCCGACTGATCCCGAACCCTGCCAAACCGCGGGGTGGGGTGGTGGTGCTCGACGACTGGCTTCTTGGCGCCATCGATGAGGGAATGAGCCGCATCGCCGAAGGCGAACCGCCGACCGGATTCGTCCTCGCCAGTGACAGTGAGCGGGTGTTCGTCGCCGGTGCGGATCTCGCCGAGATCGACGCCCTCGACGATGACGCCCTGATGCGATATCTCGAGAAGGGCGCCACCGCGTATCANCGAATCGCCGGACTCTCCTGCCCCACCGTCGCCGCGATCAACGGAGCCGCCCTCGGAGGAGGTCTCGAAATCGCGATGCACTGCGATGCCCTGGTCGCCTCGGTCGTCGCCGCCGATGCGAAGCCCTGGCGGATCGGACTTCCCGAAGCAGGACTCGGACTCTGCCCCGGCTGGGGTGGCACGCAGATGCTGCCGGCCCGCATCGATCCGGATCTCGCCATTCGCGCCACCGCCACCGGACAGACCTTCAAGGCGACCGAGATCCCGGATGGCCTCGTCGATCAGATGGTGCCGGCCCGCGACCTCATGACCGCGGCCTTCG
This sequence comes from Phycisphaera sp. TMED9, assembly GCA_002167845.2. Lineage (GTDB taxonomy): Bacteria > Planctomycetota > Phycisphaerae > Phycisphaerales > SM1A02 > UBA12014. The sequence goes on along the minus strand of NHBO02000077.1, from coordinate 4,821 downwards.
GCTGGATTCGGGATCACCCCGGTGCCGAAGAGGATCGACTGGCTCACGCATCGCCTCGCTCGATCAACGAGTCGAATCGAACCGCGATCACCGCCGGAATCGAATCCGCCACCCCGGCCCTCGACGAATCCGACGCCGCATCCGCGGTCCTCGAAGCCGTGTCGGTCGGGCTCGCCGACGGATGGAACGCCGCCATCGAGGCGGAACGACGACTACTGACCGGACTCCGACACACCGACGCCGCCCGATCACGACTTGAAGCCTTCCTCGCGAAGGCATGATCGACCTCTGATGGAGCCGACCGGAAACCGGCCGCTCTTCGACCAATTCCACGCTTCGCGGCTCCATACGGATCCGCATCGAGCAACCTGTTCACTGGAGTGACGACACGATGGCCGCCCCCGACCTTGCCAAGGATCTCAAGAACGTCTCTGAAAAGGATCGCAAGCAGATCCAGCAGGCCCAGGAGATGCTCGGCGCCGATCCCGAAACGATGGGATTCGTCAAGAACATGTTCTGGGGGAACTTCCGGGAGGACGTGATCTTCCCGTACCCGCAGGTCTCCGCCGAGGAAACCGCGAAGTGCGACGAGCTGCTGGCGCGACTCGATGACTACCTGGTGAACGAGCACCCCGCGTTCGAGATCGATCGCGACGAAGAGATCCCGCAGTGGGCCATCAAGCGACTCTTCGAAATCGGCGTGCTGGGAATGACCATCACCGAGGAGCATGGCGGCCTCGGTCTCGGCATCACGAGTTACAACCGGGTGCTCGAGCGCATCGGTCGAAGTTGCGGATCCACCGCGGTGCTCGTCTCCGCGCACCAGTCGATCGGCTGCAAGGCGTTGATGCTCTTCGGTAACGACGAGCAGAAGGCCCGCTTCCTCCCCCGCATGGCCACCGACACGTTGAGCGCCTTCTGTCTTTCCGAACCCAACGTCGGCTGCGACGCGGGTGGCCAGGAGACCCGCTGCGTTCTGAGTGAGGACGGCACCCATTACATTCTCAACGGCGAGAAGAAGTGGGCCACTTCGGGCGCCCTCTCCGGGCTCTTCACCGTGATGGCGAAGCATCGAATCACCGATCCCAAGACCGGCGAGGAAAAGGACAAGGTCACCGCCCTGATCTGCATGCCCGACATGGAGGGCGTCGACATCTACAGTCGCAACCGCTCGAAGTGCGGCATCCGCGGAACCTGGCAGGCGCGAATCCGACTGAAGGACGTCAAGGTCCCGGTCGCGAATCTGCTCCACAAGGAAGGACGCGGCTTGAATGTCGCGCTCACCTGCCTGAACTACGGACGATGCACGCTCTCCGCCGGCATGGTCGGTGCCGCCCGCTTCGGTCTCGAGCAGGCCGCCAAGTGGGCGAAGTATCGATACCAGTTCGACCGCTCCATCTCGGAGTTCGAACTCGTCCAGGACCAGCTCGCCGACATGGCGGCATGGGTCTATGCGATGGATTCGATGCTGTACATGACCACCGGGTTCCTCGACCGACACGATGACGACATCATGCTCGAGACCGCGATGTGCAAGGTCTTCTGCTCGGAGTGGGGTTACCAAACCGTGAACAACTGCATCCAGATCATGGGTGGCGAGTCGTACATGACGGAAAACCGGGTGGAACGAATGTGGCGTGACAGCCGGATCAACACCATCGTCGAAGGCGCCAACGACGTCATGCACTCGTTCGTGTTCGCCTACGGATCCAAGCAACTCGGCGAGTGGATGCTCTCGGTCAAGAACAACCCGACCAAGAACATCGGCGCCGGATTGAAGATCGCCACCCAGCTCTTCCTCGGGGTCCGCCCCGCGGCACCCCGGGCGGCGATGGCTCATGATCGCATCATCCATCTGGTCGAAGAGAACATGCTTCGAATCCGGGAGCTCAGTCATCAGGTGAAGATGATGTTCAAGGAGCACGAGGAAGCGCTGATCACGAACCAGCTCGTCCAACGGCGGATTTCGCTCGGTGCGATGTGGATCCACGCGATGCTCTGCTCGCTCTCGAAGCTGGACTCAAACCTGCGAAGCGGACTCGACGGCGCCGCACTCGATCACGAGATGGCGGTCGTGGAACACCTCTGCGCCATCGCCAACGAAGCGTTCGGCGACGAAATGCGAAAGCTCCGTGCCAATCACGACCACTCGACTCGCAAGGCGGGGAAGAGCGTGCTGGCCTGGATCGATCAGTTCCCCAACAGCGACTACGCGATGCCGGAAACCAGTCCGGTCGCCGATGCTCGTGGCCGAGATGGCCATGGTTTCGAACCCAACCAGGACCAGATCCATCAATTCGGGAGCGGCTCCGCCTTCACCGGCGAGAAAGTCTGACCACCCCTGGCCGGCGTCACGACGACCGCCGATTTTCTAGAACTCCGTCCCGCACTGCTCTTTCTTCGGGAGATGACGACACGATGAAACTCCTTCAGAACATGACCGTCATGGGCCACGAACGTGTGGCGTTCCACCAGGATCCCGAGAGCGGCCTCCGTGCCGTNATCGCNGTCCANGACACNACNCTCGGCAACGCCCTCGGTGGNACCNGNCGNTGGTGCTANGCCAGNGAAGCGGACGGCATCATGGATGTTCTCCGACTCTCGGAGGGCATGACTTACAAGGCGGCGGCCGCNGATCTCGCNATGGGNGGCGCNAAGAGCGTGATCCTGCTNGACACTCCNGGGCAGGAGNCGACCGANGCNCAGGCNCGNGCNATGGGNCGNTTCGTNGAGACNATGNNGGGTNCNTACATCGCCGCCGANGACGTCGGNGTNAGCCCNCAGTTCTGNGCCTGGATGCNNGANGAGACCGNCCACGTNATGGGTGACGAGGACAACGGCGGCGACCCTTCGCCCTACACCAGCCTCGGCTGCTTCAACGCGATGAAATCCTGCCTCGCCTTCGCCGGTCGACCGATCGACTTTCATGGCGTCACGGTCGGCATCCAGGGACTCGGCGCCACGGGTTACAAAGTGGCGAAGTTCGTCCGTGAAGCCGGTGGTGAAGTGGTCGCGACCGACGTCAATCCACATGCGGTCCGAATGGCTCAGGACGAACTCGGAGTCCGCGTGCTCGGTGACGACGAGGATCTCTTCACCCTTCCCGGGGTCGACATCCTCGCACCCTGCGCCCTTGGTGCCGTGCTCGACGCCAAGAACATCCCCACGCTCTCCGCACCGATCATCTGTGGGACCGCCAACAACATCCTCGCCAATCCCGAGTCCGACGGACAACTCCTGAAGGGCCGTGGCATCGTCTACGCGCCGGACTTCGTCGCCAATGCCGGAGGCGTGATCCGCCTCGCCGGTCTCTACCTCGGACTCACGGAAGTGGAGGTCGACGAGAAGGTCGCGCAGATCGAAGGCACGACGCTGGAGATCCTCGAACGAACCGCGGGCCACGCGAGCGCCTACGACGCGGCGGTCGCCTATGCCCGACATCGCATCGATGCCGGGAAGGCTCGCCAGACGGTCTGAGTCTCACCTGGAGACGACGGTTCGGGCTTCCAGGCCCGGTCATTCGCCGCGCTTCGAAGGTGAATCGCCAACCCCGAGCACAAGCCTCGCGAGCACCACCGCCGCTTTCGGGTCGAGTGATCCGACCGTCCGCCAGAGCAGTCCGCGAGCGGCTTCGCCGCGTCGCCCGACGTGCCAGAGTTCCTTGTTCGCTCGACGGGCGGCGGAACCAGCCTTCGCGATGAAGCGACGAGCGACTTCGAGTGAACCGCGCGACTCGAACCAGGTCGCAAGCATCTGGTCCGCTCTTGATCGGCAACTCCAGGCCATTGCCCTATTCGAGGAGATGGCCGCGTCATGGACCCGGTACGCACCCCCGGACCAGGCGATTCGGCGGGCCTCCGACGTGGCGATCAACCGGACGAAGAGCTCGTAGTCCTGATTATTCGAAAGTTCCGGAGAGAAGCCGCCTCCGTCATTCCGCAGTCGATCGAGCGCGTCGCCGCGGATCACCGAATAGCTCGGAAGAATGGCGCCGGTGTTCTCGAGATACCAGTCCAGTTCGATCTCGACCGAGACCGGGATGCTCGGCGGCGGGGCCGGATCTGGCCGTGGTGAGGAATCGACCCAGTTGGCGAAATCTGAAAAGACCATCGCGGCCTTCGGGTGGTCGTCGAACAGCCTCGCCATGGTGCCGAGGAATCCCGGCGCGGGAAGGTCGTCGGCATCAAGAAACCAGACGGCCTCGATGTCATGTCGCGATCGAAGTCGATCTGCTCCCACGTTTCGCGGCCGGGCCGGACCGCCGGAATTCTCCGGCAGCACCAGAACCTCGGGCGACGAGGGATGTCGCCGAACGATCTCTTCCAACTCCGGATCAGGCCCGTCGATCACCACGATCACCGCGACCGCCGCATGAACCTGCGACGCCACGGCATCCAGCGTCACCTCTATGGTCAGTGCCGACTTGAACGCCGGAATGACGATGCCGATTCGAGTTTCGCTCGTTGAGCCCATGGCGGAATCCATGATAGAACCGAAGCGACGCCTCACCAGCATCGATCGAGAAGATCTTCTTTTCATTGTCTGCTGGCATGAAGAAACGTTGCTGATCGCGATCATGGCGTCGAGTTCGAAATCTCTCTGGCGGACTTGACGTTGAAATCGTGAGGTCTGCTAGCCTCCGGGCATGAGCCGATTCAATTACGCCCTCCCCTACCCTTCCCAACGCGAGCCGGTGACTGCCCGGAACATCGTCGCCACCAGCGTTCCGGTCGCCGCATCCGCGGGGCTCGACATGCTCAAGCGCGGCGGAACCGCGGCGGATGCCGCGGTGGCGACGGCGGCCTGCATGACGGTCGTCGA
>NHBO02000076.1 GCA_002167845.2 Phycisphaera sp. TMED9 | reverse complement strand
TCCGGGCAGTGTCTCAGTCCCGATGCGGCGGGTCGTGCTCTCACACCCGCTACCCGTCTAAGGCTTGGTGAGCCATTACCTCACCAACAACCTGATAGGTCATTCCCCGCTCCCAAGGCAGCAAGCCTTTGATGCCGAAGCACCACATCGAGTATTACCTCAGGTTTCCCTGAGCTATCCTCGACCTTGGGGTACGTAGAAATGGATTCCTCGCCCTTACGCCGCTCTAATAGTCCCGAAGGACGTTCGCGCTCGACTTGCATGTTTTAGCCATACCGCCAGCGTTCAATCTGAGCCAGGATCAAACTCTTCAATTGTGTTCGATAGAAGGTCTTGAAGACCAACGTAACTTCGAAGGTTTGGCCTGGTTGACCGCGTCGGAAGACGCGGCCGGTCTTCACTAATCTCAAGTTGTGATTCCGAGGAATCACGATTAGTGCCGGCAGGCGGCTAACCTGCCGGTATCGGTTCACGGACATCCATACTTACCTCACCCGAAAGTGAAGTACGTAAGAATCCCTTGAAGGAAAATTAACTTGGTATCACAAGGATGTCCATTGGACGGCCCGGCTGTGTGGGCCGACCATTGGGATTACACCACGAAGCCCTGTTGTGAGCAGGTCTTCGAGACGCTCCATCCTCGCGGCATGTCCGAATCATTCACTTGTCAAAGAGGAACACGACCGAGGCCGTGCCGCCAATGCGTTTCGCAATGGCGAGACGAGGCATCCTACGGAAACCGTCGCCCCTGTCAACCCACCCCAGTGCCAAATATCCGGCTTCTCTCGACTTCTTGGCCCGCCCCCGACGGCAAAAGTGAGCCTGAGGCCGGCCGGAGGGCTTTCGGGACGATAATAGGCCTTGATTGGGCGTGATAGGGCTGTTTTTGGACATCTTGACCAAAGACTCTCCCGGTGGGCCGGATCGGTGGAAGTTGGACATGATTCCACTGAACCAGCGCAATCGACAGGATGCACCGGCTATCCACCACGAACCCCCCGTGGAATCGGGTGGTCCTCCTGCCTCGCCGCAACCTGGCAACCCGATCGACCGGAGGCGACCACGCACGCATGGACGGATCCGGCACCTCCTTCACACAGCGCCTTTGCCATCGCTGCAAGGGTTGATCCAGTCGTCGTGACATCGTCGACGATGAGGACCGTTCGCCGTCGGCGCAACGCTCGCGATGCGCCACCGCGGAGTCGCAAGGAAGATCCGACGTCCCGACGAGCTTGTCGGCTCAAGGACATCTGTGGCGGCGACCAGCGCCGGGCGAACAGTGACCGCAGATCACCGCCGATCACTTGCGCCACACCTTCGGCGAGAATCACCGTGTGATCGAGCCCCCGATGCCACCGTCGAAGTCTCGGCGACGGGACTGGTACCACCAGCGGCCGGCTCCCTCCCCCGCCCGGTTCGGAGAGCCAGGAAGCCGTCGCCTGCAATTCCTCGCCGAGTCGAAGCCCGAGGCGCTCCAGTGGTTCCGACCACGCCTGATACTTCGCCGTCACGAGGATCTCGGCGAGCACGCCCTCGTAACAGCCGAGATCGACCATCGATTCGATTCCAGACGGCATCCCTTCGATCGAAGCAGGCGCGATCGAAGCCGAAGCGATGGAACGCGGAGTACGCGCCTCCGAGCGGAAGGCGGAATCGGATGTTGATCGAGACGCGTTTCGAATCGCCTCGTGGAGAAGGCACTCCAACACCACGCCCGACGGACGCTGACTTCCCAGCATCGCTTGAAGGACTCGAAAGCCCGACGTCACGATGGTCTGAAACGATCCTCGTACCCGCGCCATCTTCCGTCGCATGACGAGCGTCCGGTTCCCCGGCCTGATCCTATAGAGCCGGAAATCGACATCCGAACTCCGCCGCGGAACCGCCACCACACGAAAAGGCCCGGCCCTCGAGGGGCCGGGCCTGTCTTGTCTTCGCGGGATCGGCTGGTGGCTCTTCGACCCCCACTCCGTACTTCGATCTCAGCTGGTCGCCATCTTCCGGAGCACCGTGTGAAGGATGCCTCCATTGCGGAAGTAGTCGACCTCGACTGGGGTATCGACTCTTGCCACCGCACGGAAGGCTTTCGGAACACCCTGATCGTTCGTCGCCACGACGTCGATCTCCTGTCGTGGCTTCAGATCCTCCGGAACCGCGATGTCGAAGGACTCGTGCCCGGTCAACCCCAGTGATTTCGCCGACTGCCCGGGCTTGAACTCGAGGGGAAGGACGCCCATGAACACCAGATTGGAACGGTGAATGCGTTCGAAGCTTCCGGCGATCACGGCCTTGACGCCCAGAAGGTTGGTGCCCTTCGCGGCCCAGTCACGACTCGAACCCATGCCGTAGTCGTTTCCGGCGAGCACGACCAGGGGCACACCCTGATCTCGATAGTTCATCGCGGCGTCGTAGATGAACTTGACCTTCCCGTCGAGCAGGTCGGTGGTGTACCCGCCTTCGGTGCCCGGCGCGAGCAGGTTCCGGATCCGGATGTTCGCGAAGGTGCCGCGAGTCATGATGCGGTCGTTTCCACGCCGTGATCCGAAACTGTTGAAGAGCGAGACCGATACTCCTTGATCGACCAGGAACTGCCCCGCCGGCGAATCGACCTTGATCGCACCTGCGGGCGAGATATGGTCGGTGGTGACCGAATCACCGAGCAACGCCAGACACCGAGCCGCCTTGATCGGCTTGATCGGATCGACGTCGAGGCTCATTCCGGTGAAGAACGGGGGGTTCTGCACATAGGTGCTCGACTCGTTCCACTGATACATCTCGCCGGTGGACGTCTCGATCGACTGCCACTCCTCGCTGCCCTCGAAGACGTTGGCGTACTGCTCGAGGAACTGCTCGCGCCCCAATGAGGTTTCGACCGTCCGCTCGATTTCGTCGGTAGTCGGCCAGATATCCCGGAGAAACACGGGGTTTCCTTCGGTATCGATCCCCAGGGGATCCACGGTCAGGTCGATGTCGACGGTTCCGGCGATCGCGTACGCGACGACCAACGGCGGCGATGCAAGGAAGTTGGCCTTGATGTCGGCGTGAATTCGACCCTCGAAGTTGCGATTGCCGCTCAGCACGCTGGTCGCCACCAGATCGTTTTCGCGGATCGCCAGGGAGATCTCCTCCGGAAGCGGCCCGGAGTTCCCGATGCACGTGGTGCAGCCGTACCCGACGAGGTAGAAGCCCAGAGCTTCGAGATCACCCATCAGGTCCGCTCGCTCGAGGTAGTCCGTCACCACCTTGGAGCCCGGCGCCAGCGAGGTCTTCACCCACGGCTTCCGAGTGAGCCCGCGCTCTCTCGCCTTCCGGGCGATCAGCCCCGCTCCGACCATCACGCTCGGGTTGCTGGTGTTGGTGCAGGAGGTGATGGCCGCGACCACCACGTCTCCGTCACGCATTTCAAACTCTTCGTCGTTGAACTTCACCGCGGTCTTCGGCCGATCGACGACCGCGACGGAGGCCGCATCCGGACCCTCGCCTCCATCGCCCATCCACCGATCGACCTGCGTGCCACCGTCGGCGCCGTCCCGGCCGAAGACGTCAGTGAGCGTCTGATGCCAGGTTCCCTGCATCGCGGAAAGCCCGACTCGGTCCTGTGGCCGCTTGGGCCCCGCCAGCGCAGGTTCCACCGTCGACATGTCGAGTTCGAGCGTCGATGAGAATCGAGGTTCGATCTCGTCATTGCGCCAGAAACCCTGGGCCTTCGAATACGACTCGACGGTCGCGATGAGCGATTCATCCCGACCGCTCAAGCGGAGGTATTCCAGAGTTCGTTCATCGATCGGGAAGAACCCGCAGGTCGCGCCGTACTCCGGCGCCATGTTCGCGATGGTGGCTCGCGTGGCGAGGGGCATGTCGGCGAGACCGGAGCCAAAGAACTCCACGAACTTCCCGACCACCCCATGGGCCCGGAGGATCTCGGTGATTCGAAGCACCAGGTCGGTCGCCGTCGTACCTTCGGGAAGCGATCCGGTCAGTCGCATCCCGACCACCTCGGGAATGAGCATGTAGATCGGCTGCCCGAGCATCACCGCCTCGGCCTCGATGCCTCCGACACCCCAACCGAGCACGCCCAGACCGTTGATCATCGTGGTGTGGCTGTCAGTGCCGACCAGCGAGTCGGGGAACAGCGTGCCATCACGCTCCCAGGTCACCTTGGCGAGATACTCGAGGTTCACCTGATGCACGATGCCGGTCGCGGGAGGCACCACGCGGAAGTTGTCGAAGCCCTGCTGGCCCCACTTCAGGAATTCGTATCGCTCACCGTTCCGCTCGAATTCCTTCTCGGCGTTGACCGTGAGCGCCACGCCGGAATTGAACTCGTCGACTTGAACCGAGTGATCGATGACCAGATCGCACGGGACCAGCGGGTTGACCTTGCTGGGATCACCGCCGAGCGACTTCATCGCGTCGCGCATCGCCGCGAGATCCACCACGCACGGCACCCCCGTGAAGTCCTGCAACACCACGCGCCCCGGCGTGAAGGCGATCTCGGTCTCACCCACATCCGTCGCGTCGTAGGCGGCCAACGCCTTCACGTGATCTTCCGTCACCACTCTTCCGTCACAGTTCCTGAGGCAGCTCTCCAGCAGGACCTTGATCGAGAGCGGGAGTCGATCGATCTCGCCGAGAGAGGCGAGTGCATCGAGTCGGTAGATGGTGCGATCACCCTCGTCGGTCGAGAGGGAGGCTCGGGCGGAAAACGGATCGTGCGGGGACATACTGGCTCCGATTGGGCAGGCCACGGGGCGTTCAAGCCTTCCGAGCACCTGCGAAGAGAGTTCAAGGAACCCATTCTAGCGACCGTCCCGTCCGGCTTCGAAGCACCTCCGGGGATCCCCGATGAAGTGCCCCCGGGTGAGCCTGGTGCGGCGGCGACACCCCTCCATCGCGATCGACTCAGCGCTGCCTCATCCGGATCTCCAGGTTCGGCCCGGAGACCACGGAACCCGGTGGAACCGAGGCGGTCACGAAGACGCTTCCATTCACCACCGAGCCTCGCCCGATGATCGTGCCCTCGCCGAGGATGGTCGCTCCGGCGTAGATCGTCACGTCGTCTTCGATGGTCGGGTGCCGCTGATATCCGCGGCGAATCCGACCCGACTCATCAACCTCGAGTCGTTTCGCGCCGAGCGTCACCCCCTGATACAGACGACAGCCATCGCCGATTCGCGTGGTTTCGCCGATGACCACGCCGGTTCCATGATCGATGAACATCCGTCGCCCGATCACCGCCCCAGGGTGGATGTCGATGCCCGTGGCGGCATGGGAGCGCTCCGCCATCATTCTCGGGATCAACGGAACCCCACGAAGTTGAAGCTCGTGGGCGAAACGATGAACGACCAATGCAGAGACACCCGGGCAGCAGAGAATCGCTTCATCGAGATGTCGCATCGCCGGATCACCTTCAAACGCCGCCGCCGCGTCCTCGGCCAGCAGGGCCCGAACCGCCGGAATTCGCTCGAAGAACCCCGCCAGCGCCTCTGACGCACGGCGGCTCGCCTCGGAGGCCTGGCAGCCATGGCTCCCGATCGGATCGTAGGCGAACGCGGATTCCAACTGCCCCTGCAACATCACCGCCAACTCGTCCAGCAACCGGCCGACGTGCTGCTCCAAGCCCGACGGATCGACCACTCGAGGCCCGAAGAAGCCGGGGAACGCCAGCCACCGGAGCCGTTCCACGATCGCACCGACGATGGTCGCATCCGGCATCGGCGAGTCCGCGGTTCGGTGGGACGCGGCGTTGGCCATGACCGACTCGAGAATCGCGGCTCTCCAGCCCTGAATCTCGGTCTCGCCAGCGAGACTCTCTGAGTTGTGGGGAATGTCGGACATGCAGAGCATCGTAAGCCTGATCCGTCACCGAGGTGCCGGGACCGATCGGTGAAGAAGCCGGAAGACAAGAACGACGGCGGCCCGTGAAGGACCGCCGTCGCATATTCGCATCATCAGATCGTCACGCTCATTCGAGGCGACGTCTTGGTAGAGCGGGTCAGCCGACGCCACCCTGGCCGCCACGTCCGCCGCCCTGACCACCGCGGCCACCTCGGCCACCTCGGCCGCCTTCTCCGCCTCGGCCACCTTCTCCGCCTCGGCCGCCCTGGCCGCCGCGGCCACCGCGGAATTCTTCGATCATGGACTGACGCTCCTCTTCGGAGAGTTCACCATCGCCGTCCTTGTCGAATCGCTTCATGAACTCGGCTCGTTGTTCTTCACTCGCGCCTCCACCCCAACCGCCGCCGCCGCCACCGCGGCCGCCACGCTGCGTGGGCAAGGCCTCCTGCTGCTCGGGCGTCAACAGTGCTCTGAGCTGCTCGACGTATCGCTCATCGATTCGAGTTCGATCGTCCATTCCTTCACGGTACGGATCTTCTTCATCTCCACCGCCGCGGTTCCGACCGCCACCCCACGGCATGCCGCCGGAGAAGTCACCGGACATGACCGAGACCATTCGGGTGCCCTGGCTGACCTGGTCATCACCCTCACTCCTGCGAAGGATGCCCACCAGGAGCAGGTTCTTCGCGGAGAGTTCGCCCATGTAGGACCCGTCGAGGGTCATGATCGCTTCGAGCACGTCAGGATCGAGATCTTCGATCTCCATCGCGGCGGCGAACGAACGCTGGCCGAAGGTCGGTCGATAGATCCGGTCGTAGGCTTCTTCGAGGAATGCCCGGTTGAGGGCTTGCTTCTCCATCTCGTCCTCGATCACGTCGGCGAACTGCACGCGGAAGTTGTCGTTGACGTTTCGAACGCCTTCCCGATACTGAACCTGCTGCTTGAGGATTCGCTCGGCGTCGTCGATCGAACCTTCCTGAATCGCCTTGAAGAGACGAGGGGCACTGCTCAGGAGATAGGCGTCTCTGGAGACCAGTGCCGAATGGAGTTGAATTTCGTACTCATCGAGCATCGGCTCGACGGCGGCGTAGGCGGACTCGGAAAGACCGACATCGTCGAGCACCGCGAACAAGTTCACTTCCTCGCCGGAGAGACGGCCGCGGGGAAGCGACTTCTCTCGCACCAGGAAACGATCAAAGGCAGGCCAGAGCACGAGCTGGTCGTCGGAGAGCTGAATCTCGACGTTGCCCACGAACTCGGTCTTGAGCAACTGTCGTTCGGCCACCCATTCCTGAAGGATGTCGAGCATCTCGCCCATCACGCCGCGGGCCTCGTCCATGGCGCCACTTTCCATGGCGTCCTGCATCATGTCCTGCTGGACGGTCTGCATGCGCTCACGGAAGAAGGCACGACGTTCTTCGCTCGTCATCTCCTGCCCACCGTTGGCGGCCTGGATCTCTTCCATTTCCTCGCGGATGTTCCCCATGGTGTCTCGCATGCGTTCTCGCATGTCGCCCATGGCGCCGCCGCCCATGAAGGACTGCATCATGGAACGCCCCAGGTCAGTGAGGTCGGCCTGAACGGCTTCGCTTCCACCGCCGAAGGTGTCGTCGTAGTCCTCGATGAGGCTTTCGATGATCGCTCGCTGTCCATCGTCCAGTTGAAGCTGTTCGACGAAGAGCGGGACGTCACGGCGTGAGAAATCCGGCTCGAGGAGCTCACGGATGTCCCGCATGCCTCCCATGCCCATGCCACCTCGACCGCCGGCCCGGCCTCCGCGGCCACCTCGGCCACCGTCCTGCTGCGCGGACGCGGTCTTGGAAAATTCGCTGGTTTCGAAGATGGTGTCGAGCCCGACATCACCCGCAAAGACGGCGGTACCACCAATCACGGCGGCGGCGAAGGAACGATATCTGAGGCTAAGCATGCTTGTAAACCTTTTATTCACAGGGTTTTACGGTCTTAAGGCCGCTTTTTATCGCGCGGTCGGGTCAGATTTAAACGCCTGACCCAGAGCATTGTTGCCGATTTGGTCGGTTTTGGGGTCATCGGAATCCTCGACGGCCTGGTGCTTTGCGGCCCGGAACTCACTTCCGGGCTCTGAAATCAGCCTCGATCTTCAAAAAGAATGCCGCCGGCTCGAGTTATTCGAGCCGGCGGCCGGGAGAGTGCAAAGAGATTCGTCTGGAGAGGTCAGGCGGGATGCCTGTCCTCTCGCTCAGGCGGTGCGTCGACGTCGTTTTCCAACGATGCCGGCAACCCCAAGCAGGGCGAGCGCGCCCGGAGCAGGAATCGCGTTGATGTTGAAAGTGACGTTGTCGAGACCGACGTAGGTGTAACCCACGTAGTTGTCCATATGGATGACCATTTCACGGCCCACCGGGCCATCGATCTCGACGGTGTAGAGATCGGTGTTCCCTGCGAACTGGTAGTCCTCCGATTGAACTTCGGCTCCGTCCACCGAGAATGTCATCACGGCAGCGGATTCATACTGGCCGTATCCGCTGATGTCGAAGGAGATACCCGAAATCTCAAAGCCTTCCTCGGCAATGATCTCGAGGGAGCCGACGCTTTGGGTCTCCCACCGACCCCAGAGGACACCTTCGGTTCCGAAACCCTCCTCGGAACCGCCGTTCAGCGTCCAAAGAAGGTCATTCCGGACGACCTCGAACCTGGTATCGCCCGAAAACCCGGAATCCTCGGCGAAATCGAGCACCACGACATCCGCATCGGCGGATCCAGTGATGCATGCAGCACTTCCAAACGCCGCCATCAGCGATAGCGCAATCGTCGTACGTGACATGTCTGTTCCCTTTCCTTTTTTCCCTTTTTTCCCTTTTCCCGAAGACGGAGCCACACTTCGAGCCCGCCTTCACTCCTGAAGGGTGTCTTCTCTTGAAGCAGAGTCAAGTGAACTTGGGATATCTGGAGAATAGGCCGATAACCATCGCGTCACCGCGGAGGATGTACCGGTGGTTGAGACATGGGATCTCGGGACGGGAACGTCTCGATCGAAGCTGCGGCAGACTTGGGTTCTCGAGCACCAAGAAGATCCAGCACCGAGTCGATGATGCGACCCTGATCCGAATCGACCAGCGACGGATACAGCGGAAGCCGGAGAAGGCGGGCATGCTCCCGCTCCGTCACGGGAAGGTCGCCATCTTGATATCCCATCGCTCGCCCCATCGGCGAGAGATGCAGCGGCACGTAGTGGAACACCGCGCCGATTCCCCGATCACGAAGGCCTTCAATCAATTCGGACCGGGCCTCGAGATCACGAACTCTCAGCCCGAACAGATGCGCATTGTGGGTCGCATACTCGGGGACCACGGGGAGATCGACATCTTCCCGTTCGCCCAGCGATCCCAAGCCTTCCAAATACCGATCCCAGAGCGTTCTTCGTCGACCATTGAGCGCCGAGAGGTGTTCCAACTGCCCCAGCAGGAACGCGGCGAGAATGTCCGACGGAAGCATTGATCCGCCGAGATCGCACCACGTGTACTTGTCGACTTCACCCCGGAAGAAGGCGGCACGGTTGGTACCCTTCTCTCGCGCGATCTCCGCTGGTTTCACCAGGGATTCATCGTTGACGATGATCGCCCCGCCCTCACCGCAGATCACGTTCTTCGTCTCGTGAAACGAAAGCGTCCCCATCTGACCGATCGACCCGAGCGGCTTTCCGCGATAAGTGCTGCCGAGCGCCTGCGCCGCATCCTCGATGATCGCGATTCCGTGCGGCGCCGCAATGGCCGCGAGTTCGTCCATGTCGCATGCAACACCTGCGTAGTGAACCGGGACGATGACTCGAGTGCGGTCGTTGATCAACGACCGCACGTGCGTCGGATCGATGTTGAGAGTGTCGGGACTGACGTCCGCGAATCGGATCTTCGCTCCCCGCAATGCGAAGGCATTCGCGGTTGAGACGAATGTGAACGACGGCATGATCACTTCGTCGCCGGGTTCGAGATCGAGCAGCAACGCCGCCAACTCGAGTGCCGTGGTGCACGAAGTCGTCAGCAACACACGAGATCCGCCGTGAATCTCTTCGAGCATCTCATGACATCGACCGGTGTAGTGGCCATCGCCGGAAATGTGCATTCGCTGCACGGCATCCTGGATGTACCAGAGTTCGTTCCCGGCGAAGACCGGTTTATTGAAGGGGATGTCGAGAGACATGAAAATGAGTGTACATCATGACTTCCGACGATTCCCGCTCAATCAAGGTCGGCGGAGACGGGGCCTTCCCCGGCTTCTTCAGTCGGATGAATGAACCCCGGGGCATCAGGCCCGACATGCACGAGCACATCGATGATCGATACCGCATGCTCGAACGGTCCATGAAGCTGGGGATATTCCGGATATCCGTCATATCGCATCCATTCCAGCCCCACACCCTGATTCGCGAATGCCGCGTCGTCGATATAGCTCCGCGCGGCCGGTCCCGAGAGATAGGACGTCGCACCGATCTCCGCCAGGATGTCGAGAAGACGCGCTTGCCCCCGATTGGAGGAGGGATATCGAGCGCTCTCGTCGAACTCCGTCTGGATCCCCAGCAACTCGGTTGCGATCGTCTCCACGAACTTGCGGTTGAGGATGTGAAGGCGGTTCTCGGTCTCTCCGAGATAGAGATGCTCAAGCACCGGACGGCACCATTCGAAGTGCGGCGCCTCGCCATAGGCTCGTTCGATCGCCTCCCAGTGCCGCCGCCGCCATGATGCATCCGTGACCAAGACCTCGTCGATCATCTTGCTCTGTCGTCCATCGCACGGAATCGAAAGCCAGCGGAGACCGTCCGACGTCTTGATCCGGTTCCGGCTCCTCCAGTCTCGAATCGTGAACTGGACATCGTCGAACCAGATGAATCGATCCACCGATCGGATGATGTCGAAGAATCCCTTCCAAGGGATGTAACTCGACTGGAGGATCGCTGCCTTCATCCGCGAACCTTCGCCCAGAAGGCCTCATCGAAATCGAGAGGAAGCCCTTCCAATCCCCACGGGGAGAATCTCGCACCACCAAGATCGCCACGAGCTGTTGTCGATTCTCCCGCGGCGACGCACAGACCATTCAACAGATTGACGCAGCCGCTCCTGAAGACTCGTTCCATGAGGGAAGAGAACTCTTCATCGCGCTCCACTTCAAGAACCGATTGACAGACGATCGCACCCGCGTCGACTTGTTCCTCCACTCGATGGAACGTGGTTCCGATGAACCGGCAACCCGCGTCGAGTGCGGCCTGGACCGGGGCCGCACCGATACTCCCTGCGAACGCCGGGAGCAGGGAGTAGTGCAGGTTCAACAACCGGGAGCCGTGACGAACCACCCACTGCGGGGACAGAATGCGATGGATGTTCGTCACGATGAAGTCGGGGGCCCAACCATCGATCTCCGCGAGGGCTTCCTCGTCATCCGTACCGTCGAAGCGATACCGGCCACATGGGAGTCCGCGACTCACCGCATATTGCTCCGCCGGACAAGGACGATCCACCAGAACCCCTCGAACCTCGATCGGCATCGGCATGGCGGATGAGACGAGATCGAGAAACCTCAGGTTCCCGCCACCGCCCGAGCAAAGGAAGACGATTTTCATGATCGGCGCAAGCCCTCCAATCCTCGATGCTCATGCGTCATCACACGCAGAACCACGGGGATTGATCGTATCACCACCCGGCCGGTCCGTTTTGACGTCGATGTCTGGTATTCTCGACGCAATGCACGCTGAACCCCTGGAATCCAAATCAACTTCAGCTTCCGAGATTCTGCACGGTCATCTCCGCGAGCATCCTCGGGCTGATGGCTCGGGGATCGTGGTCGTAGGCACTTCGACCGAACCAATCCACTATCCCGACGGGGACCACGACCGATGCGCGGAACTCGAATCCGATTCGTTCTGGTTCAGCCATCGGAGTTCCTGCCTCAACGCACTCGTCCGAAGGCACCGCATCAAGGGTGCGATGCTGGACGTCGGCGGCGGAAACGGCCACGTGTCCCTGGCGATCGAGGGGGACGATCTCGAATGCTGGCTGATCGAGCCTTCGATGGACGGATGTCGAAATGCGGCCGCACGCGGACTCCCGCGGGTGGTCCGATCGACTCTGGAAGGTCTCGCCCTTCCTGACTCTTGCGTGGATGCGATCGGCCTCTTCGACGTGATCGAACACGTGGAGGATCCGGCGACGCTTCTGTCAGAGGCCCGACGCGTCATTCGGCCTGGCGGCCATCTTCTGGTGACCGTCCCCGCCATTCGATGGCTCTGGTCGGAGCATGATCGCCGCGCCGGTCACTTTCGGCGATACACATCACTCGAGCTGCACCGAGCGCTTGAAGATGCGGGACTCGACGTCGTCGACCAGGGGTTTCTCTTCAGCCCCCTGGTGCTTCCCGTACTACTGGGACGAGCGGTTCCAAATCGCCTCGGCTTCGCTCGACACATCGACCGAGCGCGGCTTCAACGGCATCATGCATCCGGACCCGGTTTGACCGGAAGGGTTCTTGATCGAGCGCTTCAGCGTGAACTCCGACGGGTCGAATCCGGCCGTTGGTCAAGATCTGGAACGACCCTCGCCGCCGTCGCCGCCAAGATGTGATTCAGGGGCCGCCAATGGAGCGACGGCCCTTCGATCGATTCGTGCGACTGGAACACGCCAGCTCGACCGCAGGCGCTACGAAGTCTTGTCCGACGGCCTCCCGGGTCCCGCAGGAAGTTCCGGAGGCTCGTGATTGACGGTTTCGGCAACGACATAGAGCGGCCGACCACGAACCTGATGGAACACCTTCCCCAGGTAGACGCCATGGACACCGATCGCAAGCAGATTCAAACCGCCGAGAAACAGGACGACCACGATCGTGCTTGCCCAGCCTTCTGCCGGGTGGCCGAAGATGGCAAGCAATCCGATCGCCAGACCAAGAAGCAACGCGATCGCACTGAAGAACACTCCCGCCACGGTCGCCAACAACAGCAATCTGGTCGACTGAAACGCGATCCCACCCACCGCGAGTTGGAGCAGCTTTCCGAAGGAGTAGCTCGACCGACCTGAATCACGATCGTTCCGGTCGAATGGAACCTTGATGGTCTTGAATCCGAGCCATTGAAGCACCAGCCGATAGGGCCGATCGAGATCGCCGAGGCTTCGATAGGCATCTGAAACCGGCCGCGTGATCGCGCTGAAGGTCCCCTGGTTCGGCTCGATCTCGCACCCTGCCAGAATGGAGAGCCCTCGGTAATACGCGGTATTCATCGTTCTGCGAACCGCGCTTGCCGGATCCGTCCGCCGAAAACCGACGGCGACTTCCGCGCCATCCCGGATGGCGGAAACCAACGCCGGAATATCCTCGGGTGGGTCCTGCAGGTCACAATCCATCACGACGGTGATGTCGCCATCCGCATGATCGAATCCTGCTGCGATGGCCTGATGCTGACCGAAGTTCCGACTGAGTCGAACTCCGCGCACCTCGGGCTTTCCACTCGCCAGGTCCTCGATCGCACTCCAATTTTCGGCAGGACCACCATCATCGATCAAAATGATCTCGTAGCCTCGCGATGACGCTCCCAACACCACATCCAATCTCCGCACAAGCTCGCCGAGTGAATCGGTCGAACCAAAAACGGGAATCACGACGGAGAGGGATGGCGTCACGCGACAGAGAATATCAACTTCGACCCATCAGGCACGTCCAAGGTCGGGAATGCCTCTCGTCCCTCAGAACCGCTCACCAAAATGGTTAGAATCCCCCGGTATCAGGCCTGAAGGCTGCAACGCTGCGGAAGAACAGAAGCCATGAACAACGTTCCACCGACCGCTTCAACAATGCCGGGCCAGAACATCCCGCTGTTCAAGCTCATGCTGATTCATGCGTTTGTCGGCATGGCCATCTTCATCGCCTTGTTCCTCACCGTGCTGGACCGCGACGTGAAGTCTGCGGGATTCGAACAGAAATGGGTCGAGACGCAGGTCTTCCAGAACCGCTGGAATGACCTGATCGATCATTGGAGAGAAGACGGCTACTTCAAGAACGCCGGTCTTTGGTACCTGAACATCGACCGCCCGTTTCAGGGGTGGACGAAGCAGAAAGACATCCACGATTCCGGCTGGATCTCCTCGAAGAATTTCAACCCGGAAGCCGAGTACTACTACCGAAGCAATCCCGTCATCATGATTCTTCCGCTGGCGGCCATGCAACGCGCGAAGACCATGGTTCTCGGCGGAGACGCCAGCCGAAAAGTCTTCGTTCTGCACAACCAAGGTGCCGTTCTCATCGCGGGCGTTCTTCTTGGAATGATCGGCACGATCATGTGCCGCCGCATGGGCTTGTCGCTGTTACATGCGATGGTATTGGGAGTATGCGCGCAGATCGTCTTCCAGACACACCCTTTGAATCTGGCTTCCTTTTTCAGGCTCTACTTCCAACACGCCATGAACGTGCCCATCTGCCTCTTCGTCTTGTCTCTGGTACTCGACGATGGGAAGAAGCCATGGCAGTGGATCCGCGCTCTCAGTGTCTTCCTGATCACCTTGAGCGAGCCCGCGACAGCGATGCTCTTCATCGCTGGGTACGCCGTGCTGAACGTGCTCGTCACCGGCCGGTTGTTCAAGGTTCATCCAGCAGGACTCGAAGAGAGCACGCTCAAGTCGCAGCGAGCACTCTCTACCGTGTTCCTGCCTTGCACAGTCGCCTTCGGACTCATTATCACGCAGTACGCCTACGCATCGCTGTTCATCCCGAATATCGAATTGGTCGGCAGTAAATCGATCTTCCGAACCGGACTCGACGGCAATACGAAGTGGCACGGCCAACTCTACGAAGCATTCAATGGGATGCTCTTCAAGAACTATCTCTATGGTCCCGGGAGATCGAACATCGGCGGGTCACCGGCGTTCTGGATCCCGGGCTTCGCCGCGATCTTCACAACCCTCCTTGCTGCCGCATGGTCGCGAAAAGAGGGCGAGGACCAGACCGCCGTGCGGGACACTGCGTACTACACCGCCCTGCTCTCCCTCGTCTTCTTCCCCATGGCGATCGTCTTCAACAACGCCATGGCCATTCACCCCTTCATCTATCCACTGATGATCCTGCCCCCGATCTGTCTCGCCATGTTCGCATTCGTGCCCGCACTGGTCGCCAAAAGCGCCCGATACCGTTGGCCGATCGTGGGAATAACAGCGCTGATCGCCTTTGCTGTCACCATGTCAAACCTCCGATATTTCGCAGTGACCTTCCCGATCGATCTTGCCACCGGCACTTGAAAAGGCTTGAATTCGAATGAACACCCTCAGGACCGACATCGAGGACGCCTATTCGCGCCGGGACCGATCCAAGGGCGACCGGTACGGATGGTGGCAACCGGATGTGATCAATCAGCACTTCATCCGCGACATGGCGTTTCGTCGATTTCTGCACGACGCCTTCGGCGCGGATCTCTCGAAGATCGATGTGCTTGATGCCGGATGCGGCCATGGTGGACTGCTGCGATCTCTCATCGAGTGTTTTGTCGATCCCTCTCGAATGATCGGCGTCGACATGCTTTCCGACCGCATCGAGACTCGCCCCAAGGACATCCTGAGCAGATCCCATATGAAGTAGAATTCAGAGGCCTCATTTCCGGAGGCTCGCGTCCTTCCGAAGATTTCGATTCATGGCCCACATTCCGCCGACCGCATCAAGAGCGTTGGGCCAGCCTGCATCGAGTAGCAGGCTTCCCCTCGCAGATCGCCTGCCGACCATCTCTTCACTCGAAGGGCGATGGTTCCCCGATCCTCCATTGAGAACCCGACCATGAACGAGGTCCCATCGGTCGCTGCCCCGGACGAATCATCAATCGTCGTTCGAACGCCGTTCGATGAGGAAGCCCGTGGAATGGCCGACTGCCATCTCGACGCATTCCCCGATCGCCCCATGTCCCTGATGGGCCCAGACTGGCTTGAGTTCCTTTATCGCCACTACATGCAGGCCGAACGGGGCGTTTCGATCGTGGCGGTCCAGGATTCACAACCCGTCGGACTCGCGGTCGGTGGGCATCCGGATCTCCTGGCCGGATTCCGCCGGGCGGCGACCCGGCGGTTTCCCGTGAAGTTGGCCATGGCGACCGTGCGGTCCTCCGTCGTGAGACGATCCGTGCTGGCGTCAATGACTGGTCACTTCAGGAAGCAGGCATCGGTTCTTCCACCGGACGAGCCCGGTACGGGTTCCCTTCTGTCGATCTGCGTCCGAAGCGACTTCGAAGGACAGGGAATCGCGAGTCGCCTGCTCGATGCGTTCCAGACCGCCTCCGCGGAGGCCGGATTCTCCTCGCTTCGCCTCAGCGTTCTTGGCGAGAACACCCGAGCAAGACGTTTCTACGAACGACATGGCTGGGAACTTCGACCGATCAACGGAAGTCTCTCGGTTCGATACGTCTGCAAACTGGAACGATCCTGAGTTGCGTTTTGCAATGAGCCATGGAGGCTCCTCAGTCGACCGAATCGGTCCCTTTCCCGACCAATGGACGCTCGAAGAACGCCGGTACGACGAAGATTGCGAGCGCGATCGAAACCCCAACACCGACATGCAGCAGAAGAGACGTCGCCTGGGACCGCAGCCCTTCTCCGGCGGGTGGGTTGATCATGAGTGGCTCGAGCCAAGTAGGCGGAGACAGTGACTCGAGCGTCATCCTGAACCGGAAGAGATCCGCGACATCTCCATGCAAACTTCCCTCGATCGACTCGTCGGTCGACTCGAGTCGCCGGATCGCATCGACCAGCATGACTCTGACCTGATCGATTGCACCCTGCTCTTTCTCCCAAACCAGCTCCATGGCTCGCTCGAATGCGACCCGCGCTTCCTCTTCGTTCGCCGGATCGAAGGCCATGGAGAGTTCCACGTTGTTCCAACCGACGATGGCGTCGATATCGGCCGCGAAGTCAGTGAGCCCCCCCCGTTCGAAGAATGCCAGGTCGATCGGTTCCAGATCACGGGCCGTTGGCTCGAAGGCCTTGGGAACCAAGCCGAAGTTGAAGTACGGAATCCAAAGCGAGCGTGACACGGTCGCCGTCATGACACCGAAGGACGCGCTTCTCTGACGGACGCCGAAGATCATGGCCCCGACCATCGCCCCCACGATCCCGAAGATGACGAGCCGAAGCCTGCGGCGGCGCAACCAGTCCGCCAGATTGAATACACCGGGTTGATCCGAGTTCACTTGATCACCTGTCTTTCTGAGCCTGGGCCGTGGGAGACGGCCGATTCCTGTACCGAGGTCCGGTGCCTCTGATTGATTTTACGATACCCATCGCAAACCCGAGGTTCGCCAACGAGAACGTCCCGAGAACGCTCAGACCGGGCAGCGGACGTGATGCCCGCAGCGTCCTGATCGAGCACCACGTGACGACAATGACGAGTCCGAAGACCGCCACCGCGACCTCCCACCCGAACATCAGACCTGTGATCGCAAGACCGCTTCCGACGATCGCCGTGACCCACAATGGTGACAGCCAACGAAAGAGCTTGTGACTCCACAGTGCGAATGCGATCCCCGGATGAACGAGGGGATTGAGCAATCGACGGTGGGAAAGCGTGCCGCGAATATTCCGAGCGGTCATCCTTCCTCGAGCCCGCAACTCTCCCTCGGTGCTGTCCGGCATGCGATCGATGACCTGAGCGTCCTTCATGTGCCGGACCAGAAAACCCTGTTCGACGACCTGAAGCGGGAGGAGACAGTCCTCCCCCACGTCGTCCCGCATGGGCTGAATCAGGTCTCGGCGAATGGAGAGCCCCGCCCCCGAAGCGACCGCGAGGATCCCGAGGTCACTTTCAATTCGACGGATCGACTGCTCGAATCGCCAGTACCGCGACTGGTTCTCGCTGATCTTTCCATCACCTTGCTGGAAGAGCACCTGGCAATCGACCAAGCCGACCCGCGCGTCGAGGAATCCCTGCTTGACCGCATCGAGAAATCCCGGCCCGAAGGATGAATCGGCGTCGGTGAACACCACGACCTGCCCCTCCACCAGCTCGAGCCCCTCGTTCTGGGCTGCCGTCTTGCCGACGTTGGCGGACGTCTCGTGGAATCTCAGGCGGGGATCCTGAATCCCGCGGACGACCTCTGCGGTCGAATCCGTCGAACCATCCGATACCACCAGGACTTCCGCACCGGAATGCCCCGAACACGACTCGAGCGCGTTCGCGATTCGAGCCTCGATCGACCCCCCCTCGTTGTGGGCCGTGATCAGGATCGTGACTCCTTGAACTGGCGGCCCGTCGCTGGACCAAACCATTCCCCGCACGCCCCTCGCCGCGATTCTCAGGACTCGAAGGTAACCGTCGTAGACGTACCAGGAACTGAGCAGGGCGATCGCCCCGATGAGGATGATCGCTGTGAGAGGCGTCAAATCACGATGTCCTTCTTCATTGCATTCACGCTCGATCGGCGATCATCATCGCCATGATGAATCCGCTCATGAGCTGACTTGGCTGACACCAGCGGGGTCGTCTGCACGAACTCCGCAAGCAACGCCAGGGACAATGCGAACAGCGACGTCGTCAGGGAGGAATGGAACGCGAACTGCGTGAAGATCCCACCGACCAGCAGGTAGCCGGCGGTCGGATCCGTGGCCATCCAGCAGTTGCGAAGAGTCAGAACCACCAACCATGCCACGGGGAGAAGGGCGATGACCCCTGCCCCAGCACCAATCTCGAGGTAGGTGTTGTGCAACCAGAGGTCCTTCGACCCGAGCTCGGCCCCCAGGCCCGGTATCACGTCGCCGGCCTCGAATGCCTGCTGAACCTGCCCGAGACCCAGGCCCGCCATGGGGTTGTCCATGAAGATCCCGAGACCAAAGCCCCAGAGTCGAAATCGACTGCTGTCGTCAATGAACGAAGCCAGCTTCGTCGCGACATCCGAGCCCAGCCAGCCCCAGAATCCTGCGAGGCCAAGCCCGCAACCGACCAGAAGGATGCAGCCAACCGTACCGAGCAACCGCCGCCGTATGGACTGCCCGTAGGCCCCACCGACGGAGGAGACCAGGAAGAGCGTGCCGAGAAAAAGGACGCCGAGGAGTCCGGTGCGCGAACGTGATGCCAGAATCACGACCAGCGACCCGACCAGCATCCCGATCTGCGCCGATGACCAGGCCTTCCAACCGACCAATGCCGAGAACAGGAAGATCGCGAGGCAGACGGCAAGAGGCCCCGGCCCCGATGCCAGTCCCGTGAATCGTGTCGAACCACGATCCACCATCCACCAGGTCGCGGGCCACGGAACATCCATGATCCTGCTGACACCGATGGATACGAGATACGCGATGAGGACGATCCCTCCCGCCCAACCGAGGATCGCGGCACCGACGCGGAGCCCGACCGCTGCCAGCAGGAACCGGAAGGCGAAGAAAGCAGAGAGGGACATCGCCACCCACACGGAACTCCGAATGGCCTCCTCGGGATTCTCCGCCCAGAGACTGCTGACGAGCATTGCGAGTCCGACGAGCAGCACCATCAGATCGAAGGGACCGAACATCCCTCTTGGAACTCGACGGCCCCAGATCACCAACCCGAAGACGAGAAGACTGGGCAAGGCGAGCCCGAGTCGAAGCGAGCCGATCCCGGGCACGGCCGTGGAGATGATGACCGCCAGCCCTGAGACGAAGAGCGCCCACGGGATCGGATCCCGACGGCTCCGACCGCTCACCGAGGCGGCCATCAACCGTCGACCCTCCCTGAACCGAAGGCGCTCACCGCATAGGCCAGCGTTCCTCGCAGGGAAAGCCCCTGCTTCTTCCTTGCGGCACAGTCTCGAAGCACGAACAGCGGCCAGAGGGTGGGGTGGAGTCGTCGGGCGACCACGCCAATCACCCGTCCGTCACCTTGCGGATCCTCGCAGGCCCGCCGCCTTCCCGTCGGCGTTCCGAGGTGCCGACAGATGACCGCGGGCTCGTAGGCCATGGGAACGCCCGACCTCAGGAGGTCGTTGAGGAAGATGTTCTCGGCACCGCGAGGGTATGCCGTTCCCAACCCGAAACGCTCGTCGAATTGGGCCTTACTGGGAACAAGACTCCTCTTGAAGGTGATCTCAATGGAAGCGACAGAGTGCAAGGTCCGAAGGCTGTGGCGCCTCGGCGAGCCGTGATACCGCTTCGCCTTGATCCGATCCTCGATCTCGTACTGGAAGGAGATGAGGCACATGGCGGGTTGCGATTCGTGAGCCTCCCGAATGGTCCGCCAGGCCTCAGGAAGAAAGACCTGGTCATCGTCCGCGATGATGCAGACGTCGCCGCGAGCGGCAGCGAGAAGGCGGTTTCGACTCCGGGTCAATCCACGCTCGGCGAAGGAGATCATGCGAAGCCCGGGATGCGGCTCGAGATCCCGACAATCCGCCGGATCTTCCTCCTGGTTCACGATGCAGAGCGAAGCCTGTTCGAAGTCGATTCCCATCTTCCGCGCCTGCGCTTCAGGATCACGACATCGTTGGGTGGAGGCGAGGACTTCAAGCATGACCATTTCCAACTGGCTCCTTGATCTGGCGGCCTGCGGATCGAAGCGCCGCCGCGATCATCATCCCATTTCCAATCACGGCCGCCAACATGAACCACACCACCGCATTGGGGAAGGTTGTGAAGAAAATGGCCCCCAAACCGACGAGGACGACCAGAGAACCCGCCAGATTCACGCGCAACTCGTGCTTCTGCCGCCGCGAGACGATCCAGTAGCAGCGGGTGGTGATCACCCCGCCCGCCAGCACGAAGGCCGGGAGAAGCCACGCCGAGACCCAGCCAAGATCCGCCCAACGCCCGGGATCGAGCCGCGGGATCGCGATGTCAACAAGCAGTACCAGTCCGATGCCGACTGCGGCCATGACCGCCAGGCATGCTGGAATCAGTCGACGAAACTCATTCTCAAACGGGATTCCAGCATCTCGCATCCGGGACCAACGAGGCAGGAACACCTGGTGGATCGCGATACCCACGAGCTGCATCGAACCAAGGAGCAATCTTCGGGCCATGTAGAACGTCCCAGAGGCCGCGTCACCGAATCCGTAACCGAAGGCCACGACGGGAACCTGCGTCACGATCTGGGCCAGACCGATCGAAGGGGTCGAGTAGAGCGCCAGCAATCTGAGATCCGCGCGACGCCGGGCAAGAACCTCGGCCAACGACAATCGCCCGTCGATTCCACCTCCGAAGGCCGGCAGCCCAAGGACAAGCAAACCTGCGAGCGGCGCCAGGGTAAAGGAGATCGCGAGAACGAGAGTCCCTTCCAATCCCGCCGCCAGCAGGCCGAGGCCCAAGACCTGGACCACCGCACGGATGATCTTGCTCCAGGCCGGACGCTTGAAATCGCCGCGCCGCTGATGAAAGAAGATCCCCGCCGACTGCAGGGTCGATATCGGTATCCAAGCACCGATCACAACGATGCTGACCAGGGACGCCCCTTCGTCGCTGGACGAGAGCGCCGCAATAAGAGCGAATGCAGGCAACGCCAAAAACAGAGACGCACCGACCGGAACCAGCGTGGAAGTTCGAGCCTCCCGATCATCAGACGCCAATGCAATGATCTGGTCGCTGCGCAGAACGCCGAGCACGGTGCAGATCCCGGCGAGCGCCGAGAACCTGGCGAATCCTCCCACCTCCGATTCGGAGAAATAGATGGCGATCAAGGGAATCGCCAGGAGTCCGAAACCGGCAGCGGCCCCGGAGGATCCGAGGGTGAGCAGGAAGTCGGAAATGGGCTTCGATCTCGGCGGCATCATTTTCCATCAGATCGCCGGTTCCCCGTCCGGCTAGAGAGTGCGGCCGTCCGAGCCTTCGCATCCGTCTCGCGAGATCCCCGACGACCGACCGAGCACCTCGGAAAAAACCAATCGAACTCCGTCCGGAAGGGTCGTCGACGCCTTCCAGTGCAATAATCTCTCGGCCTTACTCGTGTCCGAATAGTTCCGATGTACGTCTCCTGCTCTCTCTGCAGCGAAGACGACAGACGGCGCCTCGATTCCGAGCTTTGCAGCCTCGGCCTGAATGGTCTCCGCGACCTCACCCACCGTCGTCTCACGACTCGTCGCGATCTGGAACACTTCGCCCGCGACATTCTCTGACACCGCTTCTCCGGCCTTCACCACGGCATCGATGAGATCACCGACGAAGATGAAATCCCGGGTCGCAGTTCCATCGCCGTAGATCTCGAGCGGGACCCCCTCGCGCACGAGCCCGATCCACTTCGCCACCACGCTCGTCTTGTGCCCGGACCTCGGACCGTAGACGTTTCCGAACCGCAAGGCGACACATTCGACGCCGAAGGTTCGCGAGTAGGCGGAGCAGTACGCTTCGCCCGCAAGTTTGCTGGCTCCGTATGGAGAGACCGGCTTGGGAACCACCTCTTCATGGATGGGCGGCTCGACTTCGCCCGCCGGCGCTCCGCTGCTGGCGAAGATGAATCGCTTCACGCTTTCCTGCCGAGCAGCTTCAAGCGTGTTCAGAACCCCGATCACGTTCGAGGTGCAGTCATGCATCGGATCCTCGACCGACTGAGGCACACCGGTGCTGGCCGCCAGATGGACGATGACCTCCGCACCGCGGGCGGCCTCTCGGACCTCGGCCGCTTCGCGGATGTCGCCCACCATCAGCTGCACGCCACTCGACCACTCGGCACCGTCGGTGACCTCGGCGAACTTGGAAATCGCACCAAGGGAATCCCTGCTTCCAACCGTCAGGTTGTCGAAGACCCGCACTTGCTTCCCGTCGGCGAGGAGCCGCTCGATCAGGTTGGTCCCGATGAAGCCGCAACCACCGGTGATGAGCCAACGTGCGGGAGAACTCATGCCCACTTCACTCCGCGGAAGATCCGATGCTCCGCGATGCGGTCTCGGTACTTCGCCACGA
Organism: Phycisphaera sp. TMED9; assembly: GCA_002167845.2. Taxonomy (GTDB): domain Bacteria; phylum Planctomycetota; class Phycisphaerae; order Phycisphaerales; family SM1A02; genus UBA12014. Next base: position 52,028 of record NHBO02000076.1, on the reverse strand, counting down.
ATTCGAGCATCTCGGCGACCCGCTCATCGGTCAGGAAGTGAGGCTCCAGACCGAGCTCGAGCAAGCCCGTGTGCGCGGGGTTGTAGTAATGCTCTTCCTTTTCCTTCCGCGGGTTCTCGATCTGCTTGACCTCGACGTTCATCCCCAGGGAGTCGCCGACGGTCTTGACCTTGCTCGCCAGGTCGTTGACGGAGAACGTCTCGGTGAGCTGATTGAAGATCCGCAGCTCGCCCTTGTCCGCGGGATTCTCGGCCGCGAGCCGAAGGCAGTTCAAGGTGTCCTTGAGGTTCAGGTACCCCCGCGTCTGGCCACCCTTGCCGTAGACCGTCAACGGGTACCCGGCGACCGCCTGGACGACGAATCGGTTGACCACCGTGCCGAAGATCTCGTCGTAGGCGAACGCGGGAAGGAGATCCTCGATTCCTTCGTTCTCGTAGGTGACCAGGCCATACACCGGTCCCTGCATGAGATCCGTGACTCGCAGGCCCCACATCCGCACGTAGTACCAGAGCAGATCGGTGTCCATGATCTTGGTGGTGTGGTAGAGGCTTCCGGCCTGACGCGGAAACAGCGCGCGGTCGGTGCGGCCGTTGTATTCCAGATCGAACCAACCCTCTGGGATGTCGACGTTCGGCGTCCCGTACTCCCCCATCGTGCCCAGCTTGATGATGTGGGCGTCCGGACAATGCTCGCGGACCGCGAGGATCATGTTCAGCGTGACGCCAAGATTGTTTCCAAGCGTCAGCCGAGCCGCATCGGCTCGAATCATCGAGTAGGGCGCCGATGGCTGTTCCGCGTAGTGAACGACCACGTCGGGCTGGAACGCGGCCATCACTTCGCCGCAGGCTTCCGGCGTGGCAAGATCTCGGATCCAGACGTCGATATCTCGGCCCGAGTGGGCCTTCCACCGCTGGGCACGATCGTGGAGATTCGGATCCTGAAGCAGCGGCTCCATGTCCTCGTCCCGAGCGATCCTCCGACGGAGGTAATTGTCCACCACGGCGACCTCGTGTCCTTGAGCGGAAAAATGCATCGCCGTCGGCCAGCCGAGATATCCATCACCACCAAGAATCAGAATTCGCATCAGGTCACCAGGGTCCGTTGGGGAGAGAAGCAGGAGGAGGAGCGGGCAGGAGAATCTCGTACCCTGCAATGTGCCTCGAAGCCTTCTATCGTAACTGAGAATACGGCCTAGCGTTCCCTCGCAGACCCGCAAGGTGACCTCATGAAGCGTGCCATCGACATTGGAATTTCCGCGTCCGCGATCGTTCTTCTCGCCCCCGCCATGCTCCTGATCGCCATTCTCGTGAGAGCCACCTCTCCCGGCCCGGCCCTCTTTCGGCAACTCCGAGTGGGACGTGGCGGGCGGCCATTCCGGCTGCTGAAGTTTCGCTCGATGCGTGATGATGCGGCCGCGGAGAACGGCCGGTTCGATCTTGGTTCTCCGGCGAGGGTGACCCACGTCGGTCGATGGCTCCGCCGAAGCAAACTTGATGAGACGCCACAGCTCCTGAACGTACTTCGAGGCGACATGAGCATCGTCGGCCCTCGACCCGAAGTCGAGAAGTGGACGACCGTGTACCCGGAACGATGGGCCCGAGTCTTGTCGGTCCGCCCCGGCATCACCGATCGCGGCTCGATCGAATTCCGGGATGAAGAAGAGATCCTCGCGGCCAGTGATGACCCCGGTTCGACCTATGCCAATGACATCCTCCCGAGGAAGCTCGATCTCGCGGAACAGTACGTCGACAGATGCACGATCTTGGGCGACTTCAAGATCATGATGGACACGTTTCTGACGGTTCTCTTTCCGAGACGATCGTCACACCGTTCCAAGACGAAGCGCCCGTGATGGGAGTCCACATCCGACCAGCCCCGCCCTCCCCGCTCGATCTGGATGCGAGGACGGGCCTCCAACGCGATTGAATCGACAACAGCTACCCATCGAATACATTCGCATGCTCGCCACTGGAATTCCGTTGGAGATTCAGGGATGATGTCGTCATGAAGGTCCCATTCGCACGCCCGAGCTGCACGGGCAACGAGCTCGCCTACGTCCGAGAGGTCATCGAGAGCGGCTGGCTCACCACCGGGCCGAAGGTCGCGGAATTCGAGACGAGATTCGCGGCATCGGTCGGCGCCGCTCACGCGCTCGCCGTCAACTCCTGTACCGCGGCACTGCACCTGGCTTGCGAGGCGGCCGGCGTCGGCCCCGGCAGCCGCGTGGTCGTCCCGACGCTCACCTTCACCGCGACTGCCGAAGTGGTTCGCTACCTCGGCGGAGAGGTGATTCTCGCAGACGTGGACCCGGGAACCGGTCTCCTCACCAATGAAACGCTCGGCCAGACGCTCGAGCGCGAGCGTGACATCGACGTCGTCATTCCGGTTCATTTCGCCGGGCGGGCGGCTCGCATGCGAGGCGACACGGACGATCCCGGCCTGCTCGATCTCTGCGATTCAAGAGGATTGCGGGTCATCGAAGACGCTGCGCATGCCTTTCCAACGAGTTACGAATGCCAGGCGGAGGGCCGCGTCGGAAACCTCGACGAGACGATCTCCTGCTTCAGTTTCTACGCAAACAAGACCATGACCACCGGCGAAGGTGGAATGCTCGTGACCAACGATTCGAAGGTCGCCGAGCGAGTCAGGAGAATGCGACTTCATGGAATCGATCGCGATGCCTGGAATCGATTCACCACCGATTCGGCGACCTGGGAGTACGACGTCATCGCGGCGGGCTACAAGTACAACATGCCGGACATCGCAGCGGCGATCGGGCTTGCGCAACTCGAACAGGCGGAAGAATTCCGTTCTCGACGGCAGGCCATCGTCGAACAGTATCTCGATCGCCTGAGCGGGACTCCCGGAATTCGCCTTCCCGAAGTCTCCGACTCGATCGACGACCACTCGTGGCATCTCTTCGTCGTCATGATCGAGGACGACTCGCCGAGAGATCGGAATGCTTTCATCGAAGATCTTGCTGAACGAGGGGTCGGAACTTCCGTCCATTACAAGCCACTGCACCGGATGTCCTGCTGGTCCGCCCCGAAGGACGTCACTGCCGACAGGTACCCCGGCGCGGAATGCTGGTGGCGTGGCTGCCTGTCTCTACCGCTCTTCCCCTCGATGAGCCAGGCGGAACTCGACCACGTATGCGATTCTGTGATCTCGGTCGCCGCACAGCGTCCCGTCGTCTCGACGACGTCGTAATCCATCGACCAAAGAGAGACGAGTCGAAACCGACTTAGGTCTTTTCGGTGGCGAGCTTTTCCTTGTCGCCGGGCCAATATCGGAGCGACCCCGTCTGATCGGTCCCAGACTCGTCGAGCAAGTGATTGCTCAGAAGGAACTGCCGAAGTTCATCCCGGCTGAGACATGACTCGCTCGATGAGACGTATGGGTTCGTCACCGTCTTGGTGACCATTCCCGGATAGGCGTAGTCGATCTCGCCGTAGATACCTCTGAAGGCCGGCAAGACCGAGAAGTAGTCCTTGAGTTCCACCGCACGCCGAGTCTCCTCGTCGCTCATCAACTCCTCGTAGAGCTTCTCGCCGGGCTTCGACCCGATCACCTCGATGTCGATCGATCGATGGTCGCGTGCGTACGCAAGCGCGAGTTCATCAATCATCACCCGAGCGAGATCCTCGATGCGGATGACCGGCATCTTCGTGATGAATACTTCACCCCCGCGAGCGAACGAAGAACTTTCGATGACCAGCCGCACCGCTTCATCGATCGACATCACGAATCTCGTCATGTCGGGATGGGTCAGCGTCACTGGTCCGCCGCCGATGATCTGCTTCCGGAAGATCGGAATCACCGACCCGTTCGACCCGAGAACGTTCCCGAATCTGGTCGAAGCGAAGATCGTCGAGCAGTCGCGATCATTCGCATTCGCGGCGGTCATCAACCGCTCACCCATCAGTTTCGAAGTTCCCATCACGTTCGTGGGATTCACCGCCTTGTCAGAGCTCGTGAAGATCACAAGTTCTGGATTCGTCACCTGCGCGGCATGGATCACATTGTTCACACCGAGAATGTTCGTCTGCACGGCTTCGTACGGTGATCGCTCGCAGAGAATGACATGCTTGAGGGCTGCGGTGTGGAAGACCACGTCGATCCCCTGCATCACCTCCACCATCGCGTCGCGATCACGAACATCGCCGAGTCGAAAACTCGCGCGTGGGTCATTGAGCCACTTTTGGTCCGCAAAGAAAAGCGGGCTCTCCGCGTTATCGAATCCAACGACCTGAGTCGGCCGGCTGGTGGTCGACTCAAGCAACTGCCGAATCAGCGACTCGCCCACCGTGCCGCAAGCGCCGGTCACCAGGATTCGCTTGCCGTTGATTCGATCCGGCAGGGTGTCGCCGGACGGTGATGATTCTTGAGTCATGACTCTCCACTGCGCGTGAAATGTCGAGGGTGAAGTCGACGTGATGTCGTATTGATGCGACCGAAAAACAGTCTCAAGGCCGAACAGCAGTCTCAAGACCGATGTCCGGCACCGACCGAAGGAACCATGATAGGACCTCGCCGGTTCAAGTGGCCCTCCTTTCGTGGATTTCCGCGGACAGTCGAAGTAATCACCTTCTTCTCTGTCGGAAAACCCCGACGATTCCAACGCATGCGTCACCGATACGTCCCCGATACGTCCCCATATTCGCAGAGCTGCAGGAAAGGCCGACCGGAAGAAGGGTTTCCATTCTTGCGGCGATACCATTGGGCACACGGGGATGACCTCGGAAAGTGACGCAGGAATCAGAGGCAGCATGACCAAAACGCCACGTCATCGAGAGCTGGATCGACCCCTCAGAGTCGGACTCGTCGGGCTTGGAAAAGTCTCGCGGCACCACCTGGCTGCGATCGCATCCGAGCCCTCGAGATTCGAGCTCGTGGCCATCTGCGAGTCCGATCGTCGACGCATTCCAGACACCGGCGACCTCGCAAATCTTCCGTGCTTCGACTCGCTTCAACCCCTGCTTGCAGCGTCAGGCCCCGACGTGATTTCGATCTGCACACCCAGCGGACTGCATGCCGAGGCGGCCCTCGAAGCCGCGCGGGCCGGCGTGCATGTGATCACCGAGAAACCCATGGCGACGAGCCTGGCCGATGCGAGAACGATGATCGAGGGATGCGATGCCGCGGGAGTCGAACTGTTCGTGGTGAATCAATGCCGATTCGATCCGACATACCAACTGCTTCATCGTGCGATTCGCGAAGGCCGATTCGGCCGCATCTTCATGAGCCAGGCCAACGTGCTCTGGTCCAGGCCGCAGAGCTACTACGACGCCGATCCGTGGCGCGGCACCATCGATCTGGACGGCGGCGCGTTGATGAATCAGGCCATCCACTACCTGGATCTTCTTCACTGGCTTGTGGGGCCGATTGCACGAGTTCATGCCATGACCGAAACGCTCGCTCGGAAGATCGAAACCGAAGATTCCGCCGTCCTGAACCTGAGACTGGAGGACGGAGGCCTGGGATCGGTCAGCGTGACCACACTCGCCCACCGCGCCAACTTTGAAACTTCGCTCACGATTCTCGGGGAGAATGGAACGGTCCGGATCGGCGGAACCTCGGCTCACGCGATAGAAACCTGGGAATTCGCGGATCGACGACCGTACGACGAACAATGCAGGACCAGGACCGAAGAGCCTCACGCCGGCCCCAGCGAAGGACATCGAGCCTTCTACGCCAACGTGGCCGATTCCCTTGAAGGTCGGGGCGAGGCACTCACGAACGGCCGAGTGGGACTTCGATCTCTCGAGATCGTCTGTGCTGCGATCCTCTCCTCCCGCGAGGGGCGAGAAGTCGACCTGCCTCTTCTGGAAGCCTGCATTCCAAAAGCAACGGAGTCTCGAATCAATGACGAATGAAAACCCGGACCATCACGCAACTGCGATCATCGATCAAGGCGCCCTCATCGGCGACGGCACCAGGATCTGGCACTTCGTTCATGTCTGCGGCGAGGCGAGAATCGGAGCCGGTTGCTCCCTCGGGCAAAACGTGTTCATCGGAAACAGAGTGCTCATCGGTGACAACGTGAAGATCCAGAACAACGTCTCGGTCTACGACGAGGTGACGCTCGAGGACGACGTCTTCTGTGGACCGAGCATGGTGTTCACGAACGTTCGAAACCCCAGATCCGCCATATCTCGAAAGCACGAGTATGAACCGACCCTGGTCAGGCAAGGCGCCACCCTGGGAGCGAATTGCACGATCGTCTGCGGCGTCGAGATCGGCGAACATGCCTTCATCGCGGCAGGCGCCGTCGTCGATCGAAACGTGCCTCCCTTCGCCCTGATGGCAGGCGTCCCTGCCCGACAGATCGGATGGATGACGCGAGCCGGCGAACGGCTCTCCCTACCCGTCGAAGGTGACGGACAGGCGATTTGTCCGATAACCCAAGAACGCTACGAACTTGCAAGTGGAGAGCTAAACTGGTTTCCCGCCGTGGCACCGCCACGTTGAAGCAAACACTTGGAAGACAGGCCTTTGCGACTGAACGCCCGACGAAGAGAACAATTGGCCATCACGATCCTGGATGCGGGCGTCTTCGCCGCCGCATTCTGGATGGCCGTGGCGATCCGATACGGGACGATCACGCCACCACCCGAGACCATCTGGGCGCTCATCGTGGCACCGGTGGCCGGGGTGATCTGCCTCCTGCCCTTCCGTTTCTACCACGAGGTTCTCCGATACGTCGGACCCAACGTGTTGTACCGATGTGGCATGGGCGTCTCGCTGACGACCCTCGTGCTCTTGTCGATCAGCTTTCTCCGAAGTGATCAACCGTCGATCTCGAGACTCGCCTTCCTTCCGTTCTGGATGGGGTCGATTCTCGGTTTGACCGGGGTGAGACTGGCCGGCCGTTTCATCCTTCAGCGAACATTGGGAACCGTATCGGGGTTGGAGAAAAGGAGAGTCCTGATCTACGGCGCTGGCCAGGCCGGAGTCGGACTCGCCTCCATGCTCGGACAGGATGGTTCGATCCTGGTTCAGTGTTTCGTCGATGACGATCGCCGACTCACCGGTCGAGACATCCGTGGGATTCAGGTTCGACATGCCGACTCGCTTGGCAAGCTCATCAGGAAGTACGGGATCAGCACCGTGATGCTGGCGCTTCCGTCCGCAAGTCGGAAACGGCGACGCGAAGTCATCGAGCAACTGCAGGAGTTCAAGGTCGAGATCCTCACCGTCCCCGATCTGCAGGAACTGGACAGTGGGCAGGCGACCTTCACCGATCTTCGCCCGATCAACATCGAAGACCTGCTCGGCCGAGAGTCGGTGCATCCGGACGCCGAGCTCCTCGGATCGAAGATCAAGGGCCGGGTGGTCATGGTGACCGGAGCCGGCGGCTCGATCGGCAGCGAGCTCTGCCGCCAGATCCTTCATCTCGCGCCGGCCCGCCTCATTCTCGTCGACAACAGCGAATTCAATCTCTACCAGATCGAAGACGAACTCGGGGCCGCAGAATCGTCCGGCGTGACCATCGTTCCGATCCTGGGAAATGTGTGTGACGGCCTGCAGATGCGTCAGGTGATGACCAAGTACATGGTCGATACCGTCTACCACGCCGCCGCCTACAAACATGTCCCGATCGTCGAAGCGAACGCCATCGTCGGCGTCGCGAACAACGTCCTTGGAACCCTCCGAACCGCGGAGGCGGCCAGAGACGTCCAGGTGCGCGACTTCGTCCTGATCTCGACCGACAAGGCCGTCCGTCCCACGAGCGTGATGGGCGCAAGCAAGCGGTTGGCCGAGCTGGCCCTGCAAGCGATCCATGAAGACGGATGCGCAGAGTCCAAGACCCAGTTCTGCATGGTCCGCTTCGGCAACGTCCTTGGCTCGTCCGGCTCCGCCGTTCCCAAGTTCACCGAACAGATCGAAGCTGGCGGCCCCGTCACCGTCACCCATCCGGACGTCACGCGATTCTTCATGACGATCCACGAAGCGGCGAATCTCGTGATCCAGGCCGGGTCGCTTGCCGAGGGTGGCGATGTCTTCGTCCTCGACATGGGCCAGCCGGTTCGGATCATCGACCTGGCCACCCGCATGGTGGAGCTCTCTGGTTCCTCGGTGCGATCGGAATCGAACCCTTCCGGAGATATCGAGATCAAGTTCACCGGTCTCCGACCGGGAGAAAAGCTCTTCGAAGAGCTCTTGATCGAAGGCGATCTGGAAGCCACGGAACATCCGAAGATCATGCGATCTGCAGAGGCCTTCGAGCTTTGGGAAGACCTCTCGAAGATTCTTCAGCGTCTTGAAGCTGCAATCGACCGTCGGGACGAAGAAACGGTGCTCCAGATCCTGCAAGAGACCGTCTCCGGATATCGCGGTCGCCCGGCGCTTCCGACCACGAAGCCCGTCACCAGAGACGTCTGAATTCAGCCCTCGGCCGCTCATGAACGGTAGGCTGGCGGCCATGACGGTCTGGCGACAATCAGGGCTGGTCTGGCTTGGTGCGTTGATCGCCGCGGGCATGGCGTTGCTGGCTCAGGTCCTTCTGGCCCGACACTTCGATGCCGCCCTGTTCGGCGCCATCTCTTACGCCTACGCCATCGCGATACTCGTCTCGACCTTCGGGTTTCAAGGAATCGGTGAAGTCGCCATCCGCCATGGTGGCCGGCTCGATGCGATGCAGTGCCTGCGAACCGCCGTCGTGCTGTTCGCCACGGCCACGATCGGCGCCGTGGTCTGGATCCTCGCCGTGGGAAGTCCCGATTCCGAGCCGGTCCTCCTGACCCTGTTCTTCCCCTTCGCGATCATCCAGATCGGAATGATCGCCGGGATGATCGCGTTTCAGATCGAACGGCACACCATCGGGATCGCCCTCTGGCCCGCCGGATTCCAAGGCGCCCGACTGGCAGTGGTGATCGCCATCGTCTCTCTCGGAGGCATCGCGATCCTCGTCCCGATCGGATGGACGATCGCGTTGATACCCATGGCCATCTTCGGTCTTCGCCGACTCAAACGAGCCGGCAAATGGTCAACCGGAGCGCGAGACGCCTCGCCCCCCTCCGTGACTCGTTCCGCATTTCCCTTCTCGACGACCCGAGTCCTCGAATTCGCCGAGATCCAAATGCCGATCGTGCTCGCACTGCCTCTGCTCGGAGATGCCGAGACCGGACGGATCGCGGCCTCACTCGCGATCATTCAGGGCTTCCTGCTGCTCCCCATCGCGATCTTCCAGCGACTCCTCCGCCCACGGTTCCACGAGTGGGCCCGCGAAGACCCGGATCGACTTCGACGAATCGCATTGATTGGAACCAGCTCGATGCTGGCGATCGGGGCCGGCCTCGGCCTTCTCACTCGTCCCTTCTCCTCGGACCTTCTCGCCGGCCTCTTTGGCTCGGATTTCGCCCCCGCGTCCAGCTTCCTCGATTCCGTGCTTCTCGTGCTTCCGATCTGGTTCGCATCGATCGCCATCAACTCGACGCTCGTCTCACATCGACTCGCGGACCTCCGGCTTGGCACTCAGGTCATCGCCGTGGGGATTCTCATCGTGACGCCGCTGGTCATGTCTTCCGCACTCGGTTCGAATGGAATCATCTGGGGGATGATCGGGTGTCAGGGCTTCCTTCTGGTCTCTGGCGTCACCCTGCTCCTGTTCGGTCAGACCAAGGACTGATCCCTTCCGGTCGCCCGCTATAGTCCGACCTTCTCGTCTCGGCGCTTACTCATGTGTGGATTCGCAGGCTTCATCGACCGTCCGAATCGAATCGCGGATCCCGCGAGCGTGATGACGTCGATGAGCGCCGCGATCCATCACCGTGGTCCCGACGGTGAGGGTCGGTCCTTCGACGAGTCGAGGCGAATCGCATTGGTCCATCGCCGGCTGGCGATCCAGGATCCGAGCGACGCCGGGGCCCAACCGATGCGCTCGGCGAGCGAGCGATTCGAACTCGTTTACAACGGAGAGATCTACGACTTTCTCGAGTTGCGGGCGGAACTCGAGACGCTCGGACATCGGTTCCACGGCGGGAGCGACACCGAAGTTCTCCTGGCTTGCTTCGATGCCTGGGGCATCGAGGAGACGCTTCGCAGAGTGGATGGCATGTTCGCGTTCGCGGTCGTCGATCGACAGGAAGGGCGACTGACGCTGGCTCGCGACCAGGCCGGCCAGAAGCCGCTGCTCCTGGCGGTCGCTGGAGAGTGCATCGCCTTCGCAAGTGATCTCCGGGCGCTCGAAGTTCTCCCGGATCCCTTCGCCAGCCAGTTGTCGGGGATCAATCAAGACGCCTTTCGGTGGTATCTCGCCAACGGCGCGGTTCCGTGGCCATTCTCGATCCGCCCCGGTGTCGAACACATTCCTCCCGGCGGACTATTCGAGATCGATCTTGAAAGCGGCCGAATCGCCCGGCGTCGATGGTGGACACCGCCAACCGAGTTCCCAGAGGAAACTGACGAGCGTTTCACATCCGAAGATGCGGCGAAACAGGTCCTCGATGCGCTGCGAACCAGCGTCCATCGGCAGTGCCGTTCGGATCGACCGATCGGGATCTTTCTTTCCGCCGGCATCGATTCGCGGATCGTTGCCGCGTTGGCTTCTGAAGTCCGCCCCGGGCTTCCGGCGTTCACACTCGGCCTGCCCGGACCCTTCGACGAGACCGGAGACGCCGCGATGGTCGCGGCGCGGCTGGGGCTTGATCATCGAATCGTCCGGCCATCCGAGGAAGCGGTGCTCGAGACCGCACGACAACTCCATTCGGTGGCGGACGCACCTTTCGCCGATTCCTCTCTGCTCGCCACGGTTCTGCTCAGTCGAGCGGCCAGGCCCGAGATCGCCGTCGCCCTCGGTGGCGACGGTGGCGATGAACTCTTCGGTGGATACCGCCGGCATCTCGCCGCAACCGACCCTCGCGGATTCAAGCCCCGACTGGCACGACGACTCGCGGCCATCGGAGCCCTGCTCCCCGACTCGATCAGCGGAAAGATCAAGGTGGGCCGTGGAACACTTCGGGACGCCTCGTATCGGATGCAGAACACCCAACTCGGCCACGAAGGCTATCTGCGGCTCCGCGGCACGCAGGGTGATGCGGCGGACTTGTTCGAGCCCGGACCGATCGCCGCCCGAGGAAGATCACGCCGGAATCCCTGGGACGGACTCGCCCCGGAGTGGAACGGCGTTCGCAGCATGATGTCCGCGGACTTCCGAACCTATCTCCCCGATGACCCGCTGGTGAAAGTGGACCGCGGCACCATGTCCTGCGGAATGGAATATCGCTCGCCCATGCTCGGTCGAGATGTGATCTCGACCGCCTGGTCTCTGGGAACGGATCGACTCTTTGATGCCCGAGGAGGAAGAGCCCCCGTGAGAGCGGCGCTTCGTTCACTCGGCCTCTCCGATCGAGGGGCGAAGAGAGGCTTCGCGGTCCCACTGTCCGGCTGGCTTCGCGGCCCACTCCGAGAATGGGCGGAATCGCTCGTGCTCCGAGATTTCGAAGACCCCGTCGATCAGACGGCGATTCGCGAAGACTGGCAACGGCTTCAGAGTGGCCGGTCGGATCTCGCGGCGCGGCTCTGGACCATCGTCTGCTGGAGAGCGTGGCTCACGTCTCGGGACTGACCGTCTTCGGTCGCGATATCGAGAATGCCACCAGTACCGCACCGAGACTCATGGTGAATCCACTCAGTTGAATCGAAGCTGGAATGGCATAGATGAACAGGATGATCCAGCCACCGAGGACTCCCGCCAGGGCCGGATTTCGCTTTGACGCCCGCCAGGCTCCGTGGATGCCCAGGACGAAGATTGAAGCCCAGAGCAGAAATCCGACGGCCCCGCGTTCCGCCAACTCCAATGCGATCATGGAGTGGGGGTCGTCGCGGTAAGCCTTTCTTGGAAAATCGGAATGGTCTTCCTGTGCATCGAGGTGTTTCTCGAACTCAACGCGGAACGAACCACTCCCGTGACCGACGATCGGATCGCTCGGCACCATCTCGGCGGTTTCGCGCCACCAGAACCAACGAAGGCCAGAGCTCGTGTTGAAGTTCTGGTCACTCCACGCCTTGTCCAGTTCAGACGCCATGGCGGAGAGGCGTTTCACCGGAAGACTCGACGGCGCCACCACGGGTAATGCCAGAATCCCAAGAAATCCCAGCGCGAGCCCTCCCATCGCCGCGAACTTCACGCGGCGAGTCGCTGCATGACGCACGCCCAGGAAAACCTGCGGCAGGATCGCGATCGGGAATGCCATCAGCAACGTGCGGCTGCCCGCAAGAATCAGGCTGCCGATGCAACATGCGCCCAACACCACCGCCCAGCATCGTCCACGAACCGGCTTCATAGCGATACCGAGCATCAGGCACGCAGAGGTCGAGGCCCAGACGGCCGTGTTCCCAGTGTGCCGGGAGATCCCGCCAGTCATGGTCCACGCCGAATGCGTTTCGTTGAAATTCTCCATCACTCCGATGTACATCAGGAGTTGAAACACCATTTGCACAGCGGATCCCGCAGCCATCCCGAAGAGAATCGGCCGCCACCGATCCAGCACCGGCCAGGACGCCGTGATCAACAGGACCACTCGCAGGACACCGGAGTTCTCGAATCCTTCCGTGGGGTCCGGCGACCAGCTGATCGCCAGCAGACTCCAAAGAGACATGCCGATCCAGGCGAGCATCAAGGGCCTCTGGAGAAGGAGTGGAAGGCATCGCCAGGTCGCATGAAGGCGGAGTACCGCGTATCCCGCGAGGATCGCGAGACCGATCCACGCTGCGACTGGAGTCAGTGGTTGCAGACCGAATGCGAGGCCGGCGATCCAGGCATGAACCACGTCTCCGCGGGGATCCTTCTCCCGCCCATACGCGAGCAATCCCGCAAATCGAGGATCTTCCAGCCTGGGAAGCGGGAGAACCGCGGGCGGCCTGGACTGATGATCGGGAGACTCCATGGGGTGGGATCTTATCCGTTGATCCACTCGCGAGATCCGCCGGATTCCGCGAACAGCGGCGCCATCTCGTGCATTTCTCTCCCTGTCCCCTTCGATGGCCGATGTTGATTCATGTCTTGGAGTTCGAAATGCGCTCGACCGACAATCTCCTCATCACCCTGGACCGCAGCCTTCGCGACGCGCTCGCCGCCATGTCCGATGGCGCGTGCAACGTTCTCCTGTTGATCGACGACGCGGGACGGCTTCGACGGACGGTCACCGATGGCGATCTTCGACGCGCGATCCTCGCCGGACATGGCCTCGATGCCGATCTCGGCGTTCTACCCGACCAGGCTCCGAAGCTCGTCGAGCCGGGATCTTCCTCCGCCGCCGTGCTCGCGCTGATGAATGCGCATGGAATTGATCAGGTCCCGGTCATGGACGTCGATGGGCGTCCCGTCGCGCTTCATCTTCGTCGCGAACTCGATCAACCCGTGCTCCTGTCCACGCCCCACCTTGCCGAACACGAACGAGATTTCGTCGAACAGGCGTTTCGGACCAATTGGATCGCACCCATCGGCCCGAACGTCGACGCCTTCGAGCGCGAGTTGGCGACGAAGGTCGGCATGGGACATGCCGCCGCCCTTTCCAGCGGGACCGCCGCGATCCACCTCGGCCTTCATCTCCTCGGCGTCGAGCCCGGCGATCAGGTGTTCTGTTCCTCGCTCACCTTCGTCGCGACCGCCAATCCGATCCGGTATCTCGGGGCCGAGCCGGTCTTCATCGATTCCGAACCCGAAACCTGGAACATGTCACCCGCAGCGCTTTCCAGAGCGTTGGCCGCCGCGGACGCGGAAGGACGACTTCCCAAAGCGGTCATCCCCGTCGGGTTGTACGGGCAGAGCCCCGACATGGAACCGATCATCGATCTCTGCCAGCGCTACGACGTGCCGATTCTCGAAGATGCCGCGGAGAGTCTGGGAGCGACGTATCGAGGACGGGCGGCGGGAACCTTCGGCCGTCTCGGAATCTACTCCTTCAACGGAAACAAGATCATCACGACTTCGGGCGGAGGCATGCTGGTCGGTGACGACCCCGAGTTGATCGAACGGGCTCGCTTTCTCGCGACCCAGTCGAGAGAACCGGCGGGTCACTACGAGCATCAGGAAACCGGCTTCAACTACCGAATGAGCAACATCCTCGCCGGAATCGGACGAGGTCAACTGGAAGTACTCGATGAACGAGTTCGCCAGCGACGAGCGGTCTTCGAGCGTTATGCCGAAGGACTCGACGGAGTGCCCGGAATCGACTGGATGCCCGAGCCCGCGAGTGTTCGCTCGACGCGATGGCTGACCGCGATGACCATCGACTCGGACCGATTCGGAAGTGACCTCGAAGGGCTCATCAGCCACCTCGCAGAGGGGCGGATCGAGGCCAGACGAGTCTGGAAACCGATGCATCGCCAACCCCTCTTCAAGAGTTCGGCCTATTGGCCGCATCACGCGACCCGATCCATCTCCGACCGACTCTTCGAAACCGGCGTCTGCCTCCCCAGCGGATCCAATCTCGACTCGGAACAGCAGGACCGAGTGATCCAGCGCATCCGTCAACGTGCCTGTTCGCCGGACAGATCCTGGGCCAGCTCGACCCTCTCTCTGGGCTGAACCCCGCTTCCGACGCTCGGGCCACCTCGTTTTCGCCCTTTGCGAGCAAAAAACCACCCCGGTCGAGCTCGAACGCCGATGATCCCAATCGATGTGGATCGTCGCAGCCATCCTCGTGTTGTTCGTCCTCGCCGTTCTCCTGACGAAGGCCCCGCTCGACCTGGCGATGGTCGGCACTCTGGTGCTCCTCGTCCTGACCGGACAAGTTGATCCATCCGAGGCCTTTCTGGGGTTCTCGAATCCCGCCGTCCTCATGATCGCCGCACTGTTCGTCGTCGCGAACGGCCTTCGCCAGACCGGCGCGATCGATCGACTGGCGCCGAAACTCATTGGTCGCCCCATGAGCGTCCGAGGCACCATCGGCCGCATCTGCCTCCCGGTGACGATCCTCTCCGGGTTCATGAACAACACACCGCTGATCGCCATGTTCCTTCCGGTCGCCACCGATCATGCCCGGCGACTCGGCGTGAGCCCCAGCCGACTGCTCATTCCCTTGAGCTTCGCCGGAATACTCGGTGGCCAGCTCACGCTGGTCGGAACATCGTCCAATCTTCTGGTCGACGGGCTCTATTCGGACCAGCTCGCCACGTGGGCGGCGCAGGGCGTCGAGATCGATCCCGCCTGGGTTCTCTCCGACTCACTCCGATTCCTCGCCGTCGGCGTCGCCGGCGGCGTCACCGCCGTGGTCGGGCTTGCGTTTCTGATGATCGCAGGACCACTCTTGTTGCCCGACCGAGGGTCCAACGAGAGCGATGAGGATCCGGAGCGATACGAACTTCGATTCGAGGTGATCCCCGGCGGTCCCATCGCCGGCAAGACGATCGAAAAGGCGGGGTTGCGACATCTTCCGGATCTCTTCCTCTCCAGCATCGACCGAGGCGACCGACACCTCGGCGCCGTGACGAGGGACGAGCGGCTTGAGGCGGGCGACATTCTCTGCTTCGTCGGAAACACCGCAGGCGTGAAGGAACTTCGTCGGGTCGCCGGACTTCGACCGGAAGATGCGCAGACCGCGAAAGTGGACGCCCCACCGGCGATCAGAACGCTCGTCGAAGCCGTGGTGGCACCATCGGCGGCATTCGTCGGGCGAACGGTACGAGAGAGCCAGTTTCGGACGATCTACAACGCGGCGATTCTCGCCGTCCACCGACGTGGAACCAAGGTCAATGGTCGAATCGGCGACATCCAGATCGAGGCCGGAGACGTTCTCCTGTTGGAAACCAACAAGGGCTTTCTTTCATCCCATGGCCGAGGGAACGCGTTCTATCTCTCCACGTCCGTCAGTGATGCGCAATTCCCACGACACGAACGAGCCTGGATCTCGGGGGTGATCCTCCTGGGCATGATCGGCCTCCTCGCGTCAGGCGTGGTGAGCCCGGTGATCGCAACCTGGCTCGCAGCCATTCTGATGGTCGGACTCCGGTGCGTGAATGCCGCCACCGCCCGGAAGTCCATCGACTTTTCGGTGCTCATCACCATCGGTGCGGCCATCGGCGTCGGTGTCGCGGTTGCAAACAGTGGTCTCGGGGAGAAGACCGCGGAGTTCTTCATCAGCGGCGCGGCGCTCGTCGGCGGCGGAGACCACCTGCTGCTGGCCGCCCTGATTCTGGCCACGGCTCTGGTCGCGCAGATTGCGACCAACTACGGCGCCGCGGTGATCCTTTTTCCCATCGGGATCAGCACCGCGATGGGCATCGGCGCGAGCCCGCTCCCGTTCATTCTCGGCGTGATGGCAGGTGCGGGAAGCAGCTACCTGACCCCGTTCGCCTACCAGACGAACCTGATGGTCTACGGACCCGGCAGATATCGATTCGGCGACTTCGCCCGCATGGGCGTCCCCCTGCTGCTCATCGTGGCGGTGATCGCCACGGTGATGATCCCGCTGGTCTTCCCGTTCCGCTGACCGAGTCGGGCTGCAGGAGCTCCGCGAGGAGTCCAGCCAGCATCTCAGCCCTGCTTCAGCATCCCCTCGGCCTCGAGGAACGCCATGACCGTGGTCGCGGATTCCTCCACCGTGCAGGCTGCGGTATGAACAACGAGCTCGGGCGTCTCGGGCGCCTCATATGGCTGGTCGATCCCGGTGAAACCCCGAATCTCGCCCGCCCTGGCCTTTTGATAGAGCCCTTTCGGATCGCGGGATTCCGCCACGTCGAGAGGTACTTCGACATACACCTCGATGAACGGCATCGAGGCCGATCGATGCATGCTCCGGACCTGTTCTCGATCCGCCCGAAACGGGCTCACGAAACTGGCCAGAACGATGATTCCTGCATCCACGAGGAGTCGGCAGACTTCGCCCGTCCGCCGGATGTTCTCAGTGCGATCAGCCTCGCTGAATCCAAGATCGCCGTTCAGCCCGTGTCGGAGGTTGTCGCCGTCCAGCCGATAGCAAAGCCGCCCCTGCGCTGCGAGAAGACGCTCGACCTCGACCGCCACCGTGCTCTTGCCGCTCCCGGAGAGCCCGGTGAACCACACCGTCCCGGCCCGTTGACCGAGCTGCTTCTCTCGCGAGGATCGATCGACTGCTCCGGAATGCCAGACAACGTTATCGCTCGTCGAAGAATCTGGATGAGATTCGGCCATTTTCCCGTCTCCTTTTCAACTACGCGATCGAAGGGTTCGATCTGATGGGAACAGCATCGGTCCATTCCTCCCTCAGCCTGCTACTCTTCGGCTCCTATGACGCTCGCTCACGATCAACTCTCCCATCTCCAGTCGCTTGAGGCGGAGTCCATCGACATCATCCGCGAAGTCGCCGCGAGCTTCCAGCGACCCGTGATGATGTACTCCATCGGCAAGGATTCGAGCGTCATGCTCCACCTGGCCCGGAAGGCGTTCCATCCAGGCCCGATTCCGTTCCCGATGCTCCATGTCGACACGACCTGGAAATTCCGCGAGATGATCGCGTTCCGAGATCGAACCGCCAAAGAACTGGGGCTGGATCTCATCGTTCACTCGAACCTCGAAGGCGTTGCTCAGGGGATGAGCCCCTTCGTGCATGGCAGCCGGGTCTACACCGATGTGATGAAGACCCAGGCCCTCAAGCAGGCCCTCTCCGCAGGCCAGTTCGACTGCGCCATCGGAGGTGCCAGGCGAGACGAGGAGAAGAGCCGGGCGAAGGAGCGGGTGTTCAGTTTCCGCGACCGGAATCATCGGTGGGATCCCAAGACCCAGCGACCCGAACTCTGGAACCTCTGGAACACCCGGATCGGTCCCGGCGAGAGCGTCCGAGCCTTCCCCCTCTCGAATTGGACGGAACTCGACGTCTGGACCTACATCCATCTCGAGAAGATCGACGTCGTCCCGCTGTACCTCTCCGCGGAACGTCCGGTCGTCGAACGTGATGGCGTGCTCATCATGGTGGACGACGACCGCATTCCGCTGGAGCCGGGCGAGACACCGGAAATGAAGAAAGTCCGCTTCCGAACCCTCGGCTGCTATCCACTCACCGGCGCCGTGGAGAGCGAGGCCGCGACTCTCGCCGAAGTCATCACCGAGATGCTCATCGCCCGCACCAGCGAGCGACAGGGACGGGTGATCGACCACGACGGCGACGGCAGCATGGAAGACAAGAAGAAAGAGGGTTACTTCTGATGGATCCTCGCTTCGACGCCGACACCGAAACGATTGATGAATACCTGCTCCGCCACGAAGGCAAGCAGCTGCTTCGCTTCCTCACCTGCGGGAGCGTCGATGACGGAAAAAGCACCCTCATCGGCCGACTCCTGCACGACACCAAGGGGATCTACGAAGATCAACTGGCCGCCGTCGAGGGCGCATCGAAGAAGTACGGCACCCAGGCCGGGCAGGCCGACCTCGCCCTGCTGGTCGACGGCCTTCGCAGCGAACGCGAACAAGGCATCACGATCGACGTCGCCTACCGGTACTTCTCGACGGAACATCGAAAGTTCATCGTCGCCGACACGCCCGGCCACGAGCAGTACACCCGCAACATGGCCACCGGCGCCAGCACCTGCGATCTCGCGGTTCTTCTCGTCGACGCCCGCCACGGCGTCAGCGTCCAGACCCGACGGCACTGCGTGATCACGTCACTGCTGGGCATCCCCAGAATCATCGTCGCCATCAACAAGATGGACATCGTCGACTGGGACCAGGACGTCTACGACCGAATCAAGGCCGACTTCGAGTCCTTTTCCGCGAAGCTTCCGAACCGGGAGCAGGTCTTCGTGCCGATGTCCGCGCTCGAAGGAGACTACGTCGCCGAGGGATCAGAGAAAGCCCCTTGGTACGACGGCCCCTGCCTGCTGGAACTTCTGGAAACCCTCGATATCGGGAGCGACGAGCAGAAGACGCCATTCAGACTTCCGGTCAACTACGTCATCCGCCCCGACCTCGACTTCCGCGGCTTCGGCGGTCGGATCGAATCCGGGATCGTCCGTCCCGGCGATCGAATCGCCGTGCTCCCTGCGGGCACCGAGAGCACGGTCTCCCGGATCTCGACGTTCGACGGCGATCTTGAGATGGCTGGCGCCCCGCGAAGCGTGGCCATCGTTCTGGAAGACGAGATTGACGCCAGCCGCGGCGACATGATCGTGGCCCTGGAGAACCAACCGGTGGTGGCCGATCGAGTCACCGCGGATCTGGTCTGGATGCATGAAGAGCCGCTTCAACCCGGCCGCGAGTTCATCCTCCGCCACGGAACCAGAGTCACCCCCTGCCGCGTCCGACGAATCGCTCATCGCCTCGACATCGACACCCTCGAGACCGTGGCCTGCGACGGCCTGGGCTTGAACGAGATCGGCCGCGTCGAGCTTGAGACCGACGTACCACTCGTGTTCGACCCGTACGACCAGGTTCGAGGAACAGGAAGCCTGATTCTCGTCGATCGGATCGGAAACTGGACGATGGCGGCCGGCATGATTCGAGGGAAATCCTCGGACCTCCGTTGGACCGCCGCCCCGCTCTCCGGCGCCGACCGGCACGGCGATGAGGGTCTGGTTTCGGCCGAGGAACGCGAGACGCGATTCGGGCAGAAGCCCGTCACGGTGCTTCTGACCGGACTCGCGGGAAGCGGCAAGACCCGGATCGCCGCGATGCTCGAACGAGCCCTCTTCGATCTTGGCCGCGTCGCCATCCGCTTCGATGGAACCACCATGCGTCAAGGACTCAATCGGGACCTCGGCTTCTCCGCCGAGGACCGATCCGAGAATCTTCGCCGCTCGATGGAGACCGCGAAGCTCGTGAACGACGAGGGCATCATCTGCGTGGCGGCGTTCTTGGCCCCTCGAGCCACGACCCGGGAAAAGGCGGCCACGCTGGTCGGACCCGACCGCTTCCTGACCGTCCACTGCGCCGCTCCGCTGGAGTACTGCCAGCGGAAGGACCCAACCGGGCTCTACGCAGACGCCGAAGCTCGATCACTCGACGGAATCCCCGGAATCTCGTTCGAGTACGAGACCCCTGAGAATCCGGACCTGAGCCTCCCCAGCCATCAGATCGATCTGGAAGAGAGCGTGAACCGGATTCTCGCCCTGATGAACGAGCGAGGCTTCCTGCGGTGACCTTCGGAGCGCGGATTCCGCGCCGCCGACCCTGAGAATCATCCACGACCCCCGATCACGAATCGATCGGGGGTCGTATCATCTCCGGCCATGGCATCGGTCTGTTTCTATTTTCAGGTTCACCAGCCCTTCCGTCTTCGCCGGTACTCCGTCTTCGACACGGACCCGTTCTACTTCGACGAAACGGCGAACCGCGAAATCATGACGAAGGTCGCGGACAAGTGCTATCGACCTGCCACTGCGAAGATCCTCGACCTCGTGAAACGTCACGAGGGGCGGTTTCGCGTGAGCTACGCGATCAGCGGCGTCTGTCTCGAGCAGTTCGAGAAGTGGGCCCCCGACGTGATCGACATGTTCAAGGAACTGGCCGACACCGGGGCCTGCGAGTTCATCGGTGAGACCAGCCATCACTCGCCGAGCTTCCTCTTCAGTCGAGATGAATTCGACCGGCAGGTCGATGCTCATCGTGACAAGGTGAAGGAACTCTTCGGCCAGACCCCGAAGATCTTCCGCAACACCGAACTCATGTACCACGACGACCTCGCCTGGCACATCGCCCAGCGTGGCGAACATCGCGCCATCCTCTGCGAGGGCGTCGACCGGCTCTTGAAGTTCCGGTCTCCCAACTACTGCTATGCGCCCCCTCGCTTCGAAGGTCAGCCGGAAGCATTGAACGAACGACCCGTCAGACTGCTCCTGAAGAACTACCGACTCTCGGATGACATCGCCTTCCGCTTCGGCAACAAGGACTGGAAGGAATTCCCATTGAGCGCCGAGAAGTTCGCCAAGTGGGTGAACGACATCAACGGCGACGGGAATTGCTGCAATCTCTTCATGGACTACGAGACGATCGGCGAACACCAATGGGCCGATACGGGGATCTTCGAATTCCTGGACGCGCTCCCGGAGAAGATCTACGACGTCAATCCGGGGGAGAACGACTTTCTGACCCCTTCCCAGGTTCTCGACTCGTTCGATCCCGTCGGGGAGTACTCGGCACCCAACTGGGTGAGCTGGGCGGACACCGAACGAGATCTCTCCGCGTGGCTGGGGAACCCTCTTCAAGACAACGCGGTCGAGGAGCTCTACTCCGTCCGCGATTCCGTCTACGCGAGGAATGACAACCCCCGGAACGAGAGCGACGAACACGTGCTCGAGGACTGGCGCAAACTCACCACCAGCGACCACCTCTACTACATGTGCACCAAGTACTGGTCGGACGGCGACGTCCACAAGTACTTCAGTCCATACGACAGTCCGTATGACGCGTACATCAACTTCATGAACGTGCTCGACAACGTGAAGCAACGGGTCGAAGACTGAACCCGATCGGCGGCGATTTCTCCGCTGGTTCCCGTCGGACCGATCACCCCGGCGGAAGCTCGAGTTTCTTCGCTTCCTGTTCGATTCGTGCCACGATGAAGTCTCGAACCGCGGCGCCGGCCCGTATGAGCGACTCGTTCCCGGATGACGTCGCGACCGTGATCGGCCGTGCCGAGGGCGAGTCGGCGAAGCGAGCGAGCGAGACGAGAATCGCCGCCGGATCTCCCGACTCCAACACGACCTCGACGAACGGATCGATCACTTCCACCGAGGTCNTCGGAATGACGGCGAGCAACCACGCCTGCGCCTCCCGAGGAAGCTGCTTGAAGGCCTCCAGCACGGAGTTGTAGAGCTCTGCCTTCGCCTCTCGAGTCGCAAGACGGTCTGANACCGTGACGTCTGAGATCAAGAGCCTTCCGAAGATGGTCGCCAGCGCCTTCAGATCCTCGACCGTTCTGGGAACGGGAAGTTGCGACGTGCCGGCTTCAGAAGATCCCTCGTCGCCCTCCATCCGCCGAGATGATTGCTTGATGATGAAGAACGGAGGGGAGTTCTTCTCGCGGCCGAAGAGCCCGGGCGCGAGTTCCTGGCTGCTTCGAGCCCTGAAGTTGTTCGCGACGCGGACCGCGAGCCCTCCGCCGAAGAGTGCGCCCTGATCGATGATCGACGACATCCAGGTCGAAGAGAGATCAACGGAGCAGACCATCGACTCCTGCGCCGGAAGCTGAAGTCTCTTCTGAATCGAGACCACCAACTGCTTCTTGGCGCCTTCCATGCCCGGAATCGTGATATCGATCGGTGAAATGGCGATCCGGGGAGAAATCGGTCCGCCCGGTTCGATCGCGAGGTCGATTCCGGAGAGGTTCGTGATCTTCACATCGATGATCACCGGTTCGTACGGTTCGAAACGGAGAGCACTCGGCTGCACTTCCAGCGCGATCACGCCTCTTTCGCGATCTCGGACCGCCATTCCGACCGCCTGCGGGAGCGTGGCATCGATCGCTTCCTGAACCGAACNGGCTCCGGGGGGAGCCGGAACCTCCGTCTTCAGAATCTTCGAAAGCCGACTTCGGCACCAAAGCCCGACCAACTCGCCTGGCCGCCCGTAGTAGACATCTCGATAGCCGCGTGCTGCCTCCTGGAGGTTGCCCGCCAGTTCATCGAGCAAGGCGATGCCGGCGGCGGCGTAGACCGAGACCCCGTTGCTCGGGGTGAGCATCACCCTCGCCTCGTCGAACCGTTTTTCGGAGATCGCGGCCCAACCCTCGATGATGAGCACTTGCTCCGGAGTCAGGGACCCGAGCTCCAAAGACACTTCAAGAAGCTTCTGAAGGGAAGCCCGTGGCGTCACGCCATCCTTCGGAGCCGGCGGGGACCACCCGAACCAGGCCCTCGCCCAGGCCTCATCGGCCCAGAGCGCCGCGATTTTCGACTCAAGCCGCTTCTTCGAGTTCCGGTTCTGGATCTTCCGGCTTTCTCGGGCCCGCTNATCCAACTCGCTGTCGGGACCGTCGAGCCGCTCCATCTCGCGATCGAGGTACGCACGCTGGCGAGTGTTGTCGGAGATGGCGAAGTCGAACGATTGAAACAAGAGCTCGACGGCTTCATTCCGGGCACTCTCGGATTCCTGCTGACCGATGATCACGGCGCGGAGCAACGCCAGAGGAGGCGGCGGCGGAATCTTCATCAAGTTCAACTGATCACGCTGATCTTCGTTGAAGTCTTCCTGACGGGCCTGGACTTCCTTGCTGAATGCCATGAGCGGCCTGGCGCGAGCGGCGATCTGCCGGAGCGCCGCATCAGGCCTTCCTTCACCCCAGATCGACAATGATTCATCGGCGAGCAGCCTGAGATATCCGGTCTGCATCGGGTTGCTCAGCAGAATCGACGACTCCAGAACTTCGGTCGCGGCCACGTAGGCGCCTTCCTGCAACGCGAGAGACCCCAGCGAAATGGCGGTCGCCAGGTCCCTCGGATCAGCGGTGAAGGCCGCGGCGAGCAATTCCGCATTCGCCGCTGGAGTCTGGAATTCTCCGCCGAACATCTCCACCGCCTGATCCATCGCTTCCGGAAACGACGGATCGAGCGTGATCGCTTCGGCCAGCCACCGGGAGGCTTCGTCGAACCGACCGGACATCGTCTCGAGCCGAGACAGATCAAGCGCAATGCGTGCGGCGGCCGCGTTGCCAAGGCGTTTGACGTTGTCGGGTTGCAACAACACCTCGCAGGCCTCGATTCGGGACTGCACCGTCGACCTTGATTCGATCCGATCGACCAGCAGCAGCAGTCGTACCACCTCGTCATCCGGATCAAGGCGGACCAATGCCTCGATCGCCTCGAGCCTCATCGATTCCGCGAGCGGCAGGTCATCCGACAGACTGGAGGAGAGCTCCAGCATCCATCTCCAGGCGGGAATCGACTTTGGATCGCTCCGCACGGCCGCAATCGCCAACTCCAAGGCCATCTTGACCTCGGCAATCGAGACGCTGGCCTTCGACTGCAGCATGCTGGAAGAGAATGCGGCGAACCTCGATGCCAGCTGGCTCTTGCTCCAGGCCTCGAGTTTCGTCGACTCCACCTCCTGCCCCTGAGCGAAGGCTCCGGAACTTCCCAGACCACACGTCATGAGAACGACGATCGACACCGCGGCGACTCGACGAAGAATCCCGCCCCCAAGCCATCGGAAGGCACTGGATGCCCGCATTGCCGGATATCGGGAAGCCGGCCCCTTGGGGGTTGCAGAGGACCCCGGAGCCACCTCTCCGCCTTTGCGACGGCGGGTCTGGCGACGGTTTGGGATGGTCGGAGAGCCTTCAACGCTGAGGGGATGGATATTCATCTCCGGGGAGTGTATCCAACCGGCTGCCTTCTCCGTTGACGGTCACGAGGGAAGTGCGGTACCGTCTCACGTTCCGAACCACGGTCCCGTTCCGATGGTTCGATCTGAGACTGGCGCCAGATCATCGGCACCAGAACGACCCCCCCTTCCGCCCTGGCGGAATGAGACCGGAATTCCGATGCGGCTGGCACTGCGAATCGCGGCATTTGTTCTTCCTTCGACCCTGGCGACGATGGCGATCGGCCAGACGACGCTGCCTCAGGACATCGTCGGATCGTCCCGGCCGCTCTCCAGCGCGCAGGAATCGACGGTCGAGGAATTCGCATCCGATCAGATGGCCGAAATGGCGACGGGCGATCCGACCGCGGTCGTCGACGCGAGGAACACTCTGGTCCAGACGGCCCGCCGCGCCGGTGTCACCGGCGTCTTCCTTCGTGCCTACTCCAAGGCCATCCTCCCGAAGGCGACGGCCATCCTCGGCGCCGCGGAACCGATGCGTGCAGAAAACACGCTCCGTGTTCTTGCGTTCCTCCGCACTCCAGAGTCTCTGGGCATCCTGGTCTCCTCGACGGACCCGACGAAGGTCGATGACGAAGGTCGTCGACTCGTCGCCGCCGGACTCTTGAAGGTCGCCGTCGAAGGCGGCGACAAATCCGGACTCGACTCCGCGGTACTCACCTCGACCGCCCGGAGCATCGCCGAGAATCTCGACGAAGACTCCAGCTGGATCGTGGTTCTCGAGGAACTTCGAGCTCTGAACACCATCGCCCTGTCTCCCTCCTTGCGCAAGGAGAACCGGAACGAGATCCGCGGCATCCAATTCGGCGCCTTCCAACAACTGTCGAACAGGATCGAGGCGTCGAACGAGCCAAGCGAACTCGTCCAGGCCGTCTATCGCGCCATGCTCGGTCTTCGAGAGAAACTCCTCGACAACAGCACTGCGGGAGATGTCAGCAACAAGGAGATCGCCAAGACGCTCCGGCTGATGCTGAAGAACATCGCGGATGCCGCGATCAAGCAGTGGAACGGCCTGCAGCAGAACCGACGGAGCTTCATGGCCTACGAAGGCGTCCTCCGGGTCGGCTCACAGCTGCTCTCACTCCTCGACGGACGAGCGGATCCGAAGGCCGAAGCCTTGCGAGAGGGCATCGAGACCGGAAAGACCGAGCTTGCGGCAGCGGTTCGAAACTTCCAGTCCTGATCAGCCTTCCGGTCCGATGATCCGGGCCACCCATCCTTCAGGCACACGCCGATCAGTTCCATCTGGGCTCCCCGGCCGCTCGATTCGGCGTACTGTTCCGTCGGCATGTTGAAGATCCTCCTCCCGATCCTGATCCTCGCCGGACTCGTCGGCCTCGTCGTCTCCCTCGATGACGAACGCCCGAGGGCGGACGTGGTGCTGGTCCATGCGACGGACCTCTTCACGCTGGACCCCCAGAAGATGAGCTACCTCCATGATCTCCGGGCGTCTCGTGCCATCTACGAGACGCTGGCGACGATCAGGCCCGACGGTTCGGTGGGACCGGCCGCCGCGGAGTCCTGGGAGATCTCCGAGGACGGAACCACGTACGTGTTTCATTTGCGGGACGGCCTGAAGTTCAGCAATGGTGATCCGGTGACCGCCGAAGACTTCAAGTACGCCTGGCGACGAGCAATCCTGCCCGACACCGCCGCGACGTATTCCAGTCTCTTCATGGACATCGCCGGGGCCGAAGCGTTCTTCAAGTGGAGATCGAACCTCCTTTCTCTTCGAACCGATCCGGAACGACGCGATGACATGGTCGCCAGCGGCGCCTTCTCCGCCGCCGAGGCCGACGCGATCCTGGCCGAGGACGAGGAGGCGTCCCACCAAAGAACACTCGATCGCTTCGACTCGATGGTGGGCATCACGGCGACCGACGATCGAACCCTGGTGGTCGATCTCGAGCGACCACTCCTCTACTTCCTCGATCTGGCGGCATTCGGGACCTTCAGTCCGGTCCATCGACCGACGCTGAAGGCNGCCACCACGCTCGAGCCCGGGTCCGGCCGAATCAAGGAGGACCCCGGCTGGACGAAACCCGGCCGACTCGTGGGAAACGGTCCTTTCGAGCTGACTCGATGGCGATATCAGCGTGACTGCCGGTTCGAGCGAAATCCTCACTACTGGAACACCGCCAATGTTCCCTCCGACAGCATCGAAGCCATCGTGATCGAAGACGCGAACACCGCGATCATGGCCTTCGAGGCCGGCGAAGCCGACTGGCTTCCCGACGTCCTCGCGGACTTCCGAGCCGACATGATCGAAGAGCGACTCGTCTACGAAGCCACGCATCGGGATGCCATCGATGCCGCGAACCAGGCCGGCGTCGAGATCGATGAAACGCTGGCCTCGCTCCCCCCTCCGACCTCTGGAGAACGACGGAACATTCACACCGTCGACGCCTTTGGAACCGACTTCTTCCATGTGAACTGTCGATCGCTCCTGGCCAACGGCGAGCGAAATCCCTTCGCGGATCCACGGGTGCGACGCGCCATCGCCCTGACGATCGACAAGAAGGCGCTGGTCGAACGAGTCACCAGACTCAACGAGCGAACGAGCGGGTCGTTCGTTCCAGACGGGAGCATCCCCGGTTACGAACCTCCGACCGGACTCCCCTTCGACCCCGAGCGCGGCCGAGCCGAACTCGACGCCGCCGGATGGAAACTCGGTGACGACGGCATTCGCCGAAATGCGGACGGGGATCCCTTCCCCACGCTTGAGATTCTCTTTTCGACCGGAAGCCCGCGGTACAAGGATCTGTCACTCGCCCTTCGCGACATGTGGAGGCGCGAACTTCGCATCCCCTGCGAGATCGGCGGCAGACCCGGCAACGAGTATCGCGCTCAGCTGGAAAATGGGAACTTCATGGTCGCCCGTGGTGGGTGGTACGGCGACTACGGAGATCCGACCACGTTCCTCGACCTCAATCGGACCGATGACGGCAACAACCATCGGGGGTACTCCAATCCGATCTACGACGATCTCCTCGAACAAGCGGCGACCGAACCCGACCCGGACCGCCGCATGCGTCTCCTCGAGGCCGCCGAGANGATCCTGGTCGAAGAGGATCTTCCCATTCTTCCGATCTGCACCTACGTCACGCTCTACATGTATGAACCCGGACGACTGACCGGCCTGACCAAGCACCCTCGACTCGACCAGAATCCTGCGCGATGGGCGATACGGCCCTGAACNCGTTGCGACCTCGAGCGTCGCGAGCTGGATCGACGCGGCGAAACACCGACCACGAAACTCCCCATCGGAGTACCGTTCATCGATGCCCGTGGACGTCGAACGCCTGATGGAAGACCGAGAGTCGAGCCGATGGCGGTCCGCCGTGTCCGGATTCATCCTCATTCAGATCCCGATGGCCGCCAGCGCCGCCGCCCTGCTCTTCTCGACCGCGGAGTTCCTCGGACGTCCACTCGATGCCGGGTGGTATGCCGCGGCATTCCTCGGCACCTGGTGCGTCTACCTCCACGATTCCGCCGCATCATGTGACNCCGAAGATCGAATCAGCCAACCCCGGCGAGCAGCGATCTTCAGGTCGAGTCGGCTGCTCGCGACATGGTTTCCAATCCTCAGCGCGGTCCTGGGGATCGGCGTTCTTCTTTCCCTCGAACCCAGCCGCCCGACCATCACCCTGCTGTTCGTCGTCGCGGCTCTGGGCCTGCTCCACGCGATCCCTTTCGGAGGATCACGTGGAAACACCGGATCCCGTCGTGATTTGAAGCGGTTCGCCGTGATCAAGTCTCCACTGGTCTCGATCGCGTGGGCCGTGGCCGCCGTGGCCCTGCCGATTCTGGAAGGTGATCACGGCACGCCCGATAGCGGTGGCATCGGCCTGCTCGGCGTGTGGCTTGGCGGACTTCTGCTTCCACTTCTCCTCGCGGATTCCCTCCTGCTCGACGTCCGGGACATCAAGGCGGATCAAGCGTTCGGACTTCATACGATCGCGGTTCGCCTCGGTGCGAAACGAGCCCGGCTTCTGTCCGGAGTACTCATCATCGTGGCGGTGGGGATCGGTCTGCTTGCCACGGCTCGAATCGGTACACCCTCGGAATGGATCCCGATCTGGGTGACCGCCGGCATCGGCCTCGGACTCGGCTGGGCGTTCTGGCCGCGACTCCGCCATCAGGAAGCCACGATCTCCATCGCGATGATGGGATGGCGGTTCCTTCTTCCGATACCCGCCCTGCTCGGCTGACTCTTTCCGGGGCGATGTTTCCGGCTCGGGATCGTCACGGAGTAGAATCGCGCCATGCTTGGACTCATCGCACGGCGGTTGATTCAACTGCCGGTGATCATCTTCGTCGTCTACACCGTNACGTTCGCGCTCGCCTGGCTCGTCCCCGGGAATCCNCTCGAGTCGCCGGACGGTCGACGGCCCGATCAAGCCGTGGTCGATGCGATGCTGGCCCAGTACAAACTGGATGATCCCGTCGCGTTCTACTTCGACTACCTCGGCAAGGCCACGGGNATCTCCTACCTCTTCGGTGATGCGCCGTACCCCTTCGACCTCGGCCCGAGCCTCAGTCATTCGGACTGGTCGGTGAACGAGATCCTCGCCGCCGGACTCCCGGTTTCGATCTCACTCGGCCTTGCCGCGATTCTCATCGCCTTGATCCTCGGGCTCTTCGCCGGCGTGATCGGTGGTTTGAAACCGAACACTCCGCTCGACGCCGGGACCCAGGTGCTCGCAGTGGTCGGCATCTCGCTGCCGACCTTCGTGATCGGCGCGATCCTGCTGATCCTCTTCGCGGTCAAATTACGGATGTTTCCCATTGGGGGATGGGGCGATCTCCAGCATGTGATTCTCCCCGCCTTCGCGCTTTCCCTTCCCTTCGCGGCGTACATCGCCCGTCTCACCAGATTCGGGATGATCGACGAGATGCGCAAGGACTACATCAGAACCGCGCGGGCCAAGGGGCTTCCGGAGCATCGGGTGGCGCTCGGCCACGCGCTCCGCAANGCCTTCCTTCCCGTTCTGAGCTACCTCGGCCCGGCGACCGCCATNGCGATGACCGGCTCGTTCGTGGTCGAGAAGGTGTTCGCCGTTCCCGGCATCGGCCGGAACTTCGTGGATGCGGTCATGGCGAAGGACATCACCCTGATCATGGGCGTGGTCCTCGTCTATTCGACCTTGCTGGTGCTGTTCAACCTGATCGTCGACGTGCTCTACAGCTGGATCGATCCGAGAATCTCGCTCTGAGTCGAGATGCCCGAATCAGGCCCCGGCGAGTGATTGGCGAACCTCGGCGAGCAACCGACGTTCCATGGCTTCATCGCGCCCGACCGGCGTCCAAAGCCCCGGGCTCCGAGTGGTTCCGTCGTCCGGGGGAATGGTCTCCAGCGGATTGATGCTGTAGGAGCGACCGACTCGGCTCCAGGCATTCGGACGGACTCCGGCACGATGGGACCGCTCGACATAGACCCACACCCGAAGCTCGACCGGCCCCTCGAAAGTGGTGAGATCCGTGAGGCGGAGTTCACCCTCGATCGAGCCGGGAAGCGGCGCACCGACCAGCTCTTCGTCCCCATCGGGTTCGGGCGGAACGAAGTCGACCGGCAGNAACTCGAACCGCACTCGACGACGTTGCTTGTTCAGGGTGTTCTCACCCCACTGCTCGAGGCTGGAATTGTCGACTCGCCAGGGCTCGANCACGCTTCCCGCGATGCGAGGCCTTCCCTCGATCACCCCACCCATCCGATCNGACAGCAACGGCGGCATCCCCGCCTCGCGGGCCGCCTTCCCAGCGGCATCGAATGCGTCGTCGTACTGGCCGGATTGAAGTTCGAGCCGGTCAGGCCCCTTCACGGAGCAGCCGGCGGAAAGCCCGACCAGGAACAAGGCCGTGAGAATGACCGGCCACGGTCGGTTTCGTCTCATCGAGATGGGTTGTCCTGAGCACATGGGCTGCAGATTATCGCGCCTTGGACGAGCCCGCGGCCCACGAAACCCGAGGATCGTTCGCAACCAAGTGGGCTTCTTCCTCGAACTGCCTCCTTGGATGAACCGATCACCCCTTTTGAACGTCCAAAGGGTTGGGACGAGACTTCTGATTCTCAAGGCAGGAGATGGATTATCGGGGCAGATAATCCGGTCCTCGGCCTTGACCCGGAAGCCCCTTGACCTACCCTTTTTCCGGGGGTGTCCCTTTCCCAGTCTGCGGCGGCCCCGCGGACCTTGATCCAGTGCCGACCATGCCCCAAGAACGGTGACCCAGATCCCATGAAGCGAAGATCCCCTGAAGTGAACCGCAAGCCCCGCTTGATGGCCGGCATCGCCCTCGGAGCGATCGCCGTCACCGCACTGGTGGTCCCGTTGGCGACCGCCGAAAAGGGTGGTGGCGGAGGCGACCAGCAGAAGACGCTCCCGACGTCCCTCGAGGACTTCATGGCGCCCGGTACCCAGCCCAATCCCGATACCAACGAATTCCGTGGGATCGTCTCGTCGGCGAACTGCATGTTCTGCCACGCGGACTACGGACTCGAAACCCCCCCGTACGACACTTGGGTGGTCAGCCTGATGGCCCAGTCCGCCCGAGACCCGGTGTTCCACGCCGCCTTCACGATCGCCAACCAGGACGCCGACAAGGCCGGCTCCTTCTGCATTCGGTGCCACGTTCCCGCCGCCCACTACAACGGCAATGGCGACACGTCCGAGATTCCGGAATTCGACATCGAGTTGATGGACGGAATCAACTGCCACTTCTGTCACCGGGTGGTCAACCCCGCCGGCGGCGCGATGGGATACGAAGGCGAACTCGACGACCCCGATTCACCGATTCTCGCGGATCTCGCGGCTGCCGGGCACTTCCCGGTCTCGGTCGGAAACGGCCAGATCATCGTCGATCCGGATGACGTCCGTCGCGGCCCGTACGACGACGTCCCGGCCAATTACCACGGCTACGACCAGGACGGTCAAGTGGTCCGGATCATCACCTCACCCTTCCACCGCGACAGCACCTTCTGTGGCGGCTGCCACGATGTGAGCAACCCGGTGTTCGTGCTCGATGAGGCCACCGGCAAGGGCGTGGTCTCCGAGATGGGTACGGAACACCCGACGCACGACGTCTACGACATGGTTCCGGAACAGCGAACCTACTCAGAGTGGCTCAACAGTGATTTCGCCGACGGCGGCGTGGTCTTCGAGGACGGCCGCTTCGGTGGCGCCCTTCCCGACGACGCCGCGATCTCCAGCTGCCAGGACTGCCACATGCCGATTCAGGTCGGCGGCGCATGCAGTTTCTACGAAGGGCCTCCGTTCTTCGAACGTCCGGATGTCGGCGCCCACGCCTTCGCCGGAGGAAACACCTGGGTCCTCGACGCCGTCGCGGAAGCGGCGGGAATCGATGCGGACTACTACGGACTCACCGAGGATCGCCTCGAGGCCGCCAACGCTCGAACCGAACAGATGCTCCGGGATGCCAGTGACATGGAGCTCGCCATCGATGGCGACTCTCTGAACATTCGGATCATCAACCAGGGTGGGCACAAACTCCCGACCGGCTACAGCGAAGGCCGCCAGATGTGGCTGAACGTCCGCTTCCTTGACGCCGGCGGCAACCTCATTGCGGAACGAGGCGCCTATGACCTCGACACCGCCGAACTGCATGACGAGGACACCAAGGTCTACAAGAAGACGATGGGCATCTCCGAAGAGGTCGCCAAGATCGTCAACCTTCCGGCCGGAGAATCGACCCACCTCGCCTTGAACAACGAAGTGCTCTTCGACAACCGCATTCCGGCTCGTGGATTCACCAACGAGGCTTATGCGGCCTTCGGCGGCGCTCCCAAGGGCGCCTCCTACGAGGACGGTCAGTACTGGGACGACACCTCCTTCGAGATTCCCAAAGGCACCGCGGAAGCCGTGGCGACGCTGTTCTTCCAGACCAGCACGCGGGAGTACATGGAGTTTCTCCGAGACGCCAACGTCACCGATGATCGCGGACAGGTCGCCTACGACCTCTGGGTCTCCAACGGCAAGAGCGCTCCGTTCGCGATGGACATGATGAGCATCAACGTCATCGACGACGTCCCCGGCGACCTGAATGGCGATGGGATCGTCTCGGGCGCCGATGTCGGCATCCTGCTCGTCCAGTGGGGCCCCTGCCCCGGCGAATGCACCGCCGACTTCAACGGTGACGGNGTGGTGGACGGTGCCGACTTCGGCATCCTGCTCACCTACTGGTTCGGTTGACACCGGACAGGTGCCCGACCCCGAGGCACCGATGAACGCGAAGACGCCGGACCGATCCGAGAGGATCCGTCCGGCGTCTTCGCGTTTCCGTGGATTCACCGGGTGCCGGCGAGTCGTCGGACGGTCATCATGAACGACCGCTTCATGCTCGCGTGCATTCCGAACACGATGAAGCCGTAGAGCGTCGCGGCGATCACCGCGCCGATCAACATCGAGGCGCCGCCCACGTCTCCCTCTCCCACCGTCTGCGAGATCGTCGACTCCGGCAGGAATGCCGCGCCGACCAGATTGAACGGACTGATCGCGGAGACGGCCGAACCAAGGAAAGGAATGCCGTTTCCGCTCGCGATGCCGCAGAGCCCGATCACGCCGGTCACCGTGAAGACGACCATGACCGCCGCCACCACCGAGCCGATCGTGCCCTTGCTCCGAATCGACCACTGCAGACCGACCATGACCGTGAAGGCGACGAAGGCCGGCATGAGCAGGCTCATGCCGACGACGGCGCCCCAGTTGAGCAACGGCACCGACGCGGATGCGGTTCCCACAGCGACGACCGCAGTCGTCGCTTCTGGTCTGGCCAATGCGTAGATCCAGGCGATCAGCATGCAGATGACCGGAACCACGAGCATCGGCAACAAGTACTGAACGAGCCCACGGAGTTTGCCCGCGATGTAGGGGCCGGGCTGAATGGGCGTGGTCAGAATGAGGTCCAGCGTTCCGTCCTCGCGTTCGCGACTCACTGCGGTCGCGCTCATGTTGACGGCCGCGAGAACCACGATGGTGATCTCCGCCGCGACGATGGCCAGCAGCGTCACCCGAAGGTCCATGATCGTCATCGAACCGACATGGAAGATCCAGAGTGATACCAGCGTCGCCAACGCGCCGGCAGCGATGAAGCCCCACCGCCCGACCACTCCCGCGAGAGAAAGCGTCCGCGAACTCGTCTCACGCCAGGCGATCGGATTCTGACTCGGGACCCGTGGAGGCCGCCCCTCCCCTTCCAGACCGCCGAGCCGGAGCATCGAGCGATACCACGGAATCTGGCCGGTCTTGGCACCGATCACTCGAAGGCGCAAGGTGGAATACACGACCAGGAGAAGGCTCAGCAGAATGGATGACCAGGCGAAGGCGCTGATCGGAGAACCAAGCCACCAACGTTTCAGCGCCGATTCGCCACCATCCGTCTCCATCGAGACGTAACTGTTGCTCAACAGCAGGCTCTCCAGCGCGAGAAACGGGTTCAGGGGCGTCATGATCGTGGTCGCCGACGCCAGGCTTCCGACCGACACTGGTGTGCGCAGTCGATTGTCGATCAGCCAGGTCAGGAACAGATACACGACGACCGAGACGTAGAAGGCGAACACCGCTCGTCGGCCGGCCGTTCGAGTCACACTCAGCGTCACCGCCACCGCGGCCACGACCAACGCGCTGCAACCGGCCACGAGATAACTCAGCACGATCGACTCGCCCGGAACGCCGCCGAACGACTGGATGAACAGGAACAACGGAAGCGAGGAGAACAACAGCGCGAGGATGAAGAAGAGCCTCCCGAACAGGTTCCCGAGCACGATCTGCATGGAGTTCAGCGGCGTGGTGAGCAGGATGTCCCAGGTCCGCGGGTTCGCTTCCTGAGCAATGGCGCCGGCCATGAAGACCGGCGTCAGCAGGCAGATCAGGAACACCTGGCCGAAGGCCACGATCGTGAACGCGGACGCACCGCGTTGCGCCAATTCTCGAAGACTCGCCGCGGGCCCGATCAGGGCCAGAAGCAGGCACGCGATCAGAATGGCCAGGTAGCCGCTGCGGAGGTAGAGGTGTCGACTTCGCGTCGATCCGCCCTGAATGAGCCGGACGCAGATCGGGTTGGTCAGAAGAAGACTGAGAAACCACTCGATGGGAGCTGGCATGGCGACGCGATCCTTGGGACCCGAGCTCGGAATCGACTCGAGCCCTCGAAAAGTGCGATCCAGAGCGTAAAACGACGAATTCAATTGGCTCTTGACAGCCTCGATCGCCCCGCAATACTACAGGGGCATTCCCGGTACGGCCCGCGCGGCGGACCGCCGGTTCATACGGCAATCCCGGCCTGACGGTTGGGTGACGTCCGATCTCTCGTTCGACGATTCGAAATCGAGCTCCCACCCCCTGTATTCACGGGTGGAATGCCGAAAAGAACGTTGGACGACAGGTCCCCGAATTCACGGTGGTTTCGCACCGCCGGAGTTCGATTCGCTCGGTATCGAGCGGAGGCGACCTGGATAGATTGATCTTTGATTTCTGCGTTCGCAGCCTGTGTCCCTCAAACACCGACCGGAGCCCCTTCGGAGCCGAGCATGGACTTTCCTGCTCCCAGACCGCGTTCTTAGGCCAAACAGAGCATTTTTCGCTTTCGTTCACGCCCGTTCCACACGGTCTGCTCCTTCGATTCCTGGTCGAGCTCGTCGTACTTTTCGAGCCGAATGACGCTGCGCGACTGAAATCAGAGCCTGTCACCCACTGCTTGAGACCCTCTCAGGGCCTCAAATGGCCGTTTCTGAACGGAGCGTGACATGTTTCCTCAACCCTTGATGCTTGCGATCGAAGCTCAAGATCTTGCGATTGCCGGCGGCGCGGCCGTCATCGGGGGTATTGCTGCCTGGCTCTTCATCGCGGCGACCACGGCCAAGTCCATCTCGACCGCCAAGGCCGAAGCCGGCACCATCGTCGAGGCGGCCCGGAGCGAGGCTCAAACTGCCGCTCGGGCGATTGAAGTCGAGACCGAGGCTCGGGTCGAAGAACGACGCAAAGCCGTGGAGAAGGACGCCACGGAGATCCTCAGCGATGCCAAAGAGGCTCAGGCCAGAGCCAACAAGCGTGAGGAAACGCTCGACAACAAACTCTCTCAGCTGACCCGTCGCGAAGAGAAGTTCGAGGTGAAGGAGGGACGCCTCGAAGAGCTCACAAGCGAGCGAGAGGCGTTGGTCGAGAAGGCGAAGAAAGCCGCTGAAGACCTCAAAAACCGCCTTGCAGACGCCGCCGAGATGAGCCGCGAAGATGCACGATCGCATCTTTTCGAGGAAATTCGGCTCGAATCGCGGCACGAAGCCGCCAAGATCGAGCAAGAAGTGATTGAGGAGGCTGAGGACAGAGCTCGGGAGAAGAGTCGCGAGATCACGCTCCTGGCCATTCAACGATACGCCGCCGAGAATGTCAGTGACTCCACGGTGCGGGCCGTGAAGATCCCCTCTGATGACCTCAAGGGACGCGTGATCGGTCGCGAAGGCCGGAATATTCGAGCAATCGAGAAGGCGACCGGCGCCGACATCATGGTGGACGACACGCCTGGCGTCATCAGCGTGTCATGTTTCGACCGGGTTCGACAGGCGATTGCCGCCGAGAGCCTTCAGAAGCTCGTGGCGGACGGACGAGTCCACCCCTCGCGGATCGAAGAGGTCGTGGCCCAGACCAAGCGGGACATCGAGGAACGAATCAAGCAGACCGGCCAGGACGCCTTGGTGGAAACCAACATCCGAGGCGTGCACCCCAAGATCGCCGAGGCGATGGGCAAGATGCAGTTCCGAACCAGCTACGGCCAAAACGTCCTCCGCCACTCGATCGAAGTGGCTTTCCTCTGCCAGATGATCGCCGACCAGCTCGGGCTCGATGGAACCATCGCTCGACGGTGCGGCTTCCTCCACGACATCGGAAAGGCGATGGACCACGAGATGGAAGGCGGCCACCCCGCGATCGGCATGGAGTTCGCCCGGAAGTTCGGCGAGAAGTCCGAAGCGGTCCTCAACGCCATCGGCGGCCACCATGGAGACATTCCGGCCACGACGCCGTACACCGCCATCGTGATGGCCGCCGACGCCGTGAGCGGCGCTCGGCCGGGTGCTCGTCGCGAGTCGATGGAGATGTACGTCAAGCGGCTGGAGCAACTCGAAGGGATCGCCACGGAGCAGGCCTTTGTCGAAGAGGCCCACGCCATTCAAGCCGGGCGGGAAGTCCGAGTCATTCTCGATGCCAAGAAGGCCGACGACGCGACCGCCCACAAGATCGCCAGAGATGTCGCCAAGCGAATCGAAGATGAGATGACCTTCCCGGGCGAGATCAAGGTGACGGTACTTCGAGAGGTTCGGGCCGAAGCCGTCGCCAGATAGGACTCTCGACGATGATCGAGCGTGGAGACACCGCCGCGAAGGATCCCGGGGACGACGCGATGCTCGACGGGGTCATCGAGAAGTGGCCCGTCGATTCGCGGAAGGCCGGGGATGCCCTTCATCTGTATCGAACGGTGACTCTGCTCACCATCGCCTTGGAGGGCGTCGTGGGGCTGGCCTTGCTCTGCCTGGCGACCATCATGCTCCTCCCGGTCTGGGAGTCACTCGAAGTCCCCGATCTCCATCCCGCCGTCGGCTTCATTCTGCTCTTCGCGGCGATGGTGATCTCCTTCGAGATCGGGCGCCAGCTCCGCATTCGCAGACGTCTGCGATTGATCACCCGCAACCTTTCCGCGGATGGCACGACAACCTGTCCGCGGTGTGGAACCGTGCCGTTCGCAGCGGCCTCGTGTTGCCGGCTCGCGCCGGAGGGATGGTCACGACTCGACCTTCAAGGCTTCTGGCATGAGATCGCCGTCGGGCGGAGCGATCCTCCGACCGGATGGTTTCAAACGTTGCGAGACGCCGGGATCACGCCGGCATGGTCTCGACCTGACACCCAGACCCGCAATGCGTGGCAGCGTGGCCGCGGACCACTGGGAACCTCTTTGCAATATCCCCGCGCCAGGCCGGTGCCGAAATCGATTCGATGGACCCTCAGGTGGTGGCAGTTGCTCGGGCCACTCCTCTTCGTTCCCATCACGGTCTTGGTGGCGATACCGCTGGTCACTCAGGGCGGCCCGATCGACGGGCGAAGCCTGGTGATCGTCGCACTGTTCGGCACCGCCGCGATCTGGGGCGTCCGCGCGTCGATCAAGAGACTCCGGACGATGTCACCGATCGGCGGCACGACGTTGCCACGATGCGCCGGTTGCGGATATCGACTTCACCCCCCGTTTCCCGATCGATGCCCCGAATGCGGCGACGCGCTCGGCGCCTCGGATGCGATCACTCTTCTTCCCGGGCATTCGCGCCACGACTGAATTCGCCAGACCGGAATCAGGAGCGTGATGACGACGAGTCTCGCTCGACCCACTGCAGCCACCAGTCAATGAAGGTCGGAACACCGACCTCGACCGGCGTGGTGGGCTCCCAGCCGAAATCACGCCGCATCGGACCGACGTCAGCCGCGCTCGCTTCGACATCGCCCGGCTGCTTGGGAAGCAGGATGCGTTCCGTGGTGCGTCCCATCGCCTGCTCGATCAACTCCACGTATCGGAGGAGATCGACGTTGGTGTCATTACCGAGGTTGTAGAGCCGGAAGGGCGCGTCACTCCGATCCGGGCGAGGATCCGCTGGATCAAAGGCCGGATCCGCCGCGGCAGGTTGATCCAGAACCCGCAGGACGCCATCGACCACATCGTCGACCCAGGTGAAGTCGCGCCGATGCCGACCGTGGTTGTAGAGTTCGATCGGACGACCGGCCCGAATCGCATCGGCGAACTTCCAGAGCGCCATGTCCGGCCGACCCCACGTGCCGTAGACACTGAAGAATCGCAGGCCGGTGGTCGGGATTCCGTAGAGCCGGGCGTACCCGTGCGCCATCAACTCACCGCTGCGCTTCGTGGCGGCATACAACGACAGGGGATGATCGACCGGATGTTCCGTCGCGAACGGCATCATCTCGTTCGAGCCGTAGACGGAACTGCTGCTCGCGAAGACGAGGTGCGAGGTCTCGATGGCCCGGGCGAGCTCGAGGATCACCAGCGTCGCCGCGAGATTGGCGTTCAGATAGTCGAATGGCGCTTCGATGGAATGCCGGACTCCGGCCTGCGCCGCGAGATGAACGATCCGATCGATGCCTCGATCCTGCAGCGCCGCCACCGCCGATGGATCCGAAAGGTCCATTTTCTCGAACGTGAATCGATCATGAGCCTGCAACCGCGCGAGACGGCCCGACTTGAGTGCGGGATCGTAGTAGTGGTTGAGCGAATCGACGCCCAGCACATCGTCCCCCCGCGCGAGCAGCGCGGCGGTGACGTGGTGGCCGATGAAGCCGGCAGCGCCGGTGACGAGGATCTTCACGGAGGGACTCTCAGGAGGCCGGCTCGAGACACCGACGACGGTCGGTGCCGACGACCATGGTACGAAATCGCACTCCGCCGACCACCATCGGCATCAACCGGGAATTTGAGTGGACAGGCTCCTCCAGCCGGCCATGAACCAGAGGTATCGTGCCTGCGGTGCGATTGACGCCGACTCTCGTTTCTTTCGGAGCCCTCCTGATGAACCCGATCACCATCCCCCGCCTTCTGGCCTGCAGCCTGATTCTCTGTGCCTCGACCGGGGCCAACGCATCCCCCCGACCCGTCACTGAAGAAGACTCCGGGACCAGCGTCACCGTCTATTCCTCCGCTGATCCCGGCGGATTCGATCCTCAGCGGTTCATCGACCAGCAACGCAACGGGAACAATCCTTCAGCGTCCTGGCAGGTTCCGGGGTTCGGGGTGGTCCGGCAGACTCGTGAATTCGAACTCAAGAAAGGACTGAACGAGGTCTCGTTCACCGATGTGGCGGCCTTCCTGGACCCCACCACCGTCGGATTCAAGGATCTCACCGACCCGAAGACCTCGGTGCTCGAACAGGCGTTCAAGTTCGATCTGGTCAGTCCGTCGAAGTTGCTGGAGAAATTCCTCGACAAGCCGATCACCGTGACCATCCCCGAAGGCGATCAGACTCGGACGATTTCGGGCGAGCTCCTGTCTTCCAATCAGGGAAAACTGGTGATCCGGACCGCGACCGGCCTCGAGATGATCGATGCCGCGGATGCCCGGGTCTCCTTGGGAGATCTTCCCGAAGGATTCCTGACCAAGCCGACCCTGGTCTGGCTCCTCGACGCGGGAACGGCCGGCACTCACGAGATCCAGTCGACCTATCAGACCGCCGGGATCACCTGGCGGGCCGACTACAACCTCGTCCTCAATGACGACGACACCGCTGCGGATCTCACCGCCTGGGTGACCCTTCTGAACCTCTCCGGCATCGCCTACCCGGATGCGAAACTCAAGCTGGTCGCAGGCGACGTCCAGAAGATCCAGTCCGCCCCCTACATGCGAAGTCGTGGCGTCGAGATGATGGCGGACGGAAGGGTCGGCGGGGCCGGCGGATTCGAAGAGAAGTCCCTCTTCGAGTACCACCTCTACACGCTCCCTCGCAAGACCACCATCGCCAGCAACAGCACCCAGCAACTGACCCTCTTCCCCGCGGTCTCGGGCGTCAAGATCTCGAAGGAGCTCCTCTACGATCCGACGTCCGCGATGGGATGGAATCGAGAGCCCTACATGAATCCCGGCTTCGTCCCCGGCGGTTCGGACAAGATCGGCGTGTTCATCTCCTTCCAGAACGACGAGAAGAATCGCCTGGGCGTTCCGCTTCCCAAGGGACGAATACGAGCCTACAAGCAGGACTCCGCGGATGGCTCGCTCGAATTCGTGGGCGAAGACCTCATCGATCACACCCCCCGAAACGAGACGGTGCGAATCAAGCTGGGGAATTCATTCGACGTGGTCGGCGAACGCAAGGTCGTCGACTTCAAGATCGACAAGGCCCGAAAGACCATGAGCGAGACCATCGAACTCCAGGTGCGCAACCAGAAGGACACGATCCAGAGCATCGTGGTCCGCGAACACCTCTACCGATGGCGGAACTGGGAGATGACCGAGCGGAACCTGGCCTTCAAGAAGATCGATGCCAACACCATCGAATGGAAGGTCGACATCGCGCCCGAGGGCGAGAAGACCATCCGCTACACCGTTCGTTACACCTGGTGATCTGAGGCCGCATCGATGAAGACGCCATGCAGGTTCCTTCCGGAAACTGCTTGGCGTCTTCACTGCTCAAGCCGAATCCATCGCCTGAAACATGGCCAGCAGCGCCTCCGGCGGAAACTCTTCCGGTCGCTTGCGCGGATCGAATCCTTCCGGCACTCGGTCTCGGCCGAGGATCGTCCCGATCTGCTTCCGGCGGGTTCGGAAGAGGTTTCCGACGAAGTCCGCGAACGCCTCCGGATTCTCGACGGCGTGCCCGGTGTCGGGAACAATGGACACCACTGCGCTGGTCACCTTGGGCTGCGGCCAGAAGCACCCGGGTGGGACCACCGTCACTCTTCGAATCGAACCGAGCACCGCGGTGATCACTGAGATGGGGCCGTATTCCCGTCCTCCGGAACCGGCGGCGAGCCGGTCGGCGACTTCCTTCTGGATCAACGCGACCTGGCCCAGGCAGTTCGAGCGACGAATGAGAAGATCCATCAGGAGTGGTGTCGCCGCCTGATACGGAAGGTTCGCGACCAGTCGAAACGGGCGATCCGCCAACGCCTCGAGAATCGCCGGCGAAAGATGACGCTTCCGATCCAGACAGTCTCCGAGTACCAGACGGACCCGATCTCCAAGTCGAGATTCCACGATGGAGGCCATCTCCTCATCGATCTCCGACGCGATCACCTCGGCCCCCGCCTCCACCAAGGCTTCGGTGAGCGTCCCGGTCCCCGGCCCGACCTCGAGCACGAGATCACCGGCGGAAACCTCACCGGCTTCGACGATCTTGCGAAGTTGATTGTGATCGTGAAGAAAGTTCTGGCCCAACCGATGGCGGGGCGAGAGGCCGCGAGACGCAAGCAGTTCCTTGATTTCAGTCAACGTCTGCATGGTCGTTCGATCAGATGGCGGTCGTGGTGGTTCAGGCGTCGCGTTGGAAACGCATCTCGATCCGGTTCCCCGGCGGAATGACATTCACTTCAGTCATGTAGGCCCGCATGAGCATGAGCCCTCGGCCTGAAGGAATCTCCAGATTCGCATCCTCGGTCGGATCCGGAACCGCCTCGGGATCGAAGCCGGTGCCTTCATCCTCGACCGAGATCGCCAGTTCGGATTCGGCGATGGCGTGAACGATCTTCACCGTCTTCCCCGGGTCCCCTTCGTTGCCATGTCGGAATCCATTGGCGATCGCCTCTTCCACCGCGAGACGGATCGCGAAGATCTGCCCCTCGTCGTACCCGCGCTTCTTGAGCGCCTCGAAGAAGGCCGCCTCGAAGGCCTTGAGGCTCGCAGTGTCACCCTGCTGGAGGATCGTCTCGCCGGTCAACGACACATCGGCATCATCATCCGGATCCGGCGAATTCGTTCCATTTGGCGCCATGCGTACCTCGTTGCGGACGCGACTCGATCGAAGACTCGGTGGAAGATCGCGTTGGAGCGACCTCCATCCGACCGTCAGGAAAACGCCGACAGACCTTCTGCGGTCGTGTCGTGGATTTCGAACAATCGATCCAGCCTGGTGATCTTGAAGATCTCGAGGATCTTGGGATCGATGTCGGCGAGATGCAGCTCTCCATTCTTCGACTTGACCCGATTGCTCACCGTGATCAACGCCCCAAGCGCCGCAGACGAGAGGTGTGCGACATCCCGGAATGAGATGAGAAGCCGAGGGTTGTCCTGTGCATCGACGACCTCACCGAGCGCTTCGCCGATCTGCTGGATGTTGGCCTCGTCGAGAATGTTCTGTTCGATGAACTCGACCCGGGTGATCCCGTTCTGGTCGCTCACTCGAAGTCCGGCGGATTCTGGATTCATGGTCACGCTCCTGCTGATCGCGATGCCAGCGTAATTGGACGATGGCGGGGATTCAACTTCGATTCCTCGCCCGAGTCGGTTCCGGACGGCCTCTGGAACGAGAACCGCCGTGACGAAGCATCGTCACGGCGGAGACTCGTATTCATGACGCCCGATGGATCAGTAGCCGAGGTAGGACCCGGAACCGATCTGATCTTCCAGGCCGGGGAAGAGGATGGCCTCGTTCTCCTGCTGGATGATGATCTCGGGACGGACCAGGAGAAGCGTGGTCAGTTCGACCTTCTCGCTGGCACGGTTCGTGAAGAGGCGGTTGAGCCACGGGACCTTCGAAAGGACCGGGACACCGACTTCGATCTCGAATTCAGCGACCTTTCGCTGACCACCGAGAAGCGCCGTACCCTTGTCTGGAACGCTGACCGTGGTCGCGATCTGAGTACCTTCGAGTTCGGGGAGCTGAATCTCACCCTCGAAGTTCGACGCACGACCAAAGTCCGAGCCACCACCGGCCGCACCCGTGATCGGGATCGTTCGGAACTGGACGTTCTCATTGAGACCGAACTGCACGGTCATGGTGACGTATCGCCGGTCGGCCGAGATCACACCTTCGACGTCCAGGACGAAGCCCTGATAGACGACGCCGGGGACCGGC
The DNA here is from genome assembly GCA_002167845.2 of Phycisphaera sp. TMED9. GTDB lineage: Bacteria > Planctomycetota > Phycisphaerae > Phycisphaerales > SM1A02 > UBA12014. The sequence continues at coordinate 9,225 of NHBO02000076.1, read as the reverse complement.
TGGAAGGCACCCGAGTTGTCGCCCGTGACCGGGACGAGGTTCGAGATGTAGGTCGTGGCCTTGGCCACCGCGATCCAGGCTCGCTGCCCGTTGAAGAGTGTCAAACGCGGTGCGGTGAGGATGACATTCCGCTGGTCGGCCTGGGTGGCCTGCACCAGAAGGTCCACCTGGACATCATCAAGGAAGCTGACACCGACGGTCAATGCCGGGTTGGCCAACGCCGCCACACCCAGAGCACCGCGGACGGCGGTACCGGCCAGCGTGTCGATCAAGGCGTTGGACTGCTGATTCACACCCACCATGCCCCAACCGTTCGAGGTCGAGCCGTTGGCGTACTGGGTGCCTCGCTTCATCTGACGGATCGGGGATCCGACGGCACCAGTCTGGTACGCAATGCCACCGTCACCATCCGGCAGGCCGAAGGCCGCGCCGTATGCCGTCGTGTTCTCGAAGGTCGTTTCCTGACCGAGACCACTGAAGATCACGGCTTCCTTCGGGGTACCAGCGGGACCGGCCTGCTGCGGTCCGTAGAAGAAGTCGGAAAGCTGCATCGACGGGTCGACTGCTCGAGCCGCGTCGTACATGCCGTTGTTGGTGTTGAAGTAGATGTCGAAGTCGACACCGATCTGCTCGAACCACTCCATCGCCACATTGATCAAACGTCCTTCGATGTTGATCTGTAGGGCTCGGATGGTTCGGAGCTGACTAAGAAGACCTTCGATTTCTCGGTGGTTCTTAGGCGTGTTGGTGATGATCAGGTTGCCGTTGAGTTCCTGGAGTGATCCGGTGTCGCCACCAAGGTCACGCCAGCCTTCGGGATCGACCTGCTCCTGGATGATCGTGACGATCTGTTCGATCAGCTCTTCACGGTCCTTTCGCTCGGGCTCACCCTCGGGGTTGCCGAACGGAGCGCCACCGCCACCGCCGCCACCACCACTGCCGCCGCCACCGCCGCCGAAGCCGCCGCCACCGCCGCCGCCGCCGCCGCCGAAGCCGCCGCCGCCACCGCCGCCGCCCTGACCGCCGCCGCCGCCGCCTTGACCGCCGCCGCCCGACTNGAGCGAACTGCTGAGGTCGAACTCGGGAGCATTGTCGAAGTACGGCACCTCAAAGAGGAGGTCGCGAATGTCGTAGACGATGGTGACCGTCTTCTTGCGAAGCGCCTCGTCGCTGGAGATCACCACCACGCCGTCTTCGACGGCGAATTCCGGTCGATCCAGATCGTCGCCGACCTGTTCGAGGACCCGCTTGAGCGCCGCCTCGGCGGAGATCTGTCCGAGCTCGAGATCCACTTCCGTGTCGGGNCGGATGCCGATGAGGTCCAACGCCTTCCAGTCGGGATAAATCTCCAGACCGGTCACGTTCTTCATGTAGGCCAGAACCTGATCGAGTGAGTTGTTCTTGAAGTTGACCGCGACGGTCTTGTCCAGCGTGGACATCGCCCGGCGGTTCTCTTCGGTCTCCCGGAAGCCTGCGGCCGCGTCCCGACGAATCGAGAGCTGCGGCCAGTCTTCGGGATAGGACATCAGTCCGGAGGTCGACTTCGGACCAGGTCCGCTCAGGTTCGTCGCCGGAGGAATCGTGGCTTCCAGATTCTCCTGCGTGAAGTGGCTGAACGCGTAGTCGCGTCGTCGCAGAGTCTGCGAGTACTCGCGGTAGATCCGGCTGGTCGAGATCACGTCCCGGAGGGCGTTCGCCGCGGGGTTGTTCGGATCGATGAAGAGCACGGTGTCGAGGACCTGAATCGCTTCGTCGTACTTCAGTTCCATCTGAAGCTGACGAACACGCTGGAGGCTCTCGTTGATCGTTCGCTGACGCTCCGCCTTCTCCTTGCGTTGCTGGGCGGAAGCTGCGGATCGAGCCTCTTCACGCTTGGCTTCGTCCTTGGCGAGCGACTCGAGCTGTTCGGCAGCGGCGACCCGATCGAGCATCGTGTCGATCTGCTTCATCATGGAGGCGTACTGATCGGGAGGGAGAACGCCTCGATCCCGGTCGACGCGAAGTCGAGCGGTGACCGCATTCTCACGAGCCTTGCGATAGTCGCCCTGGTCGTAGGACGAATTCGATCGAACCATGTCGTCCTGGAACTGAACCTTCAGCCGCTCGCGGCGAAGGGAGAAGTCTTCCTGAACGTTGTCGATGGTGGACGCCTGATCGAGCATGGCCTGAGCCTGCTTCAACCCGGCGGTCGCAGTGGCGTTGCCCGGATCGATGGCGAGGACCGAGGTCCACCCGTCGATGGCCTGTCGCCAGTTGGCGCTGGACATGGCGTTTTGAGCCGACTCGACGGCATCCTTCAGGCCGGCCGCGGGCGTCGATGCTGGAGGCGTGATCGCCGGACCGCCGTCACCCATCGCATCATCGACGGAAGGCGGTTCCGCAGCGGGCGGCTCGGAGGAGGCTGGCTCATCAGCGGCAGCAGGCTCGTCCGATGCTGCCGGCGCTTCAGGAGCAGCAGGCTCGTCACTGGGAGCGGGATCCGCAGTCGGTTCGGCGGGCGCGGGCTCGGCAGGCGCATCCTGCATGGCCCAGGCGGTGGTCGATCCGATGAACGTCGCAAGGAGGACGGCGGCGGCAAGTCCGCGGCCAAGGTCTGCGACGAAAGATCTCGAAGAAAATTCCATGTCGATCACACTCCTCTGAGTGGTGTTGTGCGTGAACGGTGGGCACATCACCCGACGGCCAGACGAAAATAGGACGTCAGGCCGTTGAGTACCAAGTCATGTCTGTCGCTGGCGGAAAACCCGGTCAGTCGACGAGCGATGAAGAAGACTACTTCGCCCCCTTGAGCACCGCAACCTGAGAGCCACCGGATCAAGCCACCGCAAGGGCGCACTGAACCCGGATTTTTCTCTCCTGCATTCTCCCGGAACAACCCCTCATCCAACTCTCCCGAACCCCTCCGAATCACCCGAAAGGACGTTTTACGCGGCGTTCAAGGAACTGGATCCCTTCCGTGCCATGAAGATCGAGGTTCGGTGGGCGTGGTCCCTGATCGTGCCACTCAAAGCCGTCCGAACATCTCACACACCGACCACGCAACCTCCGGTGGAAGCTACCCCTGGCTCGATGCGAACACCTGAGACTTCCCGGAAGGCCCCTCGCCTAAGTCGCTTGCTTNCAATGNCTTCCGTGATTTCATCATGCGGATGAAAGCATCGAAGAGATAGGCCGATTCATGTGGCCCCGGGCTTGCTTCCGGATGATATTGCACGCTGAAGATCGGCCGGTTGAGGTCTCGAAACCCCGCCACGGTGCCGTCATTCAGATGCCGATGAGTCACCTCACCACCCGCGGCGACAAGCGACGCCTCATCCACACAAAAGCCATGGTTCTGGCTCGTGATCTCGACTTGACCGGTGAGGCTGCACCGAACCGGCTGGTTGGCACCTCGATGGCCGAATTTCAACTTGTAGGTCGTTGCTCCCATCGCCAANGCGAGGAGCTGGTGCCCGAGGCAGATTCCGAAGGTGGGAACCTCACCGGCGACTTCCTTCAAGGTCTGGATCGCCACTTCGACGGCGGCAGGGTCTCCAGGTCCATTCGAGACGAACAANCCGTGCACCTCGCCGTCCTGGAAAGCCGCACGAATCGCCGCTGGAGCGGTGTCGTGCGGGATGAACCGCACCTCGCAGCCTCGTTCCGTGAGGTGCCGGTAGATGTTCCGCTTGGCGCCACAATCGAGTGCGAGGACCACCAGCTGGTCTTTTTCGGTGGTCTTTTCCGCGGTCAAGGCTGCCCACTCCCCCAGCCCCTCGGTGAAGACGCCGGGCTCCGAAGGACCCGCCGTCGCCGCCAGGTTGCAGCCACTCATGGAATCGACCCCCCGTGCTCGGGTCAGAAGCTCCTGATNCGAGACGCTCGCGTCGGATTCGAGGACGCCTCGCATCGCCCCCTCGTTCCGCAGCATGCGAACGATCGCGCGGGTGTCGAGATCCTCGATGCCGGGGATTCCCTCTTTCGCCATCCATTGATGAAGATGCTCGGTCGCCCGGTAGTTGGAGCGGACTCTCGAATAATCTCGAACCACGAATCCCGCCACCGCGATCGACGGACTCTCGAGATCTTCGAGATTGATGCCGTAGTTCCCGATCTCCGGCGCGGTCATCACCAGGATCTGGCCGGTGTAGCTGGGGTCGGTGAGGGCCTCTTGATAGCCACCCATCGCCGTGTTGAAGACGACTTCGCCGGCCGACGACGCCGCGGCCCCGAACCCTCGGCCNTCGAAGATCGCACCATTCTCCAGCGCAAGACGGACCCCTCGAACCCGAGAGGGGCCTTCGATCAGAACGTCGTATCCGCCGTGAATGACCATCGGTTCGGAGTGTAGCGAACCAGCTGCCGAAGAGTCGATCCGCGTCGGATCTGAACATTCATCCACAAACGCCGGTCGAACCGGTCGGCGGCGAAGCCAGACGTACACTCGCCGCGTGAGCGATCTCTTCGCACCTCCTCTGATCTCCGGCGAGTTCGTCCGTGTCGCGGTCGAACGCGCGGTCGATCGGTATCCGGCCGGACTTCTTTATTCACTGCCGCAGACCTGCGAGGACATCCAGGCAGGCCATCGGGTTCTGGTGCCACTGGGCCGCGGGAACGCCGCGGTCCCCGGAACCGTCGTGGAACGCCTCGGAGCCGAAGCGGCGGCCTTGGAAGGCCTTGATCCCGACCGCATCAAACCGCTCATCGAGCGCACCGATGACCTCCCTCCGCTTCCCGCGGAGTTGCTCGACCTTGCAACCTGGATTTCCTCGTATTACGCCTGCCCGATCGGAATCACCCTCGCGAACATCGTGCCCGCCGCGGTTCGAAAGGGCATCGGATCCTCCAAGCGGCTCCTGATCAAACCCGCCGAAGTCACGCCCGATCCATTGCCTCGACTCGGTAAGAAACAACGAGCCGTCTACGACGCCGTTCTCTCCACCGCGGCGGCGGATCTCCCGATCGCCTCCAACGACCTCGCCGAACGGACCGGCGTCGGCGGTACCGCGATCCTCAAACGACTCGCGGAACTGGGGCTGATCGAAACCGAGTCCGTCACCACCGTCGAAGCCCGGGCGAGAGCAGGGACCGGCCTCGAGGATCGCGATGTCGAACTGAATGCATCGCAAGCCACCGCCGTGGAGTCGATCGGAAGCACCCTCGGCGGAGGCTTCTCGAGCCACCTCCTCTTCGGCGTGACCGGGAGCGGCAAGACNGAGGTCTACCTGCGACTCACGCGACAAGCCCTCGATGCCGGCCGAACCGTGCTCATTCTCGTTCCCGAGATCGCCCTCACCCCGCAGACCACGGCCCGGGTCCTGGCCCGATTCCCGGGAGCGCCGGCCGCCGTCCTCCATTCCGGCCTCACCGCGGCACAACGGCACCGCGAATGGCGACGAGTCGCCGATGGTCAGGCCAACATCGTCCTCGGCGCCCGGTCCGCGGTCTTCGCGCCGATTCCCGATGGCAGACTCGGACTGGTCGTCGTCGACGAGGAACATGATCCGTCCTACAAACAGGATCAGGCGCCGAGGTATCAAGGAAGAGATGCGGCCATCCGTCGCGCTCAGCTCGCGGACTGCCCGGTGGTCCTCGGCTCGGCGACGCCNGCCCTCGAGAGTTGGCACAACGCGACCCGAACCGAACGAAGTGCCATCCACCGTCTTCCGGAAAGGGCTCCGGGGCTCACCCTCCCCCGGGTCGAGATCGTCGACTTCGCCGAGGAGCGCCGGGACCTCGACCGGACCGGGGTCCGGCTGATCGGCCCCCGACTCGGCGGCGCGATCAAACGCACGCTCGAGGGTGGCGGCCAGGTGATGCTGCTGCTCAATCGGCGGGGATANGCCAACTACATCGCCTGCCCGGATCACCGCTGCGGATGGGTGATGACCTGCACCGAATGCGATGCCGGCATGGTCTGCCACCAGAATGCCCGATCCTCCGGTCGCGANCGGTGGGTCCGCTGCCATCACTGCGACGCGCAACTCCGACTCCCACCCACCTGCCCGCTCTGCAGCAAGAAGACGACGGTCTTCGGACTCGGAACCCAGCGCGTGGAGGAGGATCTCAGCCGCCTCCACCCGGATCTCGCCCGCGCCGNNCGCCATGGTTCGAGTCGATTCGGACTCCATGAACACCGGGGACGACTTTCATGACGTCCTGGATCGCTTCCGAACCGGCGAGATCAGGCTCCTCGCCGGAACTCAGATGATCGCCAAGGGGCTCGACTTTCCCGGTGTGCGGCTCGTCGGAGTCGTCAATGCGGACACGGCCCTGAACATGCCCGATTTCCGAGCCGGCGAACGCACCTTCCAACTCGTCGCCCAGGTGGTCGGCCGATGCGGGCGGGGCGCCTCCGCCGGAGAGGCCATCATTCAGACGTTCCAGCCCGATGCCCCCGCCATCCGCCGAGCCGCGGAACATGACTACGAAGGCTTCGCGGAACGGGAGCTGGCGGATCGCGAACGCTTCCAACTTCCCCCCAACCGACGACTGACTCGAATCGTGATCCGCGATGCCGGAGAGACCCAGGCCGCCCGATCCGCGGAATCGCTGGCGGCCCGCCTCCGAGCCCTTGAACATCAGGACGGAATCGAGATTCGAGGCCCGCTCCCCTGCTCGATCGCTCGAATCGCGTCCCGGTATCGGATGCAGTTGGAGATCTTCGCTCGAAGTGCCGGCGAAGGCTCCCGATTCATCGCGAACGCTCGAGCGAACGGGGTCTTCACCGGACCCCTGGCCCTTGGCGAAGCCGTGGCCATCGACGTTGACCCGACCTCGCTCATGTGACCCGAGCAGGCCATCCGGCCCAACGTCCTGAAACCTGCACAACCCGCCTTTTCCGAGGCCATACACCCACGAAATCGGGCCGTGATCGGATAGAATCCGGAGACGCCGGAACGAGTCCATTGCAGGCCTCGTCCCAATCTTCAGAAGTCACCGCTTGAGCAGCTGGTTCGAAGGGTCAACGCATGTCGCTGAACGGCTGGAACGCCGAGTTCGTCGAAGAGAACTACCGCCAGTGGAAGGCCGATCCGACCTCGGTCGACGTCGACTGGCAGAGATTCTTCGAAGGCTTCGAACTCGGAGCCGCACGATCCGAAGCCGCGGAACCCGAAGTCGCCCATTCCCTTCAGGGAAAGGTCGATTCGCTCATCTATCATTACCGCGACATCGGGCATCTCGCCGCCGATCTCGATCCGCTCGATCGCCCTCGACCGTTTCCGGAGACGCTCACGCTGGAGAGCTTCGGTCTCGGCGATGAACAACTCGATGAGACGTTCGACCCGGGCGTGCTCCCGCTGGAGAACCCGGCGACGCTGCGATCGATCATCGACCTGCTCGAATCAACCTACTGCCGGCACATCGGCGCCGAGTACATGCACATCCAGGACCGCGAGAAGCGGCGATGGCTGCAGAAGCGAATGGAAGGCGTGGCCAACGAGCCGCCGCGAAGCAACGAGGACCGGATCCGGTTGCTGGAGATGCTGGCCTCCGCCGACGCGTTCGAGACCTTCCTTCAAACCCGATACGTCGGCAAGAAACGATTCGGCATCGAAGGCGGCGAATCACTCATCCCGCTCCTCGACAGCATCGTCGAACTGGCGCCGGTCAACGGGATCAATGAATTCGTGATGGGCATGTCCCATCGCGGTCGCCTCAACGTCCTCTGCAACATCCTGGGCAAGACCTACGGGCAACTCTTCACCGAATTCGCCGAGAGTTGGGAAGAGGACTTCATCGCCGGCACCGGCGACGTGAAGTACCACGGTTCCTATTCGAGCGACCGGACGACTCGCAGCGGCCAGAAGGTCCGACTCGCCCTCGCCTCGAACCCGAGCCACCTCGAGTTCGTCGATCCCATCGTCCTCGGACGAACCCGCGCGAAGCAGCGACTCCGCGACGATCGAAATCGCGAGCAGGTCGTCCCGCTCCTGATGCACGGAGATGCCGCGTTCGCTGGACAGGGCATCGTCGCCGAGTGCTTCAACATGATGGGCCTCGACGGCTACACGGTCGGAGGAACCCTCCACATCATCGTGAACAACCAACTGGGATTCACGACGGAACAGACCGACTCCTTCAGTGGGCACTACGGAACCGACATCGCGAAGATGATCGACGCACCGATCTTCCATGTGAACGGAGACGACCCGGAAGCCGTCGCCTGGGTCGCGAGGCTTGCCGTCGAATACCGCCAGGCATTCCACAACGACGTGGTCATCGACATGTGGTGCTACCGCCGGCGAGGTCACAACGAGGCCGACGAACCGAAGTTCACCCAGCCCCTCATGTACCAACGGATTCAGAAGCACCCTCCCGTCGCCAAGCTCTATCGCGATCGACTCGTCGCCGACGGCGTCATCGAAGAGAGCCGATTCGGGGAGATGCAGACCGAGTACATGAACGCCATGGACGAAGCCCAGCAGCGGGCGACCGAAAACCCGGAAGACCCCCGGATCGAGCCGTTCGGGTCGCTCTGGGAAGGGCTGACCGACGAGTACGACATCACTTCCATCGATACCGGGATCGACCGAGAGACCTTCGACGAGATCTTTGAAGGAATCGAACGCCTTCCCGCGGACTTCGCCCACCACAAGACGCTCAGCCGCGGCTTTTCGAACCGGCGAAAGCTCTACGACGCCGGCGAAGTCGAATGGGCCACCGGCGAAGCGCTCGCGTTCGGAAGTCTGCTTCTGGAAGGACATCCGATCCGGCTCACCGGTCAGGACGTCGAACGAGGCACCTTCAGCCACCGGCACATGGTGATCCACGATCAGAAGACCGCCGAACGCCACATGCCGATCAACGAGATCCGTGACGATCAGGCGCAGTTCTGCGTGCACAACAGCCCGCTGACCGAACAGGCCTGCCTCGGATTCGAATACGGCTACTCATTGACCGACCCGCGAATGCTGATCATCTGGGAGGCGCAGTTCGGCGACTTCGTCAATGGCGCCCAGGTCATCGTCGACCAGTTCATCTCCTCCGCGGAGAAGAAGTGGCAGCGGTCTTCCGGGCTGGCGCTCTTCCTCCCCCACGGCAACGAAGGCCTTGGACCGGAACACTCCTCCGCCCGACTGGAACGATTCCTTCAACTCTCCGCCGACGAGAACATGGTGATCTGCTCTCCGACCCGGGCGTCGCAGATCTTCCATCTCATCCGCAGACAGATGAACCAGACGTTCCGCAAGCCCCTGATCATGATGTCCCCGAAGAGCATGCTTCGGCTTCCGGCCTCGCGGA
>NHBO02000075.1 GCA_002167845.2 Phycisphaera sp. TMED9 | reverse complement strand
GTAGGTCGGGGCGTTCCAGCCGTTGCCGTAGCCGTTGAATCCGGCGTAGGTCGGGGCGTTCCAGCCGTTGCCGTAGCCGTTGAATCCGGCGTAGGTCGGGGCGTTCCAGCCGTTGCTGTAGCCGTTGAAGCCGGCGTAGGCGGGGGCGTTCCAGCCGTTGTTGTAGCCGTTGAAGCCGTTGAAGCCGGCGTAGTCCGCGGGGCAGGGGCCCGAGCAGGACGAGGTATCGCCGCAACAGTTGTTGTAGTCGTAGCCGTTCTGGTTGGTGTAGCCGTTTTGCATGATTGATCGTCTCCGTGAATGAGGTGGATCCGATCGACCGATTCTGCGCGCCGATCCATCGGCGGGGTCACAGCAGAAATCGGTCGTGGATCCTGAAAAGGCACTTCGCCCGCACGCCAGCGGACCACCAAGCATCGACCGACCGAAAGGGTGACTTCGGTCGGTGGAGCGAAAAGAGCGATTTTTGGATTCGGCGGGCGGAGAGAGGGCTGGATGGCCGGTATCGAGGCGTTTTCTTCCCTGCGAGGGGCTCAGGTGGGGTCGGGCCAACCGGTGTGGAACCACCGGCCTTTCAGCATGACCGCCACCGGACCCGGACCGGCGATTTCCACGCCGAGCGTCCGCTCGTCGGCGGTGTCCAGAAGGAGAATGTCCGCTCGTTTTCCAATCTCGAGTGAGCCGACTTCGTCTTGAAGCCCGAGGACGCAGGCGGCGTTGAAGGTGGCGGCGGTGATCGCTTCGGCAGGCTTCAGGCGGCATTTTCGACAGGCCAGCGCCATGGCGAAGGTCAGTGATGGCGATGGCGCGGAGCCGGGGTTCAGATTGCTGGCGATGGCGACCGCGCCGCCGAGATCCACCAGTTCTCGGCCTGCCGCATACCGGTCATCAAGGGAGAAGCCGGTCGATGGGAGGAGAACGCCGATCGTGGAACTGTCGGCCAGCAGACGGAGGTCCTCCGGCGTCGTCGCTTCCAGATGATCGACGCTTCGGGCGCCGAGTTCGATCGCGAACTTCGTCATCCCGAGGCTGTTGAATTGATCGGTGTGAACTCGAACCACGCATCCGAGTTGGACCGCTGATTCGAAGAGTCGGCGACAGTCGGCCAACGACCAGGCGCCTTCCTCGCAATAGGCGTCGCAGGCGATTCCCGGGAATGCCGCCGCCGCGGCCGGGAGTGCCTCCGCGATGATGCGTTCGACGGCGTGGTCGGGATCTGCGGCATCCGAATCCAGGGCGTGCGCCCCGAGGAAGGTCGGCATCACGATCTGGGGCGCTCGCTCGGCCGCGGTGTGGATCGCTCGCAGCATCTTGAGTTCCGTGTCGGGATCCAATCCGTAGCCTGATTTCACTTCGATGGTGCCGGTTCCGAGGCGTGCGGTCTGCTCGAGTCTTCGCAGCAACGCTTCCACCAGTTCGGCCTCGCTGGCACTTCGAACGCTCCGGACCGTGGACATGATGCCGCCGCCCGCGGCGAGAATCTCCAGATAGCCTGCGCCAGCCAGTCGCGCTTCGAATTCATCGTTCCGGTCGCCCAGGAAACACGCATGGGTGTGGCAATCGACCAGCGCGGGCATCACGACTCGGCCTCGGGCATCGATGATCCGGGTCTCCGCGGCGAATTCCGGCGGCGTTCCGTCTCCCAGGTCCTTGATCCGGCCCCCCTGGACGAGAACCCACCCTCGCTCGAGAACCCCGAGTTCGGAAAGATCCGAGCCCCTTCGGGGAGCATTTCCCGATTCGGGAGAACGGAGCGTCAGGACTCTGGCATTCGTGATGGCGATGGAATCCGAGTCGGTCATAATTGGAAACCCTAGCAATCCGTGGTCCAGAGGAACGAATTCACGGACTCATGGGCGACGGCGGGCGGTGTAGACTGCTCTTCTGCCGGTCGAACCGATGTTTGAACGGTGGTCCCCATCTTCGGAGTGATTCCCAGCATGAGCAGCCCGCTTCCCAGTCGCCACGCCACCAGCCTCGTCGAAATCACACGTCGCGACGGTGTCTTGCTGGTCAAGCCCGCAGGGCCCAGCATCGGTCAGCGAGAGGCTCCGATCATTCAGGAGGAGGTCATGCCCTACCTCGAAGAAATGGGCAAGAGTCTGGATCACCTGGTCGTGGATCTCTCCTCGGTGACGTTCATGTCGTCCATGGGCCTCGGCATGTGCATCTCGTTCCGGAACAAGGCCTCCGCCTGCAAGTCCGACTCGATCCTCTTCGGAGTCTGCAAGGAACTGCTCGGCCTTCTTTCAATGATGAAGATCGAGAAGCTCTACAAGATCGCGAAGGACCAGACGCATCTCGACAAACTCCTGAAGTGACGAGCCAGAGGTTCGTACGTCGTGTCGGCGGGCCGGTTCAATCGGCTGATGTCGAATCCGGGGTGTAGACGACCACGTCTCCACGCCCGATGTCTTCGGGATCGAGTGCGTTCATCGCGTCACTCCGACGAACACAACTGATGACCAGAAGGTCGGTCTCGGGGCGGAGCCGTCGGATCTCGCCGATGGTGCCACCTTCGAGATCGCTGTGGAATCGACCGATGAAGTGGATCACGCGGTCGATCTCCGGGTCTTGCATCGCCATCGTGACCGATCTCGCCATGGTCGCATCCCAGACCTGCTGGCTTCGGAAGGTCGCGATGATCGCGTCCTCTTCGATCTCGTCGCCTCGGAATCCTCGCATCGTTTCGGCGAATCGATCGTAGTAGGGGCCGTCGTCGAGTGCGGGAGGAATGTCGAACCAGTCGCGTTCCGCCTCGGGCAACGATTGCAGCACGCCGTACCCTTCCTTGCGAGCTCGGGAGACGTATCGACGTGGCGCGTTCGCGGCGATGATCGGTGCATCGCTGGATCGAGCCGCATCCAATGCGGGTTGATAGAAGCGGTACCAGCCTTCCTCGCCGCCCCAGTTTCGGGAGCCGGTCTGCTCGACGAAGTCGTCGGTCTCGATTGAACCGGCGAGCCAGGCGTCCACCAGAACCTGCTCGTCCCGCTCGAGCATCTCAAGCGAGAGTGCGGCGGCGGAGTCCGTCGTGAGGATCGTCTTCAAGAGTTCCAGTTGGACCGCATGAGCGCCGGGATCGTCGTGTTCCTCGCCGATCACGATCACTTCGACGGCATTCGCACGATCGACCAGGTCACTCCAGCTGATCCGCGCTTCGGTGGTTCCATCGAAGATCGGCAGCGATCGAGGATCAGGTGGAGGTGAGGGCGTCTTCTGGCTCGTGGTGCAACCGGTGGTCAGCCCGAGCCAGATCACCAGGAGGACGCCGGCGACGGTGGGGGAGTTCGTGATCCGAATCAGGAGTTGGTTCATGGGGTCCATTGTCCTTGTTTTTTCGGAACCGAGGGGGTGGGTCTGCGAGTTCTGGTTCGGTTGTGAGGAAGTCTTCGGGCCGCTCGACGACCGCCTCCACGGGCGATCTTGGATTCAATCCGAGTGGTGGCATACTCGATCGTGATCAGGAGAAGCCACTTTCATGCCCCTTGAACGCCCTTCAAAATCGATTCGAGGCTCCGCACTCGCACGATCGATCGTGGTGGCGGTTCTCGGCATGGCGTTGCTTCCAATGCCGCTCGCCTCGGCAGGCACCGTCTCGCCGATCGGTGACGACGAGGCGCCTTTCTGCCTGCTCCACCAAGAACCGTTCGAGTCGTTCTCCGCGCCGCAGGATGTTTCAGAACCGGGATTTTCGATCGATTGGTGCGAGACCGGAGGATCGGTGGCGTCGAGTGGTTTCTGTCCGACGGGTCAGACGTTCCGGATCGAGCCCCACGGGAGGATCGGCGCCCGCTTTTCCTCCGTGGTGGGATGCGGACGTCTTCGAATCGGTTTCGTCGCGTCAAGCCTTTTCGATACCTGGTCGAGGATCGAGATCGGGCCCGCGATGGACGGATGCGACGGGCCGATCGTCCAGTTCTTCGACATCGACGTCTCGATGGGTGAATGCCGGCAATTCGAGATCGAATGTTCGCTCGACGAGTCGGACTTCGGTGCGGAGATCGCGATCCGATGGATTCACGGCGGAGGCGATGGCATCCTCCAGATCGACGAGATCACCTTCGAAGGGATGCACTGTTGTGGCGATCCGCCCCATCCCTGCTGCGAGTCGGGTGGTCCGGGGTGCGATGATCCGGTGATCCAGCAATGTGTCTGCGAGCAGGATCCGTACTGTTGCGAAACGGCCTGGGATGAACTCTGCATCGCCGCGATCGCCGCGGGCGATTGCGGCACCTGCGTCCAGGCATGCGAGCTCGGTCTGGCAACCGACTTCGGCGATCTCTACATCCCCGGCGGAATCTGCGCCGCCTTGCCGGACGTTTTTGATGCCTGCGCTGGCGAAGGGCCGTACTTGACCACTTCGGGTGGATGTGCCGGCCGTGGGGACGCGGCGCTTCGATTCGCCGGCGGATTTCCGTGGTCGACGGTGGAAACCCGGTGCATCGATTTCGGAGCGAGCGTGACCGCATCGCTTTCGTTCGAGTGCTCCACGAGCCCGGGGATCGCAGGCCCGGTGATCGAGGCTCGGTGGTCTGATCTCGCGCCGGTCGAGATCTTCCGAGTGCCGTTCGGCACTGAGGCGGGGTGCCGCTCGTTCGCCGTGGATCTCACCGAATTCATCGGCTTGCCGGAATTCCGCCTTCGTCTTCGATCCGGCTCCTCCGTCGGTGACGCCACGCGGATCGATGACCTGCGAATCGATCTCGACCCCGTCCACGGTCCCTGCGTCGCCGGGGCGCCGGGATGTTCCGATCCATCCATCGAAGGCTGCGTCTGCGATCTCGATCCCTTTTGCTGCGAAGTGGGTTGGGATGACCCCTGCATCACGCTTTCCGCGGTGGCCTGCGGGTCCGAATGCGGAATTCCTGCGTGTGGAACCGGAGGCCACTGTGATCTGTCAGGTCCGGATCCCGGATGTGAGGATGTCGATTGTTGCACGGGGGTCTGTTTCGAGGATCCGTTCTGCTGCCTCGTTCGCTGGGACGAGTCGTGCGTTCAGACGCAGGTCCTCGTGTGCGGACCCGCGGTGGATGGGGACTTGAACGAGGATGGCCGAGTCGATGGTGCGGATCTCGGCATCCTGCTTTCGCTCTGGGGCACCTCGGGTTCCGTGGCGGACCTGGATGGAAGCGGCTTCGTCGACGGGGCGGACCTCGGATTGATTCTCGCATTCTGGAGTTGAAGATGGTGTCGACGAGTGCAACGAGGGCGTCTGCTCCGCTACACTCCGACCCCATGTCAAAACGAAAAGACAAGAAGAAGAAGTCTCGAAAGTCGACCGAGGGTTGGCGTTCGGCGAAGACCTCGGATCGTCATGAACTCTATGAGCTCTCGGTGCAGAACGTCGAAGGCGAGATCGACTTCGTCGAGAAGGTCTGGGAACAGTTGCGAGATCGGAAGGCCATCCGGATTCGGGAGGACTTCTGCGGCACCTTCGCGGCGGCCTGCGAGTGGATTCGGCGATCCAAGGACAACGTCGCGGTGGGCGTCGATCTCAGTCGTGAAGTGCTCGACTGGGGACGCGAGCGAAATCTCCCTGATCTGAAGAAGGATCAGATCGACCGGCTTGAGATTCTCGAGAAGGACGTGCGATCTTCAGGCATCGACGGCGTCGACTCGATCTTGGCCATGAACTTCAGCTACTTCCTGTTCAAGACCCGGAAGGAACTCCTCGAATACTTCAAGACGGTCCGGGATTCCCTGGTCGAGGATGGCATCTTCATCTGCGATGCGTACGGAGGCAGTGATTCGTTCACCGAGATGGAGGAGGAGCGTCATCTGGACGGCTTCACCTATGTCTGGGATCAGAGCCACTACAACCCGATCAATGGTGACGTGATCAACCACATTCACTTTCGGTTTCCCGACGGTTCCGAAATGGAAGAGGCGTTCACCTACGAATGGCGTCTCTGGACCATTCCCGAGATCCGGGAGCTTCTCACCGAGGCGGGCTTCGGCAAGGTGACGGTCTGGTGGGAGGGTGACGATGATGAGGAGGAGTCGGGTGACGGAGAATTCGAGCCCTCGGAACGTGGCGAGGCGTGCCCCGGCTGGATCGCCTATCTGACCGCCGAGATCTGAGCGACGCGTCACTTGTTCCGTCGGCGTGCATCCGAGAGAATCGAACCGCGAACACTCCCTGTCCGGCATCCGAACAGTCCACCGGTATCCGCATGATCGAACTCGACTCTCAACACGACCGGTTCATCCAGCCCTTGATGACGACTCTGGAAGTCGTCGCCGAGCTCTTCGAGCGGCAACTGGCCAGCGAGTTCCCCGCCGTCGAATCGCTCTGTCGGCACGTGAGTCGGTATCGCGGAAAGATGCTTCGCCCGACGCTCACGCTCCTCTCCGGCGTGGCCGCGATGGACGGCGACATCGGTGTTCTCGAGTCCAAGGATCTGAGGCGGCTTTCGGCGGTCTTCGAGATGATCCACATGGCCACTCTGGTGCATGACGATGTCCTGGACGAAGCGGATCACCGTCGAGGCGGCGAAACCGTCAACCGGCTGAACGACAACGAGACCGCGGTGATGCTCGGGGATTATCTCATCTCGAACGCCTTTCATCTCGCGGCCACCATCGGAGACGCCGATCTGACCGAACGAATCGGCCGGGTCACCAACACGCTCTGCGAAGGCGAGTTGATTCAACTCCATCACCGAGATGATCTGGGGCTCGATCTCGACACCTACCTGGCGACGATTCGTCGGAAGACCGCCGTGCTGGTGGGAGCCTGCGGTCGGCTGGGTGCCCGGGTGGCTGGTGGTTCGGAAGCGACGGCCGCGGCCCTCGGAATCTTCGGAGAGCATCTGGGCGTCGCGTTTCAGATTCGGGACGACGTGTTCGATCTGGAGGGCGAGACCGCGGTGGTCGGGAAGAGCGTGGGCCGGGATCTCGCGAAGGGAAAACTCACGCTTCCGATGATCCTTCTCCTCGATTCGGCGGAGACCAGGACTTTTGCCGATGCGGTCGACGCATTCCGACGTCGCGATGCCGATGCCGTGCTGCAGTTGCTTCGGGAAGCGGACGCCACCGGGAAGGCCATCTCCTTCGCGAATGAACAGGTGGAGACGGCGAAGACGGCGATCGAGGGACTTCCTCTCGGGGGAACCGAAGATCTGCTCCGTGATCTGGCGGATTCCGTCGTCGCTCGAAGTCGCTGATCACATTCTGTCGATCACCGCGACGCTTCTCGTCGAACAGGTGGTTGCCATCGTCGAACGACTCAGCGTGCCTGGCTCGCCCAGCGAGCGGGAGGTGTCCCGGGGGTTCCTGGTTCCGAAGTCTCTCGTCTGACGCCCGGGTCCGCCGCGATGATCGAAGAAATGATGCTGGCGGTCAGCGAGGACGGGTGTCCCTGCCATCGGACGACCCAGTCGGTGGACATGACCGCCACGAAGGGGATGCCTCTCACATTGAAGGCCGACTTCATCCGGCCTTTCGGATCAAGGGCGAGGGCGTAGGCGAAGTCGGACCCCTTGAGGTTCTTCTTTTCGATTCCGGCTTCGAAGGCGGACTTGGATTCGTCGGAAACGCCGACGCATTCGACCTGTCCTCGGAACTGGTTCGCGATGTCGTTCATGTGCGGGATGGCCTTGATGCACGGTCCGCACCAGGTCGCCCAGAAGTCGATGATCGCGACCTTGCCGCGAGCATCGGGTTCGGCGGTGATCCAGCGGTCGACCACGAAGAGCGGTGCCTTTCTTCCGCGGAGATCGCTCGCGGCGCCGGGGCCACCGGTGATGGGTGGATAGTTGCCGCGAGGCGTCGTGGTCGAAGGGTCGGGCTTCGGTCGAGGCTCGGGGGTGATGGTCGGATCGTAGGGCAGCGTCAGGAGATGGCCGACGGCGCTGGCGGCACCTTGGCTGGTGAGCCCGGCATAGCGCACCGTCCCGGATCGGTCGACGATCACGTTGACCGGTCGTTTGAACGCACCGAGCTGATCACAGAATCCACCTGACGCGTCGACGACGACCGGATGGGCAAGCTTCGCGCGAGCGCAGAAGCGTGCCGATTTCTCCGCATCCTGGGGGGTGTGGACCAGGATCACTTCAACGTCCTTGCGTTTGGCGAGATCCTTCAGGCTTCGATCGAGTTTCTTCGGGATGCCCCGGCCGAGCGAGGTCCCGCAGGTCCAGGTCTGCAGGACGACCACCTTGCCGCGGAGCTTCTCCATCGAGGGCTCCGTGGGGCCGCCGATCCAGGTCAGCCCTTCCGGGAACGCCGGTGCTTCAAAGCCGATGCCCGCCTCCGCGGCAGCTCGATCCTGATCGGGAAGTCGGTCCTTCCACTTTGATTCATCTTCCACTCCGACGGTCGGCATGGAGGCCGACGCGGTGATCGGCGCATCACCCGGGTTCGCCGGTGAGGGCGAGTGCAGGGAGATCAGGATCGCGGTTCCGAGGACTTGCAGCATCAGGAATGTTCCTTCGAGTGAGCGGGGGAGACCCGAAAGCATCTCCGGTCCGTGCCCGGGTGTGATCCGAAAGGAGCACGGAGAGACGCCGTCATGATCGCCGAAGCGGTGGGATCATCCTACGACCCGGGCCGGGGATTTCACAGTGTTCCAACGCCGAATCCTTCTTCGGATGACGGGAAGGAGGGGTTCCGGCGTCTCAATCGTCCGATGATGGTCCGATCTTCGGGCGAATCGAGCGTTGGATCCAGTCGACGATCGCTTCGCCTTCTCCGGGAAGAACGACGAAGAGGCCGTAGTGGCCCACCGGATACCACCAGCGTTCCGGTCGGCGGAGTCTCCGATCGAGCAGTGATCGTGAGGACCGGGGAATCGCGGAGTCGTAGCCGCCCTCGAGAAGCAGGACCGGACGTTGCCCGAGCCATTCGACGATCGCGGCCGAATCAAGCCGGACGGTGCGGTGATAGCTCGAGGTGAAGGCTTCTTCTTCGCTCTGATCGAGACGGCCGCGGTGTCGTCGGAGTCGAAGGTCCTCTGGTTCCAGAGTCGTTTCCAGCAGGATCGAGGCGACATCCGATCCCCCGGCGATGAGCACGGCCGTGGCGATGGGGAAGTCCTGATGCAGCCGTGCCGCCACCACCGGTGCCGCCACGGCGCCGCTGCTGACTCCGATCAAGACCAGAGGTGATGGTGCCGAGAGGCCGGTCTGGCGAAGGTGCGTGAGCACCGCCTTGAGTCCGTCCGCCCAGACGGTGAAGGCGACGTCGACTTCCGCCGCGAAGGTCCGGCCCGCAAGCTCCGGATCGCCCTTGATGTCGAGCGTGGTGCGTCCGCCCGTCGCTTGGTCGATGGCGCTCACCGGCGGCGCGGTGGTCACCACCGTGAATCCGGCCTTCAACAGATCAGCCATGAACGCCTGTTCCGGAGGCGTCTGTCGCGCGAGACTGCTCATCACGATCGCGGTGCCGGCCGACGCCGTCGCGGTGGGTTCGAGAACCACGGCGTCGATCGCTCGCCGACGGGGTACGACCAGCTCCGGAGGTGGATCATCGTCGGTGGCATTGGAGACCAGGATGAAACTCCGGCCGCGATCGATCAGCTCGGGATCGATGCCGGAGATCCAGCCACCAGCGAGTGGTTCGCTGGCGAATTCCCAGATTTCGACGGCCCCCTGGACACCGATTGGAAGCAGAGGAACCAGATCGCCATCGGAATTCCGGACCGCGATGCCGTCGGGATGGTTGGATGGGTGCTTCGACGGAACGCCGTCCGGATCGACGATCTGGTCGGGTGTTCGGAGCGTCATCCAATCCACGAGTGGAGGATCGGTGACCTCGCCGGTCGGCCGGGGTTCGCTTGCTGGACGGACGCTTCGGCAACTTCCGGCGATCAAGACCAGTCCCAACCCGGTCAGCCGGACCAGATTGCGAAGGTTTCGGGGACGGGGGGGATCATCGGACAAGTGGCATTGCTCGGTTGTCGAGGAGGCGAACCGACCCACCCTCGAAGTCAAGGCCGGCGGTGATGATCGCCCGTGTCGGCCGGTTCAAGTCGGTCACGGGCATCAGGGACTCCGGATCCCGGATCACCGCATATTCCACGGTGAGTTGATGGGCTTCCAGCGTGGCTCGCATCAAGGTCTCGGCTTCGTCGGGCGTGGTGGCCTTTTCCGCCGCATCAAGAGCGAGGGAGAGGCCGCGAGCTCGCAGGCGATCCGCGGGAGGGATGTAGGCGTTGCGACTCGACATCGCGAGTCCGTCGGATTCACGCACGATGGGACCCGGGATCACCTCGATGTCGTCGAGCTTCGCGTCGTCGGCGATCATCGCGCGAATCACTTGCAGTTGTTGCCAGTCCTTTTCTCCGAAGACCGTCGCCGAAGGCCGGACCTGTTCAAGGAGTCTTGCAACGACGAGGCACACCCCACCGAAGAAATGGGGCCGTCCGGCATCTTCCAACTGCGGGTGTTTCGCGACATTTGGAATGGGCAGGCCTGCGGCGGTGGTCCTCGATGCAGCTCGTCCCTCGGGATAGAGGGAGGACTCTGCGGGGAGATACACGACGTCGGTTCCAGCCTCGCCGGCGAGTCGAACGTCCCGATCGAGCGACCGGGGATAGGCGTCGAAGTCTTCGTTCGGTGCGAACTGCGTCGGGTTGACGAAGATGCTGGTGATCACCGGCCCCTGGTGGCGGGCGGCCTCACGAATCAGAGAAAGATGCCCTTCGTGGAGGGCGCCCATCGTGGGCACGAAGCACCCTCCGGCCAACGCTTCCAGTTCGACGGGGTTCTGGATGATCCGGGGCTCGGTCATTCGGAGGAGTGTACGGCCCCGGCCGATCGTGACGGCATTTCGAGAGATTCGGCGATACAGGGCTCCGTATCCTTGATTTCGGCCTGCAATCGGTGGAGATGCCCGGTTTGTCTCGCTAGAATGAGTCTCACTCTCAATGTTGTACCGGTGGAGGCTCGACCGCCTCCCAGACAGCGCAGAGAACCGATCGCTTTTCGGACAGCCGAACCGTGCCAGCCCATTCGGCGCAACTCGCTGTCGTTCTGCAGTCCTCGTCCTTCGGAGCTCCTCGACGGTGAATCTTCCAATCTACATGGACAATGCATCCACGACTCGCACCGACCCTCGGGTCGTCGAGGCGATGCTTCCCTTCTTCACCGAGACCTACGGGAATTCGGCCAGTCGCAACCATGCGTTCGGTTGGGCGGCGGAAGCCGGCGTCGATCGCGCCCGCGAACAGGCGGCAAGTCTGATCGGTGCCGGTCCGAAGGAGATCGTCTGGACGAGCGGCGCGACCGAAAGCAACAATCTCGCGATCAAGGGTGCGGCGCAGATGTACGCCAAGGCGCCGATGGGCGAGCAGGGCCGTGGGCACATCATCACCTGCATCATCGAGCACAAAGCCGTTCTCGATCCGTGCAAGCGGCTCGAGCGAGAGGGATTCGACGTCACCTACCTCGAACCCGGTTCCGACGGCATCGTGACCGCGGATCTGGTCCGAGCCGCGATGCGTGACGACACGATTCTGGTCACGATCATGTGGGCGAACAATGAGATCGGCACGATCAACGACATTCCGTCGATCGGCGCCGTCTGTCGCGAGCACGGTGCGGTGTTCCACACCGATGCGACGCAGTGGGTCGGAAAGATGCCGACCGACGTCGAACGGGACAACGTGGACCTGATGAGTTGGTCGGGACACAAGATCTACGGGCCGGGCGGCGTGGGTGCCCTCTATGTCCGACGGCGACGTCCGCGGGTCCGACTTCAGGCTCAGATCGACGGTGGCGGACATGAACGAGGAATGCGATCGGGGACGTTGAACGTTCCCGGGATCGTCGGGTTCGGAGCCGCCTGCGAGATCTGCGAGAACGAGATGGAATCGGAACGGGAGCGTTTGCTCGCCCTTCGGCTCAAGCTCGAGAACGGACTCAAGGGCCTCATGGACGTGGTCGAGGTCAATGGTCATGCCGAGCGGCGTCTCCCGCATCTGACCAACATCTCGTTCGGGTTCGTCGAGGGCGAATCCCTCATGATGGGAATCAAGGACATCGCCTGTTCGAGCGGCTCGGCCTGCACGAGTGCGAGTCTCGAGCCCAGCTACGTTCTCAAGGGACTCGGCCTGGGTGACGAACTCGCTCACTCCTCGCTCCGACTCTCCCTCGGTCGCTGGTCGACCGAAGAGGAGGTCGACTTCGCGATCAAGTCGATTCATGAGGCGGTTGAACATCTTCGGGCGCTCAGCCCGCTCTACGACCTTCACAACGAAGGCATCGACATCACCAAGATCGAATGGCAGTCCCACTGACGCTTCGCAATCCGGGCCCTTCAGGCCAACCAAGGAACGACTGACATGGCATACAGCGAAAAGGTCATCGACCACTATCAGAACCCCCGGAACGTCGGTTCCTTCGGCGCTTCCAGCGACGTGAAGGAACGCAAGGACGTCGGCGTCGGCATCGTCGGCGCTCCAGAGTGCGGGGACGTCATGCAGCTTCAGATCAGAGTCGGCGACGACGGCTTGATCGAGGATGCGAAGTTCAAGTGTTTCGGCTGCGGTTCGGCGATCGCCAGTTCGTCCCTCGCGACCGAATGGATCAAGGGCAAGTCGGTTGACGAGGCGCTTGAGATCAAGAACACCCGTATCGTCGAGGAGCTTTCGCTCCCGCCGGTGAAGATTCATTGTTCCGTGCTCGCTGAAGACTCGATTCGCACCGCGATCGAGGACTACAAGCGGAAGAACGGCGAACTCGACGAGTCCGACCACACGCACGCCCACTGACCGACCTTGAACCCGGCGGCTTGCCGGCGTTCGTGAACACGATCGAAAGACCGATCGAGCTACAAGGAGGCACCTGATGCCTGTCAACGTGACCGAAAGCGCCGCCCGTGAAATCGATTCCATCATCCGACAGCAGGACCTCGATCCCGCCAAGATCTGCCTGCGGGTCGGTGTGAAGGGTGGCGGTTGCAGCGGATTCAGCTACCTCCTCGATCTGACCGAGGTCCAGAAGGACTCCGATGAGATGTGGGAGTTCAGTTATCAACGCCGACCCGCGAAGGCATCGACCGCCGAGGCCTCCGAAGGAGGAGTCGCGGTTGCGACCGGCGACGATGACGTGGAAGGCGGCGAGCCGTTCACGGTTCGAGTCGTCTGTGATCCGAAGTCCTATCTCTACTTGAACGACACCACGATCGATTTCAAGGATGAGATCATGGGGCGAGGGTTCGTCTTCAACAATCCCAACGCGACCAGCAGCTGCGGTTGCGGGTCGAGCTTCTCCGCCTGATACCGCCCAGCGCGTCGAGTGATTCCAGAAACGAAACGGGCCGCCCCTCACCGGGGTGGCCCGTTCTTCATTGCGGTTGGATTCTCGACTGCTTCCACGACCGTGGACGTCTCACTCGATCTCCCGAAGGGCTTCGGCGGCATCATGAATCAGTGGGGCCGCGGAGAGGGGGCCACCCACGGCTGATCGCATCCACGCGTCGGGAGTGACGCGGCCGATCGAACAGATCCGCTTCGTTTCGGCCGCGAGGTCCTTCCCTTGCATGTGACTTCGGATCTGGTGACTGATGGTTCGGCCGATCGCGTAGTCGGGAAGGTAGAGCGGATGTCCGAGCATGTGCTGATAGGCCCCGAGGATGTGATACGGATCATCCCCGAAGTGCTCCTGGAAGAACTCGGTCCAGACTTCCCGGGCGTTTCGAAGCAGATTCTCGCGGATGCCTTCCGGCGTGCACGCGTCGCCGGCGTCGTAGATCCACCTCCAGGTTCGAAGCTCGACGAGGCTCGGCCCGGCGATCTGGCACGCCATGAGCATGGAGGCGATGGTCTCCTCGTGATATGCCCGCTCGGCTTCCGCGGCGTCTTCGATGCCGAGCGCCCGTTTTCCGAGTGATTGATAGAGGAACGCGAAGGCTTCGGTACAAGCGGTGTTGGGGACGCCTCGGAGGGCGGTCCGTGGGACGAAGAACGTCGAGCAGAGTTGTTCGAGGTTGTGGCCGAGCTCGTGCATTCCCGTGTCGAATCCGTCCCAGCCGAGCTGGTCCTTGAGTCGATTGGTACGAAGCCAGGCGTCGTACTCGGCGAGTTGAGGTCGCATGGCATGGCCCGAGCCTCGGGCGATCTCGACGCGGACCCGCGAGCCGAGAAAGTCGGCGTCTTCCTCGGGCCAGCCAAGACCCCGAAGAATCTCCGGGAGTTTGGCCTGAAACTCCGTCTCGTCCCGGCAGAGCCGGCTGACTTCGGCATTCATCTCCTCCGCATCGCGGGTCTCGAAGAGGTCGTCGAAGTAGATGTCATGCGCTTCCAGGGGACGCCCCAGTCGCTTTGAGATCAGGGCTGAGAGTTCCTTGCGGACCGGAGCGGCCAGAAGATCGACGAGGAGCTGCTCGACTTCCTGCTCCGGGATCTCTCGTTCGAGACCGAACTTCCGATCGATCGCGGTGGGGTGGTCCGGATGATGTTCGTCGAGCGCCCGTGCGATCCGCACGTTGTTCATCCAGTGCTCGTAGCGGACCAGATCGAGCAGTGGTCCCGGGTCTTCACCGCCGATGGTGTTGGTCGCCGGATCCCAGTCGTCGGTCGACGTCCGATCCATGACGGCGACCGGGAGCGTGCCGTCGATGTGACGACCCATCACCCAGGCGAGCGCTCGTTGCTTGTGGAGCCCGTCGGGGTCGTTGTAGCCACCCTTCACCTCCTCGCGGATGAGCCAGTGGGCGAGCAGGGCGCGATCCGACTCGAACCATCTTCGGCCGGTGGTGTCCGTCATCGTTCCGACCGGGACGTGGAAATTCGAGACCCAGTGGTAGCTCTTGAAGTGAAGATCCCGGGCGAGGTCGGCGACCTCCTTGGGGATTCGGGGGCCGAAGGACCCGGAGATCCGGGCTTCGGCCCATCGAGCGGCATCCCAGTCGCCGCCTTCGTCGAGCATGTCGGTGAGCGTCGACTTCTCGAAGTTGAGCAGCGTGATGAAGGCGAGTTTCTGGTCGTAGAACTGCTCGGCGAGGTCCGGCGCCGGATCGAAGGTGGCGAATGCCGAATCGGTCTCCGGAAGGGAATCGCCAACGAGGTCGCTCCATCGACGGAGATTCCGTCTCATCTCGTAGAGATGGCCACGAACCTGCTCGAGCACCGTTTCCATCCGATCGAGCAGCCGGGTGCGGTCTTCCGGTCCGGCCGCGAAGTGATCAAGGCAGAATCGAGTGAAGGCCTCGGCATCGCCGTCGGACTGCCGCCAGAGCACCCCGCACTGGTGGACGCCTCGGGTGGCATCTTCGCGAGATGCCTCGCCATGGGCCGCCACGATTCCGTCGACGGTGTGGGAGAGGTTTTCGGTGGTGAGGAACGACGTGGGGGGGAGTTCAAGAGTGGTCATGGCTGAGATGGTAGCGGTGATCGGCTACGCTCCGGAGATGATCCGAAGAACCTTGGCCCGTGCTCGAAGATGTTCGCTGGTCGCATGCATGGTCGTCTTCTCCGGCTGCATGACCCAGTTGCAGCAGGGCTTCGACGGCGTTCGGCCCGGGATGACCCCTGACGAGGTCCGGGCGGAGCTCGGAGATCCCTCGGTCCGCATCCCGCCGCGATTGGATGAGCACGGCGCCCGACTCGACGGTGGTCGCTGGCAGTACGCCGACAATCTGAGTTCATTGGCCAACGCCGCGGCATTTCCAGAGTTCGTTCCGGATCGCGTGTGGGTCGTCTGGTTCGATGTCGACGGGGTGGTCCAGGGGACGAGACGGCCGATCCGGGTTGAAGACGGCGGCGATGGATCCGTTGATCAGGGAGGGGAGACTCCCCTTTTTCCGTCGGCAGCACCTCCTCGGAGCAGATGATGGCGATCGAGTCGAGCCGTTTGGGGCTCGAAAAAAAGAACCGGCGAATGTCGTCTGACAGTCGCCGGTTCCGAGGTTGCTGTTGAAGCCGATGGGGGTCGCGAGGTCAGGCCTCGGAGGCCATTTTCTCGGCCTTCTTCCGGGCGTCGTCGAGCGTGCCGACGTACATGAAGCAGTTTTCCGGAAGATCGTCGCCTTCGCCATCGCAGAGGCGTTCGAAGGAGTCGATGGTCTCTTCGAGCGTCGTGGTGACGCCTGGGAAGCCAGTGAAGATCTCGGCCACGAAGAAGGGCTGGGAAAGGAAGCGTTCGATCTTCCGAGCACGGGAGACGGTGAGCTTGTCTTCTTCGCTGAGTTCATCGACGCCGAGGATGGCGATGATGTCCTGGAGATCCTTGTATCGCTGAAGGATCGATTGCACTCGTCGGGCGACGCCGTAGTGACGCTCGCCGATGACGTTCGGATCGAGGATTCGACTCGACGAACCGATCGGGTCCACCGCGGGGTAGATGCCCTTCTCGGCGATCTTTCGCTCCAGCACCACGAACGCATCAAGGTGAGCGAAGGTGGTGGCGGGTGCGGGGTCGGTCAGGTCGTCCGCCGGCACGTAGATGGCCTGCACGGAGGTGATCGCACCCTGGCGGGTCGAAGTGATTCGTTCCTGCAACGCACCCATCTCGGTCGAGAGGTTCGGCTGATAGCCCACCGCACTCGGCATTCGGCCGAGAAGGGCGGAGACTTCCGAGCCGGCCTGCGTGAACCGGAAGACGTTGTCCACGAAGATCAGCGTCTCCTTGCCGGAGGCGTCACGGAATTCCTCGGCCATCGCGAGGCCGGAGAGTGCCACACGGAGACGGGCGCCCGGGGGTTCGTTCATCTGTCCGAAGACCATGGCGACCTTGTCGAGCACGTGCGCCGTGTTGCCTTCGGTATCGGTGTACTCGGCCTCCTGCATTTCCAGCCAGAGGTCGTTGCCCTCGCGGGTTCGTTCGCCGACACCGCAGAACACCGAGTAGCCACCGAAGTTTCTCGCCACTCGGGCGATCATCTCCTGGATGACCACGGTCTTGCCGACGCCCGCACCACCGAAGAGGCCGATCTTGCCACCGCGGACGAACGGGCAGAGCAGGTCGACGACCTTGATGCCGGTCTGCAGGATTTCGGTCTTGGGGTTCAGGTCGACGAACGGAGGCGGTTCGCGATGAATCGGGCTTCGCTTGGTCGTCTCGACCGGGCCTCGTTCATCGACGGGCTCGCCGAGAAGATTGAAGACTCGACCCAGGACCTGTTCGCCGACGGGGACGGTGACTGGTGAACCCGAGTCGACGCACTCCTGTCCGCGACGCATGCCGTCGGTCGAACCGAGTGCGACACATCGGACGGCGCCGCCGCCGAGGTGCTTGGCGACTTCGCCGACGAGTCGGATCTTCTGGCCGCCCTGCTCGAGCTCCACGTTGATCGCGTTGTAGATCTCCGGGAGATCGGACTCGGGGAACTGTGCATCGAAGGTCGATCCGATGACCTGAAGAACTTTGCCGGTCGAAGCCATGAGGGGTCAAGCTCCCTGGGGTGGCGAGGGGATGAAATTCGTCCCGATCGACGTCGTGCCGAAAGGGGAGAGAACGGCGAAATCAGGAGCGGTCTGACCGGCTCATCGAGCCGGGGGAAGCCGTTTCCTGAGTCGCGGAGAATACCCGCCCGGAGGCCACTCCTCAACCGTCGGAGCCCAAGAAGCGGGCTGCTGATGCGTGATTCGTGATGGTTCGGGGGGGTGGTTCGCAGAACCGAGGACGGGCCGTCGTGATCCGGCCCCGGAGCGATCTGTTTCGGGGCCGAAAGCAGGTCTCGAGGGGATCAGGCCTTGAGATCGAGGTGGCGCCCCAGTTCGACTCGGGTGGCGACCTCGAGCCGGTCGGCATCGCGGGAATACAGGTGCAGGCCGCCGGCCTGCGGCGGTTCCGGTCGGGGCGGGCTCGCGGAGGCGGGGTCTCCATCGAAGCCGGCGCCGCGATTGATATCGCTGCGCACCACACCGGCGATCAGACTCTTGAGTTCCGTGGACGGGCCGCTCTTCGTGTCCACGAGGTCGACGATGTCGGGCCTGATGGTTGGTGTGGTTCCGGGGAGCGGCGTCGCGGGCCGAGTCGGGCCGGATCGCTCCAGACCGTAGGCGGCAGCGGCATTGAACGGGATGGGTCCACGGACGTTCATGGCAAGGAGTATACGAGTGGCCACGATGTTCGTTCGGGTCCCCCGGAGTTATCTCCGTCGAAGATCGGGAGATCGTCGATTCAAGGTGAGGGCAGGGGTTCCTTCGGAATCCCCAGATGCCCGAAACCTCGTGCGGCGGGATCGGTGGCGCGGGCGGTGCGAGGAATCAGTTTCGGATCGACGTCGACCACCTGTGGCGGAGCGTTGGTTGGGAACCCGCCAAGCCATTCGATCGCGGCGGGCATCTCCGCGGCCCACCAGAGATTCGAGCCCAGTTGAAACTCGCCATCGGGCTGTTCGTCGATCAGGAATCTCTTGAGGCCATTGACGCTCCACCAGATCAGGTTGTCTTGAATCTGAATGTCGGAGGCGGAAGCCCAGCCATCCGGCACGGCTCGGAGTTCAAAGGCGGCACTCCGGGGTTCCACGATCGTGCAATGGTCGCAGACGACGTTTGAAGCGGAAGCGACGGTGAACGGGATCGCCACACGTTCGATCACGCATCGTTCGATTCGGACGTTTCGAGTCGCGGGCGGCATCGGAGTCTCGGGCTTCGATGCCGGTGGTGGGCCCGTCGTCATGCCGACGGCGATCCCGGAACCACCGATGGTGAGGAGCGACGACTCGAGAATTCTGAGGCCGTCGACGGCGTCGTTGACGCGAACGCCGATCGCGGCGTCGTAGTCCCCGCGAATCTTGAGCTTTCGGATCTCGATGTTCCGGCCATCCCGGATCTGGACGGCGGCCCGACTCCAGATGTCCACTCTCATGTTCAGGAGTCGGACATCCTCCACACCGTCGAGATCAATGCCGACCCTGGTCGGGTCTCCCGGCTTGGGAATGACGTAATTGTCTTCGAGGATGATGGAGCTCGCCGGACCCGCATCGCCACGGCTCAGTCGAATGCCTCCGGATTGGCCGGACAGCACCATGAGCGTCGAGATCCGGATGTGCTGGCCGCCTCGGACATCCAGACCCCAGGTGGCTCCGCCGACGATCGTCGCCGGTTGGCTCGCGTCAACCGAAGAGATGGTGATCGGCGATGCTTCGCTTCCCCGGTAGGTGATGACCGGGACATCCTTGTAGTACCCCGGGGTGAGGTAGATCCGATCGCCGGGGGACATGGCCGAAGATGTCGGCCATGCGTCCGTCGGCGCGAGGACGTGGTCGACCCCCGAGGCGGACTGGACCAGGAGCGCCAGGGCCGTCACGAAGACCGTCTTCAACACGCCGATCGGGAATGGCGACTGGGGAGGCTGCATGTGGTGCCGGGTGCTCCGCGGAGTTGGAGGGTGCAGTGAGACGGTCCTTCAGGCAAGCATGATTCCGGGTCGAGGTGGAACATCGATCTGCAGAAGCGACATCGAGCTCTCGGTCTGAATCACCGGTTCATCACAGGACGAGGGGATGAGTACGGTATCGCCGGTCTGCAATCGGGTCTTCCTCGCCTGTGCGTCGTGAACCACGCCGGCCCCGTCGACGGCCAGCAGGACCTGGGGTGTCGATCCGATCGTCAGGGCGTGATCGCCGGGCGTGAGTTCGATGTGGTCGATCGTGAAGTCGGGCGTGAGGCAGAGCCGGCGTCGCCGGAACCCGGACGTCTCGACGGGAGGAATCTCATCGAGGCGGGTGATCGCTGGTCTTCCGTCGTCCTGATCGTCGCCGAATCGCATGCACTCCATCGCCTGGTCGATATGCAGCGGTCGTTCGGGATCGTCCCGATTCCAATCCCAGACCCGGAACGTCGTATCGCTTGGAGTCTGCACCTCGGCCACCAGTACTCCGGCTCCGAGGGCATGGCAGATTCCGCTGGGAAGCCGAACGCAATCACCCCGCCGTACCGGGATGCGGATGAGGTGTTCCAGCATCCCCTCGCCGGTTCGAGCGATCCTCCGGAAGTCGCTGGCATCCAGTGAATGATCGATCCCCCGGTAGATGGCCGAGTCCGCGTCGGCCTCCAGAACGAACCAGGCTTCATTCTTGATGAATGCATCCGGGTGTCTTTCGGCGTAGGCGGCGTCCGGGTGCACTTGGACCGACAGATTCTGTCTGGCGTCGAGGAGCTTGATGAGCAGCGGGAAACGCGATGGCACCTCGGCCAGCGAGCCAAGAACAGCCTTGGCGTCGCGTTGGATCAGGTCATGCAGCCGGAGTCCCGCATGCGGTCCGTCGGCGATGGAAGATCGGCCCTGGTCGATCGAATCGGGAAGGTCGGCAAGATCCCAGGACTCGCCGATCGTCATCGTCTCCGCAAAGGACCTGCCGAAGCGACGCAGGCGATCACCACCCCAGGCTCGGGGCTTCAGGATCGGATCGAAACGAAGAGGGGGTAGCTTCATGCGTCTGTGGGTGATCCACTCGATTGGTGGTCGGACGCGAGGGTCTGGGAGGACGTCCTCCCGAGGCCGGATGCGGTCGCGATCAGACCTGCATGCCGGTCACGGTGACTTCGAACACCAGATTGTCGTTGACGAATCCCTGGCACTTGCTGATGAACCGGCGTCGGTTCCGGGTCACGCTCTGGGCCAGGAGGATGAGTCGGTCGCCGGGAATCACCTGGCCCCGGAAGGCACACTCGTCGCATCGGGTGAATCCCAGGAAACCACTTCCCTCGGGAGGCGCACCCTTGATGTGGATGAAACTCGAAAGCTGGGCCGCTGACTCGATCATCAGGACGCCCGGGAGCAGTGGTCTTCCCGGGATGTGGCCGGGAACCCAGAACTCGTCGTCTCGGACGTCTCGCCAGCCAACGCCCTGGGCAAAGTCGTCGGTCCAATGGGCGACGCCATTGATCTGGATCATCTCGCCGCGATGCGGGTTGATCTTCTTGACCGCCTCGATGTCTGCCATCGGGTGGTCGAAGTCGGCGTTGGAGTAGTCGAAAAGCGGTTCGGCTGGCACAGGTAGGTTCCGGTGAAGGGCCTCGGGGGGTTCTCCCAGGATTCGAGAGACTCTAGTCGATCAACCCTTGGGGGGTGTCGATTCGCGGCCCCGGTCTTTCGGGTGGTGTCCGGGATTAAAGGAAGAGACGACGCCGCCGCCTCGGAGAGGCAGCGGCGTCGTTGTGATTCGTACTTCTTGCTCACATTCGATCCCTGAATCAGGAATCAGTCGGACTTCTGAGCTCCGAGAATGTCGGAACGGAGCTGCTTGGCGGCTTCTCGAACCTCTTGCATGACCTTGCGGACACGAGTGCCCGCGGCCTTGTTGCCGCCAGCGGCCTTCTGGACGTCATCCTGGCAAGAGTCGATGAGTTGCCGAAGGTGTTCATAGGCTTGCATTCGAAGCGCTCCTTGCATGCGGTTTTGAGCGGGCAGGATTCTCTTCGGAGGATCACTACCGAGCGTCAGGATCTCTGGACTAGGATACGAAGTCCATCGGTCGGATGCCCGATTCAAGATCAATATGAAGGATCTGAGGTCAAGATTCCAACGAGCCCGGATCGGAATCCAGGGCGTTTTTCACCGCAGATCGATAGCATATCGCTGCATTTAGCCACGAATACGCAGGATTTCCGGGTTGCTACACTTTTTGCCAATCAAGGTCTCGAACTCGGAACTCAGACCCTGAGATCTGCCTTGGAATGGAGATTCTTGGCGTAGCGGGAGCGAATCGGATCCACCTCCGCGGCCACGAAAGCGTCGACCTGTTCCGGGGCTCGCCCGACGAATCGGGCGGGATCCATCAGGTCATCGAAGGGCAGATCTGCGAATTCCGGCGTGGCTTTGAGTCGCTGAAGCAGATCATTATCGCCACCCTCGGATTTGATTCGATGGGCGGCTTCCATGCTCGCGGTCCTGATCACCTCATGGAGAATCTGTCGGTCGCCTCCGCGTCGGCTTGCTTCCAGCATCAGGTCTTCAGTCGCCATGAACGGGAGTTCTGCTGCCAGGTGGGCCTCGACCACTCGGTCATTGACGATGAGCCCGCCGGCGACGTTCTCCATGATGTCGAGTGCGCCATCGAGGGCGAGAAACGCCTCTGGAATACTCAGGCGGCGGTTGGAGGAGTCGTCCAAGGTGCGTTCGAACCACTGGGTCGCTGCCGTATCAAGTCCGTTTCCGACGAGATTCATGACGAATCGGGAGAGCCCGGTGGCGCGTTCGCATCGCATCGGGTTGCGCTTGTACGCCATGGCGCTGGAGCCGATCTGGTTCTTTTCGAACGGCTCTTCGACTTCCTTGAGATTGGCGAGCAGCCGAAGATCGTTGCAGCATTTGTGAATGGCGGCGGCGGTCACGGCGAGTCCGTTGAGCAGTTGCGCATCCGCCAGTCGGGGATAGGTCTGGCCGCTCACTCGCCAGGTTCGATCGGCATCCCATTCGAGTTTGGTGGCGACCAGTCGTTCGAGTGCATCGACTTTCTCCGCATCGCGATCGAACAGGCCAAGAAAGGATGCCTGTGTTCCCGTCGCGCCCCGCATTCCGCGAAGTTGGAGGCCGTCTCGGAGGCGCTCGATCTCTTGGAGTGAGATCACCAGATCCTGCATCCAGAGGGTCGCTCGTTTTCCGACGGTGGTCGGCTGCGCGGGTTGGTAGTGGGTGAACCCGAGGGTCGCGAGCGAGCGGTGTCGCACGGCGAATCCCGCGAAGCGGTCGATCACTCGGGCGACCTTTCCTGCGACGAGATTCAACGCATCCCTTTGGATCAGGATGTCTGCGTTGCAGACGACGTCCTGGCTGGTGGCGCCGAGATGAATGATGCCCGCGGCCTCGGGGACGCAATCTCCAAACGTATGAACGTGTGCCATCACGTCGTGGCGAAGATTCCGTTCGTGCTTCTCCGCGGCCTCGAAATCGATGTCGTCCAGCGCGGCACGCAGGCCATCGATCTGCGCGGCATCGATGGGCAGCCCCAACTCCTGTTGGGATTCCGCGAGTGCCAGCCAGATTCGACGCCAATATCCGAACTTGCGACGTGCCGAGAAGACGACCCGCATGTCGGCGGAAGCGTTTCGAGTCTCCAATGGGGACCGATATCCCCCATGAGCGTCCGGAACACCGTCAATGTCAGTGGTTTGCGTCTTGTTCATTCGTTTAACTGGAGAAGTGGAACTAGTCTCAGAGTTGCTCGTAAGGAATGCTACCGACCAGATCGAGACTCGACCTCCCTGTGGGGCGAATTCGATATCGGGAATCCTCAATGGCTGGCTGTCTGAAGTCTCGGAGTAGCCAGCACCGGCGGATCATCAGCAGGTTCAACTGCAGGTTCATCTGCAGATTGATGAATTGAAGATTCTTGGGTGGATCGGTATTCCGGCGGGCATATGCTTCCGTGACCTTTCAAGGGGTGACAGGCAGATTCGTTCGAGGATACCCACGTTTCACGTCGGGTAGACCAGGCTCGTCAAGATCAGAGAACACCCATGGCCGATGCAGCGCGCACGACAAGACGATCATCCGGGGCATCTGGCGAAAGAGGCGTGGTGAACAACCCTCTGCCACCCAAACGCCGGGGTGTGCTCTCCAATGGAGCCAGCGGGACCCATGCCGCCCTCGATCCGGATCCAAGCATGTCGGGCGTGCTTGGCGCCGTCCGAACGGACGAGCCGATCGTCGATCCCGATCTCGAATTGATTGAAGCGTGGAAGAATGGCTCGGCAGCCGCGCTGGAGACCCTGTTTCAGAAGTCTCAGGGCAGGATCTACGGTCTCTGCCTGAGAATGCTCGGCCGTCCGGAGGTGGCCGCCGATGTCGCTCAGGACGCATTCCTGCGGATGTACGAAGGATTGCCGAGATTCGACGGTCGGGCGCGATTCAGCACCTGGAGCGTCCGAGTGACCTTGAATTGCGTGTATTCGCACCTCAGGCGTGAAAAACTCCGCAAGCACGCCCCGCTTCCCGAGTCGGAATCCGGATTCGCCCCGAGAAGCAGGGAACCAAAGCCATCTCACTGCATCGAACATGACGACCTCTACCGTGGCGTCGTGGCGGGCCTTGGAATGCTCGACCTTCAGGCACGAGCGATTCTCGTGCTTCGAGACCTTCAGGGACTCGACTACGGCGACATTGCAGAGGTCATCGGAACACCGATCGGCACCGTCAAGAGCCGATTGTTCCGAGCTCGGGCCGCGCTTCGCGAGGCCCTCGAACAGATGGGCTACGGGTCGGGCTGAGCCGGATCATCACCTGAAGTTCGAGGTTCACCGAATCGTTCGCGGTTCGGTGTCGTTGTTTGTATCGTCGGCCCTTGGAGAGCCGCACCGGTGAGATCCCCGCGCCTCTCCAAGCCAGCCGACCGCAGGACTCTGGATTCGAACTCTGAAGCAAGACCCACCGATGACGAACGAAGGTTTTGAAACACCCGCCAACGATCTGGACCCGCTGGTCGAATCACTCGGCTTCGTCGGGTTCGACTCGATCGATCTGCTTCGATTCGTCGAGTCGGAGATGGACTCCGAAGAGGAGGCGGTGTTCCTTGAACAGGTTCGTTCCGGTGATTCCGTCGCAGCTCGCAGACTCTTTCAGATGAGACGGGACCACGACGCCATGCGTCGTGTTCCGGAAGCGGTTCCGGTGCGAGATCTTCTGGCTTCCGTTCGTTCACGGGTCGCCCGAGGAGAGTTGATGGAAGAACAACTCTTCGCGGACGCTGGTCTCGAGCCGACCGACCTGATGTCGAAGTCGATCGAGGATCTGGCTCGGCGACGTCGCCGAGATCGTCGCCGACCGTTCGAGTGGGCGGCCGCGGGGATCACCGTCGCGATGCTCGCGGGACTCTTCGGAAGCAGGTTGGTCGATCGAGTGATGAGCGATGGGGCCGAAACGGTCGCATCGAACGCGCCGGCGATGGATGCCGGCGAGGTTCGCAGCGCGTCAACCCGTTCGGACGTGGCTTCGGTGTCGGCCACCGAATCGGAGCGAACCGATCGGTCCTCCACACGGTTCGACCTCGCAGTGGGAGGCGACCAGAGCTCCGTGGAGGTCATGAAGACCGAGCCCGAGCCCGGATCGACTCTGGCGTCCTTCGGACTCGCCGTGGTCGGAGACGGAGGCGAGGTCTTCGAAGTTCGGCTGGCATCATTGGTGTTGGACTCCAACGCGGTCTTGATTCGCAATCTCACGCTGGCGGAGAGCATCAGCCGGAATGGGAGCCAGGCCACCGCCGGGATTCGTGTTCCCGCAGGCCGAACGGCTCTTTCCAATGCTCGTCGAGGATCGTTGCAACCACCCCCGATCGTGGGGATGTCCGACGATCTCCCGAACAGCCGGATTCGGATCGATCTCGCCGATCGTGGCTTCCGGTATGCGATCGTCGTCCCTCGTGCGGAGGTCGATGGCATTCTTTCGCGATTGAGCGGGCTGACCAGTGGATCGGATGGTGCGAGGTTGATTCCCGCCGTCACGGGGCGACCAGCGGAAGCCTTCGATTCCGATGCGTGGTCGAGTTGGTCTGAACAGGCCAAGGCAAGGCCCCTCGACCCCTCACGCTCCGAGAAACTGATCATTCCCATCGCGGTCGTTGCCGGGGACTGAGCGGACGCCGGGTCTTTTCTTTGATCCCGTGGGATCCGTTCCCTCGAGAGAGACCTCGCGTCCGCGTGATTCCCAGCGAAACCAATCGGTCAAACGCCGGGGGGATCGTCGCGCCCGACCTTGGGTTCCGCGCCGGCCCGGAGTCTGATCAGGTTGTTGCGATGACGGAAGACCACGAACGCGGCGATGGTTCCGGTGATCACGAGGAATGGAAGAGAGGATGTGAGCGAGCCTCCCTCCCCGCCGAGCGCCATCGCCACCACGGTCGACGGGAGCACGATCGCACCAGCCATGCTGGCCAACGACATGAACCGAGTCAGACCGAGGGTGATCGCCCAGACCGTGAACGCAGCGAGTGCCGGAACGGTGAGCACCGGCCACATCGCCAGCACGGCTCCGAATCCGGTGGCCACGCCCTTGCCCCCTCGAAATCCGAGCCAGGGAGAGAAACAGTGACCGAGGATCGCGCAGACCGCCACCAGCAGCCATCCCCACGCCGCCGCGCTGGGAGGCGCTTCCATGCCGAGAAGTCCGCCCAGCCAGCCCGAGAGAAGAACAGGAGCCGCGCCCTTCAGGGCATCAAGGATGAAACACAGGATGCCGAATCGTTTGCCGAGGACCCGACCCACATTGGTTGATCCAGGATTGCCGGACCCGGTTCGCCGGATGTCGACGCCCTTGCGTCGAGCGATGATCACGCCGAAGGGCACGCTTCCCGAGAGAAACGCGACTGCCGACCAGATCCACCAGTACCAGCCGAAATGCAACGCCGCTTCATTCATGTCTCTGACGATACCGATTCCGCGCCCGGGGGCTCGTCGAGCGTGGTCTTGACGGCATGCAGGACATCACCCACCGAGATCCGGTCGACGCGGCACGTCTCGGGGTGTTGGTTGGCAACGCGTTCTTCCGGAAGGAAAGGCTCGCCCACCAGAATCCGCTCTCGGGCGCCCTTCAGCGTCGTCCATCGATGATCGGTCGGGCCGAAGAGTGCCACCGTCGGAATTCCCAGTGCCACGGCGAGATGCCGGGGCCCCGTGTCGTTGGCGACCACGAGCGAGCATCGCTCGATCACGCCACGAAGTGATTCAAGTCCCAGTCCGCGAGCGGCGAGATCGATCACCCGAGGGCCTTTGCCATCGTCGGCCTTTCGCTCGAGTTTCGAGAGGAGATCCCGTTCTTCGGGCCCGCCCAGGAGAACCACGGTGTCCGCCAGCGTTCCCAATCGACGAGCGAGCTCGGCGAATCGATCAGCCGGCCATCGCTTCATCAGCTTGCTCCCGCCCGGCACGAATCCCACGACCGGCCCCGAGACGCCGTCAAGAAGTCGAGCGGCGGCATCTCGCTCCGTCGGCGTGGTGACGAGTCGGGGAAGTCGATCTTCGACCTTGATCCCGAAGG
The DNA here is from genome assembly GCA_002167845.2 of Phycisphaera sp. TMED9. GTDB lineage: Bacteria > Planctomycetota > Phycisphaerae > Phycisphaerales > SM1A02 > UBA12014. Next base: position 38,423 of record NHBO02000075.1, on the reverse strand, counting down.
CGGCCTCCACCAGAGTCGCATAGAAGTCGACCTGGGGGCATGGCGTCGGCGAGGTGGGGGGCTGGATCGGATGGGTCAACATGCCCTGATGCCCGAATCGGGTGGATCCGATTCGTGGGCGGATGCGAGAGACGGCGGCGGCGAGACCCGATCTGAAACTCCCCCGGAGCAGCAGCACGGCATCAGCGCCATCCGCTTGCAAGGCCTTGCCAAATCTCCGAGGCCCGAAAAATCCACGGTCGTCGACCCCGATGATCGAGGAGATCGCCGGATGACCTTCGAGCATCGAGATCGCGGCGAATCTCCCCATCAGGGACAATTCAAGCGATGGTGCGGCGCACTTGATCGCACGGATCGAAGGTTCGGCCATCACGGCGTCGCCGAGCCAGTTCGGCATCATGATGGCCAGACGCCGGTGACGGTGAAGATCTACGTTCGGTGTGCTCATCCGCCCTCGCCCACGGGAAAGTCTCGTTCGTCATCCGGTCCAGTCATCCAGAGATGGCTCCCGAATCTCTCGACGTGCCAATGATCGGTCGATCGACGGAGTTCGGCAAGCAGCCCGATGGCCGTCAAGGTCGGTCCCTCCACGTGAATGGTGATTCGATCCGCTTCGCAGGAGATCCCGTCGAGTTTGATTCCCGTTCGTTCCGCGATGCCATTCGCGGCGGCGATGACGGTGTCTCGAGTTCGAGGATCGAGCAGGTCCGCATCCTGGTGCGTGAAGAGCGAAGCGGCGCCATTCTTCCCGGTACTCATCGGCGCTCCAGAAGCAGGCTGGCGATCGAGGCCAGCAGAATGACGATGGTCACGAGCAGCCAGGCCAGAAATGACTGTGGCTCATCGAGAAAGAGCAGGCCGGCGACGAACGGAAGCGGGGCGAGCATCAGGAGGCCTGCACCGATGGCCCGAGCGGATCCGGTTCCTCGTGGCCGGGTCGACTCGGCGAGGTCGTCGATCGCTCGTCGCAATTGCGAGAATTCCGTCATCTCCTCGCTTCGTCCACGGGCCGGCTTGCCGGAGGCGAGAATCAGATCGACGGCTTCACCGAATTCGGCGGCGGATGCCGTGGGGGCGACCGCGAAGGTCGCGGGCTCGACCAATGACCCAAGTCGGATGGTTCGACATCCCGCGGCGTTTCCGGCCTCGATGTCCCGAGGTTGATCGCCGATCAGCCAGCTTCCGTTCAGGTCGAGTCCCAGATCCCGCGCGGCTTGAAGGAGCATTCCGGGCTGAGGCTTCCGCCAGGGATGTTCCCTCCGATAGGCCTCCACGGTGGCTTCAGGATGGAAAGGGCAGTAGTAAAAGCGGTCGATCAGTCCTCGTCGCCCCGCCGCATGATCCACGAGACCGGCGATCTCCCGATGCACGCGATCCACGTCGTCTTCTCCGTATCGGCCGCGAGCGACACCGCCCTGGTTGGTGACGACGACGAGTCGATATCCCGCATCACGAAGCCTCCGGAGGCCATCAGGGACCCCGTCCAGGAGGACGACGCGCGCAGGATCGCCCAGATCGCCGTCGTTGGCGATGAGCGTGTTGTCTCGATCAAGAAAGACCACCGGATCCATGAGTCCTGAAGGATATCCGCGACCACCGGGTCGCTGTGGAATTCGGCGGCGAACAATTCGGAACCCGCATTCTGGGTTCAAGGAGGCTAGGCTTCGCGGTTCGACGCGCGATCGCCGCCTCCCGGCGAGGCGGCCGTACTCAGGAAAGGTCTGGGATCATGACGCAGGACAGTCACAAGGGGCTCGGTGGACTCGGCATTCTTGCCGGCGGTGGGCCGGCTCCTGGAATCAATGCGGTCATCGCCGCCGCCACGATCCGGACCCGACTGGAAGGTCTGCCCGTGCACGGTCTTCTCAATGGATTCGCCGGACTCATGGCCGGGGACTCGGATGCGATCCGGTCGTTGGAGATCGACGATGTCAGTCGGATGCATTCCCGCGGCGGTTCGATGCTCGGCATCGCACGAGCCAATCCCACCCGCCGTGAGGAGGATCTCGACCGCGTGATCGCGGGGTTGGAATCCAAGGGAATCGACAAGCTGATCACGATCGGTGGTGATGACACCGCGTACTCGGCCTATCGCGTCAGTCAGCAGGCTCAGGGACGGATCGCGGTCGCCCATGTTCCGAAGACCATCGACAACGATCTGGATCTTCCCCCGGAGATCGACACGTTCGGCTATCAGACGGCCCGAGCGGTCGGCGTGGACATCGTTCGGAATCTCATGACCGACGCGAAGACCACCCGGCGGTGGTACATCGTGGTCGCGATGGGCCGAAGCGCGGGCCATCTCGCCCTTGGAATCGGAAAGGCCGCCGGTGCGACGCTCACCGTGATCCCCGAGGAATTCGGCGGGAAGACGGTCCCCCTCGCCACCCTGGTCGACACGTTGGTTGGTGCCATCATCAAGCGAAAACTCAATGGGCGGGAGGACGGCGTGGCGGTGATCGCCGAAGGCGCAGCCTTGTCGATCGATCCCGCCGATCTCAAGAAACTCGGCGCGATCGAACGCGATGCACATGGTCATGTCCGAATCGCCGAGCTCGATTTCGCACGAGCGTTGAAGCAGCAGGTTCGTTCGGAACTCACGGCGCTGGGGATCGAGAGCACGATCGTCGAGAAGAACATCGGTTACGAGCTCCGTTGTGCCGACCCCGTGCCGGCGGACCTCGAATACTGTCGCGATCTGGGGTATTGCGCCGCCAAGTATCTGATCGAAGGCGGGAACGGCTCGTTGGTCTCGATGCAGGGCGGGCGATTCGTCCCGGTTCCGCTCGTCGACATGCTCGATTCCGAGACCAACCGAATGCAGGTTCGGCTCGTGGATGTGAATTCGACCCGGTATGCGATCGCGCGTCGGTACATGATTCGAGTCCGGCGGGACGACATCGATGATCCGGCGATGCTTGCTCGGCTCTCATCGGCCTCCGGCCTGACGCCCAGTGAGTTCAAGTCGAGGTTCCAGCCTCTGGTCGATCGGGAACCCCCTTCGTTGCACCTTCCGATCACCTGAGTCTCGGCCGCTCTCCAGTGCTCTGTGCGGATGGGCTTCGACCTCGGCCGTCGATGGGTAGGATGTCGCCGCCGGAGTCGTCTCCGGCACGTTTTCCGACCTGCCCCCGTATTCGCGAGCCGATCCCTTGAGCGAGCCGACTGCTTCCGATTCCACTTCCGAACCCGCAGCCCGGGCCGCGACCGAAGCCGACCTTCGGGATCTGGTCGCGGCAAGACGCCAGAAGCTTCGGTTTCTGCGAGAGGAACTCGGCCTCCAGCCCTACGGATGTCGGGTGGACGGTCTGGTTGATCTGGCGACGGCGCGAGCGACCTTCGATGAGGCGGCGCATGACGCGCATGAGGCCCAAGACGCACAAGAAGCTGAAGACGGGAACGACGAGTCGATGGTCGATCCACGACCACGCGTCCTCTCTTCCGGGCGCGTGATCCAGCATCGGGACATCGGGAAGCTCGTCTTCCTGCGACTTCGTGACGAGACCGGCGATCTTCAGGTGAGCCTCTCCAAGAAGGCCTGCGACCCTTCGGTCTTCCGCCTCGCCAAGAAGCTCGACTACGGTGACGTGGTCGTCGCGGGCGGCCCGATGGGGCGTACCAAGAAGGGCGAGATCTGCATCTGGTCGGATCGGCTCGAGATTCATTCCAAGAGCCTGGCCCCGCCGCCGGAGAAGTGGCACGGACTTTCGGATCCGGAGATTCGCTTTCGCCGCCGGTACGTCGATCTGCATGCCAATCCGGCCGCGATTCAGACTCTTCAGGATCGCTCTCGCATCATCTCGCGGATGCGGAAGTTCATGGAGAACCGGGCCTACCTCGAGGTCGAGACGCCGATGATGCAGTCGATGGCGGGGGGGGCGGCCGCCCGACCCTTCACCACGCACCACAACGCGCTCGATCTTGAACTCTCGATGCGGATCGCACCCGAGCTCTACTTGAAGCGACTTCTGGTCGGTGGACTGCCTCGAGTCTTCGAGATCAATCGAAACTTCCGGAACGAAGGCGTCGATCGGAGCCACAATCCGGAATTCACCGCGATGGAGGTCTATCAGGCCTTCGGTGACTGCTGGACGATGCTCGAACTCACCGAATCGCTCCTCTACGAACTCGCGTGCGCCGCGGCCTCCGATCGCCGATCGCGTGGAGACGAGACGGTGGAGGGTGCCGATGATGCACCCGTGCTTCCGTTCGGCGAACTCAAGATCGACTGGAAGCGGCCGTTCGAACAGGTCACCTATGGCGATCTCTTCCAGCGTGCGGTCGGGTTCGACATGCGAGACGAAGTGGCGGTTCGAGCGAAGGTGAAGGAACTCGGTCTTGCGAAGGCCGAGGGGATGGATCACTGGTTCGCGGTCAACGAGATCTTCGAGGAGTGCGCGGAACCGCTCATCGATCCGGCGCGGCCGACCTTCGTGACCGGTTACCCCTCGGCGATCAGTCCGCTCACGCGGCCTGATCCCGCCGACCCGGTGCTCGCCGAGCGGTGGGACATCTTCATCGCCGGCATGGAGATCGGTCCGGCGTACACCGAGTTGAACGATCCGGAGATCCAGTTGGCGAAGTTCACCGAGCAGCTGGCCGGCGCCGACGACGAGGAACAGGCCTTTCGAAATCTCGACGAAGACTTCATCGAGGCCCTGCGAGTCGGCATGCCGCCCGCCGGGGGCCTGGGTCTGGGCGTCGATCGCATCGTCATGTTGTTGACCGGCAATCTTTCGATCCGCGAGGTCATCGCCTTCCCGCTGATGCGTCCCGAGGACGGCAGTGGGTGATTCCAGGTGGCGGGATCGGTGCCGGGCTCAGCGCTGGAACGCGTAGAGACCGGGCAGTTCGAGGATCTTCGTCAAGGCATCGAGGGCGTCACGCACGGACACCAGTCGGGTTGGGTCGGCGAGATCCGAGTCGCGGATCTCTTCCGGATACCACGCCTCGACCCATGCCACGAGCCGGTCGTATCGATCACGCGAGTAGAGACAAGGTGGATGAACCGATTGCAGGTCCTTCTCGTCGAGGGGGACCCGCAGTCGAAGGCACGCTGGCCCGCCGCCATTTCGCATCGACTGGCGCAGATCGAAGACTCGAACCTGGTCGATCGGGTTGTCTTCCCGGGCGACGAGCCGATCGAGCAGATCGGAGACCGCCGGCGTCTCCCGGCACTCGGAAGGACAGATCAGAGCCATCGTTCCATCGGGGAGCGTGACCAGCTGGGAGTTGAAGAGGTACGAGCCAACGGCTTCCTCGAGGCTGACGTCGGCGGCGGTGATCCGAACCGGGATCAGGGATCCGTCGAGGGCTCGATCGAGTCGCCCGAGTACGGAATCCTGATTCAGGAAGGCGTGTTCGTGGAAGAGCAGCACGTTCTGATTGCCCACCGCGATCACGTCGTTGTGGAACACGCCGGCATCGATCGCGACGGGGTTCTGCTGGGCGAACACCCGATGCGACTCCGGCACTCGGAGGAGGTCCGCCACGGCGCGGGAGGCCGCCAGGGTCTGTCTCGCCACGAACTTCTTCGGTCCGGTCGTCGGGTCGTCTCCGATTCCGTAGACGAAGAAGTGGATTCCCGCGTCATCCCGGTTTGCCAGTCGGGTGTGGTTGGCGGCGCCTTCGTCGGTCAGACCGTCGCCGCGGATCGCCGCATGAACCTGGACGCGAGATTCGTCCGGGAAGACCCGCCGGAGAATTCCCTGGGTGCTCGGAGCTTCGATCCGGCGGTGTGGCATGGTCTGCAGGTTGGCGACGACCATGTGCAGTCGATGGTCTTCGGTGTCGGTGCCGGGTGCGACGGTCGCGGCGTTCGCGGCCCACATGAACGACGAGGATGATGCTCGAGCGAGCAGATGCGGCGCTTCCTCCGCCGCGGTGGCGAGAAGCGTGGAGTCGTCTCCGCTGAAGCCTTCGGCCCGCAGGAGTTCCAGGTCAGGGCGTTCATGGGGAGGCAGCCAGCCCTGGACGAGGCCCATCTCCGCAAGCGATCGCATCTTGGCCAGTCCCTGCAAGGCGGCCTCGCGAGGTCGGGAGACCTCTCCTTGATTCGAGGAACTCGCCACGTTGCCCGGACTGAGGCCCGCATAGTTGTGGGTGGGACCCACGATGGAATCGAAATTGGCTTCCTGAACTGAGTGGGTTCCGCTGGACATGGTCGCAGCCTACCCGAGGCTGATTCCCGCCGAGAAGTGGCGGCCAACTCCCTCCCGGCGCAGGATTCCGGAATCCCCATCGTTACACTCGATGGTCATTCGTCGACCCGACGGACGAGATGGACGTCCCCATGCCTTGCCGATCCTTCCGATTTCCACCAGCCGCCGCTCGACGATCCGAAGATGCTCGTCGGGCGGACGCCGCGCGTCTCGAAACCCGGTTCGTCCTCATCGCGCTGGCGTGGTCGATCGTCGTGGCGGTCGGTGTTCGATCGACCATGGCGGCGCTCACCGGCCCGGCGTTCCAGGCGGACACCGGCCATCGCGCCTCGGCGGAACCTCGAGAGCGATGGTTTTCCTGCACGCTTGGTGGAAAGCCGTGCGGGAATCTCCTCGAGCGGACCCGCGTTCTCCCTGACGGAAGCCGCGCTCAGGAGACCGAACTGCTGTTGCGGTTCATTCGCGACGGCGTCACGACCGACACCCGGATCTCCAGCCGAATGGTCACCGACGTCGACGGGACGCTTCAGGAAATGGAAGTCCTGCAGACTCTTGGGAAGGTTCCCATGCGTTCGACCTGGCGTTTTCGCGGGGACGAGGTGGAGGAGACCAGATCCCAGGGCGCCCGTTCGGAACGGACGATTCGCCCGCGTCCGAGCGAGCCCTGGTTCACACCTTCCGCCGCACTCCGGGAAGTGACCCGGCTTGGTGATCTGGAGCAACCGGTCACCTTGCGGGTGGTGGATCCGGCCAACGGGCTGGAGCCGGTGGAAGTCGCCTATCGACGCCTGGGCACGGCCAACGTCGTGGTCGGTGGTGAGGTTCGGGCCGGTGTTCGCTGGGAGATTCGTCAGCCGGACGCGCCATTGGTCGAAGAGATCGTGGACGCATCGGGTGAGACGCTGGTGAGCCGGACCAGCCTTGGCGCCGGCCTCGGCATTCTGGAAATCGCTCGAACCACGAAGGCCGCGGCGGCGAAGGCCGCCGACGGAGGGCTTGAGATTCTGGAAGCCGGCGAGGTCCGGCCGCGATTCGCCGAGGGCATCGGGCGACCGGATGTCGCGAGGTCCATCGAACTTCGAATCACACCTCGGGTCGGTGAACTGATCCCGCTCGAGAGTTGTGGGGCTCAACAGGTCCGACGAGAGGGCGAGAGCCTGGTGGTGGTGGTCACCCCGGGAAACGGAACCCCCTTTGAGGCGCCGGGAGCGCAATACCTCGCCGCGACGCCCGTCGCCGATCACACCGACCCCGCGATCCGTCGTTTCGCCGAACGGGCGGTTCGAGGCTCCAAGACACCGCGAGAACGTGCGGAGACGCTTCGTCGATCGGTCCACCGGCACATCTCCCGCAAGGAACTCTCGACGGCGTTCGCGACCGCCGGAGAAACGGTCCGGCAGCGGCGTGGGGATTGCACCGAACATGCGGTGTTGCTGGCGGCGGCACTTCGATCGATCGAGCTGCCGAGCCGGGTGGTGAACGGACTGATCTGGATTCGAAGGTCCGGAGACGAACGCGGCGCCTATCTCTGGCACATGTGGACCCAGGTCGCGATCGACGGGAAGTGGTTCGATCTCGATGCGACGCTCCCGCCGGATGGACCGGGCTTTCATCCCGGGCATCTGGCGATCACCACCGGCGATCTCTCGCCCGCGTCACTCAATTCGAGTGGAACACGAATGCTCGAAGTGTTCGGAGCCATCGACATCGAGGTGACGGGCACGGGAGTCGAGCGGCCATGACGAATCCCGAATTGGAGCAACGGCACGCGGTGCCCACCTTTCCGCCGCGTCGCCGCGACGGACACAAGGGGACGTTCGGCACGACGCTGGTGATCGGCGGGTGCACGGCGCCGCGTCGAATGCTGGGGGGTCCGTGTCTGGCCGCCCGAGCGGCGCTGCGAAGTGGTGGGGGGCTCGCGGTTCTCGCGGTTCCGGAGTCCTTGGCGACCGCGGCACTCACGATTCTCCCCGAAGCAACGGCGCTTCCGCTTCCGATCGAGGAGGTGTGTGCGGGTCCCGCGCTCGACCTCGTCCAGGATGCGGCGATCGGTGCCCATGCGATCGTCTGCGGACCGGGCCTCGGCGGACCTCGGGAGATCGACCGACTGGTCGGGATGGTGGCCGACCTCGAGGATCGGCCCAGAGTGCTTGACGCGGACGCCTTGAATTCGATCGCGACGATGCCGGAACGGTCGTACCGCGGCCCGCTGATCCTCACACCGCACCCGGGCGAATGGAATCGAATGGCTCGTTCCCTCGGCATCGTGGACGACGCGATGGACGATGCACGACGTCCCGCGGCGGCCGCCGCGCTTGCGCGGCGACTGGACGCCGGCGGTGGGCCGGTGGTGGTCGTGCTCAAGGGAGACCGAACCGTGGTCAGCGACGGGCGTCGGTTCTGGCGTCATGAGATCGCCAATCCCGCATTGGCCACCGGTGGGACGGGCGACGTGCTCGCGGGGACGCTGGGCGGATTGCTCGCCCAGTTCCACCCTCGAGCCGGAGCGCCCGCCAGATCGCATGCGCTCGACGCGTTCGAGATCGCATGCCTCGGCGTCGCGATGCATGCGGAGGCGGGGAATGCATGGCGGGAGCAACATGGTGATGCGGGGTTGCTGGCCCATGAACTCGCCGACGCGCTGCCGGCCGCACGACAACGCATGGTCCATTCGAGTTGAGTGGGGACTTCAACCGATCGGATGCGAAACCCGAAGAGTGCTACACTCGTCGAATGCACGAGGCAGAAACCATCGTCGCCGCAGACCGCTGGCATCTTGATGTGGCGGACATGACGCCCGGAACCAGGGTCGACGGCGTGTACGCCATTCTCAATCCGCAGGTGAGCGCCAGCCGGTCCGGAAAACCGTTCCTCAAGTGCATCATTCGCGATGCATCCGGGAGAGTGAACGCCCGGATGTGGTCCATCGACGACCCCATCCTCGAGACGCTGGGCAGAGCGGCGTTCGTCGCCGTCTCCGGTTCATGCGAGAACTTCAACGACCAGATCCAGTTGAAGATCGAGCGGATCGAACCGGCGGAGGTCGATGCCGAGGAGTTGAGACGACTCCTCCCGACGAGCCGACGCGATCCGGAGGCGATGCTCGCCGACGTCCGGACGCTCATGGGCACGATCTCGCATCCGGCGGTCAAGGGGCTGATCGACGCGTATCTCGGAGATTCGTCATTCGTCACCCGCTTCACGCAGGCGCCCGCCGCCATCTCGGTGCATCACGCCTATCTCGGCGGGCTCATCGAGCACACGCTGCAGTTGCTCACGGCCGCCAACGTGATTCTCCCCCAGTATCCCGATCTCGATCGAGACATCGTTCTCGCCGGGTTGCTCCTTCATGACTCCGGCAAGGTTCTCGAGTTCGATCTCGAGCGATTCGAGTACACCCGTCGTGGCAACCTTCTCGGGCACCTGATGGACGGCGTGGTCATGATGGAGACGTACGCCGCGAAGGCGCAGCTCGCGGGTTCTCCAGTGCTTCCGGCGGATGCGAAACTGGCGATCCAGCACATCATCGCCAGCCATCACAATCGACCGGAGTTCGGGGCGATCAAGCAGCCGGCGACCCCGGAGGCGATTTTCTGCAGTCGTCTGGATGATCTCGATGCCGCGACCCAGATCGCACTCGAGGCCGCGGATCGATCTTCGGTGACCGGCGACTTCACGGAGCAGATCCACGCCCTCGACGGGGTTCGGATCTACCGTCGTCCGCCGCTCGCGGACTGAGTCGCATTCAAGTCGCGTCGGGGAACGAAGACCGGATCGCGGTCTCGAGCGACTTCATCTCATCAGCGTGGTGAAGTGGGAAGGCCCAGGTCCGATCTTCGGCGATCATCGCCGCGGATCGTGCGGTCGCTTCCCCGTGAATCCTCGATTCCAGAGCTCCGAGTCGCTGGGCCTGGTCCTCCCGGGCCGCGTGAACCGCAGCGCGGAGTTTGAGATACGCCTGACGTCGGGCGGAACTTCGTCGTGGCGCGGCTTCGATCTCCGAAAGGAACCGGTCTCGCCGCGGTGATCCCTCCCGGCCCAGATCGGGATCGTTGCGAAGTCGATGCAGCAGGGTCGGGTCGGCATCGCGATCGAAACTCGGAGCGACCAGAGGAAGTCTGCAGGTCGCGGTCGCGACGAAGGTCGGAGCGAGGGATCGGGCGATCTCCGTTCCCAGCCAATCTTCGATCCAGATCTCCATGGCCTCGTCGTAGACCGCGCCACCCAGACCGTGCACGAAACCGTCACACGCGGCGAGCCGGCTGAGCGCAGTGGCCAGCATCGCCCGGGGACGAAGTTCGCGAGGGTCGAGCTTCTCGTCGGCGAAGACGGGCACTCGGCCTTCCGGGGTGGCCCTCCAAAGCGGAAGTTCGAGTCGCGATCCGCGGTCGAGAAGGCGAGCGACGCCGCGGGGGGGTCGGCCGCTTCGGTCGGTGCTTCGGCGGCGACGATCAGTCTCGATCGCCGCATCGTGTGATCTCGCCGCGGCCGCCGGGTCGGCCGAAAGCCGGTCGAGGGCCCACTTGCCGATCGGCGACTCGAGCAGGCTGCTCATGGAGTGACGCGGGATCGGGCCGGTCAACGGAGTCGCCAGCGCGGCGGTGGCCCCGCCGATCTGCATGGCGAGACTGGCCGCATCGCGACGGTCTTCGAGGGCATCCCGGATCGCGTCGATTCCCGCCCGAACGGTGGGGGTGAAGTCGCCGTCGGGCGGGGGGCTGGTGGGCGCGGCCGCTCGGTCCCGGGAGCCGAGGCCGCGGGCCGCCGGCAGAACTCGCCATTCGAGACGTTTCAGGGTCGGGCCGGCGCCACTGGGGAGGTGGATCAGTCCCCCCTCGTCCGCGTCGTGGTCGGCGATGAAGTGGATGGGCTGGACGTCGTCTCCGGATGACTCGGAAGCCGCGGCGATCGCGAGATCCTTGGCGAGGATTCCCGGGTGCCAGATCGCGGCCTGATGACCCGTGGCGAGCACCGGCCGATCCGGATCGAGTCCCAGTCCGGTTCGAGTTCGTTGCCGGATCGACGCGAGTGGATCGGGGCGGTCGCGACGCACCGTAGGAATCCACCCGGCTGGTTCTGGATTGAGGGTCACCTCGGTCACCATCACCTCGATCGCATGTCCCGGTTCTCTCTGTCTGAAAGGTGATCGGACGCCCCGGCATCCGTCACGAAGAACGATCAGCCACTCACGACTTCGCCGATGCGATCGGCGCACTTGGTCATTTCGCGCTCGAAGGTGCGCCGGTAGACCGCGAGACGATTCTCCGCGTCATCCAGCGGACCTCCGAAGGACCTCGTCGGGTCGTTGTAAATCAGACGAACGGGAAGTTCATCGACTCGAAGGCCGTTGGCGACGGCCTGAACCCAGAACTGCATCGGGAAGTCGTACCCGTCGATGTCGAGGTCGAGGCCGACGACGGCACTCACCCGGTAGGCCTTGAAACCACAGAACGCGTCGGTCAATTCGAGCTCGAGGGTGCGATTGATCTCTTCGGTGAGAAGGTGGTTGATCAGTCTGCGATCGGGTGGCGGTGCATCGACCAGGCTCTTGGTGTCGAGATACCGACTTCCCGAGATCACGTCGGCATGGTCGCGTTCGAGGGCTTCCAGGAATCGGGGGATCGCCGCGGGCTCGTGTTGTTCATCGCAGTCCATGGTGATCAGCCAGTCGAATCCGTCGACCGCCGCCCAGCGGAACATGTCCATCATGCTTCGCCCGTAACCCCGGTTGGTGGCGTGGCGGATCACTTCCACGGGGTGCTTGGAGAGCAACATCGGCGTTCGGTCGGTCGAGCCGTCGTCGATCACCAGGATGTCTTTGATCCGCTTTTGAACCTCGGTCAGCACGCTGTCGACGTAGCGTTCTTCGTTGTAGACGGGAATCGCCAGGAGCACGCGAGGTTCGGGGGACTTGGTCTGGATCATCGAATTCACTTCTCTCTTCGGTTCACGGATCGGTCGGGCGTCGTCTCGGAGATGGGCCGAAACAGGCAATCGAGTCAGGGTTCGTTCAGTCGTCGAGCCGGATGCCCTTTCGGGCGTACATCTCCCGAATCTTCTCGGGGTCCATGCGGGTCCAGCGGATACCGCCCGCGGCGGCGTCGGTGGGCGCGACGCGGACGTCGACGACGCCATCCGGGCCGACTTCGTGGATGGCTTCTCTCGCATCCTCGAAGGCGCGGCTTCGCAGCGTCCACCGCCCGTCCTTGCCGGCGCTCCATCGTTCGAGTCTTCGCGTGATGCTCTGGCGTTCGTCGTTCCAGGCGTAGATGCCGAATTCGCAGGCCGGTGCATCCACGATGTCGAGCAGCGTGGGGAGAAGCAGCCGTTCCGCCTCCGAGAGGTAGAGCGTCAGGTCCATCGGGACGTCGAGCCGGACGATCTGGCGATCGAAGGTGTTTCTCGACTGTTCGAGGACCTCCAACCAGCGACGTGGACTCTTCGTCGTGGGGCGGGGGCGAAAACCGGTGATCGACTCCGAGACGGTCTCCTTCACATTCTTCTGCCGGGCGGTCAGAAGCATCGTCCAGGTCTCCTCTTCGCGATCCCAGGAGAGCCAGGCTCGATGATCGATGTCCACCACCGGCCCGTTCTTGGTCTTGGGAATCTGCCGCATGCGGATCCGCACCAGCAAGCCGGTGTCGCTTCCTTCGCGGCTCTTCGGGACCAGATCGCCGATGCCTTCCGGTCCGGTCTCGTGCAATGAGACGCCGGCGTAGCCGAACTCGATGTCGCGGCCTTCGGCGTCGAAGGCATGCATGCGATACCAGATCTCTTCGGGCATTCGTGCGAGCAGGCTCCGCAGCGTCGCTTCGTCGACTCGGCGAAGAATGTCGGCGCCTTGTTCCTGCTTGACCATCGCCTGATCGGCGAGTTCGAATTGATCACTGATCGTGAGTGATTCGAGCATCGAATCGAAGACCGGCCCACTCCAGCGGGCCTTGTCTCCGAGGCACTCGATCTGAAGGAATCGGTTCGGACCCGTCTGTACGAAGTACCAGTCGTACCGAGCGACTCGGCCCGACGAGTGGAGCGACTCGGCGGTCGCGAGTGATGCCGGCAATCCCGCCACCGTGCTGTCGGGAACCTCCTTGACGAACGTCATCTCCGGATTGACCCGCTTCGAGTCGGCGACGAAGGCGGCAAGCAGCGTTGCAGGCGTGGGGGTGGTCGTCGCGCCGAACGTCCCGTTCTGCGGCGGTGGTTGTTTGAGAATCCGGATGGTGGTGGCCCATCGGGGGGGTTGTTCTTCGGAATCGAGGATTCGAAGCACGGAGCCATCGCCAAGACTGGTGTGCGTCGCCCGGCTTTCCTTTGGAAGAAGAAGGCGGCATCCCAGGACGTTGGATCGAATCTCCTTGCGATCCTCTTGTGGGGCGTCATCCTCCGAAGCCCAGCCCTCAATCCTGGTATCTTGAACGGGGTTTTCGGTGGTTATCGGGCCTGAATCCTGGGGGCCGGTCAAGGGGCCGGCAGCCGCCGGCGCGATCATCCCCAACCCGGTGAGGGGGCCGAGTGTCAACCAGATGCACCAGGACCGGATCGTCGATCTGGGTGCCGCGGGGCATCCTTGGGGGCTGGACATCTGAGGAAGGCTCCAGGAAGGAAACCGGGCCAAGGGCGTTCAATACCCCTTGGAAGCCGGGAGGCGACGGATTGTACGCTCGTTCCGCCCATCGGAGTGGGTCTTGAATCTCGAGGCGATCCCACACGGCGCGTCCGGAAGGGGAAGGGGTCGGATCCGCCAGCAGCCGTTGCCAGAAGGTTGACAGGAGCCGCGAAATCTGTACTATTCGCCGTTCGCGCCTGAATTGGCGTGAGTTCCGTTTCTCGTTCGTGACCCGCCTTTTGGTCGCGGATTGGAAACGGTTCGATTGTCTTCACGCGTTGTTTTTCAAAGATTCACGCGTATTCAAGTTCGACCCAACTCCTTTGGATCGGTAGACGGCACATGACCGGCGGTAAGATTCGAATTCGAATGGAAGCCTACGACCACCAGGCGCTCGACGCGTCTGCTCGTGAGATCGTGGATCATGCCAAGCGCACCGGCGCCCGTGTGGCGGGACCCGTTCCGCTGCCGACCCGACGCGAGGTCTACACCGTCAACCGTTCGCCGTTCGTGGACAAGAAGTCCCGTGAGCAGTTCGAGATTCGGACGCACAAGCGGATCATCGACATCACGGAACCGAACCACCGTACCGTCGAAGCCCTCAACCGCCTCGTGGTTCCCGCGGGCGTCTTCGTGAAGATCAAGGCCTGATACCGACCAGTGAGTCGCGAGCGTCCAAACGGACGACGCGGCTTTTTTCATGACTTCCCCCGTCACGTCCAATCGGACCTCTGGCGACGAACCGAGCCCGTCAACACGGGACATTGCAGGAGACCGCCGATGCCGGCAGCAATCATGGGACGCAAGGTGGGCATGACCCGCTGGTTCCTCGAAGACGGGACCAACATCCCGGTGACCATCGTCGAAGCCGGTCCCTGCATCGTCACCCAGGTGAAGACGGAGGAGACCGATGGCTACGCCGCGGTCCAGTTCGGGTTCTCCGATGCCAAGCCCCGCCGAACCGCGATGGCCCAGATCGGTCATGACGCGAAGGCCGGCACCGTCTCGAAGCGGGTTCACCGCGAATTCCGCTGCGAGAGCGACGACGAGGCCAACGGCTTCGAGTCCGGCCAGGTCCTCGATGTCTCGGTGTTTGAAGGCGTGAAGTTCGTCGACGTCACCGGCATCAGCAAGGGCAAGGGCTTCCAGGGCGTGATGAAGCGTCACAACTTCCGCGGCAAGGAAGCGTCCCATGGTGTGAAGCGTGCACACCGTCGTCCCGGTTCGATCGGTGGCCACGCCACCAACCTCGGTACCGGTCCGAAGGTCAAGAAGGGCAAGAAAATGGCGGGACGCATGGGCGGCGAGCAGGTCACTGTTCGAAGTCTGGACGTGATCCACGCCGACCCTGAGAAGAATCTTCTGGTCGTGAAGGGCCCGGTTCCGGGACCGAACGGCTGTGATCTGTATGTGAAGCCGGCGGTCCGGCTCTACAAGTCCAAGGCCCACAAGCAGGCCAAGGCGTGAACCAAGCGGTCGGGCATGAGGCCCGACCGGATTCGAAAGGCCGTCAGCGTCATGCGACGCCCGGAACCACCGAATCAAGACAATCGTGGATGGACCCGAGTCGACCCCTGCCCGTCGTCATTCAATGACAGGCGACCGGAGGGTAAGGCGAATGCCGGTGACAGGCCGGCCTTTAGGAACCGATGATGACCGAAGTCGAAACCATTTCGAACATTGACTTGCCGATCCTTGACAAGTCCGGCAAGCAGGTGGACACGCTGCAGATCGATCCCGCCCTCCTCGGCGGTGAGATTCGATTCTCCCTGCTCAAGCAGGCCTACGTGATCACACACGGCAACCAGCGCCAGGGATCAGCCCGCACCAAGAGTCGCGGCATGGTCCAGGGCTCGACGCGAAAGCTCTACAAGCAGAAGGGCACCGGCAACGCCCGGGCGGGTGCTTCCCGAACGCTCATCCGCAAGGGTGGTGGCGTCGCTTTCGCGAAGAACCGCACCCGCGAGGACTTCCGATCCAAGATGACCAAGAAGATGCGTCGTCTCGCCAATCGCAATGCACTGCTTGCGAAGCTGGTCGACGGTGAGGTCAAGTGCCTCACGGATCTCGGCATGGATGCGCCCAGGACCAAGGACATGATCTCGTTGCTCGGTGCCATCGGCATCGATCGCACGTGCCTCATGGCGCTGGACGCCGGAAACCGAAACGCCGCGTTGTCCGCGAGGAACATCGAGAGCGTGGACACCATCCGAGTGGCCCAGCTCAATGCCTTCGAGTTGCTCAACCACCGCTACCTCGTGATCGACCGGGCGTCGCTCGAGTCGTTCCTGGACGGTTCCTGCTTCCCTGCGAACGAAGACGCCACCAAGGAGGTCGCCTGATATGCACGCCACCGACGTCATCCGCCGTCCGCTGGTCACCGAAAAGGCGACCATCGACAGTGAAGAGAACAACCGTTACGCCTTCGAGGTCGACCGTCGCGCCACCAAGGCGATGGTCCGCCAGGCGGTCGAGGACCTCTACAAGGTTCGCGTCCACTCGGTCGCGACCCAGAACCGAAAGGGTGAGACCCGCCGTCTGAAGTACGGACGAGTGACCTCGGCCGCAGTCAAGCGGGCGATCGTCAAGCTTCATCCCGAGGACCGCATCGAACTGATCTGACCTTACGCTCCAGGGTCGTCGGTCCGACAGGGATCGAAGCCGACCAGAGAACGGATTCAACACCATGGCCATTCGAGTCTACAAGCCAACCACTCCCGGACGACGGAACGCGTCGGTCAACCTCCATGTCGAGGTGACCAAGAAGACGCCCGAGAAGTCACTTCTCGCGCCGCTCCACAAGACGGGTGCCCGGAACAACCAGGGCAAGATCACCATCCTCGGTCGAGGTGGTGGCCACAAGCGTCGGTATCGCAAGATCGACTTCAAGCGTCGCAAGGACGACATGCCCGCGACGATCATCGGCATCGAGTACGACCCCAACCGGTCGTGCCACATCGCCCTGCTCCGTTACGAGGACGGCACCCTTCGGTACATCCCGGCTCCCAAGGCCGTGACCGACGGTGACGTGCTCATGTCGAGCGACTCCGCGATCGAACCGTCGCCCGGCAACTGCATGCCGCTCAAGTACATTCCGACCGGTCTCACCGTGCACTCCCTCGAGTTGCAGCCCGGTGGCGGTGGCAAGCTCTGCCGCTCGGCCGGCGTCGGTGCGAGGCTCACCAATAAGGAAGGGCGATGGGCGACCATCGTGATGCCTTCCGGCGAAATCCGGCAGGTCTCCGTCGATTGTCGCGCGACCATCGGCGTTCTGGGCAATCCCGATCACGGCAACGTCGTGCTCGGCAAGGCGGGCCGTGCTCGCTGGCTCGGTCGGCGACCCCGGACTCGTGGTGTGGCGATGAGCCATCACTGCCATCCGCATGGCGGTGGTGACGGCAAGTCCAAGGGTGGCCAGGAGCCGTCCAACGCGGCAGGCACGCAGTCCAAGGGTGGACGAACTCGTGTCCGCGGCAAGTCCAGTGATGCTCGAATCATCCGTCGTCGCAAGTCGCGGCGTTACGGCCAGTTGAAGGTCTGACCGGCTCACGTCGGTTCCGTTCCGATCGTTTTCTTCGTTTTCCTCGCCGCTTGAAGCGGTTCAAGACTCCGAGAAGCACACATGTCCAGGTCGCTCAAAAAGGGTCCATTCGTCGACGAGAAGCTCTACCGCAAGGTGGAGATGCAGACCGAGAGCGGCAACCGCCGCCCGATCCGCACGTGGGCGCGTGATTGCACCGTCGTTCCGGAATTCATCGGCGTGACCTTCGAGGTTCACAACGGCCGAGCCTTCACCGAGGTGTACTGCACCGAGGACATGGTCGGTCACAAGCTCGGCGAATTCAGTCCGACCCGTCTCTTCCGCGGTCACACGAACAAGAAGGAAGGCATCAAGTCCCGCTGACTTCGGTCGGCCGACCTGACAGGACACAGTCATGGCATATAAAGCCTCCCATCAATTCGCTCGTATCGCCCCCCGCAAGGCACGGCTCGTCGCAGACATGGTCCGCGGCATGCCGGTCGACGAGGCTCTGACCTCGCTTGACTTCAGCAAGAAGCGCGGCGCGTGGTACCTCAAGGCCGTTCTGAAGAGCGCCATCGCCAACGCCGAGGAGTCCGATGCGGACGTCGCGAGCCTGGTGGTGAGTCGAACCTGGGTCGACGAAGGCCCGACCATCAAGCGATTCCAGCCCAAGGACAGAGGTCGGGCCCACCCGATCAACAAGCGAACCAGTCACCTTCACGTGGAAGTGGCTGAATCACCCGAGGGCTGACCCTCAATCGAGTTCACGATCGATCGATACATCCCGGCATCGCATGAGTGATGTCGGCCCCGAGAACGACATGGGACAGAAAACACATCCATTCGGATTCCGCGTGGGAATCACCGAGACCCACAAGTCCAGGTGGTTCGCGCCCAAGGCACTCTTCGGCGAGCTTCTCGTCGAGGACTATCGAATCCGGAAGTTCGTCGACAAGCGACTCAACCGAACCCCACCCTTCGCGGCGGTGTCCGACATCTTCCTCGAGCGAACCCGCGAGGAACTGACGGTCATCATCCGAACCGCCCGTCCCGGGCAGGTGGTCGGCCAGAAGGGCAGCGAGGTCGAGAACCTCACCCGCGACCTTCAGGCCCTCACCGGTCGCAAGGTGGTCATCAAGATCATCGAGATCAAGAACCCCGAGATCGACGCGACCTTGATCGCGGAAACCGTCTCGGAGCAGATGAAGAAGCGATCGAACTTCCGTCGGTCGTTGAAGCAGCGATGCGAATCCGCGATGCAGAACGGTGCCAAGGGCATCCGCATCCAGGTCGCCGGTCGTCTGGGTGGAGCCGAGATGAGCCGTCGATTCGACACTCGCCTCGGGTCGATCCCGTTGTCGACGCTGCAGGCGAATGTGGACTACGCCCTTGCGGAGAGCAAGACCACCTACGGCATCATCGGTGTCAAGGTCTGGGTCTACAAGGGAATGTTCGGTGATCACGAGGATGACAACAGCGTCCAGACGTCCGCCGCCGGCGGTCGTGCCCGGGCCCGTGGTCGTCGTTGAGCGTTTGAAGTCAGGAACAGCGAGGGCCACGTGGCCCGTAGGAGTGAATCGTCATGCCGATGTTGCCCAAGAGAACCAAGTTCAGGAAGCAGCAGCGTGGAAGCCTTCGGGGCAACGCTACTCGCGGCAACTACGTTGCGTTTGGAGACTTCGGTCTTCAGTCGCTCGAAGCCCACTGGCTCACCGCGCGGCAGATCGAAGCCGGCCGAATCGCGGCGCAGCACTTTCTTCGCCGTCAGGGCAAGATCTACATCCGGGTCTTCCCGGACAAGCCCGTCTCGAAGAAGCCGCTTGAGACTCGAATGGGTAAGGGAAAGGCGGAAGCCGAGTACTGGGCCGCTCGAATCAAGCCCGGAACCATTCTCTATGAGATCTCCGGCGTGACCGAAGACATGGCGAAGCAGGCGTTTGCCCGTATCGCTCACAAGATGCCCGTTCGTTGCCGATTCGTCGGCCGCCGACTGGCCGTATGACACCATGCGACGCCGACGTCGCTGAATCGAATCGAAGGCATCCTCAGGGTGCCACATCATCAGGAACCGTGCGATGACCCCCAAGGAAGTCCGAAAATTGAACGACGAGGAGATCGAGGTGGAGATGGACCGTCTTCGCCGACGTCACTTCGAACTCCGAAACCAGTCGGTCACCGAGAAGATCGAGGACGTCTCGCAGTTTGCGAAGATCAAGAAGGACATCGCCCGTCTGATGACGGAACAGAAGGCCCGAGCGACCGCGGAAGCGTCCGCCTGAACCCAGCGACTGAATGAAAGCCCCAGGTCCGGACCAGGTCCGGACACGGAAAAGACCACATGAGCCACCTGAGTGAAATCAACGTGCCCGAGAAGGCGCCCCGCAGGATCGGAATCGTCGAGAGCGACGCCCGGGATCAAACCCGGAAGGTCGTGATCAAGTATTCCGTGAAGCATCCGAAGTACGGCAAGTACATCCGGCGGCGGTCCGTCCTCCAGGTGCACGATGCGAAGAACGAGAGTCACCTCGGCGATCGAGTCGAAGTGGCCGAGTGCCGGCCGATCTCGAAGACGAAGTCCTGGATTCTCACCAGGGTCATCGAGAAGGCCATCGGGTCGGAATGACCCCCCGGTTTAATTGAAACGTTCGTGCGTGAAGTAGTGCAGTCTCGAAACATTGAAACACCACCGCATCGGGTCATCGACCCGGTCCGGAACCATGAAGCGGATCCCCAGCGATGATCCAAAAGGAATCAAGACTCGACGTCGCCGACAACAGTGGTGCCAAAGTGGCCATGGTGATCGGTACGAAGGGCATGTCGACGGCACGTGGCCGCTACACCCGCCTCAGTGTGGGCGTGGGCGATCGCATCATCTGCACCGTCAAGAAGGCGTTGCCCAATGCCGACATCAAGGCGGGCGACAAGGTGCAGGCGGTCATCGTTCGCACCAAGTATCCGTCCCGTCGGTCGGATGGAACCTACGTTCGGTTCGACTCCAACGCCTGTGTGATCGTCGATCCCGACGGGAACCCCAAGGGGACCCGGATCTTCGGGGCGGTCGCTCGAGAGCTTCGCGAGAAGAACTACATGAAGATCGTTTCCCTCGCTTCGGAGGTCGTCTGAACATGGCACGTCACGTCAAGCGTGGTGATCAAGTGATCATCACCTCTGGAAACAGCAAGGGTCAGGTCGGTGAGATCCTCTCGATCGACATCGAGGGCGACAGAGTCGTCGTCGGCGGCGTCAACGTCCGCAAGCGCAACCTGAAGCCGACGCAGCAGCGTCCTCAGGGAAGCGTCATCGAGCAGGAGATGCCGATCCACATCTCGAACGTCAGTCCGGTCGTGGACGGCAAGCCCAGTCGGGTTCGCTTCCAGGTCCGGGAGGATGGAAGCAAGGTCCGGATCGCGGTTCGTGGAGACAAGGAACTTCACGTTCTTCGAGGACCTCGGAAGGGCTGAGGCCCGTTGAAACGGTGGTGCCACGGGCACCGCGATGAGCATGACCGGCATTCGCCGGTCGGAAGGAATCAGAGTCATGGTCGCTGAGAAGCAATATCCCCGACTGCAAGCCCNNTANCGGGACGAGATCGGNCCNAAGCTCNTNANNGAGTTCGGNCTGAAGAATCCTCATCAGCTNCCNAAGCTGTCGAAGATCATCNTCAACGTCGGNGTCGGCAAGCAGCTNGAGAACCAGAAGCTGAAGCCCGACTNCCGGGANNCNGTCNTCNNNACNCTNACCACNATCACCGGNCANCGNCCGGTNATGGTCAAGGCNNNGGTCTCGGTCTCGAACTTCAAGGTNCGNGANGGNGCNCCNTCGGCCTTCATGGTNACNGTNCGCCGCGAGCGGATGTGGAGNTTCTTCGANCGGCTCGTNAANCTNGCGATGCCCCGNNTCAAGGANTTCCGNGGNGTNAAGGCGNCGTCGTTCGANCCGGGTGGCAGCTACTCGTTCGGTCTCACCGANCAGGCGGTCTGGCCCGAGATCAACANNNCGAACATCANCCANACCCACGGNATGAACATCAANCTCGTGTTCGANCGCAGCAACCCGGCGATGAGCCGGTTCATGCTNNCCGAACTCGGNTTCCCNTTNGNGAAGGAGGGTGANGGCGGCCGNCGCNGNTGATCCCNTTTCGNNCCAGTATCGANTCGTCCGCGTCCGCTNGTNGCGGNNCCCGGAAGACCNNNNAACGTCAGGAANGNACGAATGGCCAGTAAANGAACATTCGCCAAGATGAAGCGAGAACCGAAGTTCTCCACTCGCAAGCAGGTCCGGTGCGAAATCACCGGACGCAAGCGAGGCGTGTATCGCAAGTTCCGCATCAGTCGGATCATGCTTCGTGAACTCGCACTCCAGGGAATGATCCCCGGAATGCGTAAGGCCAGTTGGTGATCCGACCCCAGTCCTCGAGCCACAGGGCTCGCTGAAGACGCCCAAGGGCGCAGTCCAGGAGACGCGATGGCGATCAACGATCTCACCGCCGATATGCTCACTCGGATCCGCAACGCGGTCCGCAATCGTGAGAAGACCGTGCATGCCGTGAGCAACAAGCTGAACCGCGGCGTGGTGGCCGTCCTCCAGGAGGAGGGCTACATCGAAGGCTTCGAGTTCGTGGAGGATGGCCGTCAAGGTCTCATCCGAATCAAACTCAAGTACGGCCCTCGAGGAGAACAGGTCATCAACCGCATCGTGCGTGAAAGCAAATGCGGACGTCGCGTGTATCGCGGCGTCGACGATCTGCCTCGACCATTGCAGGGCCTCGGCATCTGCATCGTGTCGACCAGCAGTGGTGTCATGAGCGACCGTCGGTGTCGAACCGAGAAGGTCGGAGGAGAGGTCGTCGCCACCGTCGTCTGATCGACCGTGGATCGGCTTCGAAGTATTCAACGATTTCGGGTACATGCCCGAAGGGACCCAATCATGTCTCTCGTAGGTAAGAAGGCCATTCCAGTTCCCGCCGGGGTCGAGATTTCGATCGACGGGAATCGCAACGTCACCGTGAAGGGTGCCAAGGGCACGCTCACCATGGTGCATCGTCCCGAGGTCGGCGTCGCTCACGACGGCGACGAGAAGGTCGTTCGCGTCACCATCGATCTCGACCGGAAAGGCGACAGCCAGATCCGGGCGTACTGGGGACTCACCCGGTCGTTGATCGCGAACATGATCGAAGGCGTCACCAAGGGCTACGAGAAGAAGCTCGACATCGTCGGTGTCGGCTGGCAGGCTCAGGTGAAGGGCCAGGATCTGGCCCTGAGCATCGGCTTCGCCAACGTCATCTCGATGCGGATCCCGATGGGGGTCAAAGTCGAGGCGAAGGGGCAGAACATCACGATCAGCGGTCCTGACAAGCAGGCCGTCGGCAACTTCGCCTCTTCGGTTCGCATGCAGCGAAAGCCCGAGCCGTACAACGGCAAGGGGATTCGATACGCCGGCGAACAGATCACCCGCAAGCAGGGCAAGGCATTCGGTAACTGACCAACGGAGATCGTTCCCGGCCATTCAAGGTCGAGGATGAGAGGATTCCACGATGGACAAGAACAAGCACAAAAGCATCTGCCGAAATCGCCGCAAGACGGGCATCCGCAAGAAGGTCATGGGCATGCCCGACCGACCGCGGCTCTCGATCTTCCGATCGGCCAATCACATGTACTGCCAGGTCATCGACGACCTGACCGGACGAACCCTGGTCTCGGCGAGTTCGCGAGAAAAGGGCTGGGACGGCACCGGCGGGAACATCGACGGCGCCACCAAGGTCGGCAGCACCCTCGCCGCCAAGGCGAAGGATGCCGGCATTTCACAAGTGGTCTTTGACCGAAACGGATTCCGGTACCACGGCCGGGTCAAGGCATTCGCGGACGCCGCCCGGGAGGGCGGACTCAAGTTCTGATCGCGAATCGAAGTTCAGTTCACGGTTCTACCCGTGAGGAAGCAGCAAATGGCTGAAGCACTCGACGATAATGGATCCCTCGAGTCGACCACGGTCGGCATCTACCGAACAGCGGCGACCGTCAAAGGCGGCCGACGGTTCAGCTTCGCGGCCCTCGTGGTCGTCGGCGACCGTCAGGGTCGGGTCGGCATCGGCTACGCCAAGGCGGGCCAGGTGCCGAACGCGATCGAGAAGTCGCAGAAGGAAGGCAAGCGAAAGCTCAACTCCTACCCGATGCAGGACCGAACGGTGCCTCATCTGGTTGAAGGACGTTTCGGTGCCTGCCGAGTTCGGCTCGTTCCCGCATCGCCCGGTACCGGCGTCATCGCCGGAGCCAGTGTCCGNGCCATCCTCGAGATGCTCGGCATCCAGGACTGCCTGACCAAGTGCTACGGATCGACCAACCCCAAGAACCTCGTCAAGGCGACCCTTGACGCGCTTTCCCAGCTCCGGCTCCGGACGACGGTGGAGGCGCTTCGCGGCGTCGAGATCGGCGAGACCGAAGTCGAGGAGTCGGTTCGTCGAGGCATGGCCTTCATGCCGACGGAGTCCGGTTCCGAGAGGGCCAAGGCACCCGTCAACACCGTGGGTGAGGACCGCCGTCGTGGTGGTCGTCGAGGTGGCGGCGGTGGTGGCGGTCGCGGTGGTCGCGGCGGCGGTGGTGGTGGCGGTGGTGGCCGAGGCGGATTCGCCCCGGCAGCTC
This sequence comes from Phycisphaera sp. TMED9, assembly GCA_002167845.2. Lineage (GTDB taxonomy): Bacteria > Planctomycetota > Phycisphaerae > Phycisphaerales > SM1A02 > UBA12014. The sequence continues at coordinate 14,495 of NHBO02000075.1, read as the reverse complement.
CGGCGGCAGCCCCCGCGGAGGCACCGGCGACCCCGGCGCCCGACGCACCAGCACCGACCGAAGGTGGCGGCGAGTCCGCCGGCTGATTCATTCGAGACAACTGACCGTCCGAGATCCACTCGGTGCGGTTCGGCAGGGAGTACCCGAGCCATGATGATTCACGACATTACCGCCAAGGTTGGGCGGCACAAGCAGCGGAAGCGTATCGGTCGCGGCGAAGCCAGCGGCACCGGTGGAACCTCCGGCCGAGGCCACAAGGGTGCGAAGAGCCGTTCAGGCTATTCACGCCGAGCGGGCTACGACGCGGGTGGCAAGCAGTTCTACCAGCGCTTCCCCAAGCGAGGCTTCTCGAACGCNCGCTTCCGCACCCACTATCACGTGATCAACGTGAAGGTGCTCGAGGAACTCTGCGAAGCCGGCGAGACCGTCGATGTGGCGTTGCTCGAAGGCCGTGGCGTGGTTCGAAACACCGCGCTGGGACTGAAGGTTCTCGGCGAAGGCGAGCTCAGCAAGAAGCTCGAAGTCAAGGCCGCGAAGTTCTCGGCTTCCGCCAGGCAGAAGATCGAAGCCGCGGGTGGCACCGCGGTCGAGTGCTGATCTGACGTTCGTTTTCTCTGTTTTTTCGACCGAATAGACGCCGGCCTCCGCTGGCAATCCGGACCACTGATGCTCAACGCGTTCCTGAACATCTTCCGAATCCCCGACCTGCGAAACAAGGTGCTCTTCACCCTGGGCATGCTGGTCATCTATCGGATCGGATTCTGGGTCCCGCTCATCGGCGTCGATCAGACCCAATTGGCGGAATCGGCGGCCAAGGCCACGCAGGACTCCACCGGCTTCGGTCGGATCGCCCAGTTCGCGTCGATCTTCTCCGGCGGCTCCCTCAGCCAGTCGACGATCTTCGGCCTCGGAATCATGCCGTACATCACGGCATCGATCATCTTCCAGCTCCTGAATTCAGTCTTGCCGGGACTTCAGGAACTGAAGAAGGAAGGCGCCAGCGGTCAGCAGAAGATCCAGGAATGGACCCGTTACGCGACGGTCGGGCTCTGTGTCGTTCAGGCGATCATGTGGCTGTCCTATCTTCGAACCAACAACCTCGTCCAGCCGGAGTTCCTTGCGGGCGGGGCGAGCATGATCTTCTACGCATCCGGAATCGTCGGCCTGACCGCGGGCAGTGTGTTCCTGATGTGGCTCGGTGAGCAGATCGACAAGTATGGAATCGGCAACGGCGTCTCGGTCATCCTGACCGCGGGCATCCTGGCCAGACTTCCGGAAGCGATTCAATGGATCATCTCGGAATTCAATCCGAGTCAGCAGGGTGATGGGGGTGGGATCGGATTGCTCGAGGTCATCTTCCTCGCGTCATCCTTCGTCCTGGTCACCGCCGGCGCGATCCTGATCACCGTCGCCCAACGGCGCATCCCGATTCAGCAGGCGAAACACACCCGTGATGGCCGGAAGGTCGTCGGCGGACAGCGTCACTATCTCCCGCTGCGAATCAACCACGCCGGCGTGATGCCGATCATCTTCGCGAGTTCGCTGATGATCTTCCCGTCCTCCATCTTCGGATGGCTGAACACCCGCGCCTCGCAGGGCGGTGGCGCNGACTGGTGGATGGCGACGACCGGATTCCTCGCGGACAACTTCCAGATCGGGGCGTATCCCTACGTGATCTTCGAGATCATCCTGATCTACTTCTTCAGCTACTTCTGGACGACCGTCCAGTTCTCCCCGGACGACATGAGCAAGCAGCTGAAGCAGTACGGNTCGTTCATTCCGGGCATCCGTCCCGGGCCTCGGACCGCCGAGTATCTCGAGACGGTGATGGAACGAATCACCTATGTCGGTGCGGGCTTCCTCGCGATCATCGCGATCATTCCGACCATGATCGCCGAACGACTGCAGATCCCGTTCTTCGTCGCCAGCTTCCTCGGCGGCACNGGACTGCTGATCGTGGTCAGCGTCGGCCTCGACATCATCCAGCGCATCGAGGCCAACCTCCTCATGCGGAACTACGCGGGCTTCCTTTCCGGTGACGGCAAGGGCGGTTCGAAGATCAAGAGCCGTCGCGGCTGACCCCCAGACTGAATCGATTCCCCACTCACGACCCCACCGAACGAAACCATCATGATCCGCTCCGTACCATCCCGAATCGAATTGAACGACGCCACGCGTCGGTCGATGTCGATCGCGATCAGGTCGTCGGCGGACATCGAGGGGATCGCCGCGTGCGGGCAGGTGGTCGCCGAGGCGCTCGATGCCGCTCGACGCGTCTGCGTCCCGGGTTGCAGCACCGGCGAGATCTCATCGGCGGTCGAATCGGTCCTCGCGGGTCGGAACGCCCAGCCGCTCTTCATCGGGCTGGCCTCGGAAGACAACCCGAACGCCCCGGCATTCCCGGCGGCGGCATGCATCAGCGTCGACGAAGAAGTGATTCACGGCATCCCGGGTGACCGGCGGCTCCGTGGTGGTGAACTGGTCAAGATCGACTGTGGCGCCCGGCTGGACGGCTGGTGTGCCGATGCCGCGATCACGGTTCCAGTGGGGGAGACCACCTCCGCCCGGCTTGAACTGCTCAAGGCGACCGAGACCGTGCTCGAGACGGCCGTCGAATTGATCCGCCCTGGGCGTCGCTGGAGCGATATCGCTCGGATTCTTCAGGACTTGGCACTCGATGCCGGGTACGGTGTTCTGGACGATTTCACGGGCCACGGCATCGGTCGGGAACTCCATGAGTTTCCGGCGGTCCCGTCCCACCTCACTCGAGGCCTCAACGGCCGGGGTGATTTCACGCTTCGCCGAGGCATGGTCCTCGCGATCGAACCGATTCTGGTCCTCGTTGGATCGGTGTCCGGAGCCGCGGTTCGCGGTGACGGAACCGCCTGCGGGGTCCCGGTCGAAGTGGCGGCCGACGGTTGGACGGTTCGAACCGTCGATGCCGCCGTATCCGCTCACTTCGAGCACACCGTGGCGGTGGGCCGCTCGGGTGCCACCATTCTCACGACGCCCGGCGTCGACGTCACGACTGATCCGATCGCCGATCCGGCGATCAACTGATCCCGATTCACGAAAGCAACCACCAGGAACGATCCCTACATATGGCCAAAGAGGACAAAATCACGCTCGACGCAGAGGTCGTGGAAGCACTGCCCGACGCCCGGTTCAAGGTGCGTCTTGAAAACGGACAGGAACTCCTCGCCTACGTCAGCGGCAAAATGCGGAAGTTCTTCATCCGCATCCTCCCCGGCGACAGGGTCACCGTCGAAATGAGTCCATACGACCTGACCAAGGGTCGAATCACGTATCGCCACTAGAAGTTCAACCACGTAGAAGCAGGAACCAGACATGAAGGTTCGAAGCAGCATCAAACGACGTACCAAGGACTGTCAGATCGTGATCCGTAAAGGAAAGCGGTTTGTGATCAACAAGAAGAATCCCCGTCTCAAGCAGCGGCAGGGCTGAACCCCTCCGTTCTCGTTCGATATTTGGAGCTACCGCATGCCACGTCTCGCAGGCGTCGACATCCCGGAACGTAAGAAAGTCCTTTATTCGCTGCAGTACATTCACGGCATCGGCCCGAAGTACGCGGCGGACATCTGTGAGCAGGCCGGGATCGATCCCGATCGGCTCGCACAGGAACTCAACGACGAGGAACTCTCGTCGATCAATGCACTTCTCGACTCGAGTTTCGTCGTCGAAGGTGCCCTGCGCCGCCAGGTCGGTCAGGACATCCAGCGCCTCAAGGACATTCGTTCCTATCGAGGTGACCGTCATCGTCGGGGTCTTCCCGTCCACGGGCAGCGCACCCGGTGCAATGCCAGAACCCGGAAGGGCCGTAAGAAGACGGTCGCCGGCAAGAAGGGCGTGAAGGGCTGATTCCGCGGTCTGTTTCCGAGGCGATTCACATCGTCTCCGGTCACGGGCATTCGGGAGAGGCATTCCGTTATAGAAGTCATCCGTCGCGTCTTCAGGGCATCCGCCCGGCGCCCGGAACAGGACAAGGTTCGATTCCATGGCAAGCAAGAAGAAGGTTCGTCGAAACGTGGTGAAGGGCATCGCTCATATCAAGGCGACGTTCAACAACACGCTCATCACCATCACCGATCTCAACGGCGAAGCCCTTTGTCAGGACTCCGCAGGCACCGTCGGCTTCAAGGGCTCTCGCAAGTCGACGCCCTTCGCCGCCAGTCGGGCCAGCGAGAAGGCCGGTGGCAAGGTTCGTCGCATGGGAATGCGGGAACTCGAAGTCCATGTGAAGGGGCCGGGTCCGGGTCGTGAGTCGGCGGTCACCGCCCTTCAGGCCGCGGGCCTGAAGATCGTGGCCATCGAGGATCACACGCCGATTCCGTTCAACGGTTGTCGCGCTCCGAAGCGACGCCGCGTCTAGTTCTTTTCGTGCCCGTGTTCACGGATGAGTCGAGCAGTCGCCCCGGCGGGACCGCTTTCGACTCGAGAACACACGGGTTTGTTCCTTTCGAACACCGCCGGAAATTGGAGTGAGCCATGCAGGTTCGCTGGAGAGGGCTGGAACTTCCAGCCAGAGTCGACAAGGACGCGAAGTCCTCGGCTGACAATTTCGGACGTTTCACCGCAGAGCCTTTCGTTCGGGGTATGGGTACGACCATTGGCAACAGCCTTCGTCGCATCCTCCTTTCGACCATCGAAGGAGCCGCGGTCACCAAGGTCGAGATCAAGGGCGTCCAGCACGAATTCGACACCATGGAAGGCGTGCTTCAGGACGTCACCGACATCATTCTGAACATGAAGGGGCTCGTGGTCAGCATGACCGGCGAAGGTCCCAAGACCATGAAGCTCTGTGCCGAAGGTCCCGGCGACGTCACCGCGGAGATGATCGAGTGTGACACGTCGATCACCGTCCACAACCCCGAGCACGTCATCGCCACGCTCGGCCCCGGCGTCGAGTTCGAGGCGACGTTCACCGTCGAGACCGGTCGCGGCTATCGCCCGGCCAGCGAGTACTACGAGAACGGCGAAGAGCAGGTCATCGGTGAGATTCCGGTCGACGCGATCTTCTCTCCCGTGCAGCGGGTCCGGTTCCGCACCGAGAACGCTCGAGTCGGTCAGCGCACCGACTACGACAACCTGATTCTCGATGTCTGGACCAACGGAACCGTCAGCCCGGAGATGGCCGTGGTGGAGGCGGCGAAGATCCTTCGCAAGCACCTCAACCCCTTCATCATGTACGACGAGGCCGGTGACACCACCGTCTCCCACGAGGTCATGGAGACCACGGCGGAGGACATGGAAGTCAACCGGAAGCTTCAGCAGGGAATCACGGACATGGACCTTTCGGTCCGTGCGAGCAACTGCCTGGAGTCGGCCCAGATCAAGTCCGTGGCCGAACTCGTTCAGAAGTCCGAAGAAGAACTTCTCACCCTCCGTGCGTTCGGTCGGACCTCGCTCCGCGAGGTGGAGAAGAAGCTCGAGGAAATGGGACTCGCACTCGGCATGCACGTGCCGGACGCGTTCCGTATCAACTGACGTCAGTCTTCCGTGCGGGTCGACCCGCATGGTTCATGTATTCGAGGATTCACCGATGCGTCACCGTATCTACGGCAAGCAACTCAATCGCACCTCCGCCCACCGAACCGCCATGATGCGGAACATGGCGGCAGGCCTCTTCGAGCATGGTCAGATCGAGACCACGCTCCCCAAGGCCAAGGCGGTCCAGGGCTTCGCCGAGAAGCTCATCACCATCGCGAAGACCAAGTCGCTGCACTCCCGCCGCCAGCTGGAGAGCAAGATCAACGACCGCAACATCTTCGCGTGGGCGGACGATCCCCAGTTCCCCGAGGAACGAAAGGACAACGCCGTCTTCGAAGCGCCGGATGCCAGCGAGATCAAGCGCAACCGGTTCGGCGATCTCAAGAAGTCGCCCCGGCTCATCGAGCATCTGCTTCAGAAGGTCGCCCCGATGTTCGAAGGCCGCGATGGGGGATACACCCGCATCGTCAAGCTCGACAAGCATCGTCTCGGCGACGGAAGCGATCTGGTGCTGGTGATGCTGGTCGGCAACGAAGACGGTCCTCAGGTCGGTGGAGGCGTCAGTGGACGCCGTCGCCAGGCTGACAAGCGGACCGCCTTCGCCGAGAAGCTCACGGCTTCGATGACTGCGACCGCCACGGCGGAAGAAGCACCCGCCGAGGAAGCACCGGCGGAGGAGGCTGCGGCCGAGACCCCCGAGACTCCCGAGACCCCCGAGAACACCGAAGAGGCCTGAGCCGCGCCTCGCGGTTGAGACCCACCTCCTTCGGTCGACGGTCCCGGATCGTCGAGTCCAGAGACCCACCCGAGCCCCGACCATTCCGGTCGGGGCTCGTTTTCTTGGTGCATCGGCGCTTCCATGCCCGGTTGGGCCTGAAATCCAACCCCGCATGCCCGTACACTGCGGCGATGCTCGCTGAACTCGAAGAACTCCAGACCTCCGCTCTCGCCGAACTCGCGTCCGCCGCCGATCCGGAGGCCGTCGAATCCTGGCGAATCGCCTATCTCGGCTCCAAGGGACGGCTGAAGGGCATGATGCCCCAGCTCAAGACCGTCTCGAAGGAGGACAAGCCGGCCGTCGGCAAGCGACTGAACGAAGTGAAGGTCGCGCTCGAGCAGGGCTTCGAGTCCAGGAAGGCCGAGGTGGCCGGCTCCGGGACCAGCAGTGGTCCTCAGGTCGATGTGACCCAGCCCGGCGCGGACCTCCCGGAGGGGCGTCGACACGTCCTGAGCCGGACCATCGACGAGATCGTCGACATCTTCGGCCGGATGGGGTTCACCACCGCCGCCGGTCCCGAGGTCGAGGACGAATGGCACAATTTCACGGCCTTGAACATCCCTGCGGGGCACCCCGCTCGGGATCCGATCGACAACTTCTTCATGGGCGAGCAGGAGGGGAGTCGCACGCTCCTCCGCACCCAGACCTCGACGGTGCAGATCCGCACGCTCGAGAAGCAGAAGCCCCCGGTGAGGATCATCGCCTGCGGTCGGGTCTACCGGCCCGACACCCATGACGCGACCCATTACTCGATGTTCCATCAGGTCGAAGGCTTGTGCGTCGATCGTGGCATCAGCATGGTCGACCTCAAGACCACGTTGTTTCAATTCGCCCGCGCGTACTTCGGACCCGAGGCGGAAGTCCGCATGCGGCCGAGTTTCTTCCCGTTCACCGAGCCCAGCGCCGAAGTCGACATGAAGATGAAGATCAAGGGCGAGTGGCAGTGGATCGAGATCGGCGGCTGCGGCATGGTCGATCCCAACGTGCTCGAAGCGGTGGGGGTCGATCCCGAGGAGTTCACCGGATTCGCGTTCGGCCTCGGCATCGAACGCGTCGCGATGCGGAAGTACGGCATCAGCGACATCCGCTGGCTCTACGAGAACGACGTCCGCTTCCTGAATCAGTTCTAGCTTGAGCGTTGCAGCAGTCCTTCGGACTGCCTGGCGTTCGTGGTCTCGGTCGGCGCGGGGTGGACGCTCGCGTGATCATTTCGCCAGCGAGCTTGAAATCCAGGTGTCTGGTCCGTGGCCGGCTCCCGGTTCGGCTCGGATGGTGTTTCACGCCGCCTTGAACGACGCCCAGAAGTACCAGCCGAGGAGCGGGAACCACGGAGCGATCGCCACCGCCGCGATCATCCCGCCCGTGTTCGTGGTGGTTGCGCCCGCGGTCGCGCCGCGGACGATCATGATCTCGATGAACAGGAACAGGCCGCTCACCAGCACGCCGCACCAGCCGAGGAGTCGGTTGACCAGGCGGTACTGCACTTCGGCGTTCTCCTCGGTGATCTCGACGATGGTGTTCGAGAGCCACGGCCAGTGCTGGACGGATCGCAGGATGACGCAGATGACCAGACCGATCGCGGGCATGAGGAACACCATCGCCGCCGGCCCGGTCGAAATCGTCTGGCCGGCCGCATTGAACTTCGTGGGAATCGTCGCGGGAAGCGACGGATAGACCCAGATCGCGTAGCCGAGCGAGAACAGCACGATGTCGAGGGTGGCAAGGTCGAGGAGCAGGTCGATCCAGTTCCGCGCGGGCCGGACCTTCGGTCGCTTGAACTTGTTCTGGAAGATGCCGCCGTACTTCGTCATGCCACGCGGAATGTAGCAGCCCGTCCCACGGAAAGAGAACGACCCGGCCTCGGAGATGCTCCGGGGCCGGGTCGCTGGTGTTCTTGGCGAGTACGAGACTCCGGCGGAGGCCGGAATTCGACTCAGAAGACGCTTTCGGGGAAGTAGTACTTCTCGGCGTTGTCGGGCAGGATCAACTCGACGTCGATCATGAGGTGCTGCGGCATGAACTGCATGATCTTCTCTCGCTTGCCGTCCTCGAGGACGCCGACCGCAAGCTGGATTCCGGTCGCGATCATCGATGGGGGATAGGTGATGTCGGCGGGGAACATCGGGTCCTTCTTCATCACGCGGGCCACGATGTCCTTCATGCCGGCACCGCCGAGGATCCACATCTCCTTCTCGCGGCCGGCTTCGACGATCGCCTGTTCGGCCCCGAGCGCCATGTCGTCATCGCTCGCCCAGACCGCGTCGATCTTCGGCGCCTTGACCAGAATGGTCTGCATCACGTCCAGCGATGTTGAACGGTTCCACATGCCGGAATCCTGGCCGACGATCTCGATGCCGGGATGCATGGCGAAGACTTCCTTCGCGGCTTCGACCCGTGCGGTGTTCACCGTGCAGGGAATGCCCTCGAGGATGACGATGTTCCCCTTGCCGCCGAGCTTCTCGACCATGAACTCGGCGCTCTTGCGACCGAACGAGGCGTTGTCACCTTCGAGGAAGATGTCCGCGACCGGCTCGAGGAAGCCACGGTCGACGTTCACGATCAGGATGCCCTTCTCATGGGCTTGCTTGGCGATGGGAGTGAGCGGGGCGCTCTCGGTACAGAGGATCACCAGGCCATCGACGCCCCTGGTCATCATGTTCTCGATGTCCTGGATCTGCTTCGAAGGCGTTTCCGCGGTCTGGAAGACCCACTCGACGTCGGGGTAGAGCTCCATGGCCTGCTTGGCCCACCAGACGACACCCGCGGTCCAGCCATGATCGGCGGCGGGGATGCTGACTCCGATGCGGACGGGCTTCTGCAACTTCGCCGTGACGGCCTCGACGTCGACGGACCCCGTCGATGCGGTGGGGGCTCCGGAGTCGCCGCAACCGGCGAGGAGCGCCGCGGTTCCGGCGGCGGCGGCGAGAAGAAATCTTCGGATCGGATTCATGAAAGGAGCTCCTGTAGGTCTGCGCGTGATACGGGCGGGGGTGGGTCGATTCATCTTGAACGGCGATCACGGTGCATGGCCGCCCGGACGGGATTCTAACCGGAGGAACCAACCGCTTGCGTGATAGGGTGTGGGCACCATGAAGCGAATCCCGATCGGCGTCATCCTCGCGACTCTGAGCGTTCCGGCATCGGCCACGACCTCCTTGGGAGGGGCCGGGATCGTCCCTGAAGAGTCGCCACCCAATGTCGTGATCTTCTTCACGGATGACCAGGGATACGGTGATCTCTCGTGTTTCGGACATCCGACGATCCACACGCCCCATCTCGACCGGATGGCCGCCGAGGGGGTGAAACTGACGCAGTTCTACGTGGCGTCACCGGTCTGCTCGCCGTCGCGGGCCGCACTGATGACCGGTTGCTACCCCAAGCGGGTCGGAATGCACCGCCATGTCATCTTTCCCACGTATGACTACGGGTTGCATACCGACGAGGTCACCATCGCCGACGTGCTCGCCGGTGCGGGGTATGCGACCGGTTGTTTCGGGAAGTGGCACCTCGGACATCGGGACGGACTCCTTCCGACCGATCAGGGTTTCGAGACCTTTCTCGGGACGCCCTACTCCAACGACATGAGCCAGTTCCATCGGCCGGAAGGAAACAAGTACACCCACAGCCTGCCGTTCCTTCGCGACAAGACCATCGTGGAGTGGGAGCCCGATCAGCGTCTGCTCACCAGACGGTGCACCGATGCCGCGGTTGAATTCATCGATGCGAACGCCGATGGCCCGTTCTTCGTCTACGTCCCGCATGCCATGCCGCACATTCCGCTCTATGCCTCCTCGGAATTCGAAGGTCGAAGCCCCCGAGGGCTCTATGGCGACGTGATCGAGGAGATCGACTGGAGCGTGGGACAGGTGCTCGACGCCCTCGAACGGCACGGCCTCGCCGAGAACACGCTCGTCATCTTCACCACCGACAACGGTCCCTGGCTTCCATTCAAGTCTCATGGTGGATCCGCCGGACCGCTCGCGGGCGGCAAGGGGACGAATCTCGAAGGTGGCCAGCGGGTGCCGTTCATCGCGCGGTATCCCGCGCGGATTCCCGCTGGGACCGTCTCGCGGCAGGTCGCGACCACCATGGATCTGCTTCCCACCATCGCGGGTCTGGCGGGAGTCGGGCTCGATTCGGACCGGCCGATCGACGGCCATGACATCATGCCGTTGCTGGAGGACTCCGCCGGAGCCGTGTCACCCACCGAGGTCTTTCTCTACTACACCTCGCAAGGAGAACTCGCGGGAATTCGCCGCGGCCGCTGGAAGTTCCGTCTGGACACCGGATCGTTGCACGATCTGGAAGTCGACGTGAGTGAGAAGTGGAACGTCGCCGACAAGCACCCGGAACTCGTGGCGGAACTTCGCGCCGAGGCGATCTCGGGTGACGAGCGCATCGCGGCCGCCGCGCGGCCCGTCCTGAAAGTGCCGTCGCCGATCTGGGATCCGGCGAAGATCGTCCGGCCCGAGAGCGCCCCGTGACGTCTTGAGGGTCCCGGGAGGCCGGAGGTCGGAACGTCAGTTCGCCTTGCCGCGTTGGATCAACACCGCCAGGATGATGATCACGCCCTTGACGAAGCCTTGCCAGTAGACCTCGACGTCGGCGAGGGTGAGCATGTTGCTGATCATGATCAGGATCAGCACGCCGAGCATCGTGCCCCAGACCCGTCCGCGTCCACCGGTCATCGCGGTGCCGCCGATCACCACCGCCGCGATCGCGTCGAGTTCGGCGAGGTGGCCGACGCCCGAACTCGACACCGAATTCATCCGCGCGAGCGACATCAGGGCGGCGATTCCTGCGCACGCCCCGACCAGCACGTAGGACCAGGTTCGAACGCGATTGACCGCGATGCCGCTGTATTTCGCGGCGATCTCGTTCGAGCCGACCGCGATGAAATGCCTTCCGAGGCGGGTGCGACTCAGCAGTAGCTGTCCGGCGATGACCACCGCGAAGAAGATCAGGATGTTCCAATAGAAGACAACCGGCTGGTCGTAGTAGTCCAGCACGCCCGGGATCTTGAACCCATCGCGACCGAACGTCTGCAAGGCGTTGAGTTTGTCGGCGGCCCGGATTTCGCCGCCCTCGGCGATCGCGAGCGTCACGCTTCGGAATCCGATGAGACCGGCGAGCGTCACGATGAATGCGGGAATTCGACCGATCGTGACCAGCAGTCCGTTGAGCAGTCCGCACGCGGCGCCGAGGCCGATGCCGGTCGCCAGGCCGATGATCACCGCGAGGGTTTCGTTCATGGACCCCTCGAAGAGGGAGTTCATGGTGATCATGCCCACCGCGGCGGCGAACGCCATCACCGCACCGACCGAGAGATCGATCCCCCCGGCGATGATCACCAGGGTCATGCCGACGGCGATCACGCCGATGTCGGCGTTCTGATTCAGCAGGTTGCGGAGGTTCTCAGGTTTGAGAAAGGTCTCCGGCTGCGTGATCGCGTTGTAGGCGAACAAGGCGATGAAGGCGATGACCACGCCGAAGCGTTCCAGCGTGGACAACCCCAGCTTCCATGTGGTGTTGACGTGACCGCCATCGGTGCCGTTGGTGTGCGTCGATTCGCTCATGCCGCTTCTTCTCCCACGCCGGCGGCCACCCGCATGATCGACTCCTCGGAGGCGGTGGGGCCGTCCACCACGCCGGCGAGCCTGCCTTGCCGCATCACCGCGATGCGGTGACACAGGCCCAGCAGCTCCGGAAGTTCACTGGAAATCAGGATGCACGCCAGTCCGTCGCGGGCAAGCCCGGCGATGAGGTGATACAGCTCTCGTTTCGCGCCGACGTCGACACCGCGGGTCGGTTCATCGAGCAGCACCACGGTCGGTTTGGAATCAAGTCGGCTGGCGACCGCGAATTTCTGCTGGTTTCCACCGGAGAGGGTTCGGATCGGACTGCGCGGGTCCGGACAGCGGATGTCGAGCCGCTCGATCCAGTCGGTGGTGGTCGCACGCTCGCGGCGGCGATCGGGGAAGAGTCGTCCGTACGCGGCGAGGTTCGGGAGCGTGGTGTTTTCGATGCAGGACAGGTCCACGAGGATTCCACGGCCCTTGCGGTCTTCGCTGACGTAGGCCACGCCCCGTTCCAGAGCCTGCTTCGGCGATCGGAAACGAACCGAGTCGCCGTCGAGTCGGACCTCGCCACCGCTGATCGGTCGGAGGCCCACGATGGCTTCGGCGATTTCCGTACGGCCGCTTCCCACCAGACCCGCGAGTCCCAGAATCTCGCCGGGAGCCACGTCGAAGGTGATCTTCGACGCATGGCCGGGTACCGAAAGGTCACGGATCGCAAGTCGCGAGGTATCGGCCGACGGTGGGACCAGCGGCGGATACACGTCCACGAGATCTCGTCCGACCATCAAGGCCGCCAGCCGATCGGCGTCGGATGCCGCGGGTGTGGTCTCCGCGACCAGGCGTCCATCTCGAAGGACGCTGATGCGATCGCAGAGATCGAGCACTTCGGGAAGGAGGTGGGAGATGTAGACGATGGCGACGCCACGTTCCTTGAGTCGTCGCACCAGTTTGAAGAGCAGGGTGGTCTCGCGTTCCGAGAGAACCGCCGTGGGTTCGTCGAGGATCAGGACGCTGGTCTTCTGAGAGAGCGCCTTGGTGATCTCGACCAGCTGCTGTTGGGCGACGGGAAGGTCGCCGACGCGGGCGCGTGGATCGATGTTCGCGCCGATCTCCTCGAGAAGCCGGGTCGCTTCGGAACGCATCCGTCCGAGTTCGACCAGCCCGAAACGGCGCGGTTCCCGACCGAGGAGGATGTTCTCCGCGACCGAAAGATCTTCGACCAGATTCAATTCCTGGTGAATCATCACCACGCCGACCCGGCTCGCGTCGTTGACGTTTCGCGGCACGTATGGATCGCCATCGAGGGTCAGCGAACCATCGTCCGGAGGCTGGATCCCGGCGAGGATCTTCATCAAGGTGCTCTTGCCGGCGCCGTTCTCTCCGATCACGCCGTGCACTTCGCCGGCCGTGATGTTCAGGCTCACGCCGTCGAGCGCACGGACCGCGGGAAACTGCTTGGTGATGTTCCTGATCTCGAGCACGTGAAGAGGATACCGGGCCGGTTGCGAAGCGAGGGTGCTCGGCGGTGCCGAATCACCTCAGCAGGAGAAGTTCTCCGGCCAGTCCCGGACCGAAGGCGAGTCCCACCCAGGGCCGGGGCACATCGTGGATCTGGAGACGACGGAGAATATGCAGGAGGGTCGCGCTGCTCATGTTGCCGTGCTCCCGGAGGATCGCCCGGCTCGGGTGATCGGCGCCTTCGGGAAGATCCAGGCAGTCGGCGACGGCGTCGATCACCTTGGGGCCGCCGGGGTGGATCGCCCAGCCTCCGACGTCGGTCCGGGTGAGACCATGGTCGGCGAGGGTCGCGTCGACCCAGCTCGGAATGGCGGCGCCGATCGCCTCCGGCACCTCCGCCCCGAGCGTCATCTCGAAGCCATGGTCACCGATCTGCCAGCCCATCGCGTCTGCCGCCAGATCCGCCGCAATGTTGACCGTCACCTGCGTCGTCGCCGCGCCGGCACCGGCGGTCGGCCGGGCCCGCTCAGCGGTGCTTTTCACCAGCTGCTTGAGGTCCGCGCACTCGAGATGAAACGTCCGGCCGCGGTTCCCAATCAGCCGCTGATTGATCGTGTGCGGCCGTGCTGCTGCTGACTGCGCAGGCAACCCCGTGATCTGGAGCATCGCAGCCAGCTGCTCGCCGACAACGCCTGGCCTCGGATTGGGGGCGGCCCCGCGCCCACCGCAGACCTCGCACGGCGAGCCGCAAGGCGCGAGATGCACCGCAATCCCCAGGTTGGCCTGGGCGCGACGGACGACCGGCTGAGGCGGCGGCGGCTGAACGTACGGCGCAGCCCTGGCTCCGGCGGCCGCGGCGCCGCCACCCGCAGCGGCAGCGCCCGCGCTGCGATGCTCTGCCTCCAGCTTCTTGCCCTCTTCCACGCGCTCCTCCCACTGCGCGCGCTCTTCCGCGCTCAGGCGGACCGCCACCAGTTTCTCCACGATGCCGTCCATACCGGGGTTGCGGCGGAGGTCGGCAGCGTTCGCTGGCTGCCTGCACTGCGGACATTGCGGGGTCCTCCCGCAGGTCAGCAGCTGGTGCGCGCAGACCCAGCAGAGCAGATGCCCGCATCCGAGCGAGGCAGCGAAGGCCAGCGGTGCGATGCACACGCAGCACTGCGTCTCTTCCT
>NHBO02000074.1 GCA_002167845.2 Phycisphaera sp. TMED9 | reverse complement strand
CTCCACCATCATCACGATGCAGATTTCGTTCAGTGCGAACATGGTCCTGATCGTGTTGCTCCTCACGCCGGCCACGCCGTACGCGTCCACGCGGATCCACACGATGCTCGCCCGTCGCACCCAGGCCGGAGACGGCATCGCGTGATTCCGGGCGGCGGCGAGCGTGAACTCGGCAAGGATGCCCGCACCCAGCTCGTTCAGATGTTCCTTGAGATCGACGAGACCGGTTTCCGGCGTACCAAACCTCGATTTCAAGCGGACGAGGTTCGCCGACCCCCGATGCGGTGGCGCACCGCGATCGATCGCCGACCGGGGGCGACATGCCGCCCCCGGGACGAGCCGATGAACGACGATCCAGCGACACCGACGTGGGCAGTTCCGGAAGAGGTCGCTAGGATCTCCATCACTTGCCCCGGTAGCTCAGTTGGATAGAGCAGCGGACTTCTAATCCGCAGGTCGGAAGTTCGAATCTTCCCCGGGGTGTTGAGGGAAAGAGGATCTTTCGACGGCCGCCGCAGGAGATCTCCAGCATGGCCCAATCCATGATCTTCCAATGCGATTCTTGCGAGAACTGCGTTGAGGCCTGGGACGACGGCAACCCGTACTACATCGACTGGACCCGATCACGCCAAGGCATGCCCCGATCTCGATGCAAGGTCTACGCGTATCACCCCGAGATCCCCGACCAGCCGCTCGAAGGCAACGACGTCCCCCACCTCTGCCTCGACTGCAACCATGAGTTTCGAGTGGACTCCGAACGGCCGCGAGAGACCTGTACGAAATGCCGAAGCCGGAACATCATCGACCTCTGCCGGCTCGAAGGTCGGACGTGCCCGAAGTGTCGAAGTGGTTCGTTCGAAGGTCAACCGGGGGCCATTTCCTGACCCAGCAGCGAGCCTGAAGAAACACCCCCCGGGTCGGCGCAAGGCCGACGGCGAGGGGTGTTGGGCTTCAAGTGTTCCGAACCACATGCATCAACATGTGGCCGTGAGAATCAACCGACGAATCAGGGACACAGACCCACGGGACACGGACCCCAGGCACTCAGGAGCAGGCCCAGGTCACCGCCGTCGACGTTGCCGCTTCCATTCAGGTCCGCCGCCGGATCCGCGGTTCCCCAGGCGGCGAGCAGAAGGCCGAGGTCGGCGCCGCCGACGATGCCGTCACCGTTGAGGTCGGCCGGACACGGGATATCGTCACTCGGAAGCACGATGACCCATGCTTCCTGCTGGAAGAAGAGGCCTTGATAGCCCCAACCGCAGATGACCTTGCCGTCGTCGCTCATGGACATCGCCGCCGCGAGCGTGAACGCCGCCGGAATGCGGGCGCCGAGACTGTTCAGATGTTCCTTGAGGTCCACCAGCCCCGTTTCCTCGGTCCAGTAGGTCGCGCGGAAGGACTGGCCACCGCCGAAGCCTTCACGCTGAAACCCCACCACGATCTCTCCGTCTTCGGACACGTCCAGAGCGCCACCGCCGGCGGGAGTAGTCTCCGGTGGGAGCAGCCCGAGGATCTGCACGCCCTCGTCGGCTCGATACACGAAGCCGCCGGAACTACTGTCGGTCACACCATCGGCACTTCCCACAAGGAGCGAACCGTCGCCGTTGGAGCCGTTGACCTCGCCGTAGCCTTCGGGATTACCGAAGGTCGATTCGAGCACGAGCGTCTCTTCCCAGAGCCCGGTCTTGGCATTTTCGAACCACGCCGCGGCGCGACGTGAGCCATTCGAGGCCTGATCCCATCCGCCGATGACGTGGCCGTCACCAGAGATGGTGTCGGCCCGAGTCGAACTCGGTCCGATCTGCGGAAGCCGGAACATGCCTTCGGCCTCCGACCAGAGGAAGGCGTTGGCGCTGCAACCATCCCAGCCGAGCCCGACGCATCGCTGACCGTCCGAACTGATGTCATAGGCGCTGGAGAGGCTTGAGTCGCAGCCGCTCGGTCCGAGGCCGCCGAATTCGGTCCACCATTCCCCCGCGACGTATCTCGCGGCGGTGTCGCCACTCGGAAACGACCGGTCACCGGTGATGAAGGATCCGTCCGCATCCGCCGCGATCGCCGCGACGCCACCGATCTCCTGGAGTCCGTCGAGGGTCCAGACGAAGCCACCCGAGTTGTTCTCGCCGACCACGACGCTGCCGTCATCGGAGACGCCGTTCGCCAGGCCCTCCGAGATCCGTTCGAAGTAGATCTTCTCATCACCGGCGAACGCTACGGTGACGGGAAGGGCGAGCAGGAGAAGAGAGACCGACTTGGTGATGTTGTTCGTCATGACCCAAAGATAGAGCATTGAGTCGGTTTTTCCGCGCGAAAAAAACCAGCCACCACGAGATATGCGGCTTTCAACGAAGATCAAGCCCGAGGATGACGACGACGTTTCTATTCATCGCCCTTGGAAGGCGCGTCGGCCGGTTCATCCGCCGCGGGCGGCGTCGCCGAACCGATGATCTCGAGGCCGTCCCGCACCGCCAGGGCCGCCACCAGACCCGCCGGAGTCACCGGCGTGTCGGCGCAATAGAGCCTCTTGAGATTGGGCAGTCCGGCAAGCCGAAGAAGGCCTTCGTCCGTGATGCCGGATGCGTACAGATTCAGCACCTCAAGTTTCTGCAGCTTCAGAAGTGCATCGACCCCACCGTCGCCGATGGAGGTCTGTGCCAGACGAAGCGACCGGAGCTGATCGAAGCCCTCCAGCCCGGCGAGCCCGGCATCCGTCAATTCGGTCCGCGTGAAGTTCGCCCATGCCAGCACCGGCTGCAGGCCGTTCAACAACGCGACGTCATCGTCAGAGAACTTCGGCGACACCAGACTGGCGTTGACTTCCCAGTCCTCGCTGTCCTGGGCGATCTTCATGACCAGAACACCCCGCTCGCGAAGTCCCTCCACGGCCTGAGCGATGGCGGCGGTCTTTTTCTCATCTTCGGCCTTGGCGACGTCGTCGGCACTCGGCGCGGCGACAACCGCGGTGGCGTTCTTCGCCGGACTTCCGGACGGCGTCGCACCGTCCGCCCCCTCGGCGATCCACGCTCGAATCGTCGCGATCTCGGCCGCGGTCAGTCGATCTCCGTCGGGTGGCATCTGGTCGACGTGGCCTTCGGGAAGCTCGATCCGCTCGACCAGAAGACTGTGGTCGGGGTCGCCGGGAAGAACGGTCCACCACTCCTTGTCTCCGCTGAAGATCGCGGCGACACTCTCGAGTCGAAGATCGGCCTTGTCCTTGTCCGGACCATGACACTCCACGCACCGGGCTTCGAGAATCGGAAGAACATCTTTCTGGAACGAGACCTTCGAAGTCGCTTCCGGCGGCTTGGTGGCCGGTGTGGCGTCGCCGCCGTCGTCGACGGGTGTCGGCGTGGTCACCGGGAAGAGCACCTTGGTGAGATACCCCTTCCCATAGACCATCTCGCCTCCGAAGTGAGCGCCGATCCCGACGATGAGCGCGCAGATGATCAATCCCCATCGGTAGCCGTTGAACGCCGTGATCCGGACACCCGTCCTTCCCACCAGACCGGTGAGAAACACCAGGGTCAGACCGCCCGCGGCGATGATGCCGAGCCAACGATGAAGGAAGAGCGTGGTTCCCTGGGATGCGCCCTCGAAGTCCGCATTCAACCAACCGAAGAACGCCGCGAAGATCGCGGTCACGGCGGCGATGCCCGTCGCGGTGATCGCGAACGGAGACGCCTCTCGCTTCCGACGAATGATGTTGAGCAATTCGACCGCTGCCGCGGTGAGTGCCAGGCCGATCGGAAAATGAACCGTCAACGGATGCAGACGACCCAGAAACCGCCACCACCGAACGTCGCCGGTATCGGCTTCGGCGAGCGTGAGGCTCCCCGCAAGCGGTTCAAGGAGACCGATGAACGAGGCCGGTTGAAGATCAAGCACGGGAAAACTCCAGAGTCAGGATTCTCTGAGGATACCCTCGATCGCCGGAAGATCCGAGCATCTTGAGACCTTCATCAGTCCCTCGGAGAGCCCCGAATCCGCCCGGAGGTAGCACCTCACGCCCGGTACGGGTAGCCTCCGGAGGACCCATCGCCCGCAGGAAAGGACGGAGAGGCCTCGAATGAAATACATCGTCCGAAGCCTCGACGGCCGGGAATACGGCCCTTTCACGAGTGCTCAGCTCCGGGAACTCAAAGACTCAGAGCGACTGGGCCCCGGCGACTTCATCCGCCGCGAGACCGGCAAGACCTGGAGTCCCTTCGAAAAGATTCCCGGTCTGGGCGACGTCGACGGTGATGAGGCCCAGATTCGAGATGATGCGCCGGACGCCGGACCTTCCAGCATTCCGGTGGCGGTTGCGGAGGAGCCGACCGACGACCCCACGATCACCCCGATGGACGTTCCCAGCGATGACCAGGACCTCGATGAGCCAGACAGCCATCATTCGGTCACGGCGACCGGACTTTCGACGTCCCAGATCGAACTCGACATCGCGAGAGCATCCGCCTCCGCCGATCTCCTCGTGCAGCACGGCGTGCTCGTGAATCGACTTCCCGGCGAGACCGACGTCTTCGCACTTCAACAGTCATTCCTCGACGTCGCCAGAAGTTCATTGCTTTCGGCATTCCTGGGGCGACGCGGCGTCCTGGTCTGCACGTCCCGTCGCGTCGCGGTCGTGCTCCCCTCTCTTTCATCGAAGACCATTCGGATCGCTTATCCGGGCATGAGCCGATCGATCGGGATCGAACGACGAACCAGCCTGATCCGACTGATCTTCGGACTCATGCTCTTCTTGAACGCCGTCATCTCATTCCTCGGCTCGAGTCTTCTGGGTGGCATCACCTCCGCCATCGACGCCGCCTCGGGACTCGGCGTCACGCAAACCACCGGCGCCCTGGGCCTCGGCATCGCCGGACTCTTCGCAGCCGGAGGGGCCTTTCTCATCATCACCTCGAATGCGAAGGCTCTGGTCATCGAGGCCGGCGAACCGATCATCTTCCCCTGCAGCCGCGCGACCGCATGGCACCTCGGACGCCTCGACGACGCGCATCACCTGTCCGCCGACGCGATGCAGGGACGCCTCCCGGCGGAAGATGACTGATCATTTCGTGATGGCCGCTGGAACCGAAGATCGATTCTTCAAACGTCGAATTCCTCGCCCACCTCGACGTGGCCTTCTTCTTCCAATCGATCCTGCTCTCTGATCTCAGCCCCGGTGAGTTGCCATCCGTCCGGGCCTTCGACGACGTCCCAATCAGCGAAATACTCGTTCGTCCGCTCATGGCTGTGGCCCCAGTGGCTCACCACTCCGTCGACCTGCCACCGGCAGGAAACCGTGAATGCCGGCCGTTCGAGCCCGTCTTCGCCCTCCTCCATCACGATGTCGCCGACTTCGATCTCGAGCGGGCGAACCTCCGTGACCCTCGCCACCGCCCCGCCCTCTTCCTGCATCACCAATCCTCGGAAGATCGTTCGGTAGAGCGTTTCGAGGAAGGGACCGTCGACACTCCGATCGAGCGCGTCGTAGATGTCGCTCTCCTCGACGTAGTCGAACGCTCGATAGACGTTGGCGTGAAGAGGACGGAAGATCGCCTCGGCCTCGACGACGTCGGGCAGCCGAGGTCCGCCGCCCATCGTGACCCTCCCGAAATCACTGAAGAGCAGACCGACCCCGGAAATCAGCAGGACACCTTCGATCCCCACGGCGGCCACGACCGGAACCGGCGAATCGCTCAAGCGGGAGACCAAGATTCCAACGATCAGCACCACGCCTCCCGCGACGAAGAACATGATGGCCAGAACCGGCACCTGACTCCCGGGTTCGATCACCGACTCCGGAACTTCCAGCAGACGCGCGTCGATCGAACCCCCGAGCGCTCTCCAGGTCAGTCCCGGCTCGTCGACGGTGAAGAGCAGCGGCGCCCTGACGCCCTCGGCATCAAGCTCGGCGGCGAGATCGAGCGGCGGCGGGTCCACGAGGTCGGTCAGAATGTCGGGCGGGAAGGTGGTCCAGGAGATTTCCACCTTGGACGGCATCGAAGAGGTCGGATACACGAGCCTGAATCGAATCTTGCGAAGCCCCTGCTCGCCCGAGATCGGAAAGAGGGGAAGCAATGCGAGGTCGGGATCGTTGATCTGGAGTTCCTCGAGCTCCGGAAGCACCCGCTGGTCGTCGATTCGCACTGGATGGGACTGCTCGAAGAACTCCAGGAGCGTCGGTTTCAAATCCGGCCATTCGACGCTGGAAATCCGAGCCGGCTCCTCCCTCGGAAAGTCCACGAGATAATCCAGAAAGACCAGATTCATCTCGAGTTGAAGTACGACCGCTTCGGCATCGATGAAGATGCGAATGTCGACGTGCGGCCCGTCCTGAGGATGCAGTTCCTCAGCCGAGAACGCAGACGAAACGCCTCCAAGAGCGAATATCCATGCCAGGAGTCGACGGAGATGCGGATTTTGCGTGCAGGAACGGAATCTCATGTGGTGGAGTCTACGCAGGGTCGCGGCGTGCAACCTGAGGACCGTTGGGCCGTTGGGTAGATTTGAGGACGGATCCGGGGCCGCGATCCACGATGCCCCAGAGGCCGATCCGAACCTGATCCCCCCGACCCGGCGAATCGGTCGGCCCTATGCTTTCACTTCCCTCCCGCCAGCTGGCGGGGCAACTCTCGATTCAGGAACTCAAGACTCGTGAACCACCCGACCCCCTGCCGGCCCTTCCATTTCGCATCCGTCCTTCTTTCGGTCGGGCTCACGGCGAATGCATTCGGTTCGACCACCCTTCCAGCGATCGAGGATGAAGACCGCATCCGCGCCGCCATGAACGAGGCGCCGGCCGAGGAGCGGATCTTCAACGATCACATCACGGTGCTCTCCAGTCCCTGGATGGGAGGACGACTCCCCGGCACGCCGGGCATGGAATACGCCCGCGACTACGTCATCTACTGGTACAAGCAAGCCGGGCTCGAGCCGGGCATGATCGACCCCGATACCGGCGAGCGAAGCTGGAAGCAGCCCTTCCGCCTCGGCGCGTCGACGGAGTTCCGTGATCAGGAACTCGTGGTCGACGGCGCCAACGGCGAAGTGACCTTCGAACTCGGCACGGACTTCGAGCTCACGAGCCTTGGATCCGACGGACGCGTGGAAGGCGACATGGTCTTCGTCGGTTATTCGATCGATGAAGGAAACGACGGCTATGAGTCATTCGAAGAGGACACCGACCTGACCGGCAAGATCGCGGTGATGCTCCGGTTCGAACCCATGGACGAAGAGGGCGACAGCCTCTGGAACGACCGCCGTTGGTCTCGAAAATCGACCTTCGCCAGCAAGTTCAACGCGGTCAAGAAGCGAAATCCCGCCGGCGTCATCCTGATCAACCCCCCCGGTGCGAATGATCCCCGAAGCGGTGCGCTGATGAAGGGCACCGCCAACGTGATCGAAGGCGTCCCCGTGTTCATGCTCACTCCAGATGCCGGCGAAGCGCTCACCGCAGCCTGCGACCCCGAAGGCCGAAGCCTTCTGGAACTCCGGAAACTGGCTGATGCCGGAACGACCATCGTCGACTTCGACGGCGCCGTCACCGGCGGCGGCGTGATCGAGGAGATCCCCAGTTACGCGGAGAACGTCCTCGGCGTGCTTCCGGGCCGAGGCGATCTGAAGGATGAGTTCGTGATCATCGGTGGCCACCTCGATCACCTGGGAATGGGTGAGTTCGGATCCCGGCGAGGCTCCGGCAACCTGCATCCGGGAGCCGACGACAACGCGTCCGGCGCCGCGGCATTGATGATGCTCGGAGAAAGCCTGCGAAAGGCCTACGACGAGATCCCCGAGGACCAGCCGCTTCGCTCGATCATGTTCGCAGCCTTCGATGCTGAAGAAAGTGGACTCAACGGATCACGGTTCTACGCGGACAACCCGCCGCACGGGATCGATGACGTCGCACTCATGATCAACTTCGACATGATCGGCCGCGTCAACGAGAAGGGCCTGAGCGTCACCGGAGTCGACACCGGCGACGGAATGCGGGAATGGGCTCAGCCATTCCTCGACGATTCCGGTCTCGAGATCGTGCTCGCGGAAGGAATGCGTGGAGGCGGAAGCGACCATGCCAGTTTCTACCGAAAGGGAATCCCGATCCTCTTCGCGATCTGCGCCGACTTCCACGATGACTATCACACGCCTGACGACACACCGGACAAGATCTACCGCACCTCCGGGGTGAAGACCGTCAACCTCTTCCATGAGCTGGCGCTCGACGCCGCGAAACGTCCCGAGAAATTCAAGTTCGCTTCCGCGGACAGCGGCGGAGGCTCGGCTCGGGCCCCCGGTCCCGCCCGGCCTCGCGCCCTGCGAGTCCGCCTCGGAATCAGAAGTCGCCAGCTGCCCGACGGCGCCGGACTCGAAGTCGTCAACGTGACGGACGGGTCCACCGCCGAAAAGGGTGGACTCCAGGAAGGCGACGTGATCAAGAAGTGGGACAAGAACCCGATCAAGACCCGCGCCGAGCTGGTCAGCCGTCTTGCCGAACTCAAGCCGGACGACGAAGTCCAGGTCATCGTGGAACGCGACGGTGAACAGAAGGTCGTCTTCTTGAAGATGCTCGCACCCGAGTGAGCCCACCGCTGGTTGAATGAACCGATCCACCGCCGTCTCCAGAAGGGGGCGGCGGTGGTCATTCAATCGGAGGCTCGCCGTTCGTCACCCTCACTCCGATTCCGTGCCTGGTCCGGGGGGAATGAGGACGCCGTGCGAGCGATCGCCTCGCCTCCGAACCGATCGCGGATCGCATCCGTCGCGGCGTCGAGCCGACGAATCCGAGCATTCTCCTCGTCGCTCCCGGAAAAGAGGTCGGGCACGGCCTCCTCGAAGCGTTCCGCGGCCATCCCGATCAATCGGACCGGACGAAACGTCCATTCACGGAACAGTGTTCGGGCGGTCTCCCAGAGAACATCCGTTCGATCGGTCGGTTCTCCCAACGTCCTCGATCTCGTATTGGTCACGAATTCCCCGTCTCGAATCTTGACCACGATGGATCTTGCCCGCCGGTCTCGCCGGCGGAGTCTGGCGGCCACCCGCTCGACGTGGCGGAGCAACACCGCTTCGACCTCTTGTGGATCGGCGAGGTCGACACCGAAAGTCTGCTCGTGGCCGACGGACTTCGCCGTCCGATCTCCGATCACCGGCCGATCATCCCGTCCGTGTGCGAGATCATGAAACCGTGCGGACGCCGCTCCGAAACTCGCCACGAGTGACTCTTCGGACCACTTCTGAAGGTCTCCGAAGGTCCGAACGCCCCTTGCTTCGAATCGAGCCTTGCTCTTCGGCCCGATTCCCCACATCCGCCCGACCGGAAGCGACGCGAGGCGCCGGGCAAGGCCTTCCTCTCCGAAGACGGTGAGCCCATCCGGTTTCTCCAGATCGGAGGCGATCTTCGCGACGAACTTGCAAGGCGCCACCCCGACACTCGCGTTCAGTCCGAGCTCCTGCTTGATCGCCCGCTTCAAACTGGCGGCGATGGTCGGCCCGTCACCCAGAAGACGATGCGAACCAGTCACGTCGACGAACGCCTCGTCGATCGAAAGGGGCTCCACGAGAGGAGACGCCGTCTCGAGAATCTCCATGATTCGCGACGAGTCGGCTTCATACCTGGAGAAGGAGGGCGGGACGATGACCGCGGCCGGACACCTCCGAACCGCCTCCGCCATCGGCATCGCCGATCGACAGCCGGACTTCCTGGCCTCGTAACTCGCCGCCGCCACGACACCTCGACCCCCGCGGCCGCCGACCAGCACCGGACGTCCGCGCAATGACGGGTCGTCACGTTGTTCCACCGACGCGAAGAACGCGTCCATGTCGACGTGAAGAATGGTGCGGGAAGCTGGCATGTCTCGTGGGGTCGTTCCCTTCCGACCGTTGCGCCTTCATGTCGCGCATGAAATTCGCGGGAATGGCCCCGCCGCCTCAGGAACCGCTCGGTGAATCCGCCGACGGGTTCACGAAGAGCCGCCCGATCGATTCAGCTTCGGTTTCGGATATCTCGCCGACCGATTGCAACTGCTTGAGCAGATTGTCCCACCGCCCGCCGGTCATCCATCCGAGCCCGTTGGACTTCGTGACGTCGGACTCGACGAATGCCGGAAGCTTCGATGCCGCCAGTTTGAGAACCGTTGGCTTGAGGTCGGGATTCAGATCGTTGATGACCTTGTTGATCGGCCCCGGTTCGGCCAGATAGGACGCCCAGCCCGCTCGAACCGCCGCCGTGAATCGGGCCACCAGCNCGGGTTCCGACTTCAAGAGGGAGTCGTTCACCGCGACCACGCCGTCATACGGGTTGTAGCCGGTCTCCCCGACCACGAAGACCCTGGTCATCACTCCGTCGACCTCCAATTGGACCGGCTCCGCGGTCGCGAAGGCCTGCATCGCTCCGACCTTCCCCTCCACGAACGGCGCCGAAGACCCCGCATAGGGGACGAATGAGAGCTTCGACCCGTCATAGATGCTGTTCAACCAACGAATGTAGACGAGACCATCCTGCGCCATCACCGTGGCGTCGCTCTCCCAGAGTTCCTTGAGCGTCTTGAAAGCGGAGTCGCGTTTCACGACCATCGCGCGAGGCGCGGTCTGAAAACTCGCGAAGACCGCCGTCGCCTTTCCGCCACGGGCGCGGATGGTGACCAGCTGCGGCGCGGAGACGACGGCGAAATCGACGCGGCCGCTGGCAACCAGTTGCGGCGCCGGCACATCGGCACCTCCTTTGATCAACTGGACATCAAAGCCGGCCTTCTCGAAGATCCCCCGCTCCTTCGCGGCGTAGAAGCCGCCGAATTCCGGTTCGGGAAACCAATTCAACTGAACGGTGATGGTCCGGAGTCCGGCCGCGTTCTCCGCGGAGNCGGAATCGGTACACCCGGGAAGGAAAGACAGGCCGAGCAGCGTTGAGGCCAACGCGATCCCGATCCGACGCAGCGTGGACGTGCGACTCATGTTGATCCTCGAAGAGACTCTGAGACGCNNAGAGTATCGCTGAATCCCGTTCACCGTGCCGATTCGTGCCACCGACCCAGCAACAACCAGCCGACGAGGTTCACGACTCCGAAGAGCACGAATCCAAGCATCGCGGCAAGCGCCACCGCCGCAAAGACGGTCGGCGTCTGATTCTGCTTGAGGGCACTGGTGATGATCGCGCCCAACGGAGCCCGATCACCGCCGAATGCGCCGACGAACTCACCNACGATGGCCCCGATGACCGCCAGTCCGGCAGCGATTCGCAGCCCGGTGAAGACGCTCGGAAGCGACCATGGAAGACCGAGTGACCACCAGGTTCGGACCCGATTCGCCCCATGAATTCTGAACATCTCGGAAAGCCCGGCGTCGACGGATTGAAGCCCGTCGAGGGTTCCCGCGATCACCGGGAAGACGGAGACGATGCAGGCCGCGGCGATCACACTGGGCAGCCCGTATCCGAACCAGATGACGAGCATCGGAGCGATCGCGACGAGNGGAACCATCTGCAGCAGAAGCGTCAACGGATAGACGCCCCGACGGGCCAGCGGAACCAGGGAGAGCAGACTCCCCGAAATGATTCCGATCACGGCGCTCAAACCGAATCCCACGAGGGTGGCGGTCGCCGTTCTTCCCGTCGCGGCGATCAGACGCGGCCACTGATCCTCGATGGTCTGAAGCACGCGCCATGGTGTGGGGAGCAGGAACTCCGGAATGGAGAACGCCACCACGGCGAGATGCCAGAGCCCGAGGAGCACGAAGACCACTGCAGTCGGAGGCCAGNCCGAAGCGAAGATGATGCNCAGGTANTTCAAGATGATGCCCAGATACTTCAAACCTCCTCCTCCATTCCCGCCAGCAGCACGTCGTAGATCCGGGATTGCAGACGGGCGAAGTCCTCCTGCCCTCGNAGAGCCCTGGTTCGCTCGCCGAAAGGAATCGAGAAGCGATCGAGAATCCTCGCCGGCCGGGGCGACAAGACCACGACCTCGTCGGCGAGAAAGACGGCCTCCGCGATCGAGTGAGTGACCAGCAAGGCGGTGATCGAACGTTTCCGAACCAGCGAAGCGACCTCCTCGTCGAGACGGAGCCGAGTGACTTCGTCCAAGGCCGCAAACGGTTCGTCGAGCAGGAGAAGATTCGGATCGGCGATGAACGCTCTTGCCACCGCGGCCCGCATTCGCATCCCGCCGGACAACGCGGCGGGAAGAAACTCCGCCGCATCCCCGAGACCGACCATCTCCAATCGACGGTCGGCTTCAAGGCGGCACGTGTCCGATGACGCACCGGAAAGTTCCAGAGGCAGTGCCACGTTCCTCCGCACGTTGCGCCAGGGAAGGAGTCGAGGCTCCTGAAAGCAGAAGCCGATTCTCGGTGTCGGCTCGATCTCGATCGACCCGGCAGTGGGCGTCTCGACCCCGCCGATCAGGCGAAGCAGCGTGCTCTTTCCGCAACCGGTGGGCCCGAGCAGGGCGGTCACNCGACCCGGCGAGAGTTCCAGGTCNATCGCCGCGACCGCTTCCACTCCGCCGGGGAAGACCTTCTGGACGCCATGAAGCCGAACGTTCACTTCGGTCATTCGAATCCACCTTCTTCCTGCGACGGCTCCAGAACCGAATCATCACGAAGTCGAAGGAGTCGGAGCGCATTCAACACCACCAGCACCGTGCTTCCTTCGTGCAGAACCACCGCCGTCGCCAGATTGGTGATGCCCAAGGAACCAAGCACGATGAGAAAGACCACGATACTCATCGAGGCGAAGACGTTCTGAAGAATGATGGACCGGGTCTTCCGCGCGGCCTTCACCGCGAAGGGAAGCCGAGAAAGATCATCGGCCATCAACACGACGTCCGCGGCTTCGAGTGCCACGTCCGTACCGCAGCCTCCCATCGCCACCCCGACGGTCGCCTCCGCGAGTGCGGGAGCGTCATTCACACCATCCCCGACCATTGCGACGTGCGCATGATCTCGGCGAAGATCCGCGATCGCGGCGATCTTGCCTTCCGGGAGAAGCTCGGCCCGGACTCCATCGAGCCCGAGACGGCTCGCGATTTGCTCGGCTGGCTGCCGGCGATCACCGCTGAGCATGACCATCGGCCGGATTCCCAGACTCCGAAGCCGACGAATGACCGCAGCGGCCTCGAGTCGGGCGGAGTCCGCGAGTTCGAACAACGCCACGGCGACCTGATCGATGGCCACATACGCCACGGTGCGCCCGACCTCGCTCGCCGCATCCGCAGCCCGGGTCAACGAATCGGGAATTTCGATCGACTCACGATCGAGCAGGCCACGACCCCCCACCAGNACCGGCCGCCCGTCGACCATNCCCTTCATCCCGAACCCCGGAACCACCTCCGAAGACGTCGCCTCGATCCGTTCGATNCCCTCCGCGGCCGCCACCACGGCCCGAGCCAGCGGGTGCGTGCTCTCACGTTCCACTGCCGCGGCGAATCCAAGCGCCCGTTCCCGAGAAGCGTCGGCGACCAGCACCACGTTTCCAAGTGTCGGCCGGCCCTCGGTGAGCGTCCCCGTCTTGTCGAACGCGATGGCCCGCACCACACCGAGTTCTTCGAGAGCGCCCCCACCCTTGACCAACACCCCTCCTCGAGCGGTTCGCGCGATTCCGGCCAGAACGGCGGCCGGCGTGGAGATCGCGAGGGCGCACGGCGACGCCCCCACCAGAACGGTCATGGCGCGAGCCGCCGATTCCGACCATCCAAGCCACTGAAAGGAAGGCGGCAAGACGATCAGCAGGACCACCGCGATCAGAACCATCGGAACGTAGACCCGGGTGAATCGCTCGGCCGTGCGTTCGGTCGGCGCTTTTCGTTGGCGAGCCTCTTCCACCATCCGCACCATTCGTGCCATCAACGTCTCACCCGCGCCACTCGTGGCCTTGATGTCGATCACCGCATCGAGATTCAACGTCCCTGCGAAGACCTCCGCGCCGTCCCGGACCGCCACNGGCACGCTCTCTCCAGTGATCGGACTCTGGTCGATGCCGGATTCTCCTCGACAGACGACACCGTCGATCGGAATGCGTTCCGTCGAACGAACCCGCACGATGTCGCCGGGAGAGAGCTCCGCGACCCCGACCTCCTCTTCGACATCACCATTCTGAATCCGCCGCGCCACCGCCGGCGCGAAATCACCGAGCGCCTCGATCGCTCGAGTCGCACGACGCATCGCCAGGTGTTCGAGCGCGTGGCCCAACGCGAACAGAAAGAGCAGGACGGCGGCTTCGCCGANCCGCCCCATCAATGTGGCGCCGATGGCCGCGAGCAACATCAGGAGCTCGACGTCGAGAACGCCGGTGGCCAGCTTTCGAAAAGTCCCGACCGCGATATCGGCGGCCGCCGCCAGCATCGCCAGGACGTAGAGGATCTCCGCGACGACTCCGAATCCGATCTGTCCCGCGATGAACCCGGCGAGAAGCAGGAGACCACTGACCACCACGGTCGTCATGTGCCGCCCAATCCCGGCCTGCGAGGGTGTGGANGAATCCTGGGTCATGAGTATCGACGGCGGCGTCGGCGAGTGATTCGAAGAATCCGGAG
Organism: Phycisphaera sp. TMED9; assembly: GCA_002167845.2. GTDB lineage: Bacteria > Planctomycetota > Phycisphaerae > Phycisphaerales > SM1A02 > UBA12014. The sequence goes on along the minus strand of NHBO02000074.1, from coordinate 25,873 downwards.
GGACGATTCAGCCTATCTCCTGCAGACTCCTGCAGAACCGANGTTTTCGGGNTGGAAGCCGGGTTTTCACCATCTCATCGACCAATCTTGCGGTTCTGGCGTTGAAACGGTCGATTGTCCCAGCGATTCCACGTCTCAACCGGGAAGAAGATCTTCATGACCGACTGGACCTCCAGATATTGCGCTTCCCTCACCGAACTCGATCGGTATCGAGACCTCGTCGACGCCGCCGTCGCGCTCGGCGCCCATCGCCGGCCGGAACTCGACCCTGGTGCCGCCCACACCCGACTGGAGGCCATGGCGCACCGGGTTCGGTGCCGAATCCCCCANCTGGCCGGCCGAGGAAACGCCTCGACGGCGCGAGGCTCGGAAGGCCTCATGGCCCATCTTCACGAAGTGGTCTTTGAAGACATGGGAATCGGCTGCCACGAGGACGTCGCGATGCATCCGGATGCCATGGACTTNGACCTCGTTCTCGATGGAATGCCGGGACTCCCCGTNCCCTGNGCCCTCGCCTACTGCGGTGCCGCGGAACGGGTCGGCCTGGATGTCTTCGGCGTCGATGTGCCTGGACGCTTCCTGGTGGCGGTCAGGGACGAATCCCGACGCCGCATCACGGTGCTCGACCCTCATCTGAGAGGCCGAGTGATCGACGGTCATGAGTTCCGGGATCTGGTCCACGCCTTCGACGAGACGCTGGATCCACGATCCATGCTCAAACCAGCCGCCCCGGCCACCTGGCTCCGCCGCTGGCTTCGGGATCTCGCGATCGCCAGCACCCGCTGCGGCGAAACCCACCTGCTCGATTCCTGGAGCCGTCTCTCGACCGCGACCGAGGACATTCTGGGCGGCCCCTGACCCCTGAGAACCGGAAAGCCACTCCTCACGCTGACCCCCAGAAAGCCGCCTCTGACGCTTAGTTGCTGATAATAAAGGGTTTACGGCGGCGAATCCGACCTCAAGAGCCGACGAACCCCTTTTCAGAAAGCCCCGTAGAAACCACAGACCGGGGGATTTTGAGGCAAGAGACAGAGGTTCCCCCTTGAAGGCAAGTTCCGATTCGGGACTTGGAACTGGCCAGAAAATGGAATATGCTTTCAATATGACCAATTCCCCAGAAATGACCTCCGCGAGAATCGGACGAAGCACCCCACGGCGACGTGGCTTTACGCTCGTTGAGTTGCTCGTCGTGATCGCGATCATTTCGCTCATCATCGGCTTCCTGATCGTGTCGATCAGCTCGTTCCGAGCGACCGCGCAGCTGACCGAGTGCATGAGCAACCAGCACCAACTCCAGCTCGGGCTGGTCAGTTGGAGCCAGGACAACAACGGGAAGTTCATGAGCCCGGCCAGCCAGGAGTTCCCTCCGGGGATCACCAACCCCAACCGGGACCTGTTCTGGGTGAAGAGCTACAACACCGGCGCCTCGGTCCCGCGAATTCGCGACACGGATCTGGACGGCATGAAGGATGAAACCGATCAGGCCCTCATCGACGGGGCCTTGTACGAGTATGTCGGCGATCTTCGGGCGTATCAGTCCCCCCTCGATCCGACCGGACGAGTGCGAAGTTACGCCCTGAACGGGTTCATCAGCGACATCCCGGACAACCCCAACAATGCCTGGGGACCCACGGTCGATCGAATCAGCAAGATTCGCAATCCTTCCAACACCATGTACACCATCGCCGAGCACGATACGGGCTGGCAGGACAACTACAACCGAGGTGGTTGGGTGGTCGATGTCTACACCGAATGGTGGAAGGATTTCCCGGCCTTCTGGGACCCGCTCGATCGTCTCGCGATGTCCTTCGTCGACGGTTCGAGCCGCATCATCACGCTGGCGAATCCGAAGCTGAACGAAGTGGTCAACCAGCACGAGATTCCGGTCACCGAAGCATCTCAAATCGACTTCGATCGCTTCTCCTCATGGCTCAACCCCGTAAAGTGATCGGCTCGACCTTCTTCTGGATCAATCCGACCCGCGTCCACCTTCCGGTCGACGCGGGTCTTCTTTTCGAGATACCCCCTTCGGCGAGCACCAGGCCGAAGGACCAGATCGCAATGCCCCAAGAACCGTGGAATTGATGAACCAATTCGCCGTTCGACGGTCTGATCCGGGTATCCCAACCGCGGAGCCTTTCATGCCTTTCAGTCGATCATTCTCGTCCGTCGCCCTCGCCACCGTCACCCTTTTCGGAGCCGCTTCCGCGTCCGGTGATGAGATGGCCCGATTCGACGAACAGTCCGTCGTCCGCGCCGAGCTTGAATCGATGCGCCAACTCCGGACCCTGCTCGCGCTCGGCGGTGACGTCTGGTCCGAATCGATCGGACTCGGAAAGATCGACGTCATGCTCCCGAACGACCGATTGCGGGTCCTCGACCGGACGGGCATCGACTACGAGGTCATCATCGATGACGTGCAGTCACTTCTCGACGCCGAACAGGCGAGGCTGACCGCGAATCAGAACGGCATCGCGGGAGTCGGATACCACGAGGAGTACCACCAGCAGGACGAGATCTTCGCGTTCTATGACGCACTCCAGGCTGGCCGGCCTGATCTCATGACCTCACGGGTGATCGGGCAGACCATCGAAGGCCGTGACATTCCGGCGTACACGATCTTCGGTGGTGAACCCGAGGACCTCGCCGACGCACCCGCGGTCTACATCCTCACGGGCGCTCACGCCCGGGAATGGATCGGGCCTGCGACGATTGCCTTCGTCGTGGACAACCTCATCAACAGTCATGGCATCGACGATCGGATCACCTCTCTGGTCGATGGCGTCGTGTGGCACATCGTCCCCATCGCGAACCCCGACGGATACCAGCACACCTGGGACGACAATCGACTCTGGCGGAAGACCCGCCGGGCCAACGGAGACGGCACGTTCGGCGTGGATTGGAATCGAAATTTCGCCGCCGGATGGGGCGGTCCCGGATCCAGTGGAAACACCAACAGCGACACCTATCGCGGCAGCGCGCCCTTCAGTGAACCGGAGACCCAGGCGATCCGAGACGACGTCATGGCCCAGTCCAACTCCGTCGCCTTCTTCGATGTGCATTGCTATTCACAACTGATCCTCTGGCCTTACGGATACGACGACACTGAACCGGAAGGCAACGCCGGCGCCGTACACCAGGCGATCGGCGAAGGCATTCGAGATGCCATCGCATCCGTCCACGGCACGAGTTTCGCCCCCCAACCCGCCCACGATCTCTACCTCGCCAGTGGAACGAGCCTCGACTGGGCCTGGGATGACGCTGGCGTCTATGCCTTCACCTACGAACTTCGTGACACCGGCGCCTTCGGCTTCGTTCTTCCACCGGACCAGATCATTCCGAGTGGAGAGGAGATCCTCGAGTCCTTCCTCTACGTCGGGGAACAGGTCCTCGGCAGTACGGCGTTCGTGGACTTTCCGTTCGGATTCCCGAGCATCGCTCCTGTCGGCACCGAGACCGAATTCGTGGTCGAAATCTCCGCCGCCTTCAATCAACTCGACCCCTCCACCGCCACGCTCCGAACCCGAATCGATGACGATTCGCTGGTGATCACGCCGATGTCCCAGGCCGGCGAAGGCCTGTACCTCGCAACCCTTCCGGCTGCCGCTTGCGGCAGCGTGATCGACGTCGCGTTCGGCATCGATACGACCAGCGGCGTCCCGTTGATCCTCCAATCGACCGACGTTCCCTGGACCGTCGAAGTCATCGATGAACTCATCGCCTTCGAAGACGACGCGGAGACCGACCAGGGCTGGATGCTCGGGGTCGCCGGTGACACCGCCACCACCGGGGTGTGGGTGCGTGTGGACCCCAACGGAACCGCAGCTCAGCCCGAAGACGACGCAAGCGACCCCGGCGTCAACTGCTTCGTGACCGGACAAGGATCGGTCGGAGGCTCCGTCGGCGAGAACGACATCGACGGAGGTTTCACCACGCTTGTGACACCGACCATCGATACTTCGGATTTCGATGTCATGACCGTGTCCTTCGCATACTGGTATCGCAACGATGCCGGCGCTTCGCCGGGAGAAGACTCGATGCAGGTTGAACTCTCGACCGACGGCGGCGGGAACTGGAGCCTGCTCACCGACATCTCCGAGAACGCGACGAGTTGGCGAATCTTCGAAGCGGACATCGAAACGAACTTCAGCCCCACCACGATGGTGCGATTCGTCGCCTCCGATCTCGGGGCGGGATCCGTGGTGGAAGCCGCCATCGACGACTTCAGCCTGTCCGCCCGTTCCTGCGGGAAGATCGCCTGCCCGGGAGATTTCAATGGAGATGACCTGGTGGACGGGGCCGACCTCGGCCTGCTCCTCGCGGCCTGGAACTCCAACGCCCCGGAAGCGGATCTCGATGGGAGCGGAAACGTGGACGGAGCGGATCTCGGGCTGCTTCTCGCCGCCTGGGGTTTCTGCCCCTGACTTCCGAACTCCAACCGGGACCAGAGACAGAAAAACAGCGACCAGGATCGAATTCGAGCCGATCCGAAGATCGGCGAGTCCCTGATTCGGCGTCGCCGTGCAATCGATTGCAGGCTCGTGACGTTCCACGAGCAAGCCTCGGAGGTTTCCGCTCCATGACGACCAACCATCTGCTTGATGCGGCCCACGCCCACGTGACCATTCCCGGCATCATCGCCGTCTCCATCTTCGCCGGCACGGCCCTCGGACAGGATGCCGGCATGATGTCGGACGACTCGATGATGGCCCAGACGGAAATGATGGGGGAAGCGCCATCCTTCTCCAGGAAGGATCTCGACTTCTTCGAATCCAAGATTCGCCCGCTCCTCCTGGGTCGCTGTGTGAACTGCCACAGCAACGACGGAAGCCGCATCAGCGCCGGACTCAAGGTCGATACGAGAATGCAGCTGCTGATCGGCGGTGACAGCGGTCCCGCCATCATTCCGGGCGATCCGGATGCCAGCTTGCTCATCCAGGCCATCCGCTACGACGACCCCGGCCTTGAGATGCCGCCAAGAGGACGACTTACCCGGGACGAGATCAACCTCCTCGAGGAATGGGTCCGCATCGGTGCGCCGATGCCGGCGCCGCGCGAGATCGTGGACGATCCCGGTACGGAACACCGCTGGACCGCGGAAGAGATCGAACGGGGCCGAGATCATTGGGCCTACATTCCGCTCGCGATCCAGGAAGCCCCCGCGGTTTCCGACGAACGCTGGCCCCGCGCAACCTTGGACCGATACGTCCTCGCCGACCTCGACGAACAAGGACTGACGCCGGTCGATGACGCCGACCCGAACACGTGGCTTCGCCGAGTGACCTTCGATCTGACCGGCCTTCCCCCCACCCCGACCGAACTCTCCGAATTCGACTCCGACGACTCGCCGCGTGCTCGGGAGATCGTCGTGGACCGTCTCCTCGCGAAGAACGCCTTCGGCGAACGCTGGGGACGACATTGGCTCGACGTCGCTCGATATGCGGAGTCAAGCGGCAAGGAGAACAACGTCGTCTACCCCCATGCGTGGCGGTATCGAGACTGGGTCATCGAAGCGTTCAACGCGGATCTCCCCTACGACCGGTTCCTGACCAACCAACTGGCCGGCGACCTCCTGCCTGCCGAAGATGAAGACGAGGAGGCTCGCAACCTCATCGCCACGGGGTACCTGACTCTTGGAACGAAGAGTCACAACGTCCGAGGCAAGGCTCAATTCCGATTCGATGTGATCGACGAGCAGATCGACACCATCACTCAAGGCATGCTGGCGACCACCGTCGCGTGCGCCCGATGTCACGACCACAAGTTCGATCCGATCCCCCAGCGTGACTACTACGCGCTCGCCGGAATATTCGCGTCGACGGAGACTCGATTTGGAACCTTCGAGGGCCCCGGAAATCGGAACGCCAGCGAATTGATCGAGATCCCCGCCGGAGCCGACCTTCCGGACGGCTCCACGTTTCCGACCGCGGCTCGCTCGCTCATCATCGCCGCGAAGGATCGCGCAGAGAACCAACTCCGCGCCGCCGAAGAACTCCGAGCCGAGATGAGGGCCTCCGGCATACGAGACATCCGATCCGCGAGAGATCGCCTCACCCCGCAACAGCAACGAGTCTTCCAGCAGGCTCGCAACGCCGAAGGCGCCCGGGACATCGCCCAGTCGATCCTCGACCGATTCGACAAGGCGGGACGCCCCACGATCGACAACTTCGTCTGCATGGGCGTTGCCGAGGGAGAAATCCGAAACGCGCCATTCCTTGAACGTGGAGAACTCGAGAATCCGGGCAACGTCATCCCACGTGGCTTCGTCCAGGTTCTCAACAGCGACTGGACCACCGATGTCCCGCAGTCCGAAAGCGGCCGACGCGAACTCGCGGATTGGATCGCGAACGAGAAGAACCCGCTGACCAGTCGAGTCTGGGCCAATCGCATCTGGTCGCATCTGTTCGGCAAGGGAATCGTGAGTTCCTGCGACAACTTCGGATTGAGCGGCCAGAGCCCGTCGAATCCCGCGTTGCTTGATCACCTCGCCACTCGCCTCGTCGAACTCGGCTGGTCCTCCAAGGGCCTGATCAGAGAGATCGTCCTCTCCCGGTCCTATGCCCTCGCATCCGAGTGGGACCGGCGACGAGCGGAGATCGATCCCGACGAGACCGCGATCTGGAGAATGCCCAAACGACGACTCGAGGCGGAGGCGATTCGAGACGCGATGCTGGCATCAGGCGGTCTTCTCGACACCGATCAACCTCTCGGTTCCGCCGCCTCAGGACTGGAAGGAGCCGTCCGCGGGAATACGCTCGATCGATTCTTCGGATTGACCGCTTCGGAGTATGCCGACCACCGGAGCGTCTACCTCCCGGTGATCCGAGGAGGGGTTCCCGAGGCGCTTGCCGTCTTCGACTTCCCCGAGCCGAATTTCGTGAGAGGCACGCGGGACAAGACCAACGTGGCGACTCAGGCGCTCTATCTCATGAACAGCGCAGAAATCACGCGAATGGCCGATGCGATGGCCGAGCGTGTGCTCGGCCTCGAGAAGGAGATGAAGTCTCAAGTCGAACTGGCCTTTCAGATCGCTTTCGGCCGGACTCCCTCCGCCGGAGAGTTCATCGCTTGCCGTGACTTTCTCAGAGAGTTTCGCTCCGCGTGGATCTCGGACAATCGGGAGAAGATGGCCTCTCTCAACCCGGCACAACGCCGCCAACAGGCCCGACGAAACGCCGCCGCAGACCGAAATCGGAACCGGAGCGATTTCATCGCGCCTCAAGATGGCGAGTTGATGGCGTTTTCGGCGCTGTGCCAGACTCTCTTCCAATCCGCGGAGTTCCGCACGATCGACTGACCACGTGATTCGGGCTTCACGCCCGAGAGGAGTTTGCAACATGGACCTCTGCAACAACCGCATCGAACTTTCCACCGGCCGGCGCGAGATGCTCAAGTCGCTCTCCTACGGTTTCGGCTGGCTCGCCTTTTCCGGCCTGGCGGGAGCACGTTCATTCGCGTCATCAATGATCGATGATCCGCTGGCGCCGAAACGACCGCATCACACCGCGAAGGCGAAACGGGTCATCTTCCTGTACATGTCCGGCGCTCCGTCCCACGTGGACACCTTCGACTACAAGCCGGAACTCGCCAAGCGTGACGGACAGGCCTACCGCGGGAATGCGAAGCTTCTCGCCAGCCCATGGAAATTCAACCGCCACGGAGACAGTGGACTGCCCATCAGCGAACTCTTCCCCGGAGTGGCCCGACACGCGGACGATCTCTGTCTCCTTCATGGCATGAAGGCCGGCATTCCGGCCCATGCCCAGGCGCAGATGCAGCTGCATACCGGCTCCTTCCAGTTCGTCCGCCCCTCCATGGGATCCTGGGCCTTGTACGGACTCGGCACCAGCAATCAGAACCTTCCCGGCTACATCACGGTGAATCCCGGCGGTGCCGCCAATCAGTACGGAAGTGGATTTCTCCCTGCGACGTATCAGGGAACTCCGGTTCGACTTGCCGGCGGGAACAGTCGCGGTGGCGGCCAGCAGGCCAGACGCGGGCGAAACAACCAATCACAGAACCCGATCGAACATCTGGAAAGCGACCGCAACGGCGCCGCGGTTCAAAGAGAACAGCTGGCCTTGCTTCGCCGGCTCGAACGGGAACGCAGCCGTCGCGGCAAGGGAGACCCCGCCGTCGAGACCGTGCTTGAACAGTACGAACTCGCCTTCCGCATGCAGACCGAGGTCCCCGGGGTCGTCGATCTCGGAACCGAAGATCGAAAGACGCTCGAGATGTACGGCATCGGCGAAGACGGAACCGATGGTTTCGGACGCCAGTGCCTCCTCGCCCGACGCTTCGCCGAAGAGGGCGTCCGCTTCATCGAAGTCTCCGCAGGTGGATGGGACACCCATCGGAACATGCGGACCGAACTGGCGAATCGATGCGGCGCCGTGGACAAGCCGATCGCCGGACTGCTCACCGACCTCAAGCGTCGAAACATGCTGGATGACACGCTCGTGGTCTGGGGTGGCGAGTTCGGCCGCACTCCCTATGCCCAGGGATCCGACGGACGCGACCACAATGCCGGCGGGTTCACCATGTGGATGGCAGGCGGTGGCGTGAAGGGTGGATACGAATACGGTTCGACCGATGAGACCGGGCACAAAGCGGTGGAAGGCGTGATGGACATTCACGACTGGCACGCGACGCTCCTGCACTCACTCGGCCTGAATCACGAGTTGCTGACCTTCAATCATGCGGGTCGGGACTTTCGACTGACCGATGTCCACGGCAATGTCCACTCCGACATCTTCGCGTGACTCATCCGCCTGCGGCCGATGACGCCGCCGACGAGAGACCGGCGTCCGTGGCGCGGAGCATGATCACCCCCACCACGATGAGTGCCAGGCAGAGAATTCTCCGCGCGGACGTTGACTCTCCAAATCGACGCATGCCCCAGAGCGCCGTGCCGACGGCGCCGATCCCCGTCCAGACGGCATATGCCGTCCCGATTGGAATTTCCTTCGCTGCGATGGCCAACAGAAACATGCTGGCCGTCATGCCAAGCACGAAGATGCCTGTCCATCGCCGATTCCGGAATCCATCACTCGACTTCAGGCCGATCGCGCCCACGCATTCGAAAAGACCCGCGATGCCGAGGATGAGCCAGCTCACGCGGATGACTCCTTGACCGACTTCGTTTCGCCGAAGGCCTGAAGCCCGGCGACCCCGAGAATCACCAGGCTGATTCCCAGGATGCGCAGCACCGATACCGGATCGCCGTGCCAGAGCATGCCGAGACTCGCCGTGCCGGTGGCACCAAGACCCGTCCAGACGGCATAGGCGCTTCCGATGGGAAGGGTCCGCACCGCTTTGGCGAGTGGAAGGAATGAAGCCAACATGGCGGCGATGACGATCACCGTCGGTCCCGGCCGCGTGAATCCGTGAGTCGCCGGGAGTCCGGAAGCCCAGGCCACTTCGAAGCACGCGGAGATCATCACCAATATCCAGGCCATGGACCGAGAAGGTGGCAACGCCTCTTTCCGGTCAGGCATCGGTCTTCACGAGACGAGTGACCCGGCCGACGGGGACCCATTCCGCCACGAGGATCGAACCGTCCTGCAGAAAGATGGCGTCGTGCGGATGCACGAACTCGCCGGACTTGAACGCGTCTCGAGGCTTGCCGCGAAGGTTGGTCGGATGCCCGTCTCCGAGCATGGCCATCGGTTCGTAATTCTCGTCATAGAGGGCGACCACGCTGTCGAGATCCGGGACGAGCATCACACCGTCGCGGAAGTCGACGTCGCAGGGACGGCGAACACCCTTGGTGTGGATCGAGACGGGTTTTCCGTCGAGGTCGAAGACCTGAAGACGTCGATTGCTTCGGTCCGCAACGACCACGCGAGGTTCGGACCCGCGAGGGTCGACCCAGAGCCCGTGTGGGCATGAAACCTGACCCTTGTCCTTCCCGGGCTTGAGGAAGATCGACTTCCATTCACCATCCTTTGAGTAGCGATGCACGAAGGAACGGCCGTAACCGTCGCCGACCAGAACATCGCCATCGGGGAGGAACGCCACGTTGGTCGGACACCATTGGCCCGGCGCGTCATAGGCTTCGCTCTGCGTCGGGCACTCGGCGGTCCAGGCGACCGAACCATCCAGTCCGGTCTTCACGACACACCGTCGGCGAGTATCGCAGTGATAGAGAAACTCACCATCCTTCTCCTGGCGAAGGTCCAGTCCATGCGCTCCACCCGCGAAGTTCTCGCCCCAGTCAGCGATGTACTCGCCCTTGGGCGAGTACACGCACACGCCGGACTTCCGAGTACTCCCACCCCCGACGGTGTGCGCCACATAGATCCGCCCCGCCTTGTCCTGGGCAAGTCCATGGGTGTCCCCGAACGCGATCCCGGATGGAGGCGTCAGCCAGTCGTGCTGGCACTGCCATCGCTGCGAACCTTCCCCGATGATGACCGGAGGTCCATCGTCGAGCCCGCGCCATCCGTTCGAGGCGGAAGCGCTCAGCGCGGGGATTGACGGGATGACCGTGGCAGCGGCGCTGGCGGCGAGGAATTGACGTCGGTTGAGGTGGGATTGGTGCATGAACTGATTCTACGGTCATTCCTGTCCCAGTCCGCACGAGAAGGCCAGAATGACCGACGATCCCGAACACTTGAGAAAAACGCCCGCGACATGGTCGCGGGCGTTTGAAGATTCGGTCAATTGCCGATGCCATGCGTGGCTCGGTCTCGTGTTCGGTGCAGCGTGCCTACCAGTCGTTTCGACGGTTTCCGCGCTCACGACCACGCCGGCCACCATCCTTCTCGAACATGCCGCCACCACCACCGCCGGGTTCGCCGCCACCGCCGTGAAAACCTCCACCGCCGCCGCCACCACCACCGCCACCGCGATAGCCGCCACCGCCACCACCACCGCCGCCGCCGCCTCGATAGCCACCGCCACCGCCGCCGCCGCCGCCTCGATAGCCACCGCCACCGCCACCGCCACCTTCTTCGCGGGGGCGAGCTTCATTGATGGTCAGAGGTCGATCGTGGAATTCCTTGCCGTTCAGCGCCTCGATCGCAGCGCGTCCCCCTTCGTCATCCATCTCGATGAAGGCAAAACCACGTGGCCTCCCAGTCTCACGATCAGTCACGAGGTGGACACGTTGCACTTCGCCATGCTGGCCGAAGTATTGCCGGAGGTCGTCTTCGCTTGCCGAGTAGGGGAGATTCCCCACATAGATGCTCATCATCGAAACCGGATCCGAGTTCCCGAAAGGACCAGAGCCGAACCCTGGTCCTCGGGGCGGACCACGATCGGCGGGGCAGACTGTTCTCAGCCACCACCACGACGATTATCCTACCAATCGACTCCGGAATTCCAAATCGATCTCGATGAGGATCCTCTTCAACATGTGTTCCGTGACCGAGCGGAGATTCCTCACAGCATCGCTCCCAACCCAAAAACTCGGGATACGGGCCAGAAAATCGCGGTCGATGAAGGGAAAGCCCACCTGCTACGCTCCGATGATGATCACTTCAAGCTTCCGTCGATTCGTCCCCTCCCTCCTGATTCTCGCCCTCATCGGCGTCGTCCTGACCGGCCCGGTCAACGCTGATGATCTGGTCAGCGACTCGGCGATCAATGCCCGATGGCGGGATGCGACCAGTCTCCACTTCACTCGCAACATCGACGGAACGCCGACCCGATTCGTGATCGACGCCACCACCGGCGAAATCGAACTCCAGTCGAAGCCGAAGAACCACCGCCTTTCGCCCCAGCGAGTCACGCGATCCTCCAATGGCGGGCCGGCCATGGAACTGGTCTTCAAGAACCTGACGGAAGAGGACCTCGATCTCTTCTGGCTCGACACGGACGGAGCGCGGCGGCCATATGGCAGGATCCGACCCGGTGCCGGACGCTCGCAAGGAACCTACGCGGGCCATGCCTGGATCATGGTGAACCAGGCCGGACGGACGGCCGTCGGATTCCAAGCGACCGAGGGTGGTGGACCGGCGGTCGCCGATGAACGGTCGGTGGCGGCGTATCGCTCACTCCCGAAGAAGAAAGTTCGGAGTCAACGGTCGCGAAACCGAACTCCATCACCCGATGACCGGATTTCCGTCTTCGTTCGCGACCATGACCTCTGGATGCGTGACTCCGACGGCACCGAGCGAAGATTGACTTCGGATGGATCGGCTGAGGACCATTGGACCGGAAACGTACGATTTTCTCCGGACCAGCGTCACTTCGTCGCGATCCGAGTCGAGAAACCAGAGACTCATCCGGTCAATCTGATTCGCGTCACTCCCGATGATCAGGTCGAACCGAAGCTGGAGACTTTCCAGTACCTCAAACCTGGTGACCGAATCGCGCATCCCCATCCCGTGGTGTTCGAAGTCGCGACCGGACGTCGAATTCAACCCGACGAATCGCTGTTTCCCAACCCCTGGTCGATCTCCCGAATCCAGTGGCACCCCGAGAGTGACCGAGTCCGTTTTCTCTACAACCAACGAGGTCATCAAGCCCTCCGACTGGTTGAAGTCGATGCGAACTCCGGTGAAACCCGCATCCTGATCGACGAGTCATCTCCCACGTTTCTCGATTACGCCGGAAAACTCTTTCTTCACGTGATGAAAGGAGGAGACCAGGCCATCTGGATGTCCGAACGATCCGGGTGGAACCATCTTGAGCTGGTCGATCTGAAGACCGGCGAGCGGACGCCGCTCACCTCGGGCCCCTGGGTGGTCCGAGCGGTCGACGAAGTCGATGAGGAGGAAGGCAGGATCCGCATTCGACTCATGGGAATCGATCCCGATCAAGATCCGTATCACGTCCATCACGCCATGGTCGATCTCGAAACGGGTGAGCTCGTTCGGCTCACTGAAGGCGACGGAACGCACTCGATCGAATTCTCACCGGACGGCGACTACTACGTCGATCGATGGAGCCGAGTCGATCTTCCGCCGGTGCACGAGCTTCGTCGCACCAAGGATGGGTCTTTGATCGCAGAACTCGCCGCGGCGGATCACACCGGACTCGTGGCCACCGGGTGGACCGAACCGGAGCGATTCGTCGCGAAAGGCCGCGACGGCGAGACCGACATCTGGGGCGTGATCGTCCGCCCGAAGGACTTTGATCCGTCCCGGTCATATCCCGTGGTCGAACACATCTATGCGGGCCCGCACAGCCACTTCGTTCCGAAGTCCTTCTCCCGCCGCTGGCGAATGCGGGACGTCGCCGATCTCGGCTTCGTCGTGGTTCAGATCGATGGCATGGGAACCAACTGGAGATCGAAAGAGTTCCACGACGTGGCCTGGAAGAACCTTGGCGACTCCGGGTTCCCCGACCGAATCGCCTGGATGAAAGCGGCGGCGGCCGAGCGGCCCTGGATGAACCTCGATCGGGTGGGAATCTACGGTGGCAGCGCCGGCGGACAGAGCGCCCTGCGGGCGCTTCTGGCTTTCGGAGATTTCTATGACGTCGCCGTCGCCGACTGCGGATGCCATGACAATCGCATGGACAAGATCTGGTGGAACGAACTCTGGATGGGTTGGCCGATCGGCGAGCACTACGCCGAGCAGTCGAACGTGACCAATGCACACCGTCTCGAAGGCGATCTCATGCTGATCCTCGGCGGCATGGATCGCAATGTCGATCCCGCCTCGACCCTCCAGGTCGTCGACGCACTGGTCAAGGCGGACAAGGATTTTGAATTCGTACTGATGCCCTCAGCAGGCCATGGTGCCGCCGAGAGCGTTTATGGCAATCGACGTCGCCTGGACTTTCTAAAACGCAAGTTGCTCGATGCTCATTGATCACGATCCACGAATCACTCGACTCAAGTTCGCACCATTCAGGCGCGTCATTCCCTACTCCTGAACGGAGGGCGCGATCTCGACGACCTCGAGATCGCCTGCGAACTGGGAACCCGCCCTGACGAAAACACCCCGTGAATCAAGCACGCTCTTCTGGTTCTTCATCACCACTCACCATGACTGGCGGTGGGGATCAAATCATGCTCGCGTGTCATGGACATTCGCCCCATGCGCCGAGCAACACACCTAGATCGGAAGAGTCCACAACGCCATCACCATTGAAATCGCCATCACTTGGACTCGAACCCCAAAACCACAGGAAGATCCCGAGGTCGGCGGAATCGACGATCCCGTCGCCATTGAGGTCCGCCGGGCAAGGCTTGGTGGCGATCTCGTAGAAGACGGTGATGCGCGGTTGATCGTCGCCAGTATTGATGTACACCACACCATCCGCCCCTTCGCCATTTCCCAACTTCATGGCGAGGTTTCCCTCGACAATGGCCGCATTCACCATATCGATGTCCAAGAAGAAGCTGTACGACGCAGCCCAGTAGGAGACATCATGAAGGTGCTGGTCATGGTTGCTGAACATCGAGGAGACATAATTCGAGTTCAGACTGCTGCGTGTGGCGTCCACCCAGATGTCCACCCAGCTGGCCATTACTGGTGACGGGTGATTCAAGTACATCGCCGCCCCCGTGACTTTCGCATCCTCTGGAATGCTGGACATGTCCCATCGCCAGGCCGCGTAATCCTTACGAAAATGGCAGCCGTAGGTGCTGTTGAAACAACCAGTGACCAGAAGCAAATCGTCCGCACTGTTGGAATAGGCGTATGGGCTGCAACACGAGCCATCACTGACTATCCCAGACTGAACGGGATACAGCACGAGCTGTTCCGCATTGGCCATTCCAACACACCAAAAACTGAAACAAAGGGACCAACTCAAGAATCGTTCAAAAAATACATGCATGACTTTCTCCGTTGATTCGTAACCGATCTTTACTTTCAGGCCGAAGGGCAATTTCCCCAACTCGCAAGAAGCGAGCCAAGGTCCGCAGCGTCGACAACACCATCCTCGTTCAGATCCCCGCCGGTGGACTTTGCTCCCCAGTAGGCAAGAAGAATGCCCAGGTCGGCTGAATCGACGATCCCATCACCATTCATGTCCGCCGGACAGGGCGGCGCAGGCGTGAAGATGGTGATCTCCAGTGTTGGCTCGTAGTTCGTCGAATTTCGCACGTACGTGGTGGTGTCGTGCCAGGTGTACATCGATATCGCCAAGTAGCCACTTGGATTCGAACCGACAAACAACGACGGGTCGATTTGATGGCTGAAACCACTCCCCGCCCAGTCGATGTCGATCGTTGCATGGGGCGAGTTGTTGAGTGAGGAACTCATGTTGTGATTGATCGACCCGCTGGAGGTGAACAACAGGTTGAGTCGACCGTCACTGCTGCCCGCGCTGGAGGTACGACTGCCGACCAGCCGCACGCTCTCGATGTCCGCGCCTTCCGGGATACTCTCGAGATCGAAGATCACGACCGGGGCGCGGCGCTCGGTCATGCAGTAACCACCGATTGACTCGCAACTCCGCAATGCCAGCGTGCTGCTGTTGCCCCCGACGATCCTCGATGCACTGCAACAACATCCGAAATCTTCGCAGGGGCCGGCGACCGCCCCACTCAAACGCGGGATCTCGACGACCTCGACATCGCCTGCGAACGCAGACCCCGCCATGACGGCAATACCCAGTGAGACAAAAACTCTCCTCATGTTCATCGTCAACTCACCATGGTTTTCGAGTGCCATCGAATCATGTTCGTGTGTCATGGACATGCCCCCCATGCGCCGAGCAACACACCCAGATCGGAGGCGTTCACAACGCCATCACCATTGAAATCAGCAGGACTTGAGTTCGGACCCCAAAACCACAGGAAGATCCCGAGGTCGCTTGCATTCACCTCGTTGTCGCCGTCAAGATCGGCCACGCACGGAGGCGCGTCGGGTGTATCCACCACCACGCGGAGCTTCGGCGCGGAAGATCCGGAATTCGTGATGTTGATACCGAAAGTGGTTGATCCGTACACCATGACGGCAAAGCTTTCGGACTTGGTGAACAGCCCGTTGTTCAACGTCGAGTTCAGCGTGAACGTGAAGTCGTTTCCGTAATTCCAGTTGATGTTCGACCGGTAGTGCCCTGAGTTGTAGAGCTGAAGTCCCACCTGAGTATTGAGGTCACTGGCATTTGACACGACTGAGATAAATCCGCTGCCGGTCATGTATCTCTCGGTTCGAGTACCGACAAGGTGAACGCTCACCGGTATGACGTCATCGGGAAGCTCCGAGAGGTCGAAACGCCACATCGCCGCTCGCCGACTCCCGATGCACGACATGTAGACTTCCTGGCAGGTTCGCGTGCTAAGAGTCGACGCGTTGAAGTTGCTGGCATAAGAGATTGAGCAACACCCGGTTGAAGACATGCTCGCCGACTGGACGGCCTCCAACTCGTAGATCTCCGTGCCTGCATGGACCCCTGAGGCCATTCCTAGAAAGAGGCAACCCATGATGCTGGAAATTTTTCTCACTTTTGATTCTCCCGATGTTTGTTGACAGCGATTTTTGATGAGGGACATTCGACCGAGAGCGGAATTCCGATGGGTCGCTTTAGGAATCTGAAGACACGCCGGTCCGTCGCGCCAGGGATGCGTGCAACCAAACCCTCATGGGTATGGAGTTCACAGAATCCTCATTGATGAAAGAGCGGTCACCACAAAGGACCGCAAAGGCCTGAGCCGTTCGGTCACTCTGGGATGGAATAATCTGAGCCGCATCGGCACGTGATGTGCCTGACGAGGTCATCACGGTTGCAATCACCACGCCAACAATGCACTCAGTGCTTCGGCGGCGATGGTTCGAGTCTGTGTTGTTGTTCAAACTTGACGTCATCAACAAATCCCAAATCGAACCCGCACCAATCTGCCAACAGGTGCGCCACACAAATGAACACCGCCGGCCGTCATGCCGGTTGGTGTTTGCGTCAGATGGATGATATAATTTGATTGTTGGTTTTTTCAGTAATAATAGATGCGGGTGGAAATGGGATAAACCCGAGCGAACGATTGTTTGTTCCTTCGAATGCCTGCTCAAACCTAGACGCTCTTGTCTCGATTTGCAAGAAAACAACTGCACCTGATCGAAAGTCACCTGATCACATGAATGCCCACAGACCATTCAAAATCGGCACTACTGAGTCAAAAACCGGGTTCTTTTGGACCAACGAGAGATTGACCGCCATTTCCAGCCTTCCTTGCTGGGACATTGTTCTCTCCCTGATGGATGGTCGATCTCGCACCGCAGCGGAAATCGGTGCAATCACCGGCCGAACTCCGGGGGCGCTTCATCTCCCCCTCGATCGCCTTCAGGAAGAGCAGATCATCGAGCACCGAATACGTCCCATCGAAGGCAAGGGACGACCCAGCCGCGAATACACCATCAATCCGAATGCAAGCGAGAAACCCTGCAGTAACGGCAAGACGTATGAAGAAGTCATCCACAAGGCGACCTCCGCAGGCTTGCGTCTGATGATGCGAAATTCCGCCCGCCTGGCAGAGGAAAACATTCGACGCTTTGAAGAAGACATCGAACCTCGAACCAGCGCACGTTGGATTCAATTCAGCAACCTGCTTCCCCAGGACATCGACTGGGTTGAGAAGCAGCTCATGCACATCATGGACCGACTCGCCCAGCGCAGGACCAATACAAAGGGCCAACGCTATCGAGTGGCGCTCATGATGGTTCCAGATGAATTCGACGAGTGAGCCTGATCTTCGCAGCGCCATCGGCCAGAGCGCGGTCCGCGCGATCCTTGCCTTCGGCGATTTCCACGATGTCGCCGACTGCGGATGTCATGACAATCGCATGGACAAGATCTGGTGGAACGAACTCTGGATGGGTTGGCCGATCGGCGAGCACTACGCCGAGCCGCCGAACGTGACCAATGCGCATCGTCTCGAAGGCGAGCTCATGCTGGTCCTCGGCGGGCTGGATCGGAACGTCGATCCCCGCCTCGACGCTTCAGGTCGTCGATGCGATGCTCGAGGCGGACAAGAACTTCGAGTTCGTCCTGTGATGCCCTCAAGCAGGCCACGGCGCCGCAGAGAGCGCCTACGGTCACCGACACGGCGTCTCGACTTCCGCCAGCGGAAACTGATTGATTGACGGTGGTCTTCCGGTCCGAACCGATCAGCAGTCCTGATTCCAGGCACCGATGACGAGTCCCAGGTCGGCGGAGTTCACGATTCCGTCCTGGTTGACATCAGCGACGCAGTCAGGCCCCTTACAACCCCAGTTTCCGATGAGGGAGCCCAGATCGGCGGCATTGACGATGCCGTCACCGTTGATGTCCTCGGGGCATCCACTACCGTTGAAGTGCTCGACCGCCAGATCCCACGCCTGCGGGCCGATGACCAGACCCATCAGTCGACCGGGAATGTCATCGGCGGGCGGATGGATGCCACCCCAGATCCGACTGAGCGAACACTGGTCGCTCGCATCGCGGTAGCTCACCCACTGGAGGCGAACGTTGACCGTCGGGCCATCTTCGAAGACCAGGAAGGACCCGCGGGATGCCAGGTACTCAGCCAATCCACCGGGGAAGTATTCACTCCCGGTCATCCGGGTCATCAATTCCGCCGCGGCTCGACTGAAGGTCGAATGCCCCGACACGTAGCCGGCGAAGTTCGGCGTCACGAAGGTGGGACGTTGATAGGGCCACCAACTTTCCGCCAGAGTCCAATCGCAACTCGCGGTGTCGGTCTCCGGATTGTTGATGAAGTCAGGGCCTCTCCAGCAGAACGCGGCGATCTTGCCGAGGTTGGCATCGCCCGGCCCCGCAAGATGCTCGTGACGGCCGCCCGGCACGATCGTCTTCTCGGTCACGATCTCGACGAGACCGGGGATGAGCCGAAGGCCCTGCGGGTGATAGTTCGGCTGCGCGGGATCCGTCCGCTGACCGTTCTCGGCCATCCATCGGACCACGGAAACCGGACGGACGTAGTCGTACCAACCTTTGACGCCCCACGCGGTGATCGCCGAATCGTGCATGCAGCCACCCATGGCGAGATACGCCTTGACGTCATATTCGAGCTCGCCGAGGATCGGGCCCTCTCCGCCCATCTGCCGAACGAAGTCGGGATGGTCCATCACGTCGTTGAGAAGGGTGAACCAGTGCCCTGGCGGCGTCTCCGAGTCCGGACCGTCCGCCCAGAATTCGGCAAGCACGCGAACATAATCACCACGCGGAACGATCTGCGGCGGATAGACCTCGCCCGTCACCGGGTTCAGGTCATATCCCTGGCTCGCATCTCCACCCTCCAAGAGATCGTAGAACCCATCAAAGTCAGCCGGATCTGTTGGAAGCACCGCGTTTCCGATGGTGTTCGGACTGATGTCCCACATGACCTCGTCGTCCGTGTACAGATGGGAAGACCAGACAAGGACCTGTTCGAACCCTTCCAGATATTCCAGCTCGCGATCCGTCCCGATCATCGGCGGCGTGCCTGGATCGAGATAGAAATGCCAGTCGTGGCCGTCCCGCTGGTTCGTGGTCCGCTGATCGGGTCGCAGGCTGAAGGGTGTCACGCCTCCCCACTCCGGCCCCAGGAACGGAGGGATCCCTCCTTCGATCACGTTTCCAGACTGATCGATGAACTCATCGAAACCGATCGGCTGCCATCGATTCGGATACCGCAAGGTGTTCCCCGGCTCCTCGGGGAAGATCGGGGCGTTGATGGGTCGGTACCACTGGTTCGCGTAGTCGTTCCGCTCGTTGGCGTTGTCCTGCTCCCCGAAGAGGATGTAGGTCTGGGCGATTCGATTTCCGATCGCGGCCGGGTCGTTCCCGGCGGTCTCGGTGTAGGCGGGGTCGTAACCGAGCTCGACCATGAGCGCGTCGTACTGCGGCGCCATTTCCTCGAAGCCGGGCGATTCGGCGAAACGGTGCCGAAGGATCCGATAGGCCGCGTAGGAGATCGCCTCACGTCGCGCGGCCTCGAGATCGCCAGCCGCCAGTTCGTCCTCCGCGAAGAGCCAGGGTGTCGGCCCCGACTCGAAACACGCCCAGGCATCCCACATCCCGGCGGAGTTGTGAAACAGATTCCGGGCATGAACCGTCGGGCGTGCAAAGTCATTTCGGATCGACTCGAGCGCGATCTCGTTCCACTGTCGGGCGACGGAATGATCATCGCTCTGAGCGTGTGCCATGGAACCTGGAGCCAGGAACGCCGAGGCAAGGAGACCGCGGACGAGGTTGCTTTTCATCGAGTTATGCATGATCTTCCATTCCCGTAGTGAGGATTCCCACGAGTATATTCCTCGGATCAACGGAGTCTCCGAACTCTGCCGAAAACACTATAAAACAGTCTTTATTCGGAAGTGAAGCCGCCCCCGGCCTCAAGAATGGCCCCGCGCTCCCCTCCCCGAAACGGCCTGGGCCTGCCACCCGCGAATATCGCCGGTGGCAGGCCCATACTTTGGCCGATCAGGAGGATCAGAATCGGTCAGGGAGCACACTGGCCCCAGGCACCGATGAGGAGGCCGAGGTCGGCCGCGTTCACAATGCCGTCATCATTGAGGTCGGCGATGCACTTGCCGCCCATGCAACCCCAATCGCCGATCAGCAGACCGAGGTCGGCCGCGTTCACGACGGTGTCGAGGTTGATGTCGCCGAGACAGAAGGGATCCGCACATTCGACGGAAATGTCGTTGCCGCCACCGTTGATGATGGTGCCGTCACCACCGAAGTACAGGTTGAAATTGCCGTTGCAATCGTTGTTGCAAATGGTGCTGTCGACGACCGTGACCTGGGTGTCACCACCCGACCAGATCGCCGCGCCGCACGCGCCACCGCCAGCGGTGTTGTTGATGATGACGCAATCTTCGACTCGGGGCTGTCCGCCGGCGTTGAAGTGCATGGCACCACCACCGAAGCTGCCGCTGTTGATGAGCTCACCCACGTTGCCGTCGAAGACGCATCCGTAGAACTGCGCCCAGCTACCACCCGTGGCCACGGCGCCGCCGGGGCCGCCGGCGTAGTTGTTGAGCCACTGGCAGTTGGTGAACACCGGCTGGTTGAAGCCGCCGTTGGCCGGGAAGAAGGTGGCGCCACCGTACGCGGCGGTGTTGTTCTCGAACAGCGTGTCGCTGATCTCGGACATCTGGGCACCGACGAAGCAGATCGCTCCGCCACCAGCGTTCGAGTTGTTGTTCCGGAAGATGCAATTCGCGATGAATGCATTGCCGAAGTTGAGGATCGCTCCGCCATCACCGTTCGTTGAGAAGCCCTGGAAAATCACGTTCTCGAAGCCCTGGTTTCCGCCCTGGTTCGAGAAGCCGCGGTTTCCGCTGCCCTGGAAGATCGTGGTGGGCGCACCGTTCTTGTCAGTCGAGCCTCGGAGCGTGAAGTTGGCACCCGTGGAGATGGTGGCAGGAATGCTGACGGTACCGGGACCGAATTCGATCGTGGTGTTGCATCCGGCCGCGTTGATGGCCGCGTAGATGCTCGTGTAGTCACATCCGCTCGAGCAGACGGTGACGACGTTCGCTTCGCAGACCTCCATCGTGAAGGTGCCGGGGCCGGTGGCGCCGTTGTAGCCACCGATGCGGACGTAGTACGTGCTCCCGGCGACCACATCGTGGAGGACCGACGCGTGAAACTGCTGGCAGCCGGTGTCGTCCGCGGCGTCGCCGTTGCAGGCGACCTGATCAGAGAGGCCGCAACCGTTCTCGTAGACGATGATCGAGGTGTCGTAGCTGCTCGAATCACAGGTCGAGAAGAGGACCTGCCCGTCCTCGTCCGGGGTCCAGGTGTACCAGACGTCTCGCTGACTTGCGAAGAAGTTCAGGAAGGTCCCGCTGCATTGCAGGTCATTCGCGACCTGACCGCTGGGGTTCATCGCAGCCGTGTTGAAGTTGTATGAAACGTTCGGCATGGCGGCGATGGCACTCGCGCAATCGTCACCTTCGATGCCGCCCGCGTGCGCGGCCCCGCCGATGACGGCGAGACTTGCAACTGCGGCGAGACAAGTAGATTGATTCCAATTCAACATTGCTTCTTTCTCCATGGTTTCGTGTTTTGGCTTGTTCGGCATGGGATTCGAGCCAGTTGGCCCGTTACCCGACAATTATTCCGAGGCTCTCTCTGGTCCAGAATAAACGACGGAACAGCGTGGATTCAAGGAAATAGCCCGAGGCCCGAAAAAAACGAACACCGTATTAGTATTTCGCTGATTCTTGCGGACTCAAGCGAGCACACAGAAGCCCTCCCCATCTCGGCGTGGCCCGAAATTTTCGCTTATCGGGCCTTCGCCGGCAGCGGTGGCCGCAAGCCGCCAGAGATTATCGTGTCGTGAATCAGGGCCTCAGCCACCATTCCGAGCCCCATTCGGTCATGAAAACGTCCTTCAAGCCTCTCGAGAGCCATGCCTCATGAAGAAGCCCACGCCAGCCAGTCTCACCCGTGTCAGGTTCGCCGGAGCGTTCGTCCTCGCGGCGGCGTCGCCTCTCTCGGCGATGTCGCCCGACGATCTCGCGGTGTTCGTCTCCGGGGAGGCGATCTACGACACATTCCGAATTCCGGCGCTCATCGAAGCTGGGAATGGAGACTTGCTCGCCTTCGCCGAAGGGCGAGTCGGCGGCCGCGGCGACTCGGGCGACATCGATCTGGTGTTGCGACGAAGCAGCGACGGGGGCGATACCTGGAGCGACCTCGAGGTGGTCTGGGACGACGGCGCGAACACCTGCGGTAATCCCTGCCCGGTCGTCGACTGGTCCGACGGCACGATTCACCTTCTCGCCACCCACAACCTCGGGCACGATCACGAATCGGAGATCATCGCCGGGACCTCCGAGGGAACGCGAACGGTGTGGGTGCTTTCCAGCGACGACCACGGCGCGACCTGGAGCGAGCCGCGTGAGATCACATCCACCGCCAAGCGTCCTGACTGGACGTGGTACGCCACCGGCCCGGGCAACGGAATCCAGCTTCGAACCGGACCGAAGGAAGGTCGACTCCTGATTCCCTGCGACCACATCGAAGCCGGGACGAAGCACTACTACTCGCACTGCATCGCGAGTGACGACCATGGCAGAACCTGGAGGATCGCGGGAAGGACCCCCTCCCATCAGGTGAACGAGTGCGCCGTCGCGGAGCTCGAGGACGGATCGCTCCTCCTGAACATGCGAAACTACGACCGCTCGAAGCGGGCCCGGGCCCTCTCGCGTTCCACGGACGGCGGAGACACCTGGAGCGTCGTGACCAGAGATCCCACCCTGCCCGAACCCATCTGCCAGGCGTCCATGGTGGCGTCGGACGGCGGCCGCGTCCTGGTCTTCTCCAATCCCGCGAACCCGAGTGGACGGACCAATATGACCATCCGTCGCAGTCGGGACGGCGGTCGCACCTGGTCGAAGGGGAACGTTCTTCACGCCGGCCCTTCCGCCTACTCGTCGCTGGCGACGGTCGGCGGCCGCGAAGGACGTGCGGGCTTCGCGTGCCTCTACGAGGCCGGCGAAGAACACCCCTATGAGGAGATCCGATTCCGCCGCATCAATCGAAGGATGCTCGGGCTCGATCGTGATCATGGCTGGGTCGCGAACGATTGGACCGAACTTCTCGTGCCCGGTTCCCTCGACGGATGGCACATCCTGCCCGGCGGCACCTGGGCCTGGAACGACGGGGTGCTCGAAGGACGGATCACCAAGGACGATCCGCGCCATGGGCTGCTGGTCACGGACCGCGAATACGACGACTTCGAGGCAGTCCTTTCTTTTCGCATCACCAAGGGCGACTCCGGCTTCTATCACCGGGTCGAGGAGCTGGGGGACGCGATCGGGGTGAGCGGTTTCCAGGCCGAGATCGATCCAACCCCCGAGGTCGGCGGCCTCTACGAGACGCGCGGTCGCGGCTGGGTGATCAAACCCGACCCGACCATGATCGAGGAGTTGCGGGCCAGAAGCGGAGAATGGCTCGAAATGCGGGTCCACGCGGTGGGCGGAGACGTCGATGTGTTCGTGGATGGCTATCCCACCGCGAGCCTGCGCAACGACCCCGGACGTCGTCGTGGACACCTCGCCCTTCAACTCCACGCCGACATGGACGTCGAGGTCGACTTCCGATCACTGAGGGTGCGACCTCTCGAGCCGAAGACCGACTCGATCGAGGACTGACCCGAGCAAGCGGGGCATGTCGAGATCAGCGGTTGGGGCACTCCCCCCAGTGATCGATGAAGACGAAGAGGTCGCCCCCGCCAACCAGACCATCGCCATCGAGGTCGTGTGCGAAGTTGTCGCCGTTCCAATCGGCGAGCAGTCGACCCAGATCCGAGGAATCCACCATGCCGTCGCCGTTGAAGTCCCCTGGGCAGGGCTCGACCAGTGGCGACCCCGGAGCCCGGGCCGGTCCGTTCGTGGGCGTGGCGACCGGTGCGGCGAGCCCGATGTACTGGACGACTGAACGTCCCCCAGGATTCTCCTGGTACTTGGGTGCCTCGGTGATCCAGTTGTTCGGCACCCAGATGTTTCCCGACGGATCGATCGCGACACAGACCAGCCGCTGCGTGGCATCGCTTCCGTACCCGGTTCCATCGGGGGATATCGGATCACCGGTGGACTTTCCACAGGGCCAGGTCTCGGGGTTCGCACCGCAGAACTTCGAGATCCGACCCCCATTGAAGTCCGCCACCCACACATGGTCGTCCCCGTCGACCGCGATGCCCCAGGGAATCGAGAGACCACCACCCCCGAAGGCCTCCTCCACGACTCCGTCGGGCGTGATGCGGGCGATCGTCGCGGATCCATCCGCCTCGAGATCACCGTAGATCGTGCCGTCGCCAATCACCAGGCTGCCGTTGCAGTAGCCGTCCTTTTCTATGGAACATGGGATCGGAATGACCCCGGAGCTCGCCACCCAGGCATTCCCCCGCGAGTCCACGGCAATCCCGAGCGGCAGGCGGAGCAATTCGTTCGGATCCTCCACGGCATCCACCTCGCCGTCTCTCGAGACTCGGACCGCGGCGCAGTTGTAATTGTCCACGACCCAGCCGGCCCCGAAGGCATCGATGGCCAGTCCGAAAGGAGTTCGCTCGAACGAGGCACCGGCGGTGATGTCCACCACTTCGGCCTGGAGTGGGTCGCCGCCGGGATACCGCGTCACGGTCCCCCCACAGAAATTGTTGATCCAGACGGTGCCCTCACCATCGACGACCGTGCCTTGAGGTGCAGACAGCTCGCCGGCGCACCACCCACCCGTCGGGATGCCGTCCTGCGTCGTGTCACAAGTCGGATTCGACGCCGGAGAGACCGGGGTTCCATCCCGCCGGAACTGGGAAACGCTGTTCATCGGCGGGACGTCGTCGCAGCCCTCGCCTTTGAATCCGAAGTTCCCGATCCAGACATCCTGGTTGAGAGGATCGATCGAAAGACCGAACCCTGCACCACTGAGCCCGCCTCCCGAGTACGGAGCGCCGGGCATGTCGGATCCATCGACGTCGAGGTGACTCACGATCTCACCGGCACAGGCGGCGTCCGAAGGCGATGGCGTCCAGGAGTAGTTCGCCGCGATCCATGGTCGGCCGTCGGCATCGATCGCGATGAAGCCCGGGCCATCGAATTCCGTGCCGGTACCTTCGTAGGTCAGGGCCATGGTCCAGGTCACCGGGCCGATCGGCCCGTCGCGAGGCTCGGAGAGTGCAGGCTGATATCGACCGACCTCGGTCGAGATCTCCCACAGTTCCAGCGGATGAAGATCGGGGTTCGATGCGAGAGCATGCGCGACCGCCAGGGTGTCCAACGGGGTCTCCCCACAGGGTGGGGTCGCGAGTTCTCGAACCAGATCGAAGCGAGCGGGATTCGAACCCGCCGCACACAGCAGGTTTGCCAGGGTGTTGAACTTGGGCAGGGCCGAGGTTTCGGTCCCATTCGGGCTCGTGCCAAGCACCTCGGCGATCTGGCCGGTCTCGGGATCGACCAGGTTGCGAAAGATCCGCCCCGCATTGTCCACGCCGAGGCGGTTGCCTCCGATCACGAGGTCGTCGAGGAACTGGTTGAAGCAG
>NHBO02000073.1 GCA_002167845.2 Phycisphaera sp. TMED9 | reverse complement strand
AACCCTGGGCGGAATTACCTTCCCCAGGAAACCTTAGGTTTTCGGCGACGGAGATTCTCACTCCGTTTATCGTTACTCAAGCCGACATATTCACTAGCTGCCGCTCCACCAGCCCTTCCGGGCAAGCTTCGACGCTGACAGCTACGCTCTCCTACCACGTCCGAAGACGTCCGCGGTTTCGGCATACACCTTATCCCCGATCATTATCGGCGCCAGATTCCTCGACCAGTAAGCTGTTACGCACTTTTTAAATGGTGGCTGCTTCTAAGCCAACATCCTGGCTGTCACTGCAATCTGACTACCTTTTCAACTGAGGTGTATTTAGGGGCCTTAACCGGCGGTCTGGGCTGTTTCCCTTTTGACCACGGAGATTATCCCCCGTAGTCTTACTCCCACGATAAGTCACTGCGGTATTCGGAGTTTGGTTGAGGTGGGTAGGCTTGTGGCCCCCCAGCCCCATCCAGTCGCTCTACCCCCGCAGGATATAACGTAAGGCTAGTCCAAAAACTATTTCGGAGAGAACGAGATATCTCCCGTTATGATTAGACTTTAACTCCTCCCCACAGGTCATGCCAGAACTTTTCAACGTTCAAGGCTTCGGTCCTCCAAGAGGTTTTACCCTCCCTTCAACCTGCCCATGGGTAGATCAACGGGTTTCGCGTCTACTCCCTGCGACTCGACGCCCTTTTAAGACTCGGTTTCCCTTCGGCTGCGCTGGGATTCAGCTTAGCCTTGCCACAGAGAGTAACTCGTCGGCTCATTATGCAAAAGGCACGCCGTCACCCCGAAGGGCTCCGACCGCTTGTAAGCACACGGTTTCAGGTACTTTTCACTCCCCTTNTCGGGGTGCTTTTCATCGTTCACTCNCGTTACTGGTTCACTATCGGTCGTCGAGGAGTACTTAGGCTTGGGGGGTGGTCCCCCCATGTTCAGACCGGGTTTCACGAGCCCGGACCTACTCTAGGCCTCACCGGCAACATTGCTACAGGACTATCACCTTGTATCGTCNGCCTTTCCAGGCAGTTCGCAATGCATTCCGGCTNATCCGCTTTCGCTCGGCGCTACTTACGGAGTCGCTGTTGCTTTCCTTTCCTACGGTTACTGAGATGTTTCAGTTCACCGCGTTCGCTTCCGTACCCTATGCATTCAGATACGGATGACCCTTNCGGGCCGGGTTTCCCCATTCGGAAATCCCAGGATCAAAGCTCGGTTACCAGCTCCCCTGGGCATATCGCAGGTTCCAACGTCCTTCATCGCCTCTCGACGCCAAGACATCCACCGTGTGCCCTTAATAACTTGACCGCGCCGACCTCGACCCGATCCCGAAGGAACGAAGCGAAGATCGACCTTTCCTCATCACCGCGAGTGGTGAAGTCGGAAACGGCTGTCAGCAGCAAGCAAGACAGCCCGCAAGTCACATGGCTACTCAAGATCTCTCGGTCTCGATGTTCACAAGTTGACCTACATCTTGGTGAAAGGTCAGTGAACATCGCGACATCGTGCACGGGTTTTCAAAGAGCAGTTTCGCGACCTAAAGACTCGGCCGGCTGCACTCGCATGACGATTTCCGTCGGTTGAGGGCAGAAGGAGAAGGATAGTGAAACCACCGAGGGTGTCAACCCCACTCGTGAGCCAAAACCGGCATTTCCAGACCAGTTTTTGACTTTGTGGGGCTGGGAAGGCCGGTTTTCATCTTCGATGTCGCCAAATGGCCNCCACAGACACCCCAGAATCGAAGTTCGTCCACGATTTCTCCACCGGCGCTCCGACGAATCGGATGCCTGCAAACGCCGAAACCCGAAGGGAAATGAGGGGAATATGACGATTTCCCGGTGTGGCCGGTGCCCGTNTTGCGACGGGGACGGGNACGGCGACGCTCGCCCCGCGCCAAGTCTGCCGACCACGAAAAAGCCGGCCGTCCTCATCGGACGACCGGCTCAGTGTGCTTCATTCAGTACTCGCAGGCCCGCCTTTCATCGCGGCCGGCCGACGCGCTCACCCCGAAGACTGCGCGTCTCGAGCGTCCATCTTCAGGCGGACCCGCTCCGGGTCCGCGATCTGACGCGAGGGAACCCTCAGTCGGACTTCCGATCCGTCGATTCGTCGACAGACCACCGTGGCATCCTCGTCACGATCAAGCCCTGAGCCCCCCGCTGCGGCGGGGTCGGCGATCACGTCGACCAGGTACCAGTTGGTCGAGAAGTCCACCGTGGTCGGCGTGCCGCTGTCGGTCACGGTCGCAGTTCGACCGATCTGCTCTCCAGGCTGGACGGAGAACTGCTCGCTGCGACGGCTTCCGTCGAAGTAGCGGTACATCTCGATTCGGATCTCACCCAACCCCATGCTCCCGCCGTCTTCACTGGCTCGCACCACGTAGAACTCGACCGGAGGCTTGATTTCGACCGGTGCTGACCAGTCGCTGGTCAGCGAATCGATCGTGAACGCCGTTGCAAGGTTCTGCTGGGCTTCGAGCAGCTGCCTGCTTCGGGCGAAGAGCGGGTTGTAGAGGAGGACACGGCAGCGGTATCGATAGGTCACCCCAGCCTCGACGCTCAAATCGTGCGTCCACACAAGCATTTCGTCGTCGGCTGCCACGTCGATCATCTCGACGACCTCGTCATCAAGACCAGTCATCGCGGCCGCCGCGGCGGGATTGAGTGCTTCGAACTCGGCTTGAAGTCGATCGATCTCGACCTTGAGACGATCGAGTTTGAGCGTCAGGGTCAGACGCCGACGCTGATCGCTCGCCGAAGCCGCGGAACCCTTCTTGCCCTGCCCGCTGGAACCAAAGCCGGGATCACCATTCGGATCGGACTTGCCACCACCACGGCCACCGCTCCGGCCGTTGCCGGAGCCTCCACCCTTCGCTTGATCGATCTCGTCCTGCCGAAGGGGGCCGCCGAGCTCTTCCAGCGTCGCCTCGACTCGCTTGGCGGAGTTGACCCGGTCTCGAAGTCGTCGTTCGACCTCCCGCTGCTGCGTCCGACGAGCGGCTTCCTCGTCACTCACATCATCGAGATCACTGGTCGAGGATTCGACCCGCTCATCAAAGAGCGCGGGCTCCGCGAACGTATCGTTCACCGTGAGGTAGAAGTCCGGCTGCATGATCTCCAGCTGTCGGACCTTGTCATCGAGGGTCAGCCAGACCTGCTGACGGAATCCCGCATCAAGACCGGAATTCGCCATCAAGTCCGCGATTTCCTCGCGAAAAGAGAGCATTCCAGGAACGGGCTCGACCATCGCCGCAGCCCCCCACTCGCCGTCTCGCCCCATGGCCTGACGCTCGAAGACGACGTCCACGAAGTAGGGTCGCCGGTTGTACCAGTTGCTCGGAATCTGACTCCTCATGGGATCCGTCATCGAATCCCGACCCTCGAGTTCGCTGCGAATGGCGGCCAGATCGATGCTCGCCACCGGAGTCGTCCACACCACATCCCGGCTTCCTCCGTCCAACATCGAGGAAAGGGTCGGCACTCGATCGAGCTCTGACGCCTGAATCGTATCGATGGTCTGCATCACCATCGGCTGGATCTTCGGCTCAGGGATGACCGGCTCGTAGTACCAGACGTCCGCGGACCCCACCTCTGCGGGGAGCAGGATCGCCGCCAGCGAAGGCGCGATCAGCGGCGGAGACGTGCCCGGAGCGGTCGACTCGTCCAATCGTTGGCGATACGCCTCTCCGCCGCCGCCGGAGACGGATGCGAACTGCTCGATATCGGCATCGGCGTCGGGCTGCAGCTTGCGACTGAGCTCGCTCGCCTTGGCCACCATGACTTCGTCCACTTCCGCGGGACCGAGCACCCGATTGTCGATATCCGCGGTGACCGCATCGAGATCGAGCGCGACGATGGCAAGCACACCAAGGAGGGCCAGAGCCGCAAGGCCCAGGACCATCTTTTCGATGTGCTGCTCCCAGAATGGAATTCCCTTGTTCATCCGAATGGCTTTCGCTTCAAGGTTCGAGGAAGAGGAGGTGAGTCGTCAACGGAAGGTCAGCCGGCCTGACCTGATGTGGACCGGGGTGCACTCTTGATTCCGAGCGCTTCACGAAGGTCACCGGGCATCGCATCGGCCGTCCACTCCCGAAGCCAGATCGTCTCGATCTGCAATCTCACGGTGGAAACCGGTTCAATCCCGTAGATGAAACCATCCGATGCTGCGGCGAATGCGTTCGCCGGCAGAAGTTGAACATCAAGAACCGTCATGAAGTTCTGCGCCGCAATGGCATCGATCACCGCGGGGAGACCCCGCGTCGCCACCACGATCGTGCAATCGAGGTTCCTGACGTCATAGACGCTGTTGGAAGTTCGTCCCGTGATCGAGATCGACTTGTCGATGGCTGCAGAAGCCGAAGGATCGACTTGAGCCGCACCCGGGTCTGCGGGGCCGCCGGAACCGGCGGCACTTGGCGAATCGCCGCCGCCTCTCTGGGCGTTCCCTCGGTTGCGACCAGGGGCGTTACCGCCCGGACTGCCCATTCCCGGTGATCCGCCACCAAACCCGCTACTGCCACCGGACGATCCGTCAGCAGGAAGTTCCGCATCAAGCGGCGCAATGTTCAGCGAGAGCAATCGCTTCATGGGCCCGCCGATGACGACACCGTCTCCATTGGCCGCGGCAAAGGCATGCAAGAGGTCTTCGGTGACCCAGAACTGCCACTGCCAGTCGAACATCTCGCCCAGTGGCAACATGGTGGTCGGCTGCGGCGGGATCGGAAGCACTGACGGACTGGCATAGAAGCTGATGGGCGTCGAGCCATCTTCACCGAGCACGTGGCTCCGGTAGATGTTCAGCCTGGCCGCCGTCAGTTCCTTCCGCATCGCCTCGGTCTCGTCTTCATCGAGTTCATCGACGGCATCCTTGCGGGCACCGGAGACGAACACGTCCCGGCGACGCGAGAGCTTGCCCGAGACATCCTCCGTCGTCGGCGGAGTTCCCGCCCGGACGTCCGAAAGNAGCGATCGGTAGGCCGCGACGAGATTTTCATGGAGGAGGAACGGCATTTCCTCGAGTTCAGGCTTCGACGACGGCGCCGGAAAATGACCCGGCAGCAGGTCATCCGCGCCTCGAACCCGCCCGTTGAGCGTCTGGTTCCGGGCGAGGCCGGCGGCGTGCACGATCTCCGCCTGAGACCCGATCTTGGAGACCGCCTCTTCATAGGCTTCGAGGAGCCGCGGATTCACCACGCCTCGAACGGAGATGGGATCACCTCCAGGAACTTCCAACGCCACGTTCGTCGTCTTGTAGCGATCCAACTCCTTGACTCTCGAAGCGGTCTGCTGCAGTTCCGTCTTGAGTTCCGCCGTCATTCCGGTGGAGACATACCACGCGGCCAACGGTGCAACGACGATGACCACGGCGCAGATCACGACGACGAGGTGGGACTTGATCCAGCGAAGCACGGGTGTCATTCGCGATTGGCCTTTCCTGATGCCGGAGATTCCGGCGACTCAACGAGAAGATGATCGAAGGAACCCAGCCCGATGCGGGCGAGCCGATTCAATCTGAATTCAACTTGATACGGAAGGTGACCCGGCCGATGTGGAAGACATCGCCCGCGTCGTAAAGGCTTGGTTCACCGGGAATTGCGGCATCCTGGTCCAGATCGACCAGATCCACGTCATCTTCGACCTTGCCACCCGGACGGCGGTTGCCAGCCCCGTTGAAACCACCGTCGCCGGAGCCTCCGTCGCGACCGAAGCCGCCCGAGTTCCCACCACTGCCACCGACGAACGAACCACCCGAACTGCCCATCCCGGTCGGGTCGGCATCCGGGTTGATCTTCTCGCGGCTGCGGTTGGTGTTCTTGCCGGGCTGGTTGCCACCGCCTCCAGCAGCAAAGCCGGTACCACTCGGAGGCTTCGTTCCTGCCGAACCGGATGACCGGCCCGCATTTCTACCGGGCTCCCGAGTCGGCTTCTTGCTTGCCGGCCGAGCGGTCCCGCCGGAGACTTCATTCTCACCGTCCTCCGTCACCTTGACGATCTTGAGGTCACCGGGATTCGCACTGAAGGACCCGGGAACGATGACGTAGGGAACGCCCTCTCGAGCACCTTCCGCCGCGAGCCCGTTGATGAACTGACCGACGGTGTCGTTCAGGAATCCTCGCTCGTCATCATTGCTGAAGGCCACCTGCATCTCGACGTCGAGAAACCGACCATCAGCCGTGGGCGTGTAGGTCGCACCGAACTGTTCCAGCAGGATGAGATTTCGATCTCCCGGCTTCACGGCCTTGATCTTCTTGAGATCACTTCCCAGAAGCTCGGGCTGCGGCCCCGCCGATGCGACGGCATTCATCGCATCCGTGACGAGGAAGGGCCAGACCTCACGGTCATCGAGCAACCGCTCGAGATTCGTGGACGTGTATCCGATGTTCGCCGCGGCCGAAATCCGATCGACCTCGCCGGTCATCTTCTTGGCGAGGCGAACCACCGAATCGACCTGACTGGCGCCGGCGATCGAGTCCGCGCCCATCGCGGTCTGGGCGGCCAGAGGCTTGATGAACATCATGCCGCTCGCCACCAGGGCGACGCAGGCCGCGGCCACGAACCACTTGGTCTTGGAAGCCCACGCCTGATCCCGAATCACTTCGGTCGGGGCGAGGTTCACATCGATTTCTGCTTCGCCGATTCCCTGGAGCGCCAGACCGTACGCAGTGGCCATACTGACCCCGTGAGAGGCGAAATCCGCCGCCATCCGGCCTTCCACCTGGAGCCGTTTGAACTCGTCGAATCGAGCCACATTCAAGTTCAACTGCTGTCCGAGGAACTTCCTCAGACCGGGAATCTTGAAGGTGCTGCCCACACCCAGAACCGTCTCGAGCTTCACGCCCCGGTTCATGTTCTCGTAGTGAGCGATCGACCGCTGGACGTCCTGAAGGAGGNCTCCGAAGACGGGTCTCATGGCCTGCATGATCTGCTTGGCATACTTGCTGCTGGCCGATTCCTGCTTCAGACGCTCCGCCTTGGCGTAGGGGAGTTTGAATGCCTCCATGATCGCGTCGGTGAAATCACTGCCGCCGATCGGGAAGGTCCGGATCCAGCACTTGTCGCCGTCGACGACCACCAGGTCGCTCGCCTTGGTGCCGATGTCCAACACGACGAACGGCTTGTTGACACTGCCGGTCAGATCGAAGTGGACCGCGTTGAACAACGCCACCGGCCCGAGATTGACGACGCCGGGCTCCAGCCCGTACTCACTCCAGATCGCGAGACGATGGTCGAGCACGTCCTTCTTGATTGCAAAGATGCCGACCTCGGTCTCCGGTGAGTCCTCGGAGACGAACTTCTTGGCATCCCATTCGACCTCTTCGATCGGGAAGGGAATCTGCTGGGCGGCTTCGAACTGGATGATGTCGGGGATCTTCTTCTCTTCCACCGGCGGCAGCTTCGCGAACCGTGGAAGGGACGACCGACCCTCGATGCTCATCACGACCGTCTCGTTCTCGAGATTCTTCTGGCTCGTGAACGTTCCGAGGGTGAGCCGGATCATCTCATCGACATCGAGATCCGGAGTGCTCAGCGGCCGCTTNTGCGGAAACTCGCCGAAGTCGGAGACCACGAATTGTTCGCCGGACCGTTCAAGTCGGAGCGCCTTCACAGCGTANGAACCGACTTCGATGCCCCATGCAGCCTTGCTTCCAGCCATTCGATCGCCTCTCTGGGAATCTGTGGTATCGGCTTCTCTCATTGGGAGGAGCCGAGCGAAGAAGGAAACTATACCGGAGGGAGCGGGCCCGGACCTGCTGGATGGGCGGCTCCAACGGACTTCCTTGTGAATACCGTTCAGAATGAGATACGAGTCGGAGGTAGTTTTCGGTTCCATCCACTCCTCGGTGTATGCTGCAAACATCCCTGCCGACGCCTGTCGGGGGAACCATCAACCGTTCGAATCAAGATCAATCCATGCCCGACGAGACACCACGACCATCCGAGGATCCTGCATCCTCCCCGCCCTCGGCCACTGATCCGACTCCTCCGCTTTCGGAGTCGGATTCGACATCGATCGATCGAGAGCTCCGAGCGGCCATCGGCGAACGCCCCGGCGACGATTCACCGACACCGCCCTCCGAGTCCGCGGCCGCGCCGACGAAGGAACCCGCTGCGAGTCTCGAATCCGAAATCGCCGCCGCGCTGGCCGGTGTCGATCTGATGGCGTTGGCCAACGAGTCGACCCCCGCGACCGGAACCCGCATCAATCTCGAAGGCGGACGTCGCACCCGGACCGGGCAGATCGTGTCGATCCGAAATCGAGAAGTACTCGTCGAATTCGGCCCGAAGAAACAAGGCGTCTGCCCGCTTTCACAGTTCGACGAAGCGCCGACGGAAGGCTCCACCGCGGAGTTCCTCGTCGAACGACTCGACTCGGAAGGGCTCTACGTCCTCAGCGTTCCTGGCGCCGTGCAGAAGGCCGACTGGGGCAATCTGGACGTCGGCCAGACCGTCGAAGGCAATGTGATCGGCGTGAACAAGGGAGGCCTCGAAGTGGAGGTCGCTCACCACACCGGATTCATGCCCGCCGGCCAGATCGACATCCGCCACATTCCGGACATCTCGATCATGCTCAACGAGCGGGTCACCTGCCGCGTGACCCAACTCGACAAGCGCAAGGGAAGACTGGTCCTCAGTCGACGAGCGATCATCGAGGAGGAGCGGGCCAAGAATCGCGAGTCGATCCTGGCCACCCTCGAGCCCGGACAACGCAAGACCGTGGTCGTCACCAGCATCCAGGCCTACGGGGTCTTCGCGGATCTGGGCGGAATCGACGGCCTGATCCATGTCAGCGAGATCTCGCACGATCGAGTCCGAGACCCGGGTGATCATGTGAAGGTGGGCGAAGAGCTGGAGGTCGTGGTCACGAAGATCGACACCTCGGGCGACCAGCCGAAGATCGGTTTGAGCCGGAAGGCCGTGGTCGCCGACCCGAGAGCCGCCATCGCCGACACCCTCGAAGTGGGTGCCACCGTGAGCGGAACCGTCCGGAAAATCGCCGATTTCGGTGCCTTCGTGGAAGTTGCAGAGGGAATCGAAGGACTCCTTCACATCTCCGAGATCAGCCACCAGCGAATCGATCGGATCGAGGGCGTCCTTCGCGAAGGCGANGTCCTGCAGGTCAAGATCCTGTCGATCGACTCCGACAAGGGCCGAGTGAGCCTCTCGAAGAAGGCGCTCGAAGCTCGCCCCGCCGGCGCCGACCGAGGCAAGGGCCGCGATCGCGGCGAACCCGATCGGGCGGAAGATCCCGAGATGCGGAAACTCCGAGCCCGATTCAGCGGCGATCTCAAGGGCGGTCTCGGCTGAGTCGCAGAGCCCTCGAAGGCGATCACTCCTGTTGACGGTGCATCTCGCGACGGCGGGTCCGACTCACTCAATCCTCGCCGATCATTCCTGCAATCAAGCGCGCGACCTCGTCGGCCGAGGCCAAGGGAACGTCTCCCCCACGGATCAGATTCGGGGCATCGATCAAGATCTGACCCGGCGGGCATCGCCGGAGATCGAACTCGACGCCTTCCAGGATCCCGTGCATCGTCTCCAACATTCCGTATCGACTCCGGGTGATGGAGAAGCGGATCTCGACGACGTCGATGAACTCGAGTTCCGCGGCGAGGTCGCGAATCTCCCGCACCCCGTGATATCGCAGGTGAAGCCGGTCCTCCGGTTCGATCTGCCCTCTCGCCGCCCTTCCCGCGAGCCGGCTCCCGAGATAAGGACTTCCTTGATCGGCGAAGCGATCCTCGAGGGAATCCAGACACTCGAGGATGTCCATCCCGGCTCGAAGCCGGTCGGCTCGAAGCCGGTTCAATCCCAACTCTCCGATCGACGCGGCCCGCATCGCCGCCAGATGCCGCTTCACGAGCCCTTCCAGCTCGGAGGGGGCATTCCGGAGTCGCATCGCTCGACTCAATGAGGAGGATCGGCCGGTGTGAACATCCGTGGCGATCGACTGGGCCAACCGATCATCCTGGAGATACCGAGCGGCATCCTCGAGCCGACGAACACCGGGCGTGGGCCGTTTTGATGATTCAGATTCCGGATTCTTCGAGCACATGATGGTGGTCTCGACCCTGGAGTTCGGCGTGAGAACGTCGACTCAACCGGCTTCGGGGCCCGGCGTTCCAAGTTCGTCGATCTGAAGGCGTTCGACCGCCCGCCGCTGGAGAAGGTAGATCCGTCCACCGGCGGCCGCGAAGAACGCGATGATCCACGCCGTACAGACCGAGACCACGAGCCAACGCCATCCGTCGAGAATGGCGACGGAGAGACCGCGGGTTCCAGAAGACTCTTCGACCATCTCCCCGGGACTGACGGAAGCCAGTGAAGGCCAGGCCGTGCTCTGGGCCTCGGAGAATGGTCCTCCGAGCATGCTTCCCGCGGATCGAGCGGCATCGAGCGTGATCGTGGTCACGCCGGAGACCAGGAGCCAGCCGATCGCGCCGGCGATCACCGCCGTGGCGATCAAGCACAGGTAGCGTCCGGGACGATGCCGCACCAGCCCGGCGCAACGGACGACGATCTCGGACGGGTCTCCCGACTCGCACGCCGTTCCCGCGCACAGCATGGGAAGCGACGTGAGCCAGGCCACGATCACGAGCCCCGCCGAGAAGGAGCCGACCAGAACCACGCCCCAGAGCAGGGACGCCAGGACGTCGAGACCCGGGATGAACGCGCACAGCCCCAGAACGCCAGCCGGCACCAGAAGGAGCAGCGCCAGGACCGGCGGAAGCAGAACTCCGCCGTAGAGACGTCGCCAGTCCTGAATCGCCCAACGGAGCACGGCAAGTACGGAAACATCACGATCGCGTGTGAAACGCTCGGCATCGAGCCTGGCGATGCTGCCGCCGAAGATGGAGAAGAACAAGAGGAACACCGCGCCGAAGATCACGAGAAACCCGCGGTCATTCCGCCAGAGACTCCCGATGTTGGAGATGAAGGCGGTATCGATTCCGTCGATGATCATCGCCGGCCGGAGGCCGACGACCCCGAGACGGATCTCCTCGAAGCCCCCACTCAGACCACCGAGAAGAAACTCGAACGCGTCTCGACGCCGCAGTCGCTCCACCCGGTCGCGAACCTCCTGCGGTGCCGATGCGAACGCCTGGCGGGCCTCGATGCCGTCCACTTCGTCGGTGTCCCAGCCGTGCGGACGCTCGAATTCCTCGACGTACTCCCGAAACAACGCGGGCAACGTCTCACCCGGTTCGGTGGCACCCGACGCGGGCATGGTCGTGGGCGTCGACATGTCCCAGAGCGAACCGACCAACATGGTCAGGATCAGACAGCACCAGGCTAGAAAAAGGCGTTCCGGGCGGGCCGATGCGAAGACCGCGGAGGCGACCTGACGGGCATCACTCCAGATTCCTGAGACCGGTTCGCCGACAGGCTCCATGATCCGCACGATGGAAGGTTCGGGTTCGTTTGGCACCGTTGTTCTCCAGTGACATGCTACCCGCGTCGACGAATTCGGCTTCCCATCCTGAGTCCTCGTGCCCCTCGAAGCATCGCTTCGCGGCGAAACCGGCCGAACCGAAAGCCCCCCCATCTTGCCTTGCGACCCCGCATCAGGCTGGAATCGCTCCCGGATTTGGGGGCAGGCCGTCGTTTTTCATTGCCTCCCGACATTCTCAACGTAGGCTTGGGACATGGAGAACGGAGACCGATTCGGTCGCGAGGAGATCGACCGCACGTTCGAGGCCGCACGCTGCCCGAACTGTGGATTCGCTCCCTCGCTTCACGCGGGCTCGACCGTGAACCGCCACGACGATCAGCACGCGACCCTTGGCCCTCGCGACGCGGAGGGCCGTTGCCCGATCTGCGATGAGAACATTCGTCCGCCCGTCCCAAGGTCTCGGACCTCCTCCCAAACTGCGTCCGGCATCGACCTCGCGTGGGAGGGATGGCTCGAACAACGACGCGTCGAACGATGGCTGTGGTTCCTCTTCGCCGGCGGCCTCTGCTGCGCCGCGATTCTGTTCTTCTGGCGACACTGATCGCGAGTGGATCATGACCGCGTCGAGCCGGTATCGTGTCCGAATGAACTCCACGACCCAGACCACCTCCAAGGTGATGAACTCCATCGAAGCCCATTTCGATGATGCCGTCGCCCGGCTTCAGGCGATTCTCCGGTTGCCGTCCATCAGCACCGATCCCGCCCACGTCGAAGACGTCCGAGCCGCGGCCGAGTGGTTCGAACGCGAGTTCAAGAGCCTCGGTTTCACTTGCGAAGTCGTGGACACCCCCGGTCATCCGGTGGTTTTCGCCGAACGCAAGGCGCCATCCGACGATGCGCCGACGGTCCTGTACTACGGACACTACGACGTGCAGCCCGCGGATCCTCTGGATCAATGGAACTCCCCGCCCTTCGACCCGGTGATCGTCGACGACGCCAATGGCGGCAGAATCGTCGCCCGAGGCGCCGTGGACGACAAAGGCCAGGTGATGACCTTCATCGAGGCGTTCCGAGCCTGGATCGACGCCACGGGCGACATCCCCGTGGGGGTCAAGGTGATGCTCGAAGGTGAGGAGGAATCGGGTTCCGAGAGCCTCGAAGGATTCCTCGATGACTTCAAGGATCGATTGGCCGCGGACGTCTGCGTGGTCTCCGACACCGGCATGTGGAATGCCGAGACCCCGGCGATCACCACCATGCTTCGCGGGATGGTCTATCTCGAAGCAGAGGTCCGAGGGCCCGGCCACGATCTCCACTCCGGGATGTACGGCGGTGCCATCGCCAACCCCGCGAACGTTCTCGCCCGCATCATCGGGTCATTGCATCGCGATGACGGCTCCGTGGCGGTTCCCGGGTTCTACGACGGCGTCGTGGATCCCCCCCAGCGAATCCTCGACCAATGGCGTGATCTGGGCTTCGACGAGGCCAGCTTCCTGTCCAGTGCGGATGTTTCCACCGCGTCCGGAGGCGAGACGGGCCGGACGATCCTCGAGCGAACCTGGTCCCGGCCGACCGTCGACGTGAACGGCATCCATGGGGGTTACACCGGGGCGGGCGCGAAGACGATCATTCCGGCGACCTGCAGTGCGAAGATCAGTTGCAGGCTCGTGCCCGGCCAGGATCCCGCCATGATCGAGGCGTCACTGAAGGCGTTCATCGAAGCGGGAATTCCCGAGGGTCACTCCGTGGAGTTCATCAACCATGGAGTGAATCCCGCGGTGGTGGTACCGGCCGACAGTCCCTGGCTCGCCGCCGCGACCGCCGGCCTCGCCGAGGCCTATGACGCCCCGGCGGCGATCATCGGTTCGGGCGGGAGCATCCCCGCGGTGGGCGATATCCAATCCAAACTGGGAATCGATGCGCTTCTGGTCGGCTTCGGCCTCGATGACGACCGTGTTCACAGTCCCAACGAGAAGTTCGATCTGCGATGTCTTCGAGGCGGGATCAGATCCCACGCCGGCATGATCGGCGCCTTCGCAGACCAGTCGAAACACTGAGCCCACGATCCAAGATCGGATGCTCGCACCCGCTCCGACCCGTCAATGCCGACGCGACCGCATCCGGAACCGACGGATCTCCTCGCGGCGTCGCACCAACGCCGTCGCCCGGTCACTTCGTTGAATCCCGAGCCGAAGGATGCCCAGAACCACCGGAATCAGCACGGCGATCGAAATCAGGATGGACTGGATCAGTGGCGTCATGCCGGAATTGATCGACACTCGGGGAGTCCGGGTCGAGCTCCCAGCCGAGACTCGGGCATCCACCCCCCCCGGACCGTCGGCATGATCGTCATGACCCTTGAGACGACTACAATGTGCGGGATGCCTCCCCGCTTCCCATCCCGGTTCAACTCACCCACCGTCATCGGCTCGACCTTCACGGTGGGAGATCATGGATCGACCTGGTTCGGCGGCGTTCTTCGTCGTCCGATCGAGGTGATGTTCGCCGCCCTTTTGAAACTCGTCGTGATCTCGACCTGCCTCACGACCGCACCGACCGCGGCTCAGACGTCGCTGAACATCGATCGATTCGGCGCCGGCAACGCCTTCCGACCGGGCGGAAACGTCGCGGTTCGTGTTCGCATCCAGAGCGATCTCGACGAACCCGTCCCCGGTCTCCTTCAGTGGGAGACCGTCAATGGAGATGGCGACATCGTCGCCAACATCCGGGAGATCGCGATACCGGCTCGAGGCGGCTTGGCCGTCAGCTGGCTCGTGGCCGATCTCCCGTCGAGCTCTTCGGCAGCCGATCTGCTTGACCGAATCTGGACGTTCCGCCTCTTCGAGTTTCGTGACGGCGTTCGCGAACAGGAGATCGCCGTCGCTCGCATCGACGCCAACATGGCTCAGGCTCGCCCCGTGCAGCAGTATCAGGGCATGGCCATGGTCATCGGACGAAACACCGCCGGACTGTCCGGTTTCGACCAGCTCCGTGGATTCCCGAGCCACGAAGGGCTCAATGAGGAGACGATCGTCGTCACGAACGTCGAGCCCGGAGATCTCCCGGATCGCGCCACCGGACTCTCCCCGTACGAGTTGATCGTCTGGGCATCCAACGACCAGAACTTTCTTCCTTCGGCGATCGACAACAAGCCCGCGATCGAAGCGGCGCTCCGAGGATGGATGGAACGTGGCGGCCACCTCGTCATTCTCCTTCCCGGAACGTCCGACCCCTGGCGACTCGGACGAAACGAGTCCGTCTTCGGCGACCTGCTTGCCGACCTGATCGCGATTCCGGAAGAACAGATACCCCTCAGCACGCTGCTGCCGGCCCTCAGCGACCGCACGGATCTCCGAGAACCGAAACGACTGCAGCCCATCCACCGCTTCGACCCGGCGGCACTCCCTAACGCCTGGCGACCACTTGCCGCCGTCCTCCCACCCACGGAAGAGCCGACCGATTCATCGCCGGCCGGAACCGCCGCGGAGATCGTCGAACGACGCCTGGAGGCCACGAACGCACCAGATCCGATCGTCTACGCCGTTCGACGCGATGTCGGGCATGGAATCCTCGACGTCGTCGGCATCGACGTCGCCGACCCCGATCTCAGACTTCAGCAGTCGGGCGGACTTCCCCGGACCTGGGTCTTCTGGAACGCCATCCTCGGTCGACGGGCTTTCACGCCGACCGCGACGACGCTCGAGACTCTGGCCCAGGAGAAGATCCTGGCGCGACGCCCGGCCATCGACAGCCTGGGCACCGGCTCGCTGATCTCCGACCGCATCGGACTCTCCTCCGGCGCGACCATCGGCGTGCTCGGTGGTTTCCTGCTCTTTCTCGCGTACTGGGCCGTCGCGGGTCCGCTCGGCTTCGCCGTCCTCGCCCGACTCAAGCGCAAGCGACTCGCCTGGATCACGTTTGCGATGACCTCGGTCGTCTTCGCCATCATCGCCTGGTTCTCCGGTCGCTTCATCGGATCCAACGACGTCCAGATGCGGCACGTGACGGTGCTGCGACATCTCTACCGGCCCGATGGCGTCAGCAACGACGTCCCGCAACTCGACCTCGCGCGAACGTGGTTCTCCGCCAGGCTCCCCGGATACGGGAGTGTCGACGTCCGGTTGGAGGGCGACGTGAAGGGAAACCGGCTCGATCAGTTCTCGCCTCCGCCCAACGGGCTTTCCCAGCAGTTCCCCAATACCGACCGCTACGACATCTCGATCGACGAGAGCCAGGGTTACGAAGTCCCCGCCCGCGCGACCAGCGCCGAATTCAGCGGTTCCTGGCTCGGCCGCATCGTCGCCGTCGACGAGGCCTGGAAGTCGACCATCAGAGTCAAGGTGGATGATCCGATCAGCCTGACTCGAGATGCCGCGGGCCAGATGATGCTGAGTGGAACGATCATCAACGGAACCGGTCTCGATCTCGAAGACGTCCGCATCGCCGTGGTCTTTCCTCTCCGGACCCCGATGGCTCCCACCGCGAAGACCTCGTTCGCAGGCCTCCCGCTCGTACTGGACGACCCTCCGAACTATGCGGGTTTCGTCGCGCTGAGCGGAACCTTCGCCAAGGGACAGGAACTCGATCTGCGGACGATCCTGATCACCAACGGGCGACTGCCCGCCGAACGGCTCCGGGGCCCCACGGGGCTCTCCAATGCCATCCGTGACGCTTTCAGCGATCCGAATGCCGGCGACATCGCGAATCAACTCGGAGGCCCGAGCCAACGCATCACTTCCGAAAGCCAGCGACGCAAGTATTTCAATATGCTCTCGATGTTCCAGATGCTCCCACCGCCGCTGATCGAAGTGAAGCCGGGATCGTCGGGCCTGGGAAACGTGAGATTCAATCGATGGCTCGCCCGGCAATGCGACGTCTCCGATCGATTCGGCGAACCCGGCGTCTTCCTCTTCGGCACCGCCGAGGATGCGCCCTGCCCGGTTCCCATATCGATCGACGGCGAACGAACACCGGGCAACGGAATGGTGTTCCTGCAATGGATCCACCCCCTCCCCCCGGTGCTGGACGGTC
Organism: Phycisphaera sp. TMED9; assembly: GCA_002167845.2. GTDB lineage: Bacteria > Planctomycetota > Phycisphaerae > Phycisphaerales > SM1A02 > UBA12014. Next base: position 16,353 of record NHBO02000073.1, on the reverse strand, counting down.
TTGCAAGGCCCGCCTACCGGATCGACCCCCAGGACGGGGACTCGACCGCGTCGTTGAATCCCGGTGAACCGCAATCCAACAACGGAGTGGCGTCGGCATGGCCATGATCGAGACGATCAATCTCACGAAGAAGTACGGCGACCTCGTCGCCCTCGACAACCTGAACCTGGTGGTCGAGGAAGGTGCGTGTCTTGGCTTCATCGGCCCCAACGGCGCGGGCAAGACGACGACCATCAAGATTCTCGCGACGCTCCTCAAACCGACCTGGGGCGAAGCAAGGATCGACGGCCACGTCGTGGGATATCAGAACCATCTCATCAGACCTGTGATGGGATACGTCCCGGACTTTCTCGGCGCCTACGAAGACATGCTCGTGATCGAATATCTCGAGTTCTTCGCCGCGTGCTACGGGCTCCACGGCGCGAAGCGGAAGAAGGTCGTCGGTGACGTGCTCGACCTCACGGAACTCGGTTACAAGGCGAAGAGCGAAGTGAACGGCCTCAGCCGAGGCATGCAGCAACGCCTCTCGGTGGCCAGAGTCCTTCTCCATGATCCGAAGGTTCTGCTGATGGATGAACCCGCATCGGGACTCGATCCGCGGGCGAGAATCGAGATCCGCGAACTTCTCAAGGAACTGCGACGGATGGGGAAGACCATCATCATCAGTTCCCACATCCTTCACGAGCTTTCCGAACTCTGCAACGCGGTCGCGATCGTCGAAAAGGGGCAGCTCCTCTTCAACGGCACCGTCGCAGAGATCATGAGGAGAGCGGGAACCGGGAAGATCGTCCACATCACGCTGGATGACCGGACTGAAGAGGCGGCGAAGCTGCTGACGGAAGTCCGCGGGATCGAACAGGTGGACGTGGTGGATGGTGACGGCGGTCTCCGGATCGACGTCACCCTCGATCTCGAACACGGCCTTCCGGTGAGCGAGATTCCGAGCCGCCTCATCGCGCAGGGATTCCGAGTCCAGACCATCCAGCACGAGCAGGTGAATCTCGAGACCGCATTCATGCGTCTGACCAAGGGAATCGTCTCATGACCGGAAGACCTCGCGTTCTTCTCGTGGCCGATCCCCAACGCGATGGAATCCCCGCCACGCTCGCCATCGTTCAGCCCGCGATCGAATCACGGGCGGACGGCGTTCTGCGAATCAGCCCCGAGGATGCGATTCCCGACGCTGAATTCGACGTGGCCATCGTGCTCGGCGGTGACGGAACGATTCTCGCTCAAGCTCGCCGGCTTGCCGCCCGAGAAACTCCCATCGCCGGCGTGAACGTCGGACGACTCGGATTCCTCGCCGAGTTCGACGCGGAGGGGTTCGCCGCCGCCGCGGATCAGATCTTCGGCGACACCCCTCCGGTGACGGATCGAATGATGCTCGAGATCGCGGTCGAGACCTCGGCTTCCAAGGCATCGGATCTCGAATGGGTACCCGCCCTGAATGACTGCGTCGTGACCGCGGGACCACCCTTCCGAATGATCGAACTCGGCCTTGACTTCAATGGCAACGGAGGGCCGCATCTCTCCGGCGATGGCCTGATCGTGTCCACACCCACCGGAAGCACGGCGTACAACGTCAGTGCCGGCGGTCCAATCGTCCATCCCAGTTGCGATGCGCTCGTGATCACGCCTCTGGCCGTACACAGCCTCGCCTTCCGACCGATCATCGCCAGCCCCGAGGAGCCGATCACCATCACCGTGGCCAGGGTGAACGATGGAACGACGCTGGTCATCGACGGGCAACTGACCCGTCACCTCGAGACCGGCGACCGCGTCCATGTCCGCCGAGGCCACCACCGGGTCCGGATGATCCGCGATCCAGGTACTGAATTCTGGTCCACCGTGGTCCGAAAGATGCGATGGGCGACCGGACCGACCTATCGGGATCGATGAGCCGGGCCCCGAACCGCCCGGCCGTCGTGGTACCTTTCCCCTCCTTCCCGACCGCCATCCGACCGAGGCCCGCATGATCGATCTCAAGCAACTCCGCGAGAACCCCGAACGCTTCCGAGAAGGCGCCGTTGCCAAGAACGCCTCGGTGGACATCGACCGGGTGCTGGAACTCGATGCAACGACCCGACGACTCCGCACCGAACAGGAGGAGTCCCGGGCCGAACAGAAGAAACTGGGGAAGGAATGCGGCCCGCAGATCGGCCGCTTGAAAGGCACGCTGAAGAACGCCGAGGACTCCGCGCGAGCAGGCATCGAAGCGGAAATCGCGGAGCTCGAGCGGAAGCCGCTCCAACTGAAGGAACGGATCCACCAGCTCGAAGTCGAAATCGCGGAGATCGACCCGGAATTTCAGGCCGCCCTCCTCTCCATCCCACAACCGCCCGCCGAAGACGTCCCGCGCGGCGCATCCAGCGATGACAACGTCGAGATTCGACAGTGGCATCCGGAGGGCTTCGATCCGACCCAGGGGTACTCGGCCCAACGGGGATTCGCGCCTCGGACCCATGTCGAACTCGTCCATGAACTCGGACTCGTCGACTTCGAACGCGGTGTGAAGATGTCCGGCAGCCGACACTACGTGCTGACCGGCGCCGGCATGCGACTGCACCAGGCGATCCTCCGCTACGCCTTCGATTTCATGACGATTCAGAACGGTTTCACGCCGATGTCCGTTCCGGTGATCGTCCGCGAAGAATGCATGCAAGGAACCGGGTTCTTCCCCGGTGGCCATGATCAGGCCTACCACGTCGAGGAATCCCGACGAGGATCCGGCCATGACCTCTACCTGACCGGAACCGGCGAGGTCGGGCTCATGGGATTGCACGCCGACGAGATTCTGGACGCCGACGATCTTCCCAAGCGATACACCACGGTCTCGACCTGCTTCCGACGCGAAGCCGGGGCGGCTGGCAAGGACACTGCGGGCCTCTACCGGATCCACCAGTTCGACAAGGTCGAGCAAGTGGTGATCTGCCGAGCGGACGCCGAGGAACAGAAGGCCTGGCATCAGCGAATGCTCGGGTACGTCGAATCGATGCTCCAGAGCCTCGGACTCCCCTATCGCCTTCTCCAGTGCTGCACGGGTGACCTCGGAACCAAGAACGAGGACATGATCGACATCGAGTGCTGGATGCCCGGACGCGGTCCCGACGGCGATGATGGACGCCCGGTCGGCGACTGGGGCGAGACCCACTCGGCGAGCCGACTCGCCGACTTTCAGTGCCGTCGACTCAATCTCCGGTACCGCGACCCCGAGACCAAGAAGACCGTCTTCGCCTACTCGCTGAACAACACGGTGGCGGCGAGCCCGCGAATCCTGATTCCGATCCTCGAGATGCACCAGCAGGCGGATGGATCCGTGATGGTCCCGGAGCCACTCCGACCATACATGGGCGGACAGGATCGAATCTCACCGAACGGTTGAGCCTTCGGGCTGCTCGTTGAAGATGACGCGAACCGGCCAGTGGTCGGAGATCGGTCGCCCATCGACCAGGGGGCGCTCGATCGTCGCATTCTCGATTTCGAGATCGGACGCGAAGATGAAGTCGATTCGCCGGCCGACCTCGATCGGATCGAATCCATTCCAAGTCGCGTTCTTCGGTTCATCGGCGTTCTTGATCGCCCAGCAATCAACGAGCGGAATGCGGGTCGAGTCATCGACGGACACGATCTCGCGGATCGGTGTCGATGTCGGAACCGCATTGAAGTCACCCATCAAGACCACTGGTTCGGTGGGATCGACATGGGCTTCGATTCTGGCCCGAAGCAACCTCGCCGATTCCAGACGAGCCTCGCCGCCTCGATGATCGAAGTGCGTGTTGTAGATCCAGACCGCGGATCTCCCATCGTTCGAACCGATCGGAATCAACCGGGCGAACGTCGCGATTCTCGGAAGGCTCGAATCCCAGGATCGGGACCCACTCACCTCGGGTGTCTCGCTCAACCAGAACGTTCCGTGGGCCCGAGGATCGAGTTTCCATCGATCGGTCCGCCAGAGGATGGGCGTCGCCTCACCTGTGCTCGGATCAAGCTCCCGGGTTCGAATCAACATCGCATGCCCGGGCAACCCGGATCGAACCACCTCCGCCTGATGAGGCAACGCCTCCTGCAGCCCGATGACGTCCGCGTGAAAGGAATCCAAAGCCTCGATCACCGCGGCTTCACGATTCGGCCAGGCATTCACCCCGTCGCCGGAATTGTCGTATCGAAGGTTGAGTGAAACGACGGTGAGCGCGGCCGATCGCAACGGTGACGAGTCGCCTCCACCCGTCTTCTCCGAGGTCGTGCACCCCGTCAAGACCACCAGCAGGAGGACTCGGACGGCCTGCGGCACGATGTGGGGAACGGAAGATCGGCGATGGAATTTCTTCATGCGGACATGAGACCCGATTCGCCGGATCGATGCGCGTGGTTTCGCACTGGACATGACCACCCTCATGTGACGAGGATGTCCACATGAGCCACTCGAACCATCTCGCCGCCCCGGGAACTCCGGGCGGCCCGGTCACCGCCGAACACCTCATCGACCTCGATGCACTGAATTCGGCTTATCTCGATGACCGTCCAGACCCCGCCTCCTCGGAGCAACGCGTCGCCTTCGGGACCAGCGGTCATCGCGGCTCCTCACTCGACCGAACTTTCAACGAGGCGCACATTCTCGCCATCACCCAGGCGATCGTCGAACATCGCATCGCCCACGGCATCGGTGGCCCGGTGCTGGTCGGCAAGGACACACATGCCTTGAGCACCGCCGCGGAACGGACCGCGATTGAAGTGCTCTCCGCCAACGGGGTTCCAGTCCACATCCAGGGAGACCACGGGATCACCGCGACGCCGGTCATCTCGAGGGCGATCCTTGCATACAACGAAGGCCGAAGTGCCTTGGACCCCGGCCGGGCCGATGGAATCATCATCACCCCCAGTCACAACCCACCACGTGACGGAGGCTTCAAATACACCCCGCCGGACGGCGGCCCCGCCGCCGGTGACATCACCGGCGGCATCGAACGGAGAGCCAACGAGATCCTCGCCGCTGATCTGAGCGACGTCCGTCGAACATCATCTTCTTCAGGAGACGCGTCGACGCTCCCCGGCGTCGAGGTCGTCGATTTCATCCGGCCGTACGTGGAGGCCTTGTCGAAGGTCATCGATCTGGCCCCCATTCGAGCCGCCGGCCTGCGACTCGCCGCCCATCCGTTGGGCGGCGCCTCCCTTCCCATCTGGCCCGTCCTCGCGGAAGTCCATGGCATCGAAGTCACGGTCACGGATGACACGCTCGACCCTCGATTCGGATTCATGACCCTGGATGCAGACGGTCTGGTTCGCATGGATTGTTCAAGCCCCTTCGCCATGGCCCCGCTGGTCGCGCAGATGGCGGGCGGCGAATACGACCTTGCCTTCGGCAACGATCCCGATTCCGATCGGCACGGCATCGTCTGTCGAAACTCCGGGTTGATGAATCCGAACCGCTTCCTCGCGGTCGCGATCGAACATCTCCTGGCCACTCGAAACGACTGGTCCAGAAAGTCCCGGATCGGAAAAACACTCGTATCAAGCATTCTGATCGACCGAGTGGTGGCGGCGGCGAACCGATCCCTTTGCGAGGTTCCGGTCGGATTCAAGTGGTTCGCGCCGGGACTCTTCGACGGTTCGATCTGCTTCGGTGGCGAGGAGAGCGCCGGGGCGTCGTTCCTGACCTTCGACGGCAAGCCATGGACCACGGACAAGGACGGGATCGTGATGGACATGCTCGCCGCGGAGATCCTCGCGAAATCCGGTCGAGATCCGGGCGAGCACGAGGCTTCGATGATCGAACGGTTCGGCGATCCCGTCTACCGACGCATCTCCGCCCCCGCCGATGCTCGGACCCGGAACGCGCTGAAGAAACTCGACGCCTCGGCGGTGACCGCCACCGAACTCGCCGGCGATCCGATCACCGCGACCCTCACCGAGGCGCCGGGCAACGGCGCTCCGATCGGCGGCCTCAAGGTCTGTACGGCGCAAGGCTGGTTCGCCGCCCGCCCCTCCGGGACCGAGCCCATCTACAAGATCTATGCGGAAAGCCTCCGCGACCAGCACCATCTCGAGCGAATCCTCGAAGAAGCCCAATCAATGGTCGACGCCGTGATCTGACGTCGTCATGATGGCCGATCCACGTCCCTTGCGAGACCAGCGTCCCCGTTTCCGACCGGATGCACAATCGCTGGCAACAAGATCCGGGGATGTTCGTTTCAAAGATCCCCTCACTCGCTCTCAGACAACAGATACCCAACCCTGGAGCCCCCAATGAACACTCGGATGTTGCGTCTTGCCGCCCTCGGCCTGCTCTCTGCCGCCCTCTCCACTCCCGCACTCGCGCAGAACGGCGATCGACCGGGAAGACCCGGCCAGGATGGAAATGCCGGCCAGCAGCGCCCCGGCCAGGATGGCAACCGACCACCGCAGGGGCGCGGGAATCGCGGTGGAAGCCCCGAGATGATCGCCGATCGAATGATGCGGGCGGACGCCGATGGAGACGGAAAGATCTCCAAGGACGAAGCGAGTGGCGGGAACGCCCAGCGAATGTTCAATCAGGCCGATGCCGACGATGACGGCTTCGTGACTCGCGTCGAGATCGTCGCGTTCGTCGAGTCCCGCGCCGGAAGCCGTGGAGGCGCTCGTGGCGAGGGCATGACTCGCCCCGGCGGCGCCGCTCGACCCGCCGACGCCACGACCACGGAACCCGTCGATCCCAAGGAAGCGTTCCACGAAGCCATGGAGGTGTCCGGCCGTGCGCTCCGCGGTCTGCGGCGAACGAAGTTCGATGCGATCTCCCGAGAAACCGACCTTGCCGCCATCCGCGTCATTCAATCGTCCCTGATGACCGCAAAGCAATACACCGCCGCGATCCCGATGAGCGATGCCGCCAAGGAGAAGTTCGGATCCGACGCCAAGGCCTACCAGATGGCCTTTCAGATCGACATGATCTCTGCGGTCATGGCTTCCCTTCAAGCCGAGATGGCCATTCTTCAGGGCGACGCAGAGAAGGCCAAGGCCGCCGTCACAAGCATCGTGTCGATTCGATCCACGAGCCACGACGTCTTCGAACAGTGATCCATCTGGACGAACCCTCGATTTGATGATCATCTTGCCGCCGCCCGGTGCCCCTGACATCGGGCGGCGTTCTCTTGGAGGACCTCTCGCCGGAATACCGGAACGGAATCCACATCCGGTGTGCAGCCCGGCCACGCGGTCGGTCGATGTAACCCCTCGAAGCCCCGAGGATCTGAATCGTGCCCAGCATCATCATTCCCGCCCACAACGAGGCGTCGTCGATCGAGAGGACCCTGCGTGCCGTCCTCGCGGACGCGGTGGCCGATCTGGAGATCGTGGTGGTCGTGAATGCGAGTTCCGACTCGACCGCGGAACTGGCCAGATCGGTCGATCCTTCCATCCGCGTCCTCGAGACCGAAACACCTGGCAAGTGCAACGCGTTGAATCTCGGCGAGGCGACACTCACGTCCTTCCCGAGAGTCTTCCTGGACGCGGATATCCAATTGCTTCCGGGATCACTCGAACGACTCCTCGGCGCCAGCGACCCGGATCACCCGATCGTTTCGCCGAGCCCTCGATTCGACCTCTCCGAAGCGACCATCGGAATGCGGCTCTTCTACCGAGCCCAGCGATTCAACCCCTACTTCGGGCACGGGGCGCCCAACGGGAGCGGATGCTTCGTGCTCAGCGAGTCCGCTCGGGCGAGATGGGCGGCGTTCCCGGAAATCGTCGCGGATGACGGCTTCGTACAAGGCCAGTTCAAGCCGACGGAGCGGTCCACGGTCTCGGGCGCCGAAGCGATCGTGCAACCGCCTCGCGACCTCGGCTCGATGATCACGGTTCGAACCAGAGTTCGACGTGGTGGGTACGAGCTGGCCCGACGTTTCCCGGAACTGATGGTGAACCACGTCAAGCAGGGCGGTGGAATCTTCAAGCGGCTTCTCGTCCGCCCCTGGGAGTGGCCGGCCATGGCGGTCTACGGCTACGTTCGGATCATGGAACGGATCATCGCGCGGCGTCAGATCGCCGCCGGCGAAACCGGATGGGGTCGCGACGAGTCAGGCCGACAGACAGACTGATTCGCAAGCTATTTCTGAGGCTTCGAGGTCGGGCCGGGCGTTGAGGTCCCGGCCGGTTCCGCCTCAGGCAGCACCATCAATTCGACCGATTTGAACTCGACCGGATGACTCTCGCCTTGAAGAGAGATCCAACCGCGATCAAGCATCACCTCACCGTTGCGCTGCTGCATCAATGACTGGGCATCCGGATCTCGCGGATCGAGTTGCGGTCGCTGATACTTCATGACCTCGACGCCGTTGATGTAGTGCGTGATCGATTCGTTCCCGAGCACCTCGACTTCCGCGGTCACCCACTGGTCTCCATGGAAGGTCTCGCTCTTCGAATTGGTGCAGTGGCGGGTCACGACGTCCTTCTTCATCTCGACGTTGGTTCCCGGCGTGCAGAGGTTCCCGGTGGAACGCGATCCCGCCCCCGCGCCGCCCAGAAGCTGAACCTCGACGGAAACCGGAAAATCCTGATCAGTCCGCATCGACTTCGGATCCTGACAATGGAGCATGATGCCGCTGTTGCGGAATGCCCAGCCGGGACCGCCTTTCACCTGATCCCCGGTGAATCGATACACCACGCGAACGCGATACCGATCGTGCGGCACCTTGTGGAAGAGATGCCCGAAGCGCCCCTTGAAGGAATCCCACTTGCCGTAGTCCATTCTGATCACGCCGTCCTCGACCTTGACCGTGGAGGACGGATCGACTCCCAGCTCGGAACCGGTCTCCTTGTAGACCCAGCCGTCAAGATCACGGCCATTGAAGATCGGCTTCCAGACCGGGGTGCCGGCGTCTTCGGTCTGCCGCTTCCCCTCCATGGCGATCGGTGACGGCGGCGACTGGTCCTGGCCTGCCGCGACCGAGGCTCCGACGACGACGACCAACGGAAGAAGAAATCGAATCATGGTGCGAGGTGTCNTNNGNNTCATGTGATTCATGTGATTCATGGGTTCATCCTATCGATCTTGAGTTCAGGGTCGTCGATGGTCGGTGGATCAACACGCGACACGAATCATGGGACGTCCCGGGGCTCGAAGTCCGGATTGGGCGTCGGCATCGCGGCATCGACTCCCGTCCTCCACGCCCGGANCGCCTCCCGGAGACGATCGGCGACCTCCGGATGCGCCACGGCGAGGTTCCTTCGCTCGCCGGGATCCGACGACAGATCGTAGAGCTCGACGGGGTCGTTCTCGAACCACTCGATGAGCTTCCAGTCACCGTCACGGATGGCGCCGGACGGAGCGCCACCCTGATTGCCGTAGTGGGGATAGTGCCAATGGAGGGCCCGTCGCCCGCGGTCCTCATCGGGGGATCGAAGCGACGGCACGAACGAGCGTCCGTCGAGCGGGCGAGGATCCGGAGACACGACTCCACAGAGTTCGAGCATGGTCGGGAGGAAGTCATTGCTGGAGATGGGCGAATCGCACTCGGTTCCCGGAGGCGTCACGCCCGGCGCCGCGACGATGCACGGCTCCCGAATCCCGCCCTCGTAAAGCCATCCCTTGCCCGCACGAAGGGGAAGATTGCTGGTCGGGTGTCCTTCGCTGGTGGAAAGTCCGCCGTTGTCACTGAAGAAGATGACGATCGTGTTCTCGACCNACCCCGCCGCGTCGATCGAATCGAGCACGACGCCCACCGCCGCATCCATCGACTCGACCATCGAGGCGTAGACCGCGTGCTCCTGAACGAGTCTGACCTTGCGGTCCCCTTCCTGCCCCCAGATCGGCCCGTGCTCGAGATCCTTCTTGCGTTCCCGATACTTCGCGACGAGTTCCTTCGGTCCCATGAGCGGGGTGTGCACGCTGTAGAAAGACAACACGGCGAGAAACGGCGCGTCGTCGTCCTCCTCGATGAAGCGTGCGGTCTCCCTGGCCAGACGATCCGGAAGGTGCTCGCCCGGGGGACCGTCCTCCAGACGGGGATTTCCATACGGCGAGAAATACTTGTCACCACCGTACGGACCCCCTCGCGTCCAGCCACCACGGTTCTTTTGAAACCCCTGGTCTTCAGGCCAGAATCCCTCCGGCCCGAGGTGCCATTTGCCTGCGAAGAACGTGCGGTATCCCTCGTCACGGAGCCGCTCCGCGATCGTGATCTCCTCCAGGGGAAGAGCGCATTCGTATTCGGCAGGAAGCAGCGCGGCGGCGCGTCGACCGCAGAAATAGTCGGTGGTCCGGAGGCGGGCTGGATGCCGGCCGGTCATGAGACTCGCCCGCGTCGGACTGCACACGGGGGCGGCGGCATAAGCCTGCGTGAACCGAACTCCCCGGTCGGCCAACCGCTGGAGGTTCGGTGTCTCATAGAACGTGTCGGGATTGTTGGGAGAGATATCCGCCCAACCCAGATCGTCTGCCACGATCAACACGACGTTCGGCCGGTCGGACGTGGCTTCGGCCGCCGGATCGATACTCGCGCCCGGGTTCGACGGCGGCGATCCACCGGCGAACGGCACGATCATCAAGTTGATCAAGATCATCAAGCCGATCAGCACGCCGGCCGGCGGTGGGTTGCGACGCGCTCCCCNTTCGCTCGGTGACGTGGGTGCCGGTCGATCCCGGAGTCGGGTGGAAGCAGCCATGTGCAGACCCTACCGCCANGATCCGACATGATCCAACCTGATCCAACCTCATCCGACGGGNCGAAGAATCACCGACAAAAAAGTCGAGATGGACATCGCCCCCAATCATTTTGGAGGTGACCGGGGGCGATGAGGGAAAAGGCGGAAATTGGGGTCCTTGTGGACTTCTAGAGGGTACCGATTCCGGAAGCCGGATTGGTCGCAAAAGTGGCGCAAAAAGACCTTGATTCGGGCAAATGTGCCCCCATCACGCGGTATCCGTCATTCAGGCTGCGACGACGCAGGTCGATTCCGGTGCGATCATCATCGATTCGGAACGGACGAATGGGGTTTCGCCCACCTACCATGTTGCCCCGTGTCTCTCCGCGAACGCATTCTCGTACCCGAACGCATGGATGCTCCGGACCTTCCCCGGCGTGAGCACGACGAAGCACTGCGCGGACTCGCCAGACTCAATCGAATCTCCAGAGCGGATGGCATGCTCTGGCGGTTTCTGGCACCACGCCTCGCGACCCTCCCACCCGGGGGACGCCTGCGGATCCTCGACGTCGCCACCGGAAGCGGAGACGTACCCATCCGACTCTCGCAACGAGCCCGACGTCGATTCCCCGACGCGAGAATCGAATGGGCGGCCTGTGACGTGAGCGAGCACGCGCTGGACACCGCGACGCGTCGAGCCCGAGCGATCGACCTGGACCTTCAAACCCATCGACTCGACGTCACGAGCGATCCCCTTCCCGAAAACGATGTGACGATCTGCAGTCTCTTTCTTCACCATCTGGAAACGTCGCAGGTCATCGGCCTGCTCGAACGCATGGCGGAATCCGCGACGACGGGGATCGTCATCTCCGATCTCGAGCGGACCCGGACCGGTCTCTTTCTCGCCCATCTCGCCGCCCACTGCTTCAGCCGATCACCGGTCGTGCACTTCGATGCGCCGGCTTCGGTTCGAGCCGCCTTCACCCGCCCGGAACTCGTGGAGCTCGCCCACCGCGCAGGCCTGAACGCCCTCGGAATCACCCGGGTCTTTCCGCAACGCATGATTCTCGACTGGTCGGCTTCGGGAGCGACCGGATGATCCACGCCGAAGCTCCGGAAGTGATGATCATCGGCGCCGGCCCCGCAGGCTCGACCATGGCCTGCATCCTGGCCCGACGAGGCCGACGCGTGATGCTCGTCGATCGAAACTCGTTCCCGCGAGCCAAGGTCTGCGGGTGCTGCCTCGCGCCGACGGGCCGGAGAATCCTCCGAGACCTCGAGCTCGACGAGATCACCAGGCCGGGCATACCCCTCCAGACCGCCGTGATTCAGAGCAGTGGCNGCCGCCAGCGCCTCGACTTCGATGGATCCGTGGTGCTCTCCAGAGCCNCCCTCGACCTTGGGCTGATCGAGGCGGCGAACGCCGCCGGCGCCGTCTTCCAGCCCCGAACCCGAGGCCGGGTCACTCCGGACGATCGTGTGATGCTCGAAGACCTCGACCACCCCGACCACGGCCCGACGTCCATTCAGCCCGAGGCCATCGTGGTCGCGGACGGGCTCGGCGGCCGTTCGTTGGACGATCGCCCCGAGTTCACCTGGAAGACCCGTCGCCGAAATCGATTCGGCGTCGGGAGCGTGGTCGAGGCGACCGAGGATGCCCCGCCTCCGGGCGAGTTGCTGATGATCGCGAATCGCANCGGCTACCTCGGTGTGGTGCGACTCGAAGACGGCCGGGTGGATCTGGCGGCCGCGTTGCATGCCGGACGAACCCGCCGGGCCGGCGGGCCCGCGCAAGCGTGCGCCGCGCTGCTTGAACAGGCTGACCGGCCTCAGTTGGCGACGGTCGCTCGAACGACCCGCTGGCAAGGAACCCCGGCGCTGACCCGCACCCGTCGAACGGTCGCCCACGGAAGGGTTCTCTGTATCGGTGATGCTTCGGGGTACGTCGAGCCGTTCACCGGAGAAGGGATGTCATGGGGCATGCTCGCCGCCGTCAAAGCGGCATCGCACGTGGAAGCGATCATCAACGGCGAACTGGAGACCGGGTGGAATCGGACCCACCACCGGTTGCTCCGGTCGAGACAACGTCGCTGCCGGGCCGTCTCGCTGGCCATGCGATTCCCCGGGTTCTCTCTGGCCGGGATGTCCATCCTCGGCCGCCTGCCGGGAATCGGCCCNCGGCTTGCGGGTCTCGCCAGTGGACATCCGGGAACCGACTTCAAACGAACCGCCTCGCGGAATCCTGAGGTGATCGCATGAATCAACGCCAGTGCCTCGGCCCGATCGCGGTCGCCAATCCTCAGCACCATCTTCCCATCGCCCGATCGATGGAGATCGCCGACCTGCTCACCCCCGCCGAGGTCTCGCGAAAGACACTCGCAAGGCTCCATGACCGGGTGGGTGTCGAGCAACGAAACTGCGCGATCCTCGAAGCCGACGGTTCGATCCCTCTGTATGGAATCGGAAGCCCCGGTGAACCGAGCCACCCCCGCGTTCCCGGGACTTCGGAGCGGATGCAAGCGTACGACCGACATGCACGCGAGCTGGCGATCGCCGCTGCCGGGGATGCGATCGCTTCAGCCGGCCTCGCCGCTGATTCGATCACGCATCTGGTGACCGCCAGTTGCACCGGGTTCGCCGCGCCTGGCGTGGACCTCGCCATCATCGAAGCGCTCGATCTCCCCCGCACGACCCAAAGGACTCATGTGGGTTTCATGGGATGTCATGCCGCCGTGAACGCCTTGACCGTCGCGTCGAGCCTGGCGGCATCCCAACCCGATCATCGCGTTCTCGTGGTCTGCGTCGAAGTCAGTTCGATCCACTTTCATGACGACACCCGACTCGATCGCCTGATCTCCAACACCCTTTTTGCCGACGGGGCGGCGGCGACCGTGGTGACCAACGACCCCGGAGGCATCGAACTCGCCACCACCGCCAGCGTGGTTCTTCCGAAAACGGCAGACGCGATGGGCTGGCAGATCGGTGACCATGGCTTCGAGATGACGCTCGGGGCGGAGGTGCCGGAGGCGATCGGCGCCGCCATTCCGAGCTGGGTCGACGCGACCCTCGCCGACCATGGTCTCACCCGGACCGACGTCGGAGGCTGGGCGATCCACCCGGGCGGCCCCAAGGTGATCGATGCCGTCGCTGACTGTCTGGATCTTCCCGAAGGCGCCGATCACCCGAGCCGGGCGATCCTCCGGGAGCACGGCAACATGAGCAGCGCGACCCTCCTGCATATTCTCCGTCGTCTCCAGATCCACGATGTGCCCCGGCCCTGGGTGGGACTCGCCTTCGGTCCGGGACTGGCCGGAGAACTTCTCCTGCTGAGGTGATTCGGCACCGCCGAGCACCCTCGCTTCGCAACCGGCCCGGTATCCTCTTCACGTGCTCGAGATCAGGAACATCACCAAGCAGTTTCCCGCGGTCCGTGCGCTCGACGGCGTGAGCCTGAACATCACGGCCGGCGAAGTGCACGGCGTGATCGGAGAGAACGGCGCCGGCAAGAGCACCTTGATGAAGATCCTCGCCGGGATCCAGCCTCCGGAAGATGGTTCGCTGACCCTCGATGGCGATCCATACGTGCCGCGAAACGTCAACGACGCGAGCCGGGTCGGCGTGGTGATGATTCACCAGGAATTGAATCTGGGCGAAGATCTTTCGGTCGCGGAGAACATCCTCCTCGGTCGGGAACCGCGCCGTTTCGGGCTGGTCGAACTCGGACGGATGCGTTCCGAAGCGACCCGGCTTCTCGAGGAGATCGGCGCGAACATCGATCCACGCGCCCGCGTCGGCGACCTTCCCGTCGCCCAACAGCAGCTGGTCGAGATCACCAAGGCGCTCTCTCAGAAGACCAGCGTCCTGATCCTCGACGAACCCACGGCGGTTCTCTCGGAACGCGAGACCACCCTGCTCTTCAAACTGGTGCGACGACTCAAGGAACGTGGCGTCGCCATCGTCTACATCTCCCACCTCCTTCCCGAAGTGCTCGATCTCTGCGATCGCATCAGCGTCCTTCGAGATGGACGCCTGGTCGCGGAGACCACACCCGCGGCATCCGACGCCGATCGGCTGGCGGCCTTGATGGTCGGACGAGATCTCGTGGACGTGTATCCGCCGCTGGTCCCACCGTCGGCCGATACCTCGCGACTTGCGATCCGTGACCTTTCGGTACCCGGCCATGCGTCGAAGATCACCTTCGACGTGGCTCCCGGCGAGATTCTGGGACTCGCGGGTCTGGTGGGAAGCGGCCGTACGGAAATCGCCGAAGCCATCGTGGGCCTCCGACCGATCAGCGGTGGCGAGGTCCGACTCGACGGCGACTCGGTTCGTTTCCGATCGCCGAAGCAGGCTCTGGAACGGGGCGTGGCCTACGTCAGCGAAGACCGCAAGGGCCGTGGAATCCTCGTGGACCTGTCCTGCATCGAAAACACCACGCTCCCGAACCTCGCCGCGTACGGACGACTCTTCCCCGATCGCCGCCGCGAGCGTGCGACCACCACCGACTGGATCGAGCGGCTCGACATCCGCTGTCCGGACCCGCGCAGTCCGATCCGAACCCTCTCCGGTGGAAACCAGCAGAAATTCGCGGTCGCCAGCCGACTTGATTCCAAACCGACCGTGGTGCTGCTCGATGAACCGACCCGCGGTGTCGACGTCGGCGCGAAACGAGAGCTGTATCACCTCATCGCCGGGCTTGCCCGCGACGGACTGGCGTGCATCCTGATTTCCAGTGAACTTCCGGAGCTGCTGGGCCTGTGTCACCGCATCGCGGTGATGCGGCAAGGCAGGCTCGCCGGCGTGGTGGACGGCCCCACCGCCTCCGAGGAGTCGATCATGCGGGTGGCCGCCGGCGTGGGAGAAGAAGCGGCATGAGCGAATCGACGCACACCAACGGCACCGATGGCGGTCACGTCAACACCACATGGAAGCTGGGGTTGTCCACGCTGGAACGCTTCGGCGTGGTCATCGCCTTCATCGCCTTGTTCGCCTACAACGCGATCACGCAGCCGGAGACCTTTCTCAAACCTGAGAACCTCCGCAACCTGCTGAATCAGAACGCCGACATCGGCGTGATCGCCGTCGGCATGACCCTGGTGATCATCGCCGGGGGGATCGATCTCTCGGTCGGTGCGGTGATGGCGTTCGCCGCCGCGGTGGGCATGATCACCATGAACTCCCTCTTCGAGGGGTCCATGAACGAAACCCTCGCGGTGATCATCGGCCTGGCGACCGGCATCGGCCTCGGCGCCGCGTGCGGACTGCTCAACGGACTGCTGGTCACGATCGGTCGAATTCCCGCATTCATCGTGACGCTCGCCGGTCTCATCGGATTCCGAAGCGTGACGCTCGCGATCGCCGAGGGCGGCGAAATCCGGGCCGCCGACAAACTCAACGCCTTGCAGACGTTCGGTCGCGATGGGTTCAAGATCCCGGGCGTGCTGGACTACTACGACCAGCCGGTTGTCTTCTATTGGAACATCCTGATCTTCTTCGCGGTGGTCATCGCCGGACAGCTACTGCTGAGTCGCACCCGCCTCGGAAGGCATTTCATCGCGGTCGGCTCGAACGAGATCGCCGCGAAATACAGCGGCATCGCGGTCAATCGCGTTCGAACCTGGTCCTACGTGCTGGTCGGGGCGTGCGCAGGAATCGCCGCCCTGATGTCGCTCGCGCGGATGAATTCGGTGTCGAGTTCGGGCGTCGGCCACCTCGCCGAACTCGACGCGATCGCGGCGG
>NHBO02000072.1 GCA_002167845.2 Phycisphaera sp. TMED9 | reverse complement strand
CAAGAAATCATGGTTTCCCGAACCTGAGCCCCTTTTTTCGAAGTGGGGATTCCAGTAGACTTCTCGATCTGGACCGCTGGTGACAGGTGAACCCTGGCGCCACATGGGGCACGACTTCGCGGCTTTACGCGTGCTCCCGTCCACTTCGGCCGCGGACTCGGACCGTCAACCACGACGCTCCGGACCGCGCCACGTCGCTCGGGATGGTCCCGATCGACGGCGTCTGGTTCCGATGCTGCGTCCACAAACTGGTGGCGTGGTCCGTCCCCCCTCAATTGATCGATAATACGACTCTTCGATGTTCCGCAGACATCATGTTCCGCAGGCATTCCGTCCGATGATCTCGGTGGGATGCAAGGAAGCGCTTCCCCGGTTGATTCGACCGAAGTTCGAACTCGGATCTCCGACCACTGGCCCGTGGTGTAACGGTAGCACTCTTGGTTTTGATCCAAGCAGTCCTAGTTCAAATCTAGGCGGGCCAGCTTCCTTCCTTGCCTGCGGTGTCGGACTTCTCAAGACCGATTCCTCAGAATTCACATGAACCAATCGACCGCACAATCTCCCGACTCCGATGGCCGCGTCGTCGACGCCGTGATTCTTGCCGCAGGCAAGGGGACACGGATGCAGAGCGACCTGCCCAAGGTGATGCACCTCGTCGGAGACCGCCCGATGCTTCATTGGGTGGTGGATGCCTGTCGCGCCGCAGGCGCCAGCCGCATCGTGGTGGTCGTCGGATTCAAGGCCGAACTGGTCCGAGCGAGTCTCGCGGGAGCCAGTGACATCGAGTTCGTCGAGCAGACCGAGCAGCTCGGTACCGGACATGCGGTGGACCAGGCCAGACCCGCCTTCGCATCGACGCCTGACCACGACGTCTTCGTCCTTTGTGGTGACGGGCCGCTCATCCGACCCGAGACGCTCGACACCCTGCTTGAAACGCATCGATCCGCCGACGCCGACGCGACGCTGGCCACCGCGGTCATCGAGGACGCCACCGGATACGGGCGAATCGTCCGGGATGTCGAAGGCGGCTTTTCGAGAATCGTCGAACAGAAGGACGCCTCCCCCGAGCAACTCGGCATCCGCGAGGTGAACCCCTCCTACTACTGCTTCCGATCCGGCCCGCTGTTCGAACGGCTCTCACGGACCAGCAACGACAACGCCAACGGCGAGTACTACCTCACCGACGTCTTCGGCCTGACCCGTGAGGATGACGCCACCGTGGCGGTGGTCGACGCGGTTCCTGCGGGCGATATTCTGAGCATCAACGATCCGGAACAACTGGCCACCGTCGACGCCATCATCCGAACCCGACACGACCTCACCTCTGCGGAGAAGAGCTCATGACCGCGAGTGACCGCGAACACCTGAAGATCTTCGCCGGACGCGCCGGCGGCGAACTGGCGGCCTCGATGTGCGACCACCTCGAACTTCCGATGGGAAAGAGCACCTCTTCGGTGTTTCCCGACGGTGAGGTGTTCGTGAAACTCGACGAGGACGTCCGAGGCCGAGACTGTTTCGTCGTCCAGTCGACGTGCCAACCGGTCAACGATCATCTTCTGGAGCTGTTGATCTACATCGACTGCCTCCGCCGCGCTTCCGCGAAGAGGATCACCGCGGTGATCCCCTACCTCGGATACGCCCGTCAGGATCGCAAGGACGAAGGTCGGGTGCCGATCACCGCCAAACTCGTGGCGAACCTGATCACCGCCGCCGGCGCCGATCGGGTCCTCTGCATGGACCTCCACGCCGCACAGATCCAGGGCTTCTTCGACATCCCGGTGGACCATCTGAGCGCCGCGCCCGTCTTCGTCGAGCACTTCCTGGAATCCCGTGAAGCGCTGAAGGAGATCGTGGTCGTCTCGCCCGACGTCGGCAACGTCAAGGTCGCCAACATGTACGCCAACGTCCTGGGTTGCGACATGGCCATCGTCGACAAGCGAAGGCAGTCCGGAACCGAAGTGTCCGTCAAGAATCTCATCGGCGACGTCGAAGGCCGCACCGTTCTGATGTTCGACGACATGATCTCGACCGCCGGCACCGTGTGCGAAGCGGCCCGTCTCGTCGTCGAGAACGGCGCGAGCGATGTCGTGGTCTCGGCGACCCACCCGGTAATGGTCGGGATGGCGATGGAGCGGATCGCCGACAGCCCCATCTCCCGGGTCAATGTCTGCAACACGATCCCCGGCGGAGACCGGCTCGGCCCGATCGAGGAAAAAGTCACCGTTCTCAGCGTCGCCAAGCTGCTTGGCGAAGCCGTTCACCGAATCCACCACGACCAATCCGTGTCCGCGATGTTCCGGACGGGCGTGGGAACCAAGCGTTAGGTCCACATATTCCGTCAGCGCGGCCATTCCGCCGCACCGACGATTCGAATTCGACAGGAGATTTCATCATGGCTCACGAAACACCCACCCTCGTTGCATCCAAGCGGGAACGCCTCGGCACTCGATATGCCCAGCGCCTCCGCAAGTCGGGACAGCTTCCCGCAGTCATCTACGGCCACGGCGCCGCACCCATGTCCGTCAGCGTCGACGAGAAGAAGACCCTCGCCCATCTCCACCACGGGCAGCACGTCTTCAACCTCGAAATCGAAGGCGAAGGAACGGAGACCTGCCTGGTCAAGGACCTTCAATTCGGCTTCCTCGGTGACAACGTGATCCACGTCGACCTCACACGAGTGAACCTCGACGAACGCGTGAAGATCCTCGTCCACCTCGACCTCCACGGCGAACTCAAGTCCGCCAGCCAGGCCGGTGCCATCATGGTTCACGACCACGCGGAGATCGAAGTGGAGTGCGCGGTTCGCGACATCCCCGAGTCGATCCGCGTCGACCTCGGAGCCTACGAGACATCGATCAACGTGGGCGAACTGGATCTCCCCGATGGAATGGTCGCGATCACCCCCGCGGACACCAACATCGTGCACGTCCAGATCGTCGCGGAAGAGGAACCCGAAGAGGCGACCTCCACTGACGAGGCCGCAGGCGAAGAGAGTGGCGACGGCGGTGGCGATGGTGACGCCGCCAAGTCCGAAGACTGATCAGNCCCCCGGGCGTCGGGCCGCTCTCCGAGCGGGACCGACGCGGATCACAGAAAGGCGTTCAGGAAATGAAGCTCGTCGTCGGATTGGGAAATCCCGGACCTGAGTACGACCGGACTCGACACAACGTCGGGTTCGAGGTCGTCGACCGGCTTGCCCGACGACATGCCGACCCTGGCGCCGGAAGCGCTCGGAACAGATTCACCGGCCTGGTGGTCGAAGCGACGATCGGCGACGAGAAGGTCCTCCTGCTCAAGCCGCTCACCTACATGAACGTCTCGGGNAAGTCCGTGGCGGAAGCGATGCGTTTCTACAAGATGTCACCCGCGGATGATCTGCTGATCATCGTGGATGACACCGCGATTCCCTGCGGGTCGGTCCGGCTCAAGCCGGGCGGCGGGGCCGGAGGACACAACGGTCTTTCGGATGTGACGAAGATGCTGGGCACCGATGCCTGGCCGAGACTGCGGGTCGGGATCGACAAACCGGGCCAGATCCCGTTGAAGAACTACGTGCTCGGGAAATTCTCTCCCGAGCAGCAGGAGCTCGTCGAGCCGTCGCTCGACGAGGCCGCCGATGCGGCAGCGTGCTGGGCGAGCCAGGGGCTCGCTCCAGCGATGAATCGATTCAACCGGAAGGTGGCGGGCTGAACCGGCACCGATCCGATAGAACCGGCGGATTCTCCGCCCCCCAGGCGCCGCATGCCGCGGCGTCGCAAAAGGAATGACACCGATGAGCGAAGTACGAAATGGAATCTACGAGGGCATGTTCCTCTTTCCCCAGTCCGCCGCCGCCGACATGCGTGGCGTGGTTGAGCACGTGACGTCGATCCTCGAGCGGGCAGGCGCCGAGCTCGTCGCGATCCAGAAGTGGGACGAACGTCGGCTCGCCTATGACATCTCGAGCAACAAGCGAGGGCTCTACATCCTCACCTACTTCAAGTCCGATCGCTCCCGAATCCCGGGCATCGAACGCGACTGCAACCTGAGCGAGCTCATGCTGCGTTCGATGATCCTTCGAGCCGAGCATGTCCCCGCCGAAGAGATCGAAGCCGCCAATCAGCGCGAGGCGCTCGACGACGAGATCAAGCTCCGGGAAGTCCAGGCCGCCGAGGATGCCAAGGCGGCCGAGGCGGCCGCCGCCGCCGCCGCCGCCGCCGTCGCTGCTGCTGCGGAAGCGGCAGCCACCGCCGAGGCCGAAGCACCCGCCGAGGCAGAGGCTGCGCCGGCTGAAGCAGCGGCCGAAGCCGAAGCCGCACCGGCCGCTGACGGTGAAGAAAAGGCCTGATTCAGGCCCTTGATGCCATCCGAATCGCGGGGAACGACCCATGGTCGTTCCCCGCGTTTCATTGCGCCGCGGCAGCCTGGAAACCGGCGGCGATGTGGATGATTCGTCGCTTTTCAGCACCTTCCGGGCAGGACCCGCGAGTGGCCGCGTAGACTTTCTGAACTTCAAGACCTCGGAGACGATTCATGCCCAGTTTCAATCAAGTCATTCTCATCGGAAATCTCACCCGCGACGTCGAACTGCGGCACACCCCGTCCAATCAGACGGTCGCCAACATCGGCATGGCGATGAATCGCCAGTACCAGACAAAGGATGGAGAACGCCGAGAAGAGGTCACTTTCGTTGATTGCGAGGCCTGGGGAAGACAGGCCGAGGTGATGGCCCAATACCTCTCCAAGGGACGTCCCGTCATGATTCAAGGCCGGCTCAAGCTGGACTCGTGGCAGGACAAGGAGGGCGGAAACCGCTCGAAGCTCAAGGTCGTCGTCGAGAACTTCCAGTTCCTTGGAAGTCGGGAAGGCGGCGGGAATTCCGGTGGTAACGGCGGCGGAAACTACCAGTCCGCCGGTGCCCCATCCGGTGGTGGCGATCACAAGGCCAGCGGCCCGTCAGGTGGCCAGGGTGGCGGAAGCCATCAGGCCGTCGACGACTCGGATATCCCGTTCTGAGCCCCTCAGAGAGGGCTCGACCACACCAACACGGCTGATCACAGGCCTGCGGAATGGCGACTCTGAAGCCCAGAAGACCGCCTAAATACCCTCAAATCCGGATGAACCAACCGATCCGCCCCTTCCTTGGAAGGGGCGGATCTGTCATACTGGCCAATTCGTCGCTGGGGCCGGCCCTGTCGTGCTGGCTCCTAACCCGGAAACGAGGACAGCGAGACAACCATGCCAGCCCCTTCCACTCGAACCATCACCGTTCTTCTCAACCGCAACGTCGAAAGCCTCGGCATCGTGGGTGACGTCGTCAAGGTCAAGCCCGGCTACGCCCGGAACTTCCTTCTTCCACTCGGCATCGCCGAGGAGCCGACCGAGGAACGCATCGAAGCCTTGCAGGCCGCTCGTGCCGAAGCGCACGCCGAACTCGAGAAGATTCGTGACGAACGCAAGACGATCATCGGCGCCCTTGGCGAGTTGACCGCCACCCTCGTCCGAAGCTGCAACGACCGCGGCGTCCTTTACGGATCCGTCACCCAACAGGACATCTCCGACGCCTTGATCGCGTTGGGACATCGAGTCGACGAACGAGCGGTCCGGCTGGCCAATCCGATTCGACGAATCGGCGATTACCCGGTGACCATCCAGTTCGAGAAGGACCTCCGAGCGGAAATCCACATCATCGTCGAAGCCGACCGAAGCCTCGCCGAAGAGACCGAAGAGATGGAATTCGACAACGAGGGCGAACTCATCGAAACCAACCGGAAGTCCAAGCCCGAAGCCGGCGAAGACGATTCGGACGACGCGACGGCCGAGACCCCCGAAGAGGGGAACGCCGAGGCCGAGGCCGAGACTGCCGAGGCCTGACCCAGGGCATCCGGCCTCCCGATCCGGTGGAATCCCACCCGATCGAGACGGAACACCAGACACCGTCCTCGTGCATCATGCTCGTGGGCGGTGTTTCTTTGATCGGAGCGTCGAATGTCGAGCGAAATCCCGCCCCTGACCGATACGACTTTTGACGCCAGTTCGCCTGACCCGCCGTCGCCTCGATCGTCAGAGCCGACGACCGGCCAGGCCCCCAGGAGCATGTCGAAGATGCAGACCATGGTCGTTCCCCCCCGTCACACCCTCCCGAACACCCGCTCCTCCACCACCCACAAATTCGCCATCGCCGGCCACGAGGGTTATCTGACCATCGGGCTTTTCGATAATGGCCAGCCGGGCGAAGTCTTCATCAAGATGAGCAAGGAAGGGTCGACCCTCTCGGGCCTGATCCAGGGGTTCTGCCGGGCGTTCAGCCTGGCCCTCCAACACGGCCTGAGCCCGGCCGACGCGGTCGAACGATTCCGGGGAATGCGGTTCGANCCCATGGGGCCGACCTCCAATCCCGAGATCCCGGAAGCATCGAGCATCCTGGACTACGTCGCCCGTTACATCGACCTGCACTTCGTTCACGCAGACCAACGACCCTAGATCGCGCGAATGCACTCCGAACCGGCCTCGCCGGCCACGGACAGACTCGTCGAACACGCGTTCTGAAGAAGGCTGACGCAAGGGTCAGTGCTACCATGCGTGCATGGATCACTCCGCCCATCCCGCCACGTATGCCGATCTCTGCGATGCCGCGAGGCGACGCGTCAAGACGATCTCGGCGGCGAGTCTTCGAGCTGGGAAGACCGGGTCGATTCTGCTCATCGATGTTCGCGAACCGAACGAGTCGGAGGATGGCGTCGTCCCCGGCGCACTTCTGATCCCCCGTGGAACGCTCGAGAGCGAGATCGCCAACCACACAAACGATCATGACACCACGATCTGCGTGTATTGCGCCACTGGCAACCGCAGCCTTCTCGCCGCGGTGACGCTCCAGACCATGGGTTACTCCGATGTCCGGAGCATCGAAGGCGGATTCGCAGCATGGCTGGAAGAGGGGCTTGAAGTCGCACCCGGCCCTTCGTCCAGCACGTCGCGGACGAAGCGATCCGAACTCGATCATGAAGACTGGGCGTCGATCCGAGCGAACTTCGCGATCACCGGCCGGACGGTGCAGGTGCTCGACGGGTCGACCACATCCATGGTCTACCTCGACCATGCCGCCACGACCCACCCCCCGGACATCGCAGTCGATGAACTGAAGAGGTTCCTGAGTCTCGATTACGCCAACGTCCACCGAGCGTCGTATCAACTCGCCCGCCGCTCGACGCTTCGATTCGAGGATGCCTATCGAACGTGCGCNGCGTTCGTCGGCGCCGACATGACGCACCATTGCGTCGTCTTCACCGCGAACACCACCGCCGCCTGCGAGATCGTGGCTCATGCAATGGAGCCTCGAGCCGGCGCCGTCCTGGTGACCGACCTCGAACACCACAGCAGCGATCTTCCGTACCGCAGACGAGGCGATGTGGTTCGCGTCGGACTTGACTCACGTCAACGACTGGACATGTCCTCCCTCCGCGAAGTGCTGAAGAAGGAGGACATCAAGCTGGTCTCCGTGACCGGCGCCGCGAACGTGACCGGTTGGATGCCACCCATCCACGAGATCGCCGCCCTNGCTCACGAACATGGCGCCTTGATCTGCGTCGACGCCGCCCAGTTGATCGCCCATGCTCCGATCGAGATGGGAACGCCCGGCGAACCGACTTCCATCGATTTTCTCGTGGCTGCCGGCCACAAGGCCTACGCGCCCTTCGGCGCCGGCTTCCTCATCGGACCGCGCGAGGTTCTCGACTCGGTGGACCCGGTCGTCCCCGGCGGAGGCGTCGCAGCCAGAGTGGATGAGCAAGAAGCCGAGTGGCTTCCCAGTCCGGACCGCCACCAGTTCGGAACCCCGAACGTCGGCGGGGCGATCGGGATGTCGGTGATGCTCGACCTGTTGATGCGGATCGGCATGGACGAGGTCCGCCGTCACGAGCTGGCCCTGCTTCACCGAATGGTCGACGGACTCTCTTCGATGGATGGAATCACGCTCTACGGCCCACCCGAACTGGAAGATCGAGTGGGCATCGTCCCCTTCAACGTGGACGGTGTCTCGGACATGCTCACCGCCGCCGTGCTCGGCGAGGAGTTCGCGGTCGCGGTGCGGAACGGGCGATTCTGNTCGCACGTCCACAGCGACCGACTTCTCGGCGATGAAGAACCGCGCGGCGCCGTCCGTGCTTCCATCGGACTCTTCAACGACGAATCCGATGTCGACGCCTTCCTGGCCGCCGTCGACGTCGTCCGGCGACGGGAATGGAAGGGAACCTACACCGAACGCGGTGGACAGATCTCCGGGCAAGGCACGAGCCGATGCGCCGACAACTGGATGGAGAGCGGCGAGAGCTCCGCGTCGAACGCCTGATCATTCCAGCGTCCCCGCCAGATCGGCGAGACATGGACGAGAGGATTCACCGATGACCGATGCCGCGACCATCCTCTGCGACAATTGCGAACGATCCTTCCCGATCGATCCCGATCTCGCGAAGATGCCCTGCCCATTCTGCGGCGACATCAATCGAACCGGCGCGAATCCCAACCGCGCGAAGCCGTCATCCGGGACTGAACGCGAATTGCGCGTCGCGCGGCCGGCCCTGGTCCGGGGACACCCGCTGGCCAGCCTTCTCTCGGGTGCGACGACCCTCGGCGGCGGCGCTCTCATGGTGCTGTCCCTCACCTCGACCCTCATCCCCCACTGGGCCTGGTGGATCGGGCTCATCGGGCTGGCCGCCGGCGGTGGCTGGCTGGTCTGGATCTTCGTGCTGGGCCACCGGTGGGATCGCCTCCGAATCACCTCCCGACGCTCCATCGATGAGCGAGGCATCGTGATGCGAAGCACCTCCGAGGTCCTCCACAAGCACGTCCGCAACATTCGGATCACCCAGAACTTCTGGCAGCGGATCGTGGGGATCGGCGACCTTGAGATCGACAGTGCCGCCGGCGACAGCGGGGCCGACATCAGAATCACCAATGTGCCGGATCCGGACGGTATCAAGCGTCTGATCGACGCCGAACGCGGGCTCGGCTCCGCCGGCGATTGAGATGGCCAAAGTGCCACGCGGACCGGGAAGACGGGTCCGGCTCCGAGTACAATTCCGGGCTCTCCCCACCACACCCGGGGATCACCCCCAAGCCCGATCCATCGACCGAGACGCCCTATGAAGATTCACGAGTATCAGGCCCGTCAACTCCTCGCCGACGCCGGAATCCCCGTTCCCTCGGGGCAGATGGTGGAGACCGTCGATGCCGCNGTGGCCGAGACCGAGAAGATCTTCGCCTCAGGTGAGACCCTCGTGGTCATCAAGGCCCAGGTGCACGCAGGTGGTCGAGGCAAGGCCGGATTCGTCAAACTCGTCCGCTCGATCGAAGAGGCTCGCGAAGCCGCGGAGTTCATGCTGGGCAACCGAATGGTCTCGGTCCAGACCGGCGCCGAAGGCATCGAGGTCAAGCGGCTTCTGATCGCCGCCGGCGTGGANATCGAAAAGGAGTACTACCTCGCGGTGACGCTCGATCGGACCAACGGGGTGAACACGCTCATCGCCAGCGCCGAGGGTGGCGTGGAGATCGAGACGGTCGCCCACGAGAACCCCGATGCGATTCACAAGGTGCCCATTCATCCGCTTTCCGGATTGGAAGCCTTCGAGGCTCGAGCCCTCGCGAAGCGTCTCGGATTCCAGGGACGTCAGATCCAGCAGGCCGCGACCATCATGCAACGACTGGCGGCGCTCTATTCCGAGCTGGATGCCAGCATCGTCGAGATCAATCCCCTGATCGTCACTCCCGCGACCGATGCCGCCCCCGACGGCCGGGTGATCGCGATCGACGCGAAGTTCGGCTTCGATGACAACGCCTTGTATCGGCACCCTTCGCTGAAGGCCATGCACGATCCCGCCGAAGAGAACCCGGCGGAGATCCGGGCCGAGGAATCCGGCCTGTCCTACGTCGCACTCGACGGAACCATCGGATGCCTGGTCAACGGCGCCGGACTCGCCATGAGCACCATGGACATCGTGAAACTCCACGGTGGCGAACCGGCCAACTTCCTCGATGTGGGCGGTTCCGCGACCAAGGAGTCCGTCACCGAGGCGTTCCGCATCATTCTCGGAGACGGCCGGGTCAATGGCGTGCTGGTCAACATCTTCGGAGGCATCATGCGGTGCGACACCATCGCGTCCGCCATCGTCGAAGCCGCCAAGGAAGTGGGCTTCAACGTGCCGCTGGTGGTCCGCCTCGAAGGCACCGAAGTCGATGCCGCCCGCAAGATCCTCGAAGACGCCAAGAGCGACATCCCCATGATGCAGACCGCCGGCGATCTGGCCGAGGCGGCTGCCGCGGTCTGTGACGCCGTCGCTTGACCGATTCCGAAACGACTTCGACTCCTCGAACGGAACATCCGTGCTGATCCTCTTCGACATCGACGGAACGCTGCTTCGAAGCAGCGGCGTAGGACCGCGATCGATGTGCATGGCTCTGCAGGAACTGTGCCCACCTCGGCACGAAGGCGACTTCGTCGACCCCGAGAAGATGGACACCGCCGGTTCCCTGGACCCCCTCATCTGGAAGACGCTTCTCGACCAACGAGGTCTCGATGCGACCGACGTGGGGCACGACGCGTTCCGAGAGACCTACGGCGCGATCCTGACCAAGGCCATCGAGGAAGAGGATCCGGTCTACGCGCTCCCGGGCGCCGCCGAAGCCGTGGCCTGGGTTCAGGAACATCCGACGCTGGAAGCGGCACTGCTCACCGGGAACTACCCGGAGACCGGGCGATTGAAGGTGAAGGCTGCGGGCTTCGATCCGGATCTCTTCCGCTTCGGAACCTGGGGATCGGAGGCCGATCGTCGACGCGGCCTTCCACCCATCGCCATGGAGCGGGCCAGATCGATGTTCGAGCACGCGATCGAACCGCACGAAACGGTCATCGTCGGTGACACCCCCGCCGATGTCGATTGCGCCCATGCCAACGGATGCCGAGTGATCGCGGTGGCGACGGGCCGATTCGATGTGGAGTCGCTTCGCCCGCACGAACCGGATGTTCTTCTCCCGAATCTGGCCGATCTGACGCGATTTCAGGATGCGGTGGCCGAAGTACTTGCGGCCGGCCCCTTCGAACCGCGACACTGACCCCGAGCCGCGGAAGAAGCATCCCCGCGGAAGACTCAGGGAGCGGCGTCATCAGCGAAGTCCATCCCATCGAACGNCGAGGTCGATTCGCCTGCATCGACGTGATTCGAGGAATCGCGTTGCTGGGGATCGTGATCGAGAACGTCCGGTTCTTCTCGATGCCGATGGCCCGGGCGATCATGGGGCCCTGGGCGATCGACGGGAGCGTCCTCGACCGGGTGGTCGCCGCTCTGGATCTTGCATTCGGCCACCAGAAGTTCCTCGCCCTGTTCACCCTGCTCTTCGGCTTCGGNCTGGCGGCGCAACGAGNCCGACTCGTCGCTTCCAACGCCCGATCCATCCCTTTCGAACTGCGCCGGATCATCTGGCTCGGCGCGATCGGACTGCTCCATGCATTCGGCCTGTTCTTCGGCGACATCCTCTTCGTCTTCGCGGGGATCGGACTGATGACGCTCCCGCTCCTCGGTCGTTCGACTCGAATGCGACTGACGATCGGCCTGCTGCTCATCCTGTTNTCCGGCATGCTGGTCGCCAGAGCGCCGGCCCAACGATGGCTCTCGCAAGACTCGGAACCCGCCGCGATGGCCGTCGCTGAATCGCCGGAGGAGACGCCTGCCGTGTCGGCAGATCCGGCATCGGCCAAGCCGTCACTCCGGGCCACCGGCCCCTGGATCGAGGTGGTCCGGGAGCGGGCCGGATCCTGGCGAGGATCAATGAGCTACGCATTCCGGTTCTACGGCTGGTTTCTCTTCGGACTCGTGCTTCTGGGCACCGTTCTCCAGGAGCGAGGTTTCTTCCGCCCGGACGCCCGGCCCTGGCGGTCTCGCGTCGCCATCGGATGCCTGACGGTCGGACTCCCGTTGGAGGTCATGCACGCGCTTCCGCCGGAGTTTCGAGGGGCCGGCACCGGCGCAGCGGCATGGTGGGCGTTCATCCATCCGCTCGCCGCGGCAGCCGTCGCCGTGGGATACGCCGGAATCATCACCAACCTCGTCGAACGTGGCAGACTCCCCCTCTCAAGATGGTTCGCCGCAGCGGGACGCATGTCGCTGACCGCCTACCTGCTGGAATCCCTGCTGCTCGCGGCGATCTTTCGCTGGTGGGGACTCGGCTGGTTCGGCGAAGTCGGCAACGCCACCGCCGTCCTGATCGCCCTCGCGGCGTACGCCATCGTTCTCACGGCCTGTATTCTCTGGAATCGGAGTTTTCTGCTCGGGCCACTCGAGTGGATCTGGCGCTGGTTCGCCTATCTTCAACGCCCTCCACTTCGGAGAGACCCATCCCCACGGACGACCGACGCGATGATCGATCTTCGGCCGCGGACTTCCGGCCCGGATGACAAGGAGNCCCTCGATGACTGACGGGNACCCACCCACCTTGACCGCGAGCGGACACGAACGCATTCAGACGATCGATGTACTTCGAGGCCTCGCCCTCTTCGGAATCATCGTCGTCAACGCCTGGTTCTTCGGTTTCCCGATGATGAAAGCCACAGGCGAGCTCGACATGGATACCAACGGGGCGGATACGGCCGCCAGATTCGTGGTCACCGCCTTCTTTCAATTCAAGTTCATCTCGATCTTCTCGATCCTCTTCGGCTTCGGAATCGCGATGCAGCATTCCAGGCTCATCGAACGTACCGGAAGCGCTGCGGGCTTCCTCGCACGNCGCATGATCATCCTTGCGATGTTCGGTCTCGTCCACGCGATCGGCATCTGGTACGGAGACATCTTGTTCCAGTACGCGATCGTGGGAATGATGATGATCCTGCTGATCCAGATCCCCAGCGGAATCCGACTCACGCTCGGGATCGTCTGCATGGCCGTGTCGATGCTCGCCATCTTCGGATTCGGCATGCTCTCCATGATCGAAACCCCGGTGGTCGCCGATCCGGATCTGTCCCTTCGGGGCTTCGAAGCGATGCAGGCCGGAGGCTTCGATCCAGCGAGCGCGAACTGGACCGCCGCGGAGATCGCCGCGTTTCGCGAGGGGCCGTTCATCGACGTGTTCTTGTTTCGAACGACCACCTGGGTCTTCGCGACCCTCCTCTTTCCGCTCACCTACGGATGGCACGTTCTCGGCCTGGTCCTCATCGGATCGTGGTTCCATGACGTCAGGCTCTTCAGCCCCGAGCGGCGGAGACTTCTTGGCCGACTCGCGATCTGGGGCGTGGCGATCGGACTTCCCATGGAAGTGCTGCTCACCACCGCCAGACTCTTCGGAGACCTTGAGATCTGGCAACGGTCGATGATCGATGGGATACACGATGTCACCTCAGCCGTGCTGGCCCTTGGGATCATCGGCGTGGTCGGTCGGGCCTGTGCCGCCCACCGAATGCCGCTGTCGCACGGCCTGGCTTCCGTCGGCCGAATGTCCCTGTCCGCCTACATTCTCGAGAGCATCCTCTTCACCGGCCTGGTCTCCTTCTGGGGTCTGGGCCTGTTCAACCAGCTCGGGCATGCCACGTTGTTCGGCGCGTCGATCGCCATCTATGGCCTCGTCGCCACCGCGTGCATCCTCTGGCTGCGACACTTCCGTATCGGCCCTCTGGAGTGGATCTGGCGCTGGGGAGCGTATCTGGGACGCCCCTGACGGAGCCACCGCCGCCTGACCGTGGAAAACGCGTCGCAGGNCCCCTTCCGCACCACTCCGGGCTTACCCTCAGCCCATCAGGGAATCGTCCTGAGTCGATCGAGCGAAGCGGGGCCGCCCCCCCTCGGTGACCTGACCCGACCTGCCCCGATGTGGCCGGAGTGAAGCCGACGTGGATTCAAACATCACCGCCCTCTGCTCGGATTTCTATCTGAACCAGAAGATTGCGCTGACCATGGACGTTCCCGAAGGCCGGGAGTCCGTGCTCGATCTCTTCGAGCGGATCCAGCGGGAGTTTCCCCGCCTCGAGCGGCTGAAGCGATACGAAGGCGAGTGCGCCCTCGAGTCGGAGGACACGGACGGAACCTACTCCTGGGTCGCCCTTCGACAGACGACGCTGCGGAGCGGCACCGTGAATCCCGCGTCACTCGAAGAGTCGTACAAACTTCATCGCAAGATCCTCGAAATCGCACCGTACTTCCTCTCCGTGAGCCCGCTCGATCTCGATCATCTCGAACTGGTGTTCGGCTTCGATTTCGAGGCCGATCGGGATCGCGACGAGATCGTCTTCGAAGCGCTTCTGTCCGATTCACCGCTCGCCGATCTCGTGGATCGGGATCGGGAACGACTGGTGGAAGCACAGCCATTCATCGGAATCTCACTCGATGACGACCCGAGAATGCAGGCATTCTTCGAAGTGAAGTCCAGACCCGCTCGTGGAGGTCTGGGGATTCCCGGTCTCGACGGCCCTGATCCCATCAGCGTCTACCTCACGGTGCGATCGAGCGGTCCGATCAAGAAACTCGACGAACTTCCCGCACTCTTCGCCCGTCTCGCCGGACACGGCGAGAGACTCGTCGAGGAGCGTCTGATTCCCTCGGTACTCGTCCCGATCCGGCGGGCCATCCTCTCACGCCCCTGCTGAGACCGTGCTCCCGCAGTCTTCGGACGGGGAATCGACCATCACGCGAGATCAAACTCGAGCCCGGGCGCGGTCGACCGTGCTAGGCTGACCTCGTGGACTTCAAACTCGCCAATGCACTCGGTCGGATCGTCGAGCTGAAGGACCGCAGCACCGGGGCCCACACCTGGCGGGTCACCATGTACGCACAGGCGATGGCGGAAGCCGATCGCATGCCGATCTCCGAAGTCATGAGTTTCATGCTTGGCGCGGTGCTCCACGACCTTGGGAAGATCGACGTGCCGGGAGAGATCCTCTCAAAGCCCTCCGGCCTGACGGACATCGAGTATCTCACCATGCGGCGGCATCCGATCGATGGCTGGGAAAGACTCCGGCGAAT
The DNA here is from genome assembly GCA_002167845.2 of Phycisphaera sp. TMED9. GTDB lineage: Bacteria > Planctomycetota > Phycisphaerae > Phycisphaerales > SM1A02 > UBA12014. The sequence goes on along the minus strand of NHBO02000072.1, from coordinate 9,323 downwards.
CGGCGTCGAAGATCCACTCGTCCTCAACGTGGTCCGAAGCCATCACGAACGGATGGATGGATCCGGATATCCCGACGGCCTCAGTGGCTCGGACATTCCCATGGAGGCACGCTGGTTCGCGGTCATCGACGCATTCGATGCGATGACCGGCCTTCGCCCGTATCGCCACGGCACCCGCGAAAAGGACGCCTCTCGAGCCATCGAGGAACTTCGATCTCTTTCCGGGACCTGGTATGAACCTCGTGCGGTCGAGACCTTCGAGGCCTTGTACGAAGCTGGTCGCCTCGGTTCCATCCTCGATCACCTCAACGACCAGAACGGCCTGGAGACGGCTGCCCCCCCGCTCTCGAAGGAAGTCATCGAGATGGCTCGAGATGCGTTGCTGCAGTCCAACCCCGAAGGCGCAGATCATCGACACATCGATGACATCATCAAGCTCGCGCAACACCGGGAGATCAGGTCATGATGCTTCTCAGCGGAATCCTGATCAGCATCATCACCCTCACTCCGCCTCCAGCAGAGCCGATCAATCCGCCTCCTTCGGAAGCCCGACCATCCGTCGCCCCGGACATGACGCCGGATCCCGTCCGTCGGTCCATTCAACGCCTTCAGGATGCGGAGCGGATCCGAGTCTCACCACCGGCTCGAGCGCTCAGTCTGGAAGGCGTCCTCGAGATTCTCGCGGGCCTCTCGGGAATTCGACTCGATGCGGATTGGTCGGCGCTCGAAACCATCGGCATCAATCCCGATGACCGCGTGACGCCGGATCCCCAGCCCGGCTCACTCAGGGTCGTGCTCGACCAGATCCTGGCTCAGGTCGGAGCGGATTATGAACGCCCGGTGATCGATGGAAGCCCCGACGGCCTCCGGCTCACGACCGTTGGCAACGTCGGCCGTCATGCATCGCCCCTTCTCCACCCGATCGCGGACCTGGTCGAACCGCGGGAGCCGATCGCCGAGTCGGATCCTCCCGCCACGCAGTTCCAGAGCGCCGAGGAGATCACCGCACTGATTCGAAATCTCATCGCCACCGACGGCTGGTACGACGTCGGCGGCTCAATCGGACGGATCGAGACCCGCCCTCGATCCCTGCTGATCATGGCGCCCGCCTTCGTCCAGCTCGACGTCGGCCGATTTCTCCAGTCGCTTCGGATCGCCCGTCCGGATCAGGTCGCTTTCTCGATCTCGGTCGTCGGAATGCCATCCTCCGAGCTCGACCGCATCCGTCTCGCCCATGAACCTGGATCTCCCGCCTCGATCATCGCGATCAAACGGTCGCCGCTGGCTGCCCAGGTCTTCGAAGGCGAGATGAACATCGAACCGGGAGGATCCGCGACCATCGAAGCCTCGGACTCTGCACTCGAGACGTCGATCACACTGACGCTTCGCTGGGATTCCGCGCGACACCGCCTTCGATGTGATCTTCATGCAACCCTCACGGGCCCGGTGGTCGGGGGAACTCGCTCCGTCGAGACCGAGATCGGTCTCGAGATGCCGGTCGACGCGAATGTCATGATGGTTCCCGCCCTCGCCGACCAACCCCCGCTCGCGGTGTTGGTCACCGCCAGAGCGGATTGACCGGCCGCGGCCGTTGCCAAGAGCAGAGCGGCCCAAGAGNNNNGCGGCATCGTGCTTCGCACGATGCCGCTTCATCTTCAGTTGGTTGACTTCTCGTCGACGGAGTCGTCGGATCCCGGTGGATCAGGCGGCCTTCATCTCGAGGTAGGCGGCGACACTCTGAATGTCGGGGATGATGTGCGGGCTCACCCGAAGGGTGAAGGACTCGCCGATCTCGACTCGAGTGAGCTGCGTGGGACGCTTCCGGTTGATCCAGATGCGACCGGCCCGACTCGTCGGGATGTTGTCCTTCTGCCGACGACGACGTGCAAGCATGGAAAGTCCCTTCTGGACTTCCGGCTGCATCTTCATGAGTCGGTTCAGCGTCTTCCGACCACGCTCGTTCTTGGGGAGCGAAGTGATCGTGAAGGTGACGGTGGTGGACGGGGCGAGATCCATGGCAGATCGGTCCGGTGTAGCTTGAGTCTGGAGGCGGCCACCTCGTGGCCGAACTTCGGATCGAGAAGTGTACCAAGCATCCGCTGAGATTCCAGACCTGGAAGACCTGGAAAGGGGCATCTCGAGCGGATCATTCATGGGAAATCGAAGGCAGGCTGCCGCCGACCGCCCGAAAGAACGGCCTGAGGATCACAAAAACCCGCCCTTCGTCTCCAGAAAGGCTCTTTTCGGCCTCAGTCCTGCTGTTGGGATTCCAGAAGGAGAAGCAGCGCCTGGGTTCCCTTGGATCCGAGCCCTTCTTCCTGCGCCTCGCAATAGAACCGCTCCGCCATCTCCAGACCGGGAAGATCGAGCCCGCCATCACGGGCCTCCCGAACCGCGATTCCCAGATCCTTCACGAAGTGATCGATGAAGAACCCGGGCTCGAAGTCTCCATCCAACATTCGCGGAACGAGATTCGAGAGCGTCCAGCTGCCCGCGGCACCCGGCGCGACCGACTTGAGAACGGTCCGGGCATCAAGACCTGCTCGAGCGGCGAAGAGGATCGCCTCGCACGCTCCGATCATCGAGGCGGCGACCAGGATCTGATTGACGATCTTGGTCTTCTGGCCGGCTCCCGGGCCTCCCTGATGAACGATGGTGCCACCACATGCCTCGAAGATCGGCCGGGCGGATTCCACCGCATCGGAGTCGCCTCCAATCATGATGGAGAGGGTTCCCTGGCGGGCTCCGACGTCCCCACCGGACACCGGGGCGTCGATGGCGGCAACCCCGCGCGATGCGGCCGCGGCATGGAGTCTGATCGCGAGGGCAGGGTCGCTGGTCGTCATGTCGATCAGGATCGGAGGAAGCCGGGTGGCGGCGAGCGTCCCATCAGCCCCAAGATGCACCGCCTCGACGTCCGCGGGAAAGCCGACGATCGAGACCACGGCATCGGTGCCTTCGGCGGCCTCCCGAGGGCTCTCCGCCCAATCCGCACCTTTTTCCAGCACCGCTGAGGCCCTGGACCGGGTTCGCGTGAAGACCCGGACCCCATGGCCGTTCTCCAGGAGATGGCCGATCATCGAAGTACCCATCACGCCGCATCCGATCCATCCGATTCGCACGGTGGTGCTCCCGTTTTCGGACTCGAAAACTCGACCGAGAATCGACCTCATCGCGAACCCGAAGAATGCTCAAATCGTACCCGGGGACTCCCGGATCCATGCAACGCAAGCGCGGCACCGGTGTACGCTTGACGCCCCCGGAATCCTCCTCCGGATTCGGCCCTCGAACTCGTCTCCTCGCACCCGAGATCCCGTCCAGATGACCAACGAAAAGACTCAGACGCCCCCCAGCACCGAAGACACGGCACGCCTCGAAGCAGAGGTCGCCGAGACCAGCCAGCCCTTCCGACGCCTGCAGGACCAGATGCACCGGGTCATCGTCGGCCAACAGGAGCTTCTCGACGGCCTGATCGTCGGCCTCCTCGCCAATGGACATCTGCTCATCGAAGGCGTCCCGGGGCTGGCGAAGACCACCGCGATCGCCAGTCTCGCCAAGGGCATCCGCACGGAATTCAAGCGGATCCAGTTCACGCCGGACCTGCTCCCCGCCGACCTGATCGGAACGCTGATCTACCGCCCGTCCGACGGCGATTTCGTGGTCAAGACCGGCCCGATCTTCTCGAACCTCGTTCTGGCGGATGAGATCAACCGGGCCCCGGCCAAGGTGCAGTCGGCACTGCTCGAAGCGATGCAGGAACGCCAGGTCACCATCGGCGACGAGACTCATCCCCTCCCCGATCCCTTCATGGTCCTGGCGACGCAGAACCCCATCGAACAGGAAGGCACCTATCCCCTTCCCGAAGCGCAGGTGGACCGATTCCTGATGAAGCTTCTCGTCCGCTATCCGGATCGCGCCGAAGAGCGACAGATTCTCGATCGCATGGCGAAGACCTCGACCGACCTGGAGATCGAAGCGGTGGTCGATCCGACCGACATCGCCCGAGCCCGGGCTCTGGTCGACCGAATTCACGTCGACGAGAGAATCCGCGAATACGTGGTGGATCTCGTCGTGGCCACTCGAGACCCCGCGGCGGCCGGCCTCGATTTCGCGGAACTCGTGGAATTCGGCGCCTCCCCACGAGCGACCATCGCCCTCATCCTCGTCGCGAAGGTTCGAGCCTTTCTGGCCGGCCGAGGTTACGTCGTACCGCAGGACGTCAAGGACGCTGCGCCGGACGTTCTCCGACATCGTCTCGGCCTCTCCTATGAAGCCGAAGCCGAAGAGAAGACCGCCGACGACCTCGTCTCCGCATTGCTTGATCACGTTCCGGTCCCGTGAAACGAAATCCCACCTCCATCCCGATCGACGATGGCACTCTTCCCGCGGAAGAGGCGCGAGATCTGCTGCGCCGCGTCCGGCGAATCCGACTTCGTACCAGGCATGTCGTCAGCGCGGCCCTCGCCGGGCAGTATCACTCCGCGTTCAAAGGCCGAGGCATGGAGTTCGAGGAGGTCCGTCCCTATCAGATCGGCGACGACGTTCGCTCGATCGACTGGAACGTGAGCGCTCGACTGGGCGATCCGCACATCAAGCTCTTCCGAGAGGAACGGGAGTTGACGGTGATGCTGGCCGTCGACGTCTCCGGCTCGCTCGAGTTCGGAACACAGGGCCAGTTCAAACGCGATCTGCTCGCCGAGATCGTCGCCACCCTCGCATTCAGCGCNAGCTTCAACAACGACAAGGTCGGCCTGCTCGCCTTCACGGATCGCGTCGAGAAGTACGTTCCTCCGCGAAAAGGCACCAGGCATGTCATGAGAATCGTTCGGGAGCTGCTGGCCCTCCGGCCGGAAGGACGCGGAACCGCGATCGGCCCTGCGATCAAGGAACTCGACCGCGTACTCCGTCAACGAGCGGTCGTCTTCGTGGCNAGCGATTTCATGGACACCGATTGGGAGACTCCGTTCCGAGCGGCGCGACGACGGCACGACGTCGTGCCGGTGGTGATCGATGATCGGCGGGAGCGAGAGATCCCCGCCATGGGCCTCGTGGAATTCACCGACCCGGAATCGGGAGAGAAGATCCTCGTGGACACGCAGCGACGCGCGGTGCGGCGTCGGTTCGCCGAACACGTGGCCGCGCGAACCCTTGAACGAAGAACGACGTTTCGCCGAATGAAGGTCGATCCCATCGAGATCGAGACCGGAATCGACTTCGTCGAACCACTCACGGACTACTTCCGTCGGCGGGAGAGGAGGCGGTCTCGATGACCATGCGACTCTTCCTCATCCTGGTCCTCGGACTGATCCTCGCCCCGGCTCATGCGTTCGCGACTCAGGCGGACGCCCCGCCGGAACCACCCGCTCCATCGCCTCTTCTCANGACCGGGCAGGCCCTCTCCGTCGACCTCGACTCGACGACCATCTCCCTCACCCTTCAGACCGAACGTCCCGAATCCGGCGTTCCGATCGCCTTTCTGATCGAAACCACGGGTGAAACGGATCAGATCCTCGAAATTTCCGCCGACGGCGAGGAATCGGCCCCGTTTGAAATCCTCGATGTCCGACGCGACGCGGCGTCTTCCCTGACGGACTCCGACCGCATGCCGGTGCGACTCGAGTTGCGAACCTTCGATGCCGGCCGACTGGAGTTGCCTCCCGTCATGATTCGTCTGGGCACCGCGNCCGCGACCTTCCCGGAACGGTCGATCGAAGTGGCGTCCGTCGCCGGTCTCGATGCCGGACCCGAAAACTTCCGTGACATCTCCGATGCGGTCAAGGTCGAGGCACCCATCGACTGGTGGTTCATTTCGATGGTCCTCGCAGGCTCGCTCACCATGATCGTGGCTCTCGCCGTGCTCTGGTGGTGGTCAAGGCGTCCGGGATCAACCCCCCCGTCCGAGCCGGCCGATCGATGGGCGCTCGGAGCGCTGGAACGATTGGCGTCGCGCCGACTCCCTCATGCCGGCGAGATCGAGCCGTTCTTCACCGAGCTCACCGACATCGCCCGTGCTNTCATCGAGCGACGTTTCCGCATCGCCGCGCCCGAACGAACCACGCAGGAGTTCATCAAGGAAGCCCGCGACCACGCCGAACTGACCGACGATCAGGCACACCGCCTGGCCAGCCTGCTTCGAGCCGCGGACCTGGTGAAGTTCGCGGGCGACCGCCCGATGGTCGCGGAGTGTGATCAGGCGCTGGAAGTCACGCGTGGATTCGTCATCGAGGCGGGGCCACTCATCGAAGAGACCGAGTCACCCGAGCATGACGCCACCTCGAGCGCAGAATTCGGCCGAACCGGAACTCGTCACACTCGCGCATCCGCCGTCCGTCGCGCCGTCGACGGGCTCGACGATCTGGAGGGCCGCTGATGATCGGGCTCTTCGACTGGATCCCCGATATTCAACGGCTTGGATTCCATCCGGGCTCCGCGTGGTGGCTGCTGCTGCTTCCACTCGCGCTCCTGGCGGGACTCCCTCGATGGCGACGACGTCCCACCCTCGTACACGCATCGATCAAAGATCTCTCCGCCGCCGGTCGCAGCTGGGTGGGGCGGATTCGCTGGCTCCCGGCGACGATTCGCACCGTCGGCATCGTGCTTCTGATCATCTGCATCGCCCGTCCGATCAAGGCGAACGAACGCAGCCAGGTGTTCGTCGAAGGCATCGCGATCCAATCGGTCATCGACCGATCCGGCAGCATGCGNGCCCTGGATTTCGAACTCGCCGGTGGCCGCGTCGATCGGCTCACGGCGGTGAAGAAGGTGCTCACCGACTTCATCGATGGCGACGACGATCTCATGGGTCGGCCCGATGATCTCGTCGGCCTGATCACCTTCGCCGGTTACGCCGATACCGCCAGTCCACTGACCCTCGACCATCCCTACGTCATCGACGCCCTCGACAAGGTCCGGATCGCCACCGACCAGAGCGAAGACGGTACCGCGATCGGCGACGCGATCGCCCTCGCGGTCGAACGGCTTCGTGAACTCGATGCCAGAGGAGATCAAGCGGGCAGAAGGATCAAGAGCCGCGTCATCGTGCTGTTGACTGACGGAGAGAACAACGCCGGCGATCTCGACCCGCTGGTGGCGGCGGAGATCGCCAGCGCCTTCGACGTGCGCATCTACGCCATCGGTGTCGGATCGAACGGTGTGGCCCCGGTTCCCGCTCGGGACCCTTTCGGCCGACAGGTCATGGGACGACAGCGAGTCTCCATCGACGAGAAGACGCTCGAAGCAGTCGCCGAAGCCACCGGCGGGCGGTACTTCCGCGCCACCGACACCGACAGTCTCCGGCGGATCTACACCGAGATCGACGACCTCGAGAAGACCACCACCGAACAACGCCGCTANCGCTCCTATCGCGATCTCGCGGTGCAACCGCTTTCGATCGGCCGCCTCGAACTGCCTCCCCTTCTCCTCATCGCCCTGCTCCTTCTCGCAGTCGAGCAGATTCTCATTCACACCCGCTTCCGAACGCTTCCCTGAACGCTCGTGAATTCACGCACCATGGACCTGAACTTCCAGCATCTTGATTCCCTGGTCTGGCTCTGGCTCGTCGCCGGAATCGGACTCCTCGCGTGGTGGGGTGTCCTTGCTCGTCGCCGAGCGATCCGCCGATTCGCCGAGGCGCCGATGCTGGCTCGGCTCGCTCCCCGACTGAGCATGTTCCGGATCTCGATCCGAAGCGTTCTGGCGGTGACGGGACTCTTCTTCCTCGTCCTCGCGCTGGCGGATCCCCGCTGGGGAGTTCGATACGTCGAGGTGAATCGCAGGGGCATGGACGTGATGTTCGTCGTCGACGTTTCTCGCAGCATGCTGGCGCGTGATGCCTCGCCCTCGAGGCTTGACCGTGCCCGACTCTTCATCGAGGGGGCCGTTGATTCGATGGCCGGTGATCGCGTCGGCCTCGTGGACTTCGCCGGAACCGCCACGATCAAGAGCCCGCTCACACTCAATTACGACGCGTTCGAGAATGCCGTCGAAGAACTCTCCCCCCGAAGCGCCACCCGCGGCGGCTCGATGCTCGGCGACGCGATCCGAGTCGCTGCGGATGCCTTTGGAAACGACGAACCAGGTGGCAAGGCGATCGTGATTCTCAGCGACGGCGAGGACATGGACAGTTTTCCCATCGAGGCGGCCGAAGCGGCGCAGCGTGACCATGGCGTCCGCGTCTATACGGTGGGAATCGGCGATCCGACCGACGGAGCTCGGATTCCAACCGTGATCGACGGACAGCCGAGCTGGCTTCTCTACGAGAACCAGGAGGTCTGGACCCGAATGGATCCGGATCTTCTGCAAGGAGTGGCCGATGCCGGCGGCGGCGTCTTCGTGCCAGCGGGCACCAGCCTCGTCGACCTCGGCGACTTCTTCCAAGGCTGGATCACCACGATCGATCTCCAGGACCAGGAAGAAGGGGTCGCCCGCCAGTTGATCCCTCGATTCCAGTGGTTCGCCGGTCTGGCCCTCGCGTGCTTCCTCTGCGAGAGCCTCATCGCCGTCCGCCGGCGCAGACCGATCGGGAATCGCACCTCGAGACCAAATGCGAGGAGAATGCCCGCGTGAGAATTCCACCCTCCAGAACTCCGATGTCGAGACTCCCGATCAACCGACTCCCCGTCGTGATGACCGTGATCGTGGCGACGTTGATCACGACTCGCATCAGCGCCCAGGATGGCGGCGTGACCNATGCACCACCGGTCGCTCGAGGAAGCGCGGCCGAGATCACCGCCGCCATCGGCCGGGCCGAGGCCGCGATGGCCTCCGAAGATTGGAAGATCGCGTCGGAAGCTTGGGGCGAAGTCGTGCGACTGGATCCCACACTTGCCGGAGCGGCGTACAACCAGGGCGTCTCCCGATACCGATCCGGCGACTTTGAAGAATCGGCCGAGAGCTTCCAGCGAGCNGCGGAACTCGGCGATGCGAATCTGGCGGCACAGTCCATGTACAACGAGGGCACCGCCAGATACGCAGAGGCCCTCGAGCGACTTGAGAACTCGACCGATGGCGACGCCGGACCAGGCCCGAACCCTACTGCCGATCCGAAGGAACCGGTTGATCCGATGCAGGAGACGATCGACCGCGTGGAAACCTCCCTCGATCACTTCCGGGACGCGATCGACGCGGATGGGGCGAACCGGGACGCCCGAGTGAACGCCGAACTCGCCTCACGACTCCTCCGGCAACTTCGGGAAATCCAACAGCAGCAACAGGACCAACAGCAGCAACAGGACCAGCAGCAGCAACAGGACCANCAGCAGCAACAGGACCAGCAGCAGCAACAGGACCAGCAGCAACAGGACCAGCAGCAACAGGACCAGCAG
>NHBO02000071.1 GCA_002167845.2 Phycisphaera sp. TMED9 | reverse complement strand
GGGCGAGAACGTGGTGTCTGCTGAGGTCCACCAGGCCGGCGTCACCAGCTCGGACACCACCTTCGACCTCATCCTGAGCATCGACACCGTCGCGGAGAAGTACGGCACCCGCGAAGCGTTCATCATGCAGATGGACCTGGATCTTCCCGCCGACCCCGCCGCCGCCGATGCGGCGGAGGAACTGCTCGCCGAAGAACTCCGGGCGAAGATTCCGGGCGCCGTCTTCGCCAGTGGCCGCAACATCAAACTGCTCGTCGAGGACATCGGCGGCCGGATTCTGACCGTGACGGCGTCGGTCGCGATCGCGGCCCTCCTGCTCGCGTGTCTGGGCGTCGGCAACGTGGTCGCGGCGGGAATCACCGCACGAGGCTTTGAATTCGGGGTGATCCGATCCGTCGGCGGCGCGCCGAGCGTGGCCCCCCGTCTGGTTCTGGCGGAGATCACCGCGGCGGGACTCGCGGCGGTCGTGGTCGGCATCGCCCTCGGCGTCCACCTCGCCTGGATGGGCGTCGGGCTCTACCACGATCTCGCCGGACTCCAACTGGCACTGGACGTCCCGATCCTTCCGACGCTCGTGGGCAGCGGCGGCGTGGTGATCGCCGCGCTGCTGGCCTCGATCCCCGCCAGCATGTCCTTGCGGCGGCGGGCTCCCCGGGTTCTCCTCGCGAGCGGTCGCGGCGGTTGATCCGCCTCCGAGACCGGCCGGGTGACGCCGAATGTCGGCGACCAGCCCACGCTCCGGAGCCGCCGAGGGTCTAGCATGCCGGTCGTGTCCAATCCCTTCCGAATCGACAGCGAGTTCTCCCCCACCGGCGATCAGCCGGTGGCCATCGATCAACTCGTGGCGGGGATCGAGGCCGGCCGCCGAAAACAGGTGCTCCTCGGCGCGACGGGAACCGGCAAGACGTTCACGATGGCCAATGTCATCGAGCGCATCGGTCGTCCCACNCTGGTGGTGAGCCACAACAAGACTCTGGCCGCCCAGTTGTTCGAAGAACTCCGCGAGCTTTTTCCCGACAACGCGGTCTCGTACTTCGTCTCCTACTACGACTACTACCAGCCGGAAGCCTACATCCCGGCCCGCGACATCTACATCGAGAAGGACGCCGCCCGGAACGACGATCTCGATCGCCTTCGACTCGCCGCGACGAGCAGTCTGCTCAGCCGGCGGGACGTGATCATCGTCGCGAGCGTGTCCTGTCTCTATGGACTCGGCTCACCCGACGAATACGCCAAGAAGATCGTCATGGTCGAGAAGGGACGGTCGCTCGATCGACGGAAGTTCCTGCTCGCCCTCGCGGACATGCAATACGTGCGGAACGAGGTCGATCCGGTCCGGGGGCAGTATCGCGTGAAAGGCGACTGCATCGAGGTCTACCCCGCCTACGAGGAGTTCGGCATCCGAATCGACCTCTTCGGCGAGGACGTCGATTCACTCCAGCTCTTCGATCCCCTCACCGGCGAACAACTGGCGGAGGAGGAGCGGGTCTTCGTGTTCCCCGCGGTGCACTACGTCATGCCCGAGGATCACAAGGCCGCGGCCCTCGCGTCGATCCGAGCCGAGCTGACCGAACGGGTCGAGTCGCTCAAGGGCGAGGGCAAGTTGCTCGAGGCCCAACGGCTTCTGGGACGGACCCGGTACGACCTCGAGATGATCGAGGAGGTCGGATACTGCTCGGGCGTCGAGAACTACGCCCGGCACTTCGATGGCCGCCAGCCAGGCGTCCGATCCTTCTGTCTCCTCGACTACTTCCGACATGGTTTCGCCGGCTCTGCGATCGGAGAAGGCGGCGACGACACCGAAGACTGGCTGGTCCTCATCGACGAGAGCCATGTCACGCTCCCGCAGATACGCGGGATGTACTTCGGCGACCGAGCTCGGAAGCAGACGCTGGTCGACCATGGATTCCGACTTCCCAGCGCGATGGACAACCGGCCCCTCAAGTTCGACGAATTCGAGGACCTCTCGCCCCAGACCGTCTACGTCTCCGCCACCCCCAGCGAGTACGAACTCCAGGAGACCGAGGGCGTGGTCGTGGAACAGGTCATCCGCCCCACCGGGCTCGTCGATCCCCCGATCGAGATCCGACCCGCACGAGGCCAGGTGCAGGACCTNCTCGAACTCTGCCGGGACCGGGCCGGTCGCAAGGAACGAGTGCTCGTGACCGCCTTGACCAAGCGACTCTGCGAAGAGTTGACCGACTGGCTCGATCGGCAGGGCATCCGGGTCCGCTATCTCCATTCGGAGATCGACACCCTCGAGCGGTTGGAGATCCTCGCGGAGCTGCGGGAAGGGACCTTCGACGTCCTGGTCGGCGTGAATCTCCTNCGGGAAGGACTCGACCTGCCCGAGGTTTCGCTGGTCTGCATCCTTGATGCCGACAAGCAGGGATTCCTCCGATCCACCTCGAGCCTGATCCAGACCATGGGACGCGCCGCCCGAAACGCGAACTCCGAGGCCATCATGTTCGCCGACACCGTCACACCGCAGATGCGGGATGCCATCGACGAGGTGGAACGACGTCGGGAGAAGCAACTCGCCCACAACAAGGAACACGGCATCACGCCGGCCACCATTCAGAAGGCGATTCGTCGCGGCATGGAACGCGAACTCGCCGCCGCGCGGACGGCCCGAAAGGCGGTGGGCGATGCCTCGGAGGAGACCTACGGGCGAGACGAACTCGTCTCGATCCTCGAGGCGGCGATGTTGGAGGCCGCCGAGAAACTGGAATTCGAGAAGGCCGCCGATCTGCGGGACCGCGTGGACCGATTGAAGGCGCTCCCGGAAGGCGGCGAACTCAGCCTCGAGGAAGCGGGCGCTCCGCGGACCGCGGCGGGCAAGGCCGGTTCCAGTGCGGGCAAGACCCGAGGTCGGCAGACTCGGAACAAGAAATCGAAGTGACCACGCCGTCGCCGGGTCTCCCACCGCCAGAGAGGCGAACTCCCAAAAACAAGAAACGCCGCGGTCTTGGCGGCATCAGGTGGCTTTGGGCGGTGGGTTGTCTGATCAGTTTCGAGGGGCTCGAGGCTTGAGGGTCGTCCCTCGAAGGCGGAATCCTGAAGAAGCCTTCTTGAGGACCCTCAAGGAGTCGACTCGAATCCACGGCTTCTCCGACGCGACCTTGGTCGTCGTCGTGCCGCGCAACTTTGGATTCGTGACCAATCGGGCCATGCGAGCAATCTCCAGAGGAACATGAGTTCCACCCCCGTCAAGCCTGTCGTGATCTACTATTCGTCCATTTTCATCGTTTGTGCCTCTTCATTTCCAGAATTATGCAATCTTCATGACTTCCGGCGTCGAACTCGACCCGGAATTCGGCCTCTGAGAGGTTTCCGGACCGAGCGTCTCATCGCTCCGCGGGAGCGATGGCCAGCACCCGTACACTTCAGAACGCCATGCCTGCCCCACCCTCCCCACCCTCCNGCTTCATCCAGATTCGCGGCGCCCGCGAGCACAATCTCAAAGACCTCGACCTCCGGATTCCGCGGGACCAGCTGGTGGTGATGACCGGTGTCTCGGGCTCCGGGAAGAGCTCCCTCGCGTTCGACACCATTTTCGCGGAAGGCCAGCGCAAGTACATGGAGTCGCTCTCCGCGTACGCGAGGCAGTTCCTCGATCAGATGCGGAAGCCGGACCTGGAATCGATCGACGGCCTTCCCCCCACCATCGCGATCGAGCAACGCGGGGGCGGACACACCCCTCGATCCACCGTCGCCACCACGACCGAGGTCTATGACTATCTCCGCCTGCTCTATGCCCGGGCCGGCCGACCGACCTGCTGGCATCGGGACGACGATGGAGGCGTGTGCGGACAGGCGATCACCGCGACGAGCCCGAGCCAGATCGTGGATCTGCTCCTGGATCGATGGTCAGGCTCGCGGGCGATGGTCTGTGGACCGGTCATTCGGGGACGAAAGGGATTCCATCGCGAGATCGCCGAAGGGCTTCAGAAACAGGGCTTCGTTCGAGCCCGGGTCAACGGGGAGATCGTGGACCTTCGCGAAGCCCTGAAAGAGGAAGGCGAGAATCCCCTCGGGCTGGCCCGATACGAGATGCACGACATCGAGGCCGTGGTCGATCGAGTGAAACTCGATCCGGATGGCCGTCAAAGACTCGCCGAAAGCGTCGAAGCAGCCTTCAAGATCGGCTCGGGCTCCCTGCTCATGCTCGTCGAATCCGAGGATGCCTGGTCCGAGCACCGATTCAGCGAGCACTTCGCCTGTCCCGACCATCCTGACTGCTCGATCGAGGAACTCGCACCCCGGCTCTTCTCCTTCAATTCGCCGCACGGTGCCTGTCCGGCCTGTGCGGGGCTGGGAACGGTCAACGAGTTCGATGAGGAACTCGTGGTCCCCGACCGGACCCGATCGCTCAAGGAGGGGGCGATCGAACCCTGGCGGAAGAACGGCCGCCGGATGAACATCTACTACGGCCGGCTGATCCGGAAATTCGTCGAGGCCTTCGACGTGGATCCGAAGGCCGCCATCTCCACGATGCCGAAGAAGGTCTATCGCCATCTCCTCCACGGGGTCGGCGACGAGGATGCGACCACGCTGGGATTCGCCTTCGAAGGCGTGCTCCCCAATCTGCGGCGGCGCTACGAGACCAGCGACAGCCAGTTCGTTCGCGAGCGAATGCATGGCTACATGACCGCTTCGAAGTGCCACGACTGCGGCGGAGGACGCCTCCAGCCCGCGGCCCGCGGCGTGAAGATGGACGGTGCCCGCGAGACGCTCGACATCACCGAAGTCACCGGCCTGACCATCGAGCGGGCGTTGGAGTTCTTCGAAGATCTGAAACTGAATGTGGAAGGCGAGGCCATCGCGACGCCGATCCTCCGCGAAGTCCGTTCACGACTCGGATTCCTTCGGTCCGTCGGCCTCGACTATCTGACCCTCGATCGAGCCAGCGGGACGTTGTCGGGCGGAGAGGCGCAACGGATTCGACTGGCGACACAGGTCGGATCCGGACTGGTGGGCGTCTGCTACGTGCTCGACGAACCGACCATCGGCCTGCATCAACGCGACAACGATCGACTGATCGCGACCCTCCGCCACCTCACCAACATCGGAAACACGGTGCTCGTGGTCGAACACGACGAGGATGTGATCCGACATGCGGATCACGTCGTGGACATCGGCCCCGGTCCCGGCCAGCACGGCGGGCGAGTCGTCGCTCAGGGAACACCCGCGGAAGTCGAGGCCGACGAGCACTCGCTCACCGGCATGTATCTCTCCGGGCGTCGGTGCATTGAAGTTCCCGCGACGAGACGCCCGCTCGACTCGAAGAACTCGGTGACCATCAAGGGGGCGGCCGCGAACAACCTCAAGACCGTTGACGCGACCATTCCACTCGGCGGCATCGTCTGCGTGACCGGGGTTTCGGGGAGCGGAAAGAGCTCTCTGGTCAACGAGATCCTGCTGAAGGCGGCCCTTCGAACGGTGGTCGGGACGAAAGTCGTCCCAGGCCCGCACCAGCGAATCAACGGCCTCCAGCGAATCGACCGCGTGGTCGACGTGGATCAATCTCCGATCGGCCGGACCCCCCGCTCGAATCCGGCGACCTACACCGGGATCTTCGACCAGATCCGGAAGCTCTTCTGCATGACCACCGAAGCGAAGATCCGCGGCTACCAGCCGGGGCGATTCAGCTTCAACGTCAAGGGTGGTCGGTGCGAAGCATGCCAGGGCCAGGGAGTCCGTCGGATCGAAATGCACTTCCTCCCGGACGTGTTCGTGGAATGCGAGACCTGCAAGGGCCGCCGGTACAACCGCGAGACCCTCGAGGTGCGATATCGCGGACGCAACATCGCCGACGTGTTGGATCTCACCGTCGAGGAAGCGGTCGAATTCTTCGAGGCGCATCCGAAGATCCATCGAATGCTCGCCTGTATCCGCGACGTCGGTCTCGACTACATGAGACTCGGCCAGGCGAGCACCACGCTCTCGGGCGGCGAAGCGCAACGCGTCAAACTCGCCAGTGAACTCGGAAGCCGGCCGACCGGCCACACGCTCTACATCCTCGATGAGCCGACCACCGGACTCCACTTCGACGATGTCCGAAAGCTGCTCTCGGTGCTCCAGCGTCTTGCCGACGCGGGGAACACCCTCGTGGTCATCGAACACAACCTCGAAGTGATCAAGTGCAGCGACTGGTTGATCGATCTCGGGCCCGAGGGCGGAGATCGTGGCGGGGGGATCATCGCCACCGGCACCCCCGAAGAGGTCGCCGCGACGGCGACGAGCCATACCGGCCGCTGGTTGAAGACCGTCCTGAAGTCCTCGCCTTCGACCGGCCGAGCCAAACGTCGACTCCACGCCGAAAAAGCTTCCAAGACCACCAATTCCGCGGATCGGCCATCGCCCTCCGCGAGCAAGACGAGGAAGAAGACGTCGGGATCCAAGACGCCGATCACGAAGAAGAAGCCCGCGTCGAGTCCGGCGAAGAAGGTCGTCGGCAAGGCCTCCTCGAAGGTGGCGAAGAAGAAGACCTCGAAATCGAAGGCCTCCCCGAAGAAGACCGCGAAACCGAAGATCTCTTCCAAGAAATCCTCGTCCGGGAAGTCTGCGGNCAAGAAGACCTCCAAGAAGGCTTCGACCGGACCGACGGCCTCGAGATCGGCCGGCAAATGATGCGAGCAGCCTCCGTCGCCGGAGCTCTGGTCGCGGGAATCGCCGTCGCCCTCGTCTGGCGAACCACGCTCGACGGCCGCCATCGGGAAGACGGACTCATCGCCGCACTGGCTTCCGAAGACCGGGACACTCGAACCGAGGCGTGGTCTTCGATCCCCGCCGCGGCTGATCCGGACCTTCGAACCCGAATCGAATCCGCGTTTCAGAACGCCATCCCCGAGGCGCGATCCGATGCGGCCCGAGCGTTCCTCGACCGTGGCTGGCGACCGGCGGATGAAGTGGCCGCGATCACCCTGGCCCTCGCCGCGGCGAACGATCAGGATCCCGAGCCGGCGATGGTCTGGTTCACCGAAGCCTGGCGACGCCATCCGGCCGCGCTCTCCAACTGGAGCCCCGCCCTGATCGCCGTCATGCGGCAGGATGTCCAAGGCCAGGACCGGCAGACCGACGAGATCCTCGACCGCGTTCTCGCCGCCGAAGACGTCTCATGGCTGGAAGCCGTCGAGCGGTGGCGATCGACCCGCGCCGACCTGATGTCTCAGACGGCGATCGAGTCGATCGACCTCGCCCTCGGCCTGAGAGGTCGGCCACCAGCCTCCGTCGACAGTGAGACGACCGCCATGCAGCACATGCTTGCCGGCGGACTCGAGCGAGCCGACGCCGCCGAGCGATCGCCGAGTTGGTTTCTCGCCTCTCGCCCCGGCCCGGTCTCGACATCGACCCTTCGAGGCCGCGCTGCGAAGGAACAGGCCGACGCACGGATCGCCCTCGCGCTTCGCGACCTCCCACAGACTCGGCGGATCAATGAACGCGTTCTGTCCGACACCGCCCTCGATCTCGATCGCAGGACCATCGCGGCCGGTCGACTGCTGTCCCTCGCTCCACCCGATGACGCGACCCTGCTCAACCTCCTGGCCGACGGACCCGCCAACGCGGACGGAACGGTCCACGGCCTCGCCCTGGTCGCCCGGCGCGGCCTCTCGGAGACGGCCCGACGACGACTGGTCACACGTTGGCTCTCGATGGAAGACCCTGATCGACGACGCGGCGCGATCATGATCGCCGCGCTGCAGGCCGGCGAAACCGAATCCGAAATCGACGCGGAGACTCTGGCGACCATTCAACGACTGGCGACGCCCGAGGAGCTGGATGCCGGCGTGCGCCGAACTGCTCGGCTCGCACTTCGGTCGATGGCCCGATGGCCGCTCGAAGACGTGGACCCGACCGTCTATGCCGCGCGAACCACCCGCCTCTCGGACGGAAGAATCGATCCTGATGCGGTCCTGCTTGGATTGCTGGCTGGAGATCCGGCCGCGGAGCGACGACTGACCTCGCAGCCGGAACTCTCCGACGAACTGGACGGGGACGGGGCCCGCCGCCGCTGGGCATCGGAGATCGCGTGGCGGGTCGCGATCGCCAGAGCAGCCCGCCCGGAGTGGTTCCTGGTGACTGGCGAACCGATTCCCGGCGACGTCGCCACGCTTCGACGGTGGATCGACCTTCTGGAAGCCTGCCGTCGGACGGACTCGAGGTTTGCGGGCCGGTCCCGGTCCGGCGAAGATGGATCCACATGAACCCTCCCGACCACGACGAATTTCGCACCGCACTGCGGTCCTTGATGATGCCCGCCGACACCAATCATCAGGGGACGGTCTTCGGAGGGGTGATTCTCAGCAGCATCGACCAGGCGGGCTACCTCGAAGCCCGACGCCATGGCCTGCATCGCTGGGTGACCGCGTCGATGGACGGCGTGCAGTTCCTCGCACCCGTGTTCACCGGTGACGTGGTCTCCTTTCAGACGCGGACCGTCGGGACCGGGACCTCGTCGGTCTCGGTCGAAGTACTGGTCGAAGCGGAACGGTACGCCACGGGTGATCTGGTCGAGGTCACCAGAGCTCGCCTGGCCATGGTGTCGGTGAACGCCGCCGGAAAGGCCATTCCGTTCGACGCGCCCCCCACGCAGGGGGACGCCAGTTGACCACCGATGGTCCACGTCGACTCGGATGCCTGATCTCGGGCGGCGGCCGCACCGTGCTCAACCTGCATGCGGCGATCGAGCGAGGCGATGTTCCAGCTTCGATCGAAGTGGTGCTGGCCCATCGCGAAGACGTGGCCGGAGTCGCTCGCTGTCGTGATGCCGGTCTCTCCGTCGAAGTCATACCGATCGCCCCGGAATCCGACACCTCCGACCGGGTCGATCTGGCGCTCGACGATGCCCGGGTCGAACTGGTCTGCCTCTGCGGCTACCTGAAGCACTTTCGAGTGGGATCACGGTGGAAGGATCGGGTGGTGAACATCCATCCATCCCTGCTTCCCCGACATGGTGGTCCAGGCATGTACGGCGATCGGGTTCATGCCGCCGTCCTCGCGGACGGAGATGCCGAGAGTGGCTGCACCGTGCACGCCGTCGACGAGATCTACGATCACGGCGAGATCATTCTGCAACGGCGATGCCCCGTCGAGCCGAATGACACGACCGCGAGCCTCGCCGCCCGGGTCTTCGCCGCCGAGTGCATCGCGATGCCCGAGGCCATTCAGGCGATCGCGGCCGGGCGGATCAGACTCGTCGACGGACGAGTCCTGACCGAACACGGCCGGTCGCCCACCGAGTCCTGAAGGAACCGGAGGCGAATCGCGACGGATACCGCCCCATGCCTCCTTTCCTCGCCGGACAACGCGGTCCGAAAGCTGGATTTGGCCCGCCTCCCGGCATGTTGGCGGCCAGACGCCATGTCCGTGCTAGCATCGAATCGATGTCCTTCCCCCTTCTTCAACATGCCGTCGGACCCCATGCCACTCGATGGATCCCCCGTCGTTGGATCACCGTGGCATTCCTGGTCCTCGCCACCATGCTGGGTGGCGGATCCTCCTGGGCGTTCCAATCCGACGANGACGCCGCGGCCCTCGAACGGCGGATCGTCCGAACCTTCGGGAGCGGCGAATACGAGGAAGCCCTCGAGCTCGTCACGCGTTACCTGCAGAACTGGCCCGGCACGCCTCACATGCTCTACAACCGAGCGTGCGGCCTGGCGCTCCTCGGACGTCGAGAAGCTTCCGCCGCCGCGCTGCTCGAGGCGGTCGAGAACGGCTTTCGAGATTTCGCCGCGATGCGTCGAGACCCCGATCTCGCGTCGATGAGAAATCACGAGACGTTCACGGCCATCCTCGAAGCGAGCCATCGAATCGACCGCGACACCGCCGATCGCCAGTTCGAAGCATGGCAGCGCCGGTACGGGGATGACTATTACTACGAGACCGATACCGAACACCGCCTGCATTTCGCCACCGGCCTCGACGCGAAAGCCCATGCCGACATGAAGCGAATCATCGGCCGCCAGGCCGATCAGATGACGCAGACGCTCTTCAAGTCGTCTCCTCAGGACTGGTGCTTCGTGGTGGTCCCGGCCAAGACGCATGTCACGGAAGTCTTCCGCCGCATGCTCGACGTCGCCGATCCGGCACGCACTCCCGGGGTCTACCTTCACGGCAAACGANTGCTGGTCACCAGAGACATCGGCGAGAGCCTTCGGCACGAATTCGCCCACCGGATGCACTGGGCGGACATGGATCGACGCGGACAACGCCATCCGATGTGGATCCAGGAAGGACTCGCCAGCCTCTACGAGGAGTACGTCTGGACCGACGACGGCAAGATCAAGTTCGTGCCGAACATGCGACACAACATCGCCCGCCGACAGGTCCAGGCGGGAATCGCCCTCTCCTGGGACAAGCTCTTCGATCTCGACGCGAGTCAATTCCTCGCCGGAAATGCTCGGTTCTACCCACAGGTCCGCTCGATGTTCGAGTTCCTCGCGGCGCTCGGACTCCTCGAAGAATGGTACGACGCGTACGTCCGGACCTACGACCGGGATCCGGGCGGCGGAAAGGCGTTCGAACTCGTCTTCGGCCTCCCGCTCGATCAGGTGAACCAGCGGTGGAAGTCCTGGGTGCTGGATCGAGGCTCGATCGACGACCGGGTCGACTACGGCGATGCCTCGATCGGAATCAGCGGCGTCGAGGCCGGCGACGGGGTTCAGGTCGAACGGGTGATCGGCCGCAACGCCCGACGAGCCGGTTTGCGTCGCGGAGACGTCATCACCCGGGTCGATGAGAAGCCGGTCCGAGCCCGAGGCGAACTCATGCTCGCGATCGCGGGCAGGAAGATCGGCGAGACGGTCCGGTTGGAGATTCGGCGACGCGATCAACGTCTGGTGATCGCCGTCCGTCTCGAGGCGCTCCGTGGATCCGTGAATGAACGCTGATCACTCGGAAGGCGGTTTCCCCGCGATCCGGCGCACGGCATAGAATGAGTCGGACCAACACCCATGGCCGACGACCAATCCAGAACATTCGGATCCGACTTCAAACGCTTCTTCGGAAGAGGCCTGGGCGTCCTGCTGCCGTCGGTGCTCACGCTTTGGATCCTCGTCAAGGCGTACCAGTTCGTCGACTCCGCGATCGCCCAGCCGATCAATGCCGGAATCCGAGCCGGAGTCGCCGAGGGCGCCGAGCACTGGCCCGCGCTGGGAAGTTCCTTCCTCCCCACCGAAGAACAGGTGAATGCCGAAATCGTCCGGCGAGAAGCGAGCGAGACCGGCTCGCTCGACCCCACCATNGTCCAACGCGATCTCACCCGGTCCGAGGTGTTGGAATGGTGGAACCGCTACGCCCTCGGCCTGGATTGGATCGGCATCCTCGTGGCGGTCCTGAGCGTGTACTTCGCCGGCCGACTCCTCGGCGGTTTCCTGGGCCGACGCGTCCAGAAGCAGTTCGAGCGGGTGATCACCAGCGTTCCGATCTTCAAACAGGTCTATCCGTACGTGAAGCAGGTGGTCGACTTCCTTTTCTCGGATGACAAGCCGATCAAATTCAATCGAGTGGTGGTGGTCGAGTACCCCCGAAAGGGAGTCTGGGCGGTCGGGTTGGTCACCGGCGGGACGATGCAGAGCATCGAGCAGGAGTCCGGCGACGCATTGACCATCTTCATCCCCAGCTCGCCGACCCCATTCACCGGCTACACCGTCACGGTTCCACGNGACGAGGTCCGCGAGTTGCCGATCTCGATCGACGAAGCACTCCGATTCACGATCTCGGGGGGCGTTCTCGTACCCCCCCACGAGGCCATTCCCGAGCGGGATTCGGAAGACGCCGTGCCCGGAAGTGACGAGCAGCGTATTCTCCAGCAACCAGACACCCCGGACAGCCATTCGGATCCGGGCGAAACCAAGGAGTCCTGACCATGCAGATCATCGTGACCGGGCGGCACGTCGAGCTCACTCAGCCGATCGAGCAGTATGCGATCAAGAAATGCGATCACCTCGAGAAATTCCGAGATCACGTCCAGTCGATCGAGCTCGTGCTCGACAAGGTGCACGTCGATTTCGAGGTTGAGGCCAAGGTCGAGGTGCCCCATCACCCGACCATCGTCGGGAAGTCCTCACAGGACGACCTGTACGCCGCGATAGACCAGGCCGTGGACAAGGTCGAGAGACAACTCCACGACTGGAAAGAGAAGATCCAAAGTCACAAGTAGTCCCAGACCCGGAAACAGACATGAAGCTTCGCGAAATCGTGGTCGAAAAGGCCATCATCACATCCCTGGCATCCACCAAACGCGACGAAGTTCTCGGAGAGCTTCTTGACGCACTCGTCGCCGCGGAAGCCATCGCCGCGGACCAGCGGACTCCCTATCTCAAGGAAGCCCTCAAGCGTGAGCGGAAGGGTTCCACGGGATTCGGCCATGGCGTCGCCGTGCCTCATGTCAAGGCTGCAGGCCTCGAACGGCTCACCGTCGCGATCGGCATCAGCGACGCCGGCGTGGACTTCAATGCGCTCGACAAGCAGCCGGTCCATTCGATCTTCCTGCTCATCAGCCCCGAAGAACGCCCTGAGGAACACATCGACGCCATGGAGGCGATCTTCGGAAACCTCAGCAAGGACCAGTTCCGACGATTCCTCCGTCAGGCCGGAGACGTCGAAGAGATCATCACTCTTCTGGAGGAAGCGGACGCCGGCCAGTCCGTCGGCTGATCCGCCCGTGATCCGATGCCCAGCCGGAAGGTGACCATCTCGAACCGTCTCGGACTTCATGCCCGACCCGCCATGCTCCTCGCGGAGTGTGCGGGGACGTTCTCATCGTCCATCGGCGTCCGACGAATGGACGCCAAGGACACCGTCGACGGCAAATCGATCATGCAGTTGTTGATGCTCGCCGGAACCGCGGGAACCGTCCTGGAAATCACCGCGGAAGGCGACGATGCGGCAGCCGCACTGACGTCGATCGCCGAACTCATCGAGCGCGGGTTCGAAGACGACGAGTGATCCTCGGATCACTCAAAGCCCCTCGTCGGCCGACGGCCGAGCCATCAATTCCTGAATCGCCTTCCGGGGATCCAGACCGTCGAAGAAGATCCGGCCGACCATTTCGGCGATCGGCATCTCGACCGCGTGTTCCGCGGCGGTTCGGAGCACGCTCTCGACGGTCGGCACGCCCTCGACCACGCATTGCTGCTCTTCCAGGTATTCCGAGAGCGTGGCGCCTCGAGCGATCGCCTCGCCGCAGGAACGGTTCCGTCCCTCCGGACTGAAACACGTCGTCGCGAGATCACCGACCCCGGCGATTCCAAAGAAGGTGTTCGAATGGGCGCCGAGCGAAAGCCCGAACCGGGTCATCTCCGCCAGACCTCTCGCAAGCAGCGCGCTCTTGGCATTCGAGCCGAGATCAAGCCCGTCACACACACCGGCCGCGAGCGCGATGACGTTCTTCACCGCCCCCGCCAGCTCGACGCCGAGCAGATCCTCGCTCTCGTAGATTCGAAGCCACCCGGTACCGAAAGCCCGGTGGGTCCTCGCCGACACGTCCTTCGCCGAACAGGCCGCCACCATCAGTGCCGGAAGCCGTTGAATCAACTCCGCCGCGATGGTGGGACCACTCAAGGCACAGACCACGGGGTCGGCCAGAACGTCGACGAGAATCTCACTGGGACGGTCACCGCTTCCGATCTCAAGCCCCTTGGCGGTCGAAACCACCAACGCACCGGCCGGGACATGAGTCGCAATTCCGCTCCAGACGGGGCGCATGAATTGCGTCGGAATCGCGTTGACCAGGATCGTCCCCGAAGCGAAGACCGAAGGTTCGTGAGCGAACTCGATGGAGTCCGGAATCCGCCAGCCGGGGAGACGAGGGCTCTCCCGGGTCCGCCGAAGTNCGGCCACCGAGGCCTCAAACGGCCCCCAGACCTCCACCCGTGCCGCTCCGGCCTCGACCGCCGCTGCCGCCATGGCNAGGCCCATCTGGCCGTCTCCCGCGATCACCACATGCTCATTGCTCATGGCCGGAGTCTACGGCACGTGGATCCCGGCGGCTGAATTCCCGGCTCAGGGGCGGAATGAACCGGAGCGACCTCTCGAACGTAGCGAAGAACCCGGATACACTGTTCACGCGTTTCCTCAGGCTCTCCGGCCGTTCGTCGGTCCATTTCCATCCGCCTGCACGTGACGCCGATCCGCCTTTCTTGGCCCCGGAGATTCGAATGAGCCAGATGACTGCGCCGACACCGGCCCTCTCCCCCCAGCCTCAGAACGAAGCCAGCGATCTCGGCGGACGGCGACTCGAACGCCAGCTCTTCGTCGCGTTGCTCGGTGGGACCTTGTTGCTGGTCAGTGGCGTCGCGCATCTCCTGGGAGCGAGTTCGGCCGTCGCCGACATCCCGGCGGCCATCGGTGCGGTCCTTCTGCTGATTCCACTCCTCAAGGGCGCGATTCGCGAGATGAAACGAGGCGAGCCTTCGAGCGACGCCCTCGCGACCCTGGCGGTCATCGCCGCGATCGCGGTGAACGACCTGCGAACCGCCGGCTTCCTCGCCCTCTTCCTCTGGCTCTCGAAGCTGGTTCTGAGTCGGACCGCGTGGGGTGCGCAACGAGCGATTCGCGAACTCGTCGAACTGACACCGGACGCCGCTCGTCGACTCGACGAAAACGGCAACGAATCGGAAGTGAAACTCGGCGATCTCAAGGTCGGTGACATCGTCCGGGTTCGCCCCGGCGAGAATCTCCCGGTCGACGGGCGAGTGGTGACCGGCTCGAGTTCGATCAACCAGGCATCCCTCACCGGCGAAGCCGTTCCGATCGAAGCGATGCAGGGAATCGACGTCTATGCGGGTACCACCAATCTCACCGGGCAGATCGACGTCGCCGTGACCGCGGTGGCCGACGAGACCACCATCGGCAAGGTCGAATCACTGATCCGCGAGGC
Organism: Phycisphaera sp. TMED9; assembly: GCA_002167845.2. Lineage (GTDB taxonomy): Bacteria > Planctomycetota > Phycisphaerae > Phycisphaerales > SM1A02 > UBA12014. The sequence continues at coordinate 8,380 of NHBO02000071.1, read as the reverse complement.
GGAAAGCGCCCGCAGTGATCGCCAGGAGATCATCGAACGACTGGCCGGGTTCTACGTTCCGGTGGTCATCATGGTCTCGGCCCTGGTCTGGTTCTTCACGGTTCGAAGTCCGGATCGCGACGAAGCGGCGATTCGTGCGATCACCGTGCTGGTGGTGACCTGTCCGGGCGCCCTGCTCATCGCATATCCGACCGCGATGGTCGCCGCCTTCGCCAGTGCGGCGAGGCTCGGCATCATGATCAAGCAGACACGAACGCTCGAGAGCGCCGCGGTCGTGGACACCGTGGTGATGGACAAGACCGGAACCCTGACCACCGGCCGGTTCGCGGTCAGCCGTCTCGCCCCGGTGGACGGCGTCGATGGTGCGACGCTCCTCCAGGCCGCTGCGGATGCCGAACAGAGTTCGAATCACCCGCTGGCTCGATCCATCCTCGATACCGCCGAGAAGGCGAGGATCACCGCCGCGCCGATCACGGAATACAGCGAAGTTCATGGCCGAGGCGTTCGCGCCACCCGCGAGGACGGCGTGATCTCCGCGGGCCGCGCCGCGTGGCTGCGCGAGCTTTCCCCGAGCATCGCGAACCAGGTCACCGAAGTGGAAGAGAAGATCGCCGGCATGTCGAGCGTCCACGTGATGCTGGGCGACCGGTATCTCGGAGCCGTCGGACTCGAGGACAAGCTGCGCCGCAACGCCAGCGACGTCGTCGATCACCTCCGAAGACTGGGAGTCCGCCGCGTCTGCATCTTCACCGGCGACCGCCTCGACGTGGCGAAACGGGTCGGACAGTCCGTGGGGGTCGACTCGGTCGAGGCGGAATGCCTCCCCGAAGAGAAGCACGCCGAACTCAAGAATCTCATCGCCAGCGGCCATCGGACCCTGGTGGTCGGCGACGGAATCAACGACGGTCCGATCCTCGCCACCGCCGACGTCGGTGTCGCGATGGGGCTCTCCGGCTCGGACATCGCGACCAACTCCGCCGGCGTGGCCCTCATGCACGACGACCTTCGGCACGTTCCGTTCCTCTTGGAAATCGCCCGACGCACCAAGGGAATCATCACCCAGAACATCGCCGTGAGCCTTCTGCTCGCGGTGGTCGGACTCGCCCTCGCGGCGACCGGGAACATCAACATCTGGCTGACCCCCTTCTATCAGGCGGTGGCCTACCTCTTCGTGATCCTCAACAGCCTGCGACTCGTCCGATTCGGTGAAGATTTCGCCGAGGACGCTCAGGCTCGCCGAAATCTTGAAGCGGAACGAGAGCGATTGCGGAATCGAAGCCGCGACGCATCGGTTCGGCTGGCTCGAGGCTGATGAAAACCCACGGATCGAGAACGACCGTGAAATTCCTCGCACCGATCCCCGAAGAACGATGAGTCCCCGTCACGACCCGTCCGAGGAATCGAATCGATGCTCTCATTGCTCCTGCTCGCCCAAGATGCTCCTGGTGGCAGCCAGTCCGAACTGGAATCCGTCCTGGCCAGCGTTTCCGAGTACCTCCCCGTCGTGATCGTCTTCGGCGCCGGCATGATCATCTCGGTGGTCGCCATTCTCGCAGGCGTCATGAGGTCGATTCTCGTCAGCCGAGCTCAGGAACGAACGCGTCAAGAAGTCGCCGCATACGTCGCGGAAGGTTCGATGTCCGCTGCCGAGGGCGAATCGCTCCTGAAGGCGGGAGCAAGCGAACACCAGTGACCCGAATCCCCACCGACGGTCCGAGCCTGTTTCAAGCATTGAGTTAGGCTCTCGTTCATGCCCGACGCGACCGGTCGAGATTCGACGGACAATTCGCTGGAACCCCTCCGCCGTCATCGAGAGACGCTTCTTCGACGACTCGAGGCCGTCGCGGACGATCCTGCTCGCGTCTTCGATGCCTTTCCCGAGCCCCTGCTGCCCCGACCGCTGATCCTCCCGAGATCGGGGCGACGACCGTACGCGATCTTCGTGCTCGGCTGCGGAACGGGACAGGTCGTCCGACTGGTCCGGGAGCGCATGGCCAGCGAGGCGACGGAGACCATCGTGGTGGTCGTGGAACCGGAACTCGCCCGGCTGCGGCGGTCCTTCCAGATTCATGACTGGTCAGAGGCGATCGCGGATCCCCGGGTTCGATTCGCCGCCGGCGCCGACCTCGATCTGGCGATTCGCGACGCGATCCCGGACGCCATCGATCCGATTCGAAACATCGCACTCGGCGTGGCGATCCTCCCCGGAGAACATTCCCCCCGGTTCATGGCGATTCGCGAAGAGATCCAGCGGCTGGGCGCCGCGTCGGACCAGGCTTTTCAAGCTGCGGTGGCCGGAAACGCCAAGCGGCGAGAGATTTCTCCAGGTCAGCCGCGGCTTCAGAACGGCCCACTGCGGATCGGAAGCGTCGTCGACGCGAATTCCACGGCGATCCGGCATCTGGCGAGCGCGATCGGCCGAGCGGCACAGGCCTCGGGCCACGACCCACGCATCAGGATCTCGGATCAACAACTGGACCCCTTCGTGGCGGCGGACGACGCGAGATTCGTGCTCGATGCGGATCCCGATCTGTTCCTCAGTTTCCTTCGGCCCGGGTCGATGCTCTGTCCGTGGCGGCTGGACTTCCCCTCACTCGTCCTGGTCAGTTCGAGCCCACGCCTGACGCCGATCCAGACCTTTCCCTGGAGCGACCGCGAGTTGGTGATCGTGGCCGGCGAGCATTTCGCAGGCCCGTTCCGAGATCTCGGCCTCGATCCGTTGATTCGGCCGCTGGCGACCGAGGTTCCGGACGTGGTGACGCTGGAGCGATCGCCCGCCGTTCCCTGCGACGTCTGCATCGTGGGAAATCTCCCGAAGATCCAGCTTGCGGAGCCGCTCCCCGACGATCTCCAACGCCGACTCGGGGAACTCGCCGATCTCTGGATCGCCCAGCCGGACCGGCGGGTCGAAGATCTTCTGGAAGGCGCCGGACTCTCCCCCTCGGCTGAATCGCCCCTCGATCTCATCCTTGCGTACGAAGCCACCCGACGACGACGGATCGCNGCCGCCATCCATCTCGCCGAACACGGGTTCAACGTTCGTATTCATGGCGAATCCCAGTGGAAGTCCGAGCTCGCGAGGACCGCAGCCGCCGAGTGCTGGCATGGCTGGGTGGACTCGGGCGACCAGCAATCGGCGGCGTTCCGCGCGGCCTCGGTCTCATTGAACATCGGTTCGTTCGCCGCCCCCGACATGCTCAACATGCGAGCCTTCGACATTCCAGCGGCGGGCGGCGTCCTGATTTCCGACGACGAACCCGCGCTGCACGACGCCTTCGACGTCGGCACCGAAGCACTCGCCTTCAAGAAGATCGATGAACTCCCGGCGATCGTCTCCGACATCCTCGCTGATCCCGGCCGCCGGGCTTCGATCGCCGCGGCAGGCAGGGCGAGGGTCGAAAAGGATCACTCCTGGAGCGTCTGGTGGAAGTGGGCCGAGGCCCGTCTCCGCGAACGATTCGGCTGAGCCGAAGTCACGATCTCCTCCACCCGGGATCAGGCGATGGTGACCGACGCGTCGAGGTAGACGTTCTGGATCTCATGGAGCAACTCGACGCCTTCGGCCATCGGCCGCTGGAACGCCTTGCGGCCGGAGATCATGCCCATGCCACCAGCCCGCTTGTTGATGACCGCGGTGCGAACCGCCTGCCCGAAGTCGTCTTCGCCGCTACCGCCACCGGAGTTGATGAGCCCGGCACGTCCGCAGTAGCAATTGAGCACCTGATATCGCGTCAGATCGATCGGATGATCNGANCAGAGCTCGGTGTAGATCCGCTTGTCGAACTTGCCGTAGCTCGAATCGCCCATGTTGAGCATCTCGTAGCCGCCGTTGAGTTCGGGCTGCTTCTGCTTGATGATGTCCGCCTCGATGGTGACGCCGAGGTGATTGGCCTGCGCGGTCAGGTCGGACGAGACGTGGTAGTCCTTGCCATCCTTCTTGAAGGCGTCGTTTCGGAGATAGCACCAGAGGATCGTCGCCATTCCGAGCTCATGAGCACGATGGAACGCCTCGGCGACCTCGATGATCTGGCGATCCGAATCCGCCGAACCGAAGTAGATCGTCGCCCCGACCGCCGCCGCACCGAGTTCCCAGGCCTCGTCGACCGACCCGAACATGATCTGGCTGAAGTGATTCGGATAGGTGAGCAGNTCGTTGTGGTTCAGTTTCACGATGAACGGAATTCGGTGGGCATACTTCCGACTCACGCTTCCCAGCACGCCGAAGGTGGTGGCGACGGCGTTGCATCCGCCCTCGATCGCCAGTTCGACGATCTTCTCGCCGTCGAAGTAGATCGGGTTCTTCGCGAAACTCGCGCCGGCGGCGTGCTCGATCCCCTGGTCGACCGGGAGGATCGAGACATAGCCCGTGCCGCCGAGCCGTCCATGGTCGTAGATCGACTGGATGTTCTTGAGCACCTGAGGACTGCGGTCGGTCTGCATCCAGACCCGCTCGACGAAATCCGGCCCCGGAAGATGAAGAAGATCGCTGGAGACCTTGGCGTCGTGGTTGAGCAGGCTGTCTGCTTCGCTGCCGAGTCGTTCGGTGATGGATGGCATCTTCGGGTGCTTTCGAAAACGTGGGGGTGAAATCGGGGTCGCCTGGGAAGGAGCCCCGTCGGAGCGGTCATCATAGGAAAGTCGGAGGAATCAAGAGACCTCGGATCCACGCGGATCGAGCCCCGCATATCCAGACCGCGGGGTATCGGATCCGAGATTCGGACTGTCGCTGGTTCCTTCGTACAATCCACGCCCCATGGCAGAGAACATCCTTCTCCTACTCCTCTCGATCGGCGTGCTGATCGCGGGGGCGGAACTCCTCGTCCGCGGTGCGGGGAGACTCGCCCTCCGATTCGGCGTCTCGCACTTCGTGATCGGCGTCACGGTCGTGGGATTCGGAACCAGCGCTCCGGAACTGGCCGCCTCGATCGCCTCCGCGACCACCGGTCACGCGGAGATCGCGGTCGGCAACGTGATCGGGTCGAACATCATGAACATCGCCCTGGTCTTGGGCGTGACGGCGATGATCGCCCCCATCCCGGTGAACCGAGGAATCGTCCGCCGGGAGACGCTCGTCGTGATCGCGGTCAGCTTCGTGCCGCTCCTGGCGCTCGCCACCGATCGGACGATCGGGCGGATCTTCGGAACGACGATGTTCCTCGGACTCCTCGCCTTTCTCTGGTGGTCTTTCACGTCAAGTCGTCGGGACGGTGGCCATCCCGCGGAGCAGGAGTCGGTTCCGACTCCGCCTCGTCGAGGCGTCGTGTCACTGTTGTTCGACGTCATCGTGATCATCGCCGGCCTGCTTCTTCTGGTCGGCGGCGCGGATCGCCTCGTACTCTCGGCGACGGAGGTCGCCCGCGAACTCGGAGTCTCGGAAGTCGTGATCGGCCTCACGATCGTGGCGGGCGGAACCAGCGCTCCAGAACTGGCGACCAGCCTCATCGCCGTGGCGCGAGGCAGGACCGACCTCGGCGTCGGGAACATCCTTGGATCCTGCGTCTTCAACATCCTTGGAATCCTCGGAATCACCGCGATCATCACCCCGATCGAGATTCCGATCGAAGTCTTCCAGTTCGATCTGCCGGTCATGATCGCCGTCGCGGCCGCCTGCCTGCCGATCCTGCTCGCGGGCCATCGCATCAGCCGGGGTGAAGGATGCCTCCTCACCTCGGCCTTCGTGATCTACACCGTGCTGCTCTTCGTGGGCTGGCCGTTCCCCGCCGACCGGGGGACCGCCGCGCCCGAGGGCGAGGCGACCTCGACTCTTCGGGACATCCACCACGACCAACACATCGATCTGGTGACGCCCGAATCTCACCGCGGCTGATTCAGACCATGCCTGACTCGGCACCGGCTTGCGTTGCGCGACACCGATCCGCGATCAGGAGATCGCCGCGTCGATCCAGCCCCCGCCCAGCACCAGATCGCCGTCGTAGCACACCACCGCCTGGCCCGGTGCCACGGCCGCCTGCGGGTCCTTGAATCGAACCTCGAGACGGTCCTCACCAAGCATCCGTGCGGTCGCCGGTACCGGGGCCGCGTTGTATCTGATCCGAACGGTGCACTCGAGATCCTCGTCGGGTGGTTCGACCAGCCAATTGGTCTGGCTCGCCAGACAGCCGACCGAGTGCAGGTCCTCGCGTTCTCCCACCGTGATGGTGTTCGCGACCGGATCCTTGGCCACCACGTAGATGGGGTGCCCCAGGGCCATGCCGATCTTGCGGCGTTGACCGATCGTGAAGTTCTGATGCCCCGGATGTTCGCCGATCTCCTGCCCGGTCCCGTCCAGAATGGCTCCCGGCTTCACGCCGGTCGAAGACTTCCTCGCCACGAGCCCGGCGTAGTCGTCGTTCGGAACGAAGCAGATCTCCTGCGAGTCGGGCTTGTCGAAGACCGGAAGATCGAATTCCTCCGCCAATTCGCGGACCCGGGACTTCGGCAGCCCTCCAACCGGAAGCAGCATCTCTCCAAGACGATCCGCCGGCGTGCCGAAGAGCACGTAGGACTGATCCTTTCCGTGATCGACCCCTCGGAGCAGTCGCTGCGTTCCCGTCGCGGGATCGAGATCGACCCGGGCGTAGTGCCCACTGGCGACGTATTCGGCACCGACCTGCCCGGCATATTCGTGAAGTCGGCCGAACTTCAGCCAGTCGTTGCATCGCACGCACGGATTCGGCGTGCGACCGGCGTCGTACTCGGCGACGAAGTGATCGATGATCCGGCCGAATTCCTTCTTGAAGTTCACCACGTAGAACGGCACATCGAGCTTCGCCGCGACCAACCGAGCGTCCTCCGCGTCTCCGACGGAGCAACAGCCCTGTTTTCCAATCTTGACCTTGGCGGTTTCGCACGCCTCACCCGGAATGAGTTCTTCGAGGGAGTCGCCCGGCGAACCAAGTCGCATGAACACCCCGATCACCTCATGTCCGGCCCGACGCAGAAGCGCCGCGGCGACGGAGGAGTCGACGCCGCCGCTCATGGCGACCAGGATCTTGCTCGGCTTGGACGGAAGCATGTGGACATCGTAGAGCAGACGGCCTGTTCGACGGTGATTCGGGTTTGAAAACGCGGTGGCGGGCGATTCGCCACAATGCGTGGTGAAACCGATCCCCGCCGATCGGCTCATCGAAGATCCCTGCCTCTGGAAACCCTCGTATGAATCAGGACCTCTGGGCCCCATGGCGAATGACCTATCTGCGCGAACTCGAACGCCGTCGAGCGGAGATCCCGGAAGGGGAGCCGACGCTCGCCGATTTCATCACGCATGCCTGGGAGAATCCCGATCTCGACGAAGAATCCCTGGTGATCCATCGGTCGGAAAAGGGCCTGCTGATGTTGAATCGATTTCCCTACGCCAACGGCCATCTCCTGGCGGCCCTCGGCGTCGCGAGACCCCGACTCCTGGACCACTCCCCGGAAGAACGCGCGGCCTTCTGGGGTCTGGTGGATCTCGGCGTCGATCTGGTCGAGCGAGTCTTCCAACCCCATGGCGTCAACATGGGCGTGAATCAGGGAGATGCCGCGGGTGCCGGGCTCCCCCAGCACCTCCACGCCCACGTGGTCCCCAGATGGTCCGGAGATGTGAATTTCATGTCGGCCGTCGCGGGAGTCCGGGTGGTCCCGGAGTCCCTCGAATCGGTCGCCGATCGCTTCCGAGCGGCGCACCGACCGACCTGAGGACCTGCCCCCTCGATCCGCGGCGAGATTGAATTCAGGATGCCGGCGCGACCCCCGACGGGTCCGCCGCCGATTGCTCGGCAGGCCGGGCCAAACCCGACTGGACCGGATCTCGAAGCTCAAACCCCGCGTTTAAGGTGGGTTCGCCGCTCGTCGATCCCGACCTTCCACTCCGAATCCACCCTCGAGGGAGAGGATTCGTGAGGCTTGATCATCGTCGCAAGTCGCACGACCCCGTGGGGTTCGCAACGGTTCGAGACATGGAGTTCCAGCACGGCCCGACAGGGGTCGCCCGGCATCCAGCCTGAACTCTACCCCCTGTTCGGCCCTGAGGAAGGAAAACCCGGGAAACCGGACACGAGACTCCTCCGAAAGGGAGACGGGATCGTTTGACACCCTGCCCCGCTGCTGTCACTATTCACCGCTCAAGGACCGGTTTCCGGTCTTCATTGGATTCCCGAGGACTCAAAGACATGATCACCCGAGCCGCATTTCGTTCCAGTTGCCTGATCGTCGCCATCGGCGCCACCGCCGGGATGAACGGCTGTTCGAACCCCAACGATGTCAGCTTCAATGCCATCAAGAGTGATCTGACGCCGCACATCATGGGCATCAGCGAGCGGGACGTGGACATCGAGCTGAACATGGCCGTGATCGGCAACCAGAACCTCCGGATGTTCTGGGGTGACCTTGGTCGCATCTG
>NHBO02000070.1 GCA_002167845.2 Phycisphaera sp. TMED9 | reverse complement strand
CCGTGCCCACCCTCGTCCAGCTCTGGATCGACACTGACGGTGGCGATCCGGTCGAGCCCGGTGTCGATCTCGAACTGATCGGAACCCGGGAGACGGTCGGCGTGACGGGCCGGAACCTCCAGCGAGCATCGTTCGATCCCCCGATCTGCGTTCCTGCCGACAGTCAGCTGGTGATCAGCATGTCGATGGAGGCCAGCACCAACGGGTTCGCGAGCTTCGGGGCGAACGACCTCCCCTCGGAGAGCTCGACCTACATCATCAGCGCCGATTGCGCCACGACGACGTTCACGAAGCTGGAAGACCTCGGTTTCCCGGACTACAACTGGGTCGTGGATCTCGAAGCCGACCTCGAATGCGGCGGTGGCAGCGACTGCCCCGGCGATTTCAACGATGACGGCCTGATCAACGGTGCGGACTTCGGTTCGCTGCTCGCCGCCTGGGGCCTCTGTTCAGGATGCCCTGAGGATCTGAACGGCGATGGCGAGGTCAGCGGTGCCGATGTCGGCCTGCTCCTGTCCCTGTGGGGCTCCTGCCCCTGATACGGACACCTCTTCGTCTCATAACCTCAAGCCGGGCGGTCAACGGACCGCCCGGCTTTCTTTTTTGAGCGTGGGATCGAGGTACCCGGACGGATCGACGCGAGTTCACTGTCTTTTGGGTGCAATTCGATGATTGAGAAGTAGAATCGAGTCAATCCCAACTGCTCACAGATTCCCCCCCTTACTCGGAGATGAAGAGAAATGCGTCGAGCCATTCATTCGCTCGCCGGTGCAACCGGCCTCCTGCTCACCGCAGGACTGCATGCNCAGACATGCGATACCGTTCTGAACACCGGCAATCTCGATGTCACCCAGGGTGGTGTCTCGTGCGCCGCTGATGGAATCACCACGAACAACTTCTACGCCAAGAGCTACGACCTCAGCGTCCTTCTCCCCGGCGAAGACTTTGAACTCAGCTGCATCGAATTCGGTGCGACCAACAGCGGACTGGCTCTTGCGGGCGGAGTCACCGTCTATCTCGATACCGACGGCGGCCCGCCTCAGGCACCGGGCATCGACCTCGAAGAAGTGGCCAGCGTGGACTTTGAACTTCCCCAGGCCGGCAACCTGCTCTACCAGGTGTCATTCGATCCGCCACTCTGCCTCGCGGCAGACGGTGTCTATGTGATCGAGCTCTTCCTCCCCGCCTCGACGGACGGCTTCGCATCCATCGCCGGCAACGTCGGGCCGGACGACCAGNCCTACATTCGCACCGACGACTGCGGTCTTGCGAACTACGTCTCGTACGAGTCGATCGGATTTCCGACCCAGTTCTGGGCCCAGCAGATCATCGGCGAAGCCGGCTGCGACGGCGTCGTTTGCGACTGCTACACCGGCAGCGACTGTTTCATCCCGCACGAAGAACCCGGCTGCGATGATCCCATCTGCAGCGCCACGGTCTGTAGCTTCGACCAGTTCTGTTGCGACGTGACCTGGGACGAAACCTGCGCGGGCCTGGCCGACGCCTACTGTGGCGTGACCGGATTCCCCTGCGATTTCCCGAGCGCCAACCTCCAGGAAACCGAAGCCTGTGGTGAAGACACCAATGGTGGTTGCAACATGGACGTTCCGGCGTTCGAGCCGATCTCGGTCGGAGACACCGTCGCTGGCACCTACTTCACCGATGAAGCCGCCGACGTCCGCGACACCGACTGGTACGAATTCACGATCACCGAGCGATCGATCGTCACCTGGACGATCTGGAGCCGGGTCACGGTCGACAACTTCATCATCAACGACCAGTGTGGTGATCTGCTCTCGATCGTCTCAGTAGGCTCCGGCGACTGCCCGAGCGTGAACACCGCATGCCTCGATGCCGGAACCTACCGTGCATTCGTCGCACCGGTCGTCGACGGAAACCTCCCGTGCGATCTCCCGGAGTTCCCGGAATACGTCGCATCGCTCGAAGCCGAACCCACGGACGGTTGTCCCGGATTCGACGAGTGTGCCGGAGGCTCCGAAGCCATCAGTCCCAACTCGGATCTGGCATTGACTGCTGGCGGCATCAGCTGTGCTGCAGGCGGAATCACCACCGAGAACACCTGGGCGGTCACCCTCGACATGGCCTCCGGCTCCACCGGTGGCTTTGACGTCTCGGTGTCGTGCGTCTCCTTCGGCGTGGACAACGGCGGATCCGCCGTGCCCACCCTCGTCCAGCTCTGGATCGACACTGACGGTGGCGATCCGGTCGAGCCCGGTGTCGATCTCGAACTGATCGGAACCCGGGAGACGGTCGCCGTGACGGGCCAGAACCTTCAGCGAGCATCGTTCGATCCCCCGATCTGCGTTCCTGCCGACAGTCAGCTGGTGATCAGCATGTCGATGGAGCCCAGCACCGACGGGTTCGCGAGCTTCGGAGGGAACAACCTCCCCTCGGAGAGCTCGACGTACATCCTCAGCGCCTCTTGCGGCCTGGCGACGTTCACGAAGCTGGAAGACATCGGTTTCCCGGACGTCAACTGGGTGACCGAGCTCGAAGCCGATCTTGGTTGCAGCGNTGATGGTTGCACCGGCGACTTCAACGACGACGGCGTCGTCGATGGTGCCGACTTCGGCTACATCCTCGCGGCCTGGGGCCCATGCCCGGGCTGTCCCGAGGATCTNGACGGCAACGGAACCGTGAACGGCGCCGACGTCGGCCTTCTGCTCGCGGTCTGGGGCGTCTGTCCCTGATCGGTTCGTCGAACCGATCTTCTCATCCATGAGAGATTCCTCACGGGGCGGCCTTCGGGCCGCCCCGTGTTTCTTTCTCGGCTCACTCGCCTGACATGGGAATCGGTCATACTCTCCCACGAGATGTCCTCGCGAAGCCTTCCAACCGTCTTTCTCCTTCCCGCTTTTCTCGGCGATTTGATCGTGAGAATGCTGGCGCCGGTCGGGGAATTCACGCGATTCAGCCTCGCCGTGATCGGCTGGACCGTGGCAAGCCCGACCGCCTGGCTCAATCGCAGACGCATCGCCCCTCCGATCTTCACCGTCGGTGTCGCCAGCATTCCCGTGGTCGCAACGACCGGAATGTTCATCGGCATGATCCTCGCGCTCGAGGGATTCGCACAGTTCAACGCCATCGGAATGGCCGATCGCATGGGTGGGATCATCAACTCAAGCGTGGTGAAACAGATCGGTCCGGTGCTGGCAGCAGTCATGGTGGCGGGACGGGTCGGCGGCGCATTGGCCGCGGAACTCGGCACCATGCGGGTCACCGAACAGCTGGACGCCATGCAGGCGATGTCCGTCGACCCCGTTCGGAATCTCGTGGTCCCTCGTTTCGTCGCCTGCGTCGTGATGACGCCGATTCTGACCATGTACTCCAACGCCCTTGGAGTCTGGGGCGCGTGGGCCATTCTCACCGGACTGTTCGATGTGAACACCGCTGACTACTGGTACTACACGGGACTCGTCGTCCACTGGTGGGATCCATTCGCAGGGCTGCTCAAGAGCGTGTTCTTCGGAGCCGCCATCGGGTTGGTCTCGTGCTGGCGTGGCTTCACGTGCGCTGGGGGTGCGAGCGGCGTCGGCAGAGCCGCGACCAGCGCCTTCGTCACGAGCTTCCTGGCGATCATCGTGATCAACCTGGTTCTGGCGAGCTTCCTGAACGAGCTCTACTACGTGATCTTCCCCACGGGAATCCGTTCGGTGCTTGGCTGACCTGGCGGAACCCGCCGGGTCAGCGATGCGAAGATTCAGATGGATGCCCTACAGGTCCATCTGCAGGAGAATCAACATGCCCGACTTGAGCAGCATCATGTCCCTGGCGGTCTGCCTCGCGTGCCCCGCGATGTTCGGGCCGTCGGCCTCTCCGGAATCGCCGGTGGTCCAGGACCAGGCCACCGGGGCAAGGCAGGTCGCATCACCCGCGGACTCCTGGCCCGGGTGCCCGGCGCCTCCCCTGTACCGAAGTGACCCGCGCGGATACACCGTCGGGCTCGCAATCGATATCGGAGCGACATCACAGACCCGTGGGGTTCCCGATCCGTTTCTCTCCCTCGGAGGCTCAATCACGATCGCCGCCGCGACCGTGGACACCGCGACGGTGTCGGATCTTCGGGGCCTTGAAACGTCGATTCGATTGAACGGCATCCCTCAGAACACATCGGCCCGAGTGGAGGGAGACCCCCTGAGCGGATCGCAGCGGATCAGCCTCGGCATTCCCCGAGGCCCGCTGCAGACGGTCTCGGCCCGCGTGACCTGGCCGGCGATCGCCTTCAGCATCGGCGTCGACGAGCAGATGGCTGCGAAGGTCACCTGGCCACGCGAATGGGTGCCCGAGGTCGCGAAGTTCCTCGCTCCGAGTCAAGGCATTCAATCCGACAACGAGATCTTCAAGGCGTTCGTCGCCAAGACGACCGAAGGCCGGCTTCGCCGCACCCCCATTTATCTCGCGGCAAAGGATCTGGTGCGGCGGACGATCATGGAATTCCGAAACGTCGACAGCCAGACGCTCGTTCGGGAAGGCCAGGGAACGATCCGTGGCTTTCGACTCCAAGGCGCTCTCTCCAGCACGGGCGCCCTCTCCGTGACCCCGGGCGACATGGTCTGCACCTGCGTCGCCGTCCTCCGGGCCGCCGGCATTCCGGCCAGGCCGGTCATCGGAATCTATTCCGGCAGCGGCAGCAATCCCGACACGAAGCTTCCGAAGGATCGGAAGACGCTCTGCGTCTGGGCGGAGTTCAATCTTCCTGGATGCGGATGGGTCCCCTTCGATCCCTACGAGATGCGTGGCCGAGGTCTTCCGCAAGCGAATGTCAACCAGCCATGGAAGTGGTTCGGAACCATCAAGCAGATGAATCGCCGAGTCGGCCTTGCCTATGACTTCGCCCCGTTCAATCACGGGATGATTCGCGACTGGCCGGCCGGCTGGGTCTGGACCGTCTCGGGACAGACCACCGCCCCGTTCAGGCTGGTCGATGCGACGGCGCCGCTCATGGTGAGCCGTGGCCAGATTCGTCCCTGAACGAACGAGCGCTGGCACGAACGAGCAACAATCCGCGCAAGAACGCGTCCCGATGCGGGACGAGCATCGGGACGGGTTCATTGGAACGGACTGGAGCCGGGCAGGGCCAGTCGTGATTCATCGGTCTCAGTTCCGCGAGGAACCGGTTCGTGGCTTCCGGGTGTTCTTCTTGATCTGGACGCCTCGCTCCACGGACGCGGCGGGTCTTCGATTGCCACCTCGCCGGGATGCGCTGATCGATCGCCCACGCGATGATGACGAGCCGATCCGGATCACCCGGCGTTCCAGAACCGCATCGCCGACCCGGACCGGACGTTCGACCTCGCGACGTCGGACGAAGTCGCTCGGGTCGCCGCCGACCACCAAGTCGGTCGCGAACACCGCCCGATCTCCAGAAGTCAATCGGCAATGGTGCCGCACCTGAAAACCCTCTTCGATCGAAGGGGCCGCAAGACCTGGGTAGGGCGCACCGAAGTTGGCGTCGGCCACGGCGTTTCCGGATCCGGAGCCACCCATCATGAACGGACCCGGATGCAGACGTTTGACCTCGTCTTCGTCGAGCATGACCGACCAGACCGACGCGCCCGCAGGCACATCAAGCGCCCCACCGTTTGCATCCATTTCAAGGGTGACACGAACGTTGCCGCCGACCGCGGAAGCGTTCATGATGACGGGGTCGAGCTTGAAGGCGGCTCTCACGTCGTACACGTGGCGGTCGCCAGTTTGATTGCGGATGGACGCTTCGCCGTCGAGACGAGCGTTTCCCATGGGGTCGAGGTCGGCGGCCCAATTCCAGGCCAGCGTGAATCCCTGCGTTGAATCGACATGTTCCCCGACGAACCGGAGGACGCCGTCGTCCATGATTCCACGAGAGACGATCTGACGCGGCGTCTGGTCATTGATGGAGACCAGAATGGTCGCGGTCGGCGAGCCTCCCGCACTCGTGGGAGGCTTCGTATCGTTCGGAGTTCCGGCCACCGCCACGGCGGTGATCGCGAGCGTACCGAGGATGGATGAGATCATCGAAAACACGTTCATGGCCCTCTGACTTCCCTGAACCGATGGGACCCGGACGTGAATCCCTCATCGACTCTCATATTGGGAGACGATGGCGGCAAGAAAGGTTCCAGCCGGAAGCGGAATCTCGACTCAATGACGCCGAGAAAGCTGGTTCTGACGGTCGTTTCGGAAGGTCCGCAAACCATCGCTCAATGAAAATCCCGGCTGCGGGCTCGCAGATCGGCGTCGCCACGACGATCTGGCGAGTTCGAGGCCACCTCCTCGAGTCGTGTCACGACCAGATGCACCACTTCATGCCGGCGTTCCAGACGGCCGAACGCGACCAACGCCGCAGCATGTCGAGCGACCCGGCGATACCGAACATAAATCCTCGGCTTGATCACCAGATTCGCGATGCCGGTCTCGTCTTCAAGCGTGACAAAGACGATTCCTCCGGCGGTCGAAGGCCGTTGACGCACCAGCACCACTCCGGCGACGGCAATCCGACATCGATCCGGACAAGCGTTCTGGTCGGCAAGCTCCGAGGCGGTTCGAACGCCTCGAATGGCCAACCCCGGCCGCAGACAGGCGATGGGATGCCGGCCGATCGACAACCCGATCGATTCATAATCGTTCGCAATCGAGGCCAGCGGATCCACTTCCGGGAGTTCCACCACCGGTTCTTCAAGCCCCCCGCCGGCGACGCGAACGATGTCGGTCGCCGATCCTGAATCCGGCGCCCTCATCTCCGGAGGCCGGACCTCCAGTTCTCCGAAGAGCGGAAGATCATGATCCCGCCATCGTTGCAGTTTCCAGAGCGCCTGCTGCCGGGTGATTCCCAACGAGCGAAAGGCGTCCGCCCTTGCAAGCCGTCGAAGACTCGAGATCGAAAGCCCACTGGCATTCGCCAATGCTTCAAGGGTTTCAAATCGCCCATGCCGCTGAACGGCTTCGGTCAATGAGACGGCGTCCCTTTGCGAGAGGCCGCGGACCAGCCTCAAACCAAGTCGGATCGCCGGCTGATCCACCGCGGCGGTTGGCTTCGGAGGAACCTCGGTGACGCCAGACGTGCCCCGATCACCTTTTACCGCCTCGAAATCATCCCAGGGCATGGCCGCCGCACGTTCAAGATGACAATCCCAATCGGAGGCCTGCGCATCGATTCTTCGAACTTCGACTCCGTGCTCCAGNGCATCCCGAATGATCTGGGCCGGCGCGTAGAACCCCATGGGCTGACTGTTGATCAATGCCGCGGCGAACGCGGCAGGCTCGCGGCATTTCAGCCAGCCCGAGGCGTACACGAGAAGCGCGAAACTGGCGGCATGGGATTCTGGAAAACCGTATCCGCTGAAGCCGCGGATCTGGGTGAAGACCTGTTTCGCGAACGTCGGGTCATATCCTCGGGCCGCCATCCCTTCCTGCAGGCGTTCGCCGAAGGCCGTGATGGCGTCACCCTTGCGTTTCCAGGCCGCGATGGCGCGGCGGAGCTCGTCAGCTTCGCCGGGAGTGAAGCCCGCCGCCGCCACCGCGAGCGCCATCGCCTGTTCCTGAAAAAGCGGCACGCCCAGCGTCTTTTCCAGAATCCGTCGCACGGCAGGATCGGGATATGCCGGTATCTCTTCTCCGTCACGTCGCCGAAGGTATGGATGAACCATGTCGCCCTGGATCGGCCCCGGTCGCACGATCGCCACCTCGATGACCAGATCGTAGAAACGCTTCGGCCTCAGACGAGGAAGCATGGACATCTGCGCTCTCGACTCGATCTGAAAGACCCCCACGGTATCGGCCCGTGAGAACATCTCATAGACCGCCGGATCCTCCGCGGGAATCGAATGCAGCTCCAAACGGCGAGGGCCGGTTCGAGCCTGGATGNATTCTTCCTCCCGCCCTGANCGGTCCATGTTCGCCAGATCCATGGCCCGACGCATGCAGGACAGCATGCCGAGTGACAGGCAGTCGATCTTCAGCATCCCCATCGCATCGACGTCGTCCTTGTCCCATTCGATCACCGTGCGATCGGGCATTGCGGCGTTCTCGACCGGAACCATGTTCCAGAGAGGCCCGTCGGTGATCACGAATCCTCCGACGTGCTGCGAAAGATGTCGTGGAAATCCCAGAATCGATTTCGAGATCTCGAAAAGTCCGGCGATGGTGTGATCATCCGGGTCAAGACCGAGCGACCGGACTCGATCCGGATCGATGACACCGTCGCTCCACCAGTCGTTTTCGGAAGCNAGCCGATCGACGAGATCCCTGGAGAGCCCCAACGCGGTACCGACCTCGCGGATGGCGCTTCTCCCTCTGTAGGTCACGACCTCCGCCACCAGGGCGGCCCGATCCCGACCGTACCGGCGGTAGATGTACTGAAGAACCTCTTCACGGCGTTCGTGTTCGAAATCAACATCGATGTCCGGAGGTTCATCACGCTCTCGACTGATGAATCGCTCGAAGAGCATGTCGATTCTCGTGGGATCGACGGCGGTGATTCCAAGGCAGTAGCACACCGCCGAATTCGCGGCCGCACCACGACCCTGGCAGAGAATTCCGCGCCCCCGGGCGAATCGGACCAGATCGTCGACGGTGAGAAAGTACCGGGCGTAATTCAATTCATCGATGAGTTCGAGCTCATGCGACAGTTGAGCTCGCACTGCTTCGGGAATCACCGGACCGAAACGACGACCTGCCCCTTCTTCCACCAGGTCTCGCAGATGAGCGATCGGAGCCTTCCTGGACGGAGTGATCTCCGCGGGGTATTCATACCGAAGCCGGTCCAAGCGGCATTCTCGGGAACGGTCCGCCAGNTCCAGCGACCGGGCCACCGCTTCCGGGTGATCCGAGAACCGTTCTCTCATCCACTCGGACGATCTCAAACGACGCTGGTCGTTCGGCCACAAGCGGCGGCCGGCCTCATCGAGCGTGCATCCATGCCTGATGCAGGTGAGCACGTCCTGTACCGGCCTGCGAGACGGCTCGTGATAATGAACATCGTTCTGTGCAAGTATTGGAATTCCCAGTCGTCGACCCAGATCGACGGTTCGCTCGAGCCGGATCTCCTCGTCCGGATCTCCCAGCCGCTGGATGCCGAGCGAAACGGCGTCCTGACGCACCAGATCGGTGAGGGCGGCGAACCCTTCCAGAACTTCCACCAGAAACCCATCGATCGGCGTCACCGGAAGGACGGTGATCATGATGCCCTGGTGATGCTCCAGCAGATCGTGGACGGTGAGGAGGCATCGCCCTTTCGCGGTGCGGCGTTTTCCGATCGTCAGAAGTCGGCACAGCGTCTTCCATCCATCCAGATCGATGGCGTGCACGGCGATTTCCAACCGTTGGCCCGGTGGGTTCAAGGGTCTCGTTGATTCCCAGTCCAGATGCCGATCACCGACGGCGTGATCTCTCCAGAATTCGATCCGTGCCCCGGGAACCAGATGAATGCCGGCCTCTCGAGCCGCCAGATGAGCACGGACGATGCCGGAAACGGTATGGCGATCGGTGATGGAGACGGCGATCGCCCCGAGCCGAGCGGCCGCGGCCACCATTTCCTCCGGATGACTGGCGCCTCGAAGGAATGAAAAGTTGCTCGCGGTCACCAGATCGACGAAGCCGGAGTTTTTGGGCCCGGATGAGCAAGCCGATTTCATCCGACTCGTCTGCCGGTCGCTTCTCGAGCGTTCCGCTCGTTCGTGACGCCGCTTCCATGGATGCTGAACGATCTTGTCTGCTGGTTGCTGCGGCATTGGAGATGCTCTTGTTGGACCCGATCACCTTCAGGCCCAGGTGCCATGAAGAAACCAGCGGCCTGTCGACCACGACTTGAAAATCCAGATCCAGGTGCCCGAGTCGATTCGAAGACGCCAGTAATGCCGCTGTGGTTCCCGGCCGGTGCCCGAGCGAGCCCTGGTCGAATCCGCACCGGCCGATCGCCACCAAGGCGCTCCGATGCACTCCGGCCCTTCGGCGACATCCACGATCCATGACGCGTCATCGCGAACGACGGTCGTCGGGATCACGCCGCGGCATTCCACTTCGACGGGGATCGGGGGCCGATGAAGAACCGTCGGCCGCAAGGCCCGGGCCGGCGGCCCGATCTGAAACGACGGTGATGCTCGGCCTTCTTTTCGCTCGACGGGCTCGATGCGAGCCTCGTCTTCTGGAACATGGCCGGACAACCCTGCCGCTTGCTGAACCGACCGGGATCCAAAACGCGACTGAATGAGATCGACGAAGGCCTCTCTTTGGACACACTCCACTGTAGTAACACACAACGCTGCATGCCTGAATCGCACACAAAGCCACCCC
>NHBO02000069.1 GCA_002167845.2 Phycisphaera sp. TMED9 | reverse complement strand
TTCCGTGACACGATCATCGAAGTCCTCGGTACCAACCAGTATCTCCAGCGGCTCTATGCCTCGACCACCGAGGACAATCCGGGATTCCTCCAACTTCATCTCGCGTACTACACGGATCTCGCTGGCACCGCGCCACACGTCCCTGAGGTGTGTTGGGCCAACAGCGGGCTTCTCTCCGTTCGAGATCCGTTCAACATCGATCTGGAGCTTCCGGAACTCGGAACGACCACCGACCGCCTCAACCGGGCGACGGGCCTCCCCTATCAAGTGATTTCGTATACCGATCCCGTCACCGGCGCCACGAAGGATCTTCCGCTCCCGATCGGAGAAATCTCTCTTCGAACCACGATCTTCACCGATCCTGAGAGGCCATCGCAGCGGAATCTGGGGGCCTACTTCTTCGTTGCCAACGGCCGCACCACCGACAGTGCGATGGCGGTCGAGAACGTCGCGTTCGACCTGACCTCCGAGCATGCCTATTACTGCAAGATCCAACTGAATTCGACGTACACCTCCCGAGGCGAGGCGGACGACGAAAAGATCCTGGCGCTCTTCGAGGCACAGGTGACCGACTTCATGACCGTGCTGCTGCCCGAACTCGCGAGGATCCTCCCCGACTGGCGCGACTTCGAAGGCTCCTGACCGGAGTCATTCTCTCCACTCTCTTCGCGCTGATTGTGCTGGCCGTTGGACCGAAGACCGCCGGCTCGGGTACCTTCCGCGTCATGTCCATCAGAGTGATCGACAGCCATACCGAAGGCGAACCCACCCGAGTGATCGTCGAAGGAGGACCGGACCTCGGCGACGGCTCGATCGCCTCGCAGGCCGAGCGGCTCTCCTCGGAATTCGATCATCTTCGAACGGCCGTGGTTCTCGAGCCTCGAGGATCGGAGGTCCTGGTCGGGGCCGTTCTTCGCCCACCGGAGAATTCCGCTTCGGACTTCGGGGTGATCTTCTTCAACAATGCCGGCGTGCTTGGAATGTGTGTCCACGGCACCATCGGCGTGGCCCGCACGCTTCAGCATCTCGGAAAGCTCTCTTCGAGGCCGGGCGAGTCCATTCGACTCGACACGCCGGTCGGCCCGGTGACCGCGACCATCGGTCCGGATGGATCGATTTCAGTTGAGAACGTCCCATCTTGGCGAACGGCCCAGCGAGTCCCCGTGCAACTCGACGACCGACTGGTTCATGCGGACATCGCATGGGGAGGCAACTGGTTCGCCCTGATCGACGATCACGGCGAAGCCATCGAATTCGAGCGACGAGGAGCGCTCACCGAACTCGCGTCACGCATCCGCCGAGCCATGAACGCCGCCCGGCAGGACGGAACCGGAGCACACGCGGGACCGATCGATCACGTCGAGCTCTTCGGCCCGCCCACGGACGACGGTCACGGACGGAATTTCGTCCTCTGCCCCGGCGGCGCCTTCGATCGCTCCCCCTGCGGAACAGGCACCAGTGCGAAACTAGCGTGCCTCGCCGCCGACGGACGACTCGCCGAAGGCGCCGTGTGGATTCAGGAGTCGATCATCGGCTCTCGCTTCAGTGGTTCCTGGAGAGCGGGCGAGGAACCCGGCGTGGTCATTCCCACCATCTCCGGCCGAGCATGGATCACTGGGGAATCGACGCTTCATCTCGATCCCGACGATCCGTACCGATTCGGAATCCTCTGACCCACGGGCATGACACGCGAGGGCCTTCGTTCTTCGGGTACGCTTCGAACTCCACAATCGAGGACCACGACCATGAATCGCACCAGCTGGCAGGGCGTGATGCCCGCCATCACCAATCCGTATCACGCGGATCTCACGATCGACCACGGCCGGCTTTCCGAGCACGTCATCCAGATGGCCGACGCCGGGAGCACCGCGATCGTCACCCCCGGTTCCCTGGGCGAGGGCGGCGCGTTGTCGATGGACGAAAAGGCGGCGGTCTGGACCACCTGCGTGAACGCCGTCGGGGATCGCATCCCGATCATCGCTGCGGTGAGCGCCATCTCCACCGAACAGTCGGTCGCGATCGCAAGGCAAGCCGAACAATGTGGTTGCCAAGGACTCATGGTCCTCCCGGCCTATGCATACGCCGGCCCATGGAGCGAGACGAAAGCCCACTTCGCCACGGTCTTCGAGGCGACCAACCTGTCCTGCATGCTTTACAACAACCCGATCGCCTATCGGGTCGACGTCCGACCGAATGAACTCGCGGAACTCGCTGCCGAGCACGCCAATCTCCACGCCACCAAGGAGTCGAGTGGCGACATTCGGAGATTCAGAGAGATCCGGGGAACGCTCGGCGACCGACTCGCGATCTTCGTGGGAATCGACGACATGGCGGTTGAAGGCGCTTCGGCCGGCGCTGACGGCTGGATCGCAGGGTTGGTCAATGCGCTTCCGGAAGAGTCCATCCGCCTCTGGAACCTCGCCATCGAGGCCCGGGCCACGGGTGAGCGCGAAGAACTCGAAAGGCTCTACCAGTGGTTCCTTCCCCTCCTGCGGCTCGATGCCGTGCCGGAATTCGTCCATCTGGTCAATCTGGTGCAAGCCGAATTCGACATGGGCGATGAACTCGTCCGAGGACCGCGTCGGCCGCTCGATGGACCTGTCCGGGAACACGCGCTGGCCGTGATCGCGGAAGCGAAACGCACCCGCTCGAAGTGACCCCCGGGGTCATGACGGACCGGAGCGTTCATCGGAGCCATGCGGGGAGGCGACCCGAAGCGACGCCGTCCCAGCAACGGGCCATTGCGAATCGGTGCACGCTGGTCGGGAGTCCGACCGCCGTGAAGCCCGGATGACCGGTCGCGGGAAAAGGTCCCCCGTGCACCATCGAGGGGACGACGGCCACGCCGGTCGGCATCTTGTTCTCGATCAACCGCCCGCACTTCACTCGCAGAATCGGTTCCAACGCATTCCAGTCCGTGTCATCATCTCCTCCGGTGTACATCGTGGCCGTCAACTGACCGTCGAATCGAAGAGCGATACGCGAAGCCTCATCCAGATCTCCCGCCCGAACGACCAGGCCGACGGGACCGAAGAGTTCCTGGGAGAGTTCCTCGAACGACTTCAGGAAGTCATCTCCATCCACCTCGAGCAAGGTCGGTTCGAACCGGGATCCCGGGCTCACGGAAGCGCCACCACAACGAAGCACCGCACCCGCGGCTTCGACCGCATCGATTCCTGAAGCGAGGCGATCGACGCCGGCGGCGGAGAAAAGGACTCCCGGCGCGGCTTCCCGCAAGGACGATTTCGCCGCCTCCACGAACGCGTCGGCGCCATCACCGACGACGATGGCGATCCCGGGTTTCGTGCAGAACTGCCCGGTACCCATCAAGAGCGATGCAGCCCATCCCCCGCCGATCTGGTCGCCCCGCTCGGCGAGTGCCGACGGAAGGATGAACACGGGATTCACACTCGACATCTCAAGGAAACACGGAGTTCCAGAGGCATCCGCCGCCGCCTTGATCGAAAGGCCCGCCTCGCGGCTTCCGGTGAACCCGACCGCGGCGATTCTTGGGTCGGCCACCAATCGAAGACCGTCCTCCGGCTCACATTGATGAAAATACTGCACGGTCGCCGGATGAAGGCCGGCTTCCGCCACCGCCTCCGCCGCACACCGAGCCAGCATCGACCCGGTCTCCGGATGAAGCGGATGCCCCTTTGCGATCACGGGATTCCCCGCGGCGATGGCCGCCGCGAAGTCTCCACCGGACACGGCATGAAATGCGAGGGGGAAATTGTTGGGGCCGATCGTCAAGACCGCACCACCCAGCGGCCCGAGGTCGCTGCGAATTCCCGAAGCTTCGTCGATCAACGGGGCCCGCCATGACGTCGCTGAAACATCACGAGCCGCCTTGGCGGCTTCACGGAGCTGCCCGAGCATTCGCCCGAATTCAATCTGGGCGAGACGGGTCTCGAGCGGAAGCCCGGTCTCCTCGTGCGCCACCAGCGCGATGTCGGCTCGCATTCCATCAAGGCGATCCGCGAAGAGCTCCAGGAAACGCCCGATGCGGTCGGGCTCCGCATTCGCGGGATGC
This sequence comes from Phycisphaera sp. TMED9, assembly GCA_002167845.2. Taxonomy (GTDB): domain Bacteria; phylum Planctomycetota; class Phycisphaerae; order Phycisphaerales; family SM1A02; genus UBA12014. The sequence goes on along the minus strand of NHBO02000069.1, from coordinate 20,638 downwards.
AACGACGCGGCCATCGCCGCTTCGGCCATCGAGTCGAGATCCTTCCAGTTCGAACAGGGAAAGACCGGATCTCGAGTCTCGCCGGAGGATGGATCGATCCCTTGAAATCCATCCGCGGATGCGGATGAATCAGCCCAATGACCATTGATGAGTATCTGCTGCATATCGTGATGGTACCGCCTCATGGATCGGCATCCATCTCTAGCATGAAGGGATGAATACGACCGAGAACCCACCCCCGCCACCGCCCACCGATTCCTTCACGGATGGGGAGCAGGACGGCATCCCAGAACTTCGCTTCCTCCAAGGGCCTCAGACCCGAGGATTCGAGTTCGCCCGGCTCCTTCGGATCGCCAACGAGTTCCTCAGAGGATTCAGACGGCTTCACTTCGTCGGTCCTTGCGTGACGGTGTTCGGCTCGGCCCGCTTCACCGAAGAGAACGCGTACTACCAGCTGGCCCGAGAGACCTCCGGTCTCATCGCGAAGGCAGGATTCACGGTCATGACCGGCGGCGGACCTGGAATCATGGAAGCCGCCAATCGAGGCGCCAAGGAAGCCGGTGGCCGTTCGATCGCCGCGACGATCGAACTTCCTCATGAGCAGTCATCCAATCCGTATCTCGACCTCGAAGTCCCGTTCCACTATTTCTTCGTCCGCAAGGTGATGCTGGTCAAATACTCCTACGCCTTCGTGGTCATGCCCGGCGGCTTCGGAACCCTGGACGAGCTCTTCGAAATAGCGACGCTCGTCCAAACCGGAAAAGTCGTCGACTTTCCCATCGTCCTGATGGGGCGGAACTTCTGGGAACCGATGATCGATTTCCTTCGCGATCGAATGCTGAAGGAGGGCACGATCTCGCCGGAAGACCCCGATCGACTGATGATCGTCGATGATCCCCGCGAAGTGGTCGATCTGATCTCGACCATCGCTCGAGATCGGTTCGGAATCACCTACGGCCCGGCGGCGAAACCGCGGGGGTATCTCTTCGAGCGATCGTTCAAAGCGCGTCGGTGAGCATCTCGCCCACGCGGATCCGCTGACGCTCGAACACCGCGAACGCCTGGGTTCGCAGGCCATCGATCGACTCGAGATCTCCGGTGGTCGAGAGGTCTTCGATGAGCGCACGTTCCGCAGTCGGAAGATCTCGATCCAGGTACCGAAAGCCGAAATCGAACCGGTCGGGACAGTGCTCCATCCGGAGAAGATCGACCAGCGGCCGCAGCAGGAAGTTCCGGTAGGAGTCGGCGGCTTCCGCGACGAAGCCTCGATCGATCGCCTTCGAGACGAGCGGAATCAGAATCGGGGCCGCATCGACGATCTCCTCGTACCTGGCGCGAAGCCGAAGGTCATGAGCTTCACGATCAAGCGGAACCGACCGGATGCCGACGCCACGATCGAAGAGCACCAGCGGCTCTCCGTGACGTTCGAGCTCGAGCAGTCGATCCGCCACCGACGCTCGAAGCACCACGAGATCGATGGAGAGATCGTCGCTGGCATCGGCCAGCAGATAGTAGGCCTGCGCATTTCCATGCCGAGTGGGCTCCGGAACCCGGTAGCGATGCCTGATTCCGCCCAGTGACGCAAACAGGGACTCCAGCGAATCGAACGTGTGCTCGACCCGATCGTCACGCACCAGACAGACGAGATCGAGATCACTTCGAGCGTCGATCCTCCCGGTCGCATCAGCCCCGCCCAACCAGGCGGCCTCCAGCCACTCGAGCCCGGAGACACACGCGGCGATCGCGGCGATCAGTTCTTCTCGTTCGATCGATCTGCTCATGTTCGACGGAACCTCACCATCGATCTTCAGGGGTCGCGGGAAGAAACTCCGCACGCGGCCCCACGACGTCGTTGACCCGCACGCCGCCCTGGATCGCGCATGGCTGAACCATCGCGAGGAAGGGATGGGGAAAAGAATGACTGGGTTCGGAGACTTCGTCGAGCCTCCGAGTCTGGTCACTGGAGAGTGAAACCGCCAGCGCCCCGAGATTGTCGAGCAACTGGTCACGACGACGGGCTCCGATGATCGTGCTGGCGACGCCCTCACGACTCTGGACCCACTTGAGGGCCACCTGTGCCGCACTGACACCGAGTTCGTCCGCGATGGACACCAGCACCTCGATGATCTCGTAGTTGCGATCGTTGAGATGGGGGCTGTCGACCTTGACCCGGGTGGTCCCGACTTCCGGCCGCGAGTCGCGTCGGTACTTCCCGCTCAACACCCCCGCTCGGAGGGGGCTCCATGGCGTGACGCCGAGACCGAGTTGGCGGGCCATCGGAAGCAGATCCGCTTCCACCGATCGCTCCGCAAGGCTGTACTCGATCTGAAGGGCGATCAGCGGTGACCAGTCCCGCAACATCGCTTCGTATTGAGCCTGCACCACGACCCAGGCGGGAAAATCGCTGAAGCCGATGTATCGGGCTTTTCCGCTTCGGACGATCTCGTCCAACGTCCGCATGGTCTCCTCGATCGGCGTGTGACGATCGTGAAAATGGCACCAGTAGAGATCGACGTGATCCGTCCGCAGTCGGCGCAACGAATCCTCCAACTGGTGCAGAATCGCCTTGCGACCAGACCCGCCGCCGTTGGGATCTCCCGGGTGCATGTTCCCGGAGAACTTGGTCGCGATGACCATTCGGTCCCGGGACACGATGGGCGTCCCGGCGAAGTAGTCACCGATGATCGACTCACTATGTCCATGCGTATAGACGTTGGCGGTGTCGAGAAAATTCCCGCCCGCCTCGATGTACGACTCGAGAACCTGCAGGCTCTCGTCCACTCCGGTTCCAACCGCCTTCCATTCGTCACCGAAAGTCATGCATCCCAGACAGAACGGACTGACTCGAAGCCCGGAGCGGCCAAGCGTCTGATAGTGAGTGAGATCCATGACGAGAGATTCCTGAGTGGTGCTTCAAGAGCACGATCGGCACCGTGCTGCGGATCACGAGGTTACGTCATCCAGCTCCCGGAAGTCGGATTCTGCGTGACGAAACACGCGTTGGAACGATGGATGCGAAGGCCTTTTTCGATTCGGACCATCGCCATTCTCGGATCCCCGTTACGTTCGGTGCATGCGAAGACCCGATCCTCCATCGCTCAAGCCCCCGGGATCGACGGCCCTCGGTCTGCTCGGAGGCGTGCTGTGGGCTGCCACCGGTTGCACGACCCCCACCGCGTCACCCGGCCCTGCATCACCACCCAACATCGTGATCGTGCTTGCCGACGACCTCGGCCTCGGCGATCTGAGTTGCTTCAACCCGGCCGCCGCGACCACGACCCCGTCCCTCGACCGACTCGCGTCCACCGGCGCCCGTTTCACGGATGCTCACACCCCCAGTTCCGTCTGTTCGCCCACGCGGTATGGCATTCTCACCGGTCGCTATTGCTGGCGAAGCTCGTTGAAGTCGGGAGTGCTGTGGACGAACGACCCTCTCTTGATCGAACCCGACCGGCCGACGATCGCGAGTGAACTCGCCGCACGAGGCTACGAGACGGCGTTCATCGGCAAATGGCATCTCGGACTCGGCGCCGATGGCCCGACCGACTGGAGTGGCCCGCTCGATGCCGGACCGCACACCGTGGGCTTCGAACGAAGCGTGGGAATACCGAGTTCACTCGACATCCCCCCCTACTGCTGGTTCCGCGATGGCGTGGGCGACCCACCACCCACCTCGACCATCGAAGGCTCGAAGCATCGGCGGGTCGACGGAGGAGGATTCTGGCGAGCCGGTGCGATCAGCGAAGGGTTCGTCCATCAGGAAGTGCTCGCCCGGTCGATCGATGAATCGATCGCGGTGGTCGAGAGTCACGTCGAAGCCGATGACGGACGCCCCCTCTTTCTCGAGCTCTGCCTGAGCGCACCGCACACGCCATGGCTCCCCACGGAACGGTTCCAAGGCTCGAGCTCCGCCGGACACTACGGCGACTTCGTGAACGAGATCGACTTCGAGGTCGGCCGGCTTCTCGCCGCCCTCGAGTCGTCCGGGCTCGCCGACGACACGCTCTTCATCTTCACCAGCGACAATGGTTCGCACTGGCCGGTCTCCGACGTCCGACGATGGGGACATGCCGCGAATCTCGGCTGGCGCGGGCAGAAGGCCGACATTCACGAGGCCGGCCACCGGGTTCCGATGCTCGCTCGGTGGCCCGGCGTGATCGAACCCGGGATCACCATTGAAGAAACGGTGTGCCTGACCGATCTCTACGCCACGAGCATCGCCGCGGCGGACGGTTCGGCGGCGAGCCGCGTACCCGGACCTGGCCACGGTGGAGAGGATTCGATCGATCTCGTTCCGCTGCTCGCTGACGGCGACACCACGCCGCTCAGCGGACGTGCCGGCATCGTGCATCACAGCCTGGACGGCATGTTCGCGATCCGAGTCGGCGATTGGAAACTGATCGAAGGCCTGGGAAGCGGCGGATTCACGTCTCCGAAACGGCGAACCGCCGAGGCCGGAGAAGCCGAAGTGCAGCTCTACGACCTCGCGACCGACCCCCGAGAGACTGAAAACATCGCCGCCCGACATCCGGAGGAGGTCGCCAGACTGCAGGCGATCCTCGACCGGATCCGGGCGGACGATGGGACGGGTCGCTGAGCCTCAGCTCCCGGCGGCGTCATCACGAACATGATGGACGACCTGCTGCGGATAAGGGATGTTGATCCCGGCCGCATCGAACGCCTTCTTCACGTTCTCGTTGAAATCGAACTTGGTGGGCCAGAAGTCGCCTGCATCGACCCAGAAGCGAATGACCAGATCGACCGAACTCGCGCCCAGGGCACCGACCGCCACCATGGGGGCCGGTTCGGCGTGCACACGGTCGTCCTTCGCGATCAGATCCATCACGACCTGGCGCGCTTCGTCGATGTCGTCCTCGTAACCGATTCCCACGTCGATCTGGATCCGCCGAGTCGACTGGGTCGACGAGTTCACCAGCACGCCCGTGGAGATCGAGTTGTTCGGAATGATCACGGTCTGATTGTCACCGGTGGTCAATACGGTGTTGAAGATGTGGATCGCTTGAACCGATCCACTCTGACCCGCTCCCGTGATGAAGTCTCCGACCTTGTAGGGACGGAAGAGCATCACGGAGACACCGCCCGCGAAATTCGAGAGCGTTCCCTTGAGCGCCATCCCGATGGCCAGCGTGGCGGCGGACAGGATCGCGATGAAGGAGGTGACCTCGACCCCGAGCATGCCCGCGACCGACAAGAGGAGCATCACCTTGAGGGCCACCGATGCAAGGCTTCCAAGGAAGTTCCCCACCGTGACATCGACCTGCTTCATGCTCAGAACGCGATTGATGCCTCGTCGGAGAATGCCGATCACCATCCACCCGACCACGAGGACCACGAGCGCGAGTCCGACCCGTGGCGCATAGCCAACCGAAAGATCGATGAGCTGCGTGCTCGCCGTGCTCATCCAGGTCGTGACGTCGGTCCCCGAGGCCACCGACGCGGCCGCCTCTCCCGTGCCTGTTTCCGCGGCCGTGGCCGCGCCCGCTTCCTGACTACTGAATTCGATTCGCATGTTCTCGTTCCCGGAATGAAATGAAGGAAAAAACGATACCCCCGGCCACCGAAGTGAACCGACACGTCACTACTCTGAAGATCCGCCGCCACCAAAGATCCACTCGACCGCCGCACCGATCCCCTGTCCCTCCGGGAGACCGATGAGCGACTCGATCGCCGAAAGAACGCCGGTGATGCCCTCACCCGCGATGAGTCCACTGGCCACGGCGATGGCGAGCGCCGCAGCGGATGCCGGCGACAATCGCTTCCAGGCCACGAGCATCATCGATCCGATGAACATCGCGATCGAGTAGTAGGCCGGAACGATGAACGCGATGCCCATCGCCAGTGAACTGGGAATGAACGGCGACAGTGGTTTCACGAATCGACGCAGGACGGGGAGCGCGATCCCGAAGCAGGCTCCCGCGATGATCGCTGGGACCGCCTGTGGTGGTAGTTGGTCGAATCCGCCACTGAGAAGTTCCGCCATGGCCTTCCAGGCGTTCGCTGCGGGGGCGGGAAACGACTCGTCGATCCCGATCTGGTACTGCGAATCGAAGAGCTTGTAGACCCCGGCACAGATCGGAATTCCCACGCAGACGCCCGCAAGCTGGGCGATCACCTGCTTGCGCGGGCTCGCGCCCAGAAGTCGCCCGGTCTTCAAGTCCTGCATCATGTCGCCGGACTGACTCGCCCCGGCGCTGGTGATGCCGGCGGCGAGCACGTTGGTCTCCGCCTGCCCGGGCGCGATGGCGCCGAAAGCCAGTTGGGTGACCTTGCCCATCCCGCCGATCGGATTGATGTCGGTCTCCCCCGTGGATCGGGTCGCGATCATGGCGAGAATCGAACTCATGGCGACCGCGATCAGCGTCATCCACCACGGAATGCCGAAGACCGAGTGCGCCACCGTCATGGTGATCACACTGGCGATTCCCAGCCCGATCATCCACCAGGAATTGGGGATCCGCATCGACGCCGGTTCCATCTCGTCACCGTCCGCCATCGCGCTTGCTCCGGGACGGAAGGTGTTGAGAATCGTCCGCCACGACAGTGCGAGATTTGCGAAGGCATCGGCGATCATGATGGCGACCCCCGGCCACAACAACCATCCCCGTGGGCCGTCGGCGTAGGACATGATCGAGCCCTCGGCCCAACCCTGCGACTTGGACCAGGGACCAAGCACGGCCCAGCCGAGAATCGCGCCCAACAGGAGTGACGTTCCGACCCGTGGTCCGATGAGGATTCCGGCTCCGAACATCAAGGGCGAGATCAGAAGGCTGAAGCCCCACATGCCGGCGATGACGAAGAGGCCCGTGGCGCCGATGCTTGCCGCGGCATCCCCCGCGTTGATCAGCGCGACCCGTTCCGGACCTGCGATCAGATTGGCGAACATCGGATGTTCGATCACCGGATAGAAGTACTTCACCTGCGTGAAGAGCGCTGCGATCAGCCCCCAGAAGAGGAGGAACCGCGCCTGCTTGAGCGCATCCCCCGCACCACCCGTGGAGTTCATCGAAACGATGGTCTCCGCCGTGGCCGTTCCCGTCGGGAACCTGAGTTTCTCCACCACCACCATTTGATTGCGAAGGGGGATCGCGTAGAAGACTCCGAGGAAGCCCACCGCCAACGCCCAACCCGCCAGTTGCAGATAGGAGAACTCGAGCCCGAGAAGGCCCAGTGCGGGAATGGCGCTCAGCATGCCGGCGGCGCTGGTCATCGAACCCGCCGCGCTTCCCGAGGTCTGAGCGATGTTGGTCTCCAACACCGACAGCGGTCGGAATCCGACCGAGGCCATGGCCTTCCAAACGCTGAATCCGAGGATGGCGGCGATCAACGAACCGCCGATCGACCAGCCGGTCTTCAGGCCGAAGTAGATGTTCATGGAGGCGACCACGGCCCCGAGCAGACAGCCGGTGATCACCGCCCGCCACGAGAGTTGTGCTTCATCCGTCTTCGGACGGTAGACCTGCTCGACGCAACGGCGTGGTTCAAGGGTGCTCATGGGCGGAATCTAACCGCTGGAGCAGGAATGTGTCTCGATCGGGCCCCGATCGCTAGGCTCTGGGCATGCGACGAACCGATCTTCAACCGCGTCGGCGGCCCGGAAGGCACCGTGTCCTTTCCCTCCTTCTCGGAGCCGCGTTCCTCAACATCGCCTTCGGATCGATCGAACGCGGCGTTCCACCGCAACCCAATGTGGTGATCGTCATGGTGGACGACCTCGGATGGCAGGATGTCTCTCTCCCGCTCGGCCCCGAGACCACCGAATTCAACCGGCGATATCGCACGCCGAATCTGGAGCGACTGGCGTCGCGTGGCGTGGTCTTCACCGACGCCTATGCCGCAAGTCCCGTCTGCACGCCGACCCGGACCTCCCTGATGACCGGCCGTCACCCCGCCCGCAGCGGGATCACCTACTGGACGCTTCATGCCGATCGGGACAACTCGACCAGGCACCCCCGACTCAAGAATCCGCCCTGGCGTCTCGAAGGCCTCTCGGCCGAAGACACCACGCTCCCAGGTCTCTTGCAAGCTTCGGGCTATCGCACCATTCACATCGGCAAGGCCCACTTCGGGGCGATCGGAACGAGCGGAGCGGACCCGACGAATCTGGGATTCGAAACCAACATCGCGGGTCACGCCGCGGGTGGACCGGGGAGTTTCTACGGAACCCACGACTTCGGCGCCAAGAAACGCCAGGGAAAGACCGGGCCAAGCGTCTGGGATGTTCCGGGACTCGAGGCGTACCACGGCGAGGACGTCTTCCTCACCGACGTCCTCGCGGAAGAAGCGGTGACCGAGATCCGCAAGAAGACCGCGGATGATCGCCCCTTCTTCCTGCACTTCGCGCCCTACGCCGTTCACGCCCCGATCATGGCGAACCCGCGTCACCTCGATCACTACCAAGGGATCGATCGCCGGGAGGCGGCCTATGCCACCATGATCGAATCGGCTGATGCGGCGCTCGGCCGTATTCTCGACACGCTCGACGAGATGAATCTCACCGACGACACCATCGTCATCTTCGCCAGCGACAACGGCGGGCTCTCCGCCCACGCTCGAGGCGGAGAACGCCATTCCCACAACGCCCCGCTCCGCAGCGGGAAGGGTTCGGCCTACGAGGGCGGGGTCCGGGTGCCGATGGTCATCTCCGGACCGGGACGAAACAAGATCCACGCGGACGGCCGACGACGCGCCACCCCGGTGACGGTCACCGATCTCTTCCCGACCGTGCTTGAACTCACGAACACGCCCGTCCCGACCGAGCACGCCCCTTCCATCGACGCGGAATCGCTCGTCGGACTGCTCCGGGCGGGCAGCGGCACGCCGATCCCGAACAAGGATCGGGGCCTGGCCTGGCACATGCCGCACCAGTGGGGTGCCAGCGGTCCGGGCATCGAACCGTTCACGTCCTTCCGACGGGGCGACTGGAAACTTCTCTATTTCCATGACGGACCGCGACTCGAGCTGTACGACCTCTCGGCCGACCTGGGAGAGACGACGAACCTCGCCGAGGACCACCCGGAGATCGTTCATGACCTGCTGCTGGCACTCGATGACTGGTACGTCGATACCGGCGCGTCGATCTCCATCGACCTGAAGACCGAAGCTCCGATTCAGCGGCCCGGCGCATTCGCGAAGACTCTTCGCGCCACCACGCCCGAAGATTGATTCGATCACGCATCGGGGCGGGGAAGCGATCGATCACGATCCGCCTTCTTCCGCGATCTCGAGGGAACGATCTCTCCACGATCCGAGGCCTGCGATCGCTCCTCTTCGCTGGCGTGATATCGAAGCCAGGTCTCGACCGGATCTCCAAGACCGCTTGAGAGATCGACCCACTCCCGACAACCGATCCGTGGTGGCAGATCACGTACTTGATCCGCCAGCACGTCTTCACGAAGTCTCCGATACAGGGTTCGATCGTCGAGGTGGTCGGAATGAAGGAGATACACCTCCAACTCCGCCAATCCATGAATCACTTCTTGAAGTGACTGAAGAAGTTCTTCATCGTCCAACGCCTCGGGCATCGGTACCTCGACACCGATCTCCTCGAGTTGTTCGAGATTCGTGGTCAGCGCGGCCAACTCGAGGTCATGCACGAGCGTCCAGTAGCCTCGGTCCACGATGCCCCCATCCGCGTGGGCGGAAGCAAGCAGGCCGTCGATCGCACGCTCGCGAGCGATGCGCTTGCGAGCGAAGATACGTTCGCGTTCGGCCGAGTCGAGCATGGAATCATCTCCGCCCTCCATCGCCCAACGTAGATCGCCACCGAGCCGTTTCTGAAAACGAGGCGGATCGGCAGGCGCGAGAACAAAGTTCGCGGGAACGTTCGTCGAGACGCCCCAGGCGGCGTCGATCGAAAGAAATCACCCCGGTGCCGTTAGGCCCCGAGGTGACAGGAGGAGAAAGAGATGACAGGTTGAATGGTCGGTCGTCCGCCGCGGCGGATCCCCGCATGTTTTCCAGAGCCTTGCTACGACCCTTCTATTTCCTTAGTTCGGCTCATCTATCGTTTTTCTACAGTGTTTTTCGGACGAAACGTTGAAATCGACCGACTCCACACAACCGGAAAATCCGCGACAACCCCGGTTCTTTCACCTTCATCCGATTTTCAGCTCCTCTTGAAAGTCGTGATACTGACGAAAAACCGGTCTGGGTTGCGAAAATCCCGGCTCAAGCGATGAGACACGTCGGAAATTCCGGGTTGCGGCCACTCACGGCGCACCAACTGCGCTGTCAGATCAACCCGGTTTGGCCAGCGTATTCGCCGCAAGAAAAACTCCCGAATCTCGGAATCGAGCCTCTTCCACCGGCGAAGAAGCTCGGAATTCGACCGTGGCCTGATCGCCGGGAAGCAAGGTCATCAGATTCCGATCAACCACCCCATCGGCGGCCAGACGACTGGGATCCAGAACCAGATCCCGCACGACGGTTCGAGCATGCACACCAACCCGAAGGCCCCCCGGAATCGCCTCGAAATCAAGGTCATACGCGGCGGCGGGAAGCGAGAGCCACGCGTCCTTCCCGTAGAACCAGAACGCTCTGCGCGCCTCCGATTCGACGATGAGAAACTCGCTTGATGGATCAGTCGGAATCACGATCTCTCGACTCACCGGAATCTGACTCGACGCGCCGACCTCGGCATTCAGCCGAATACGATCCACCGCGAGATCCCGACCCGCGACGTCGACTCGACGAACGATCGCATCCGCGGACCAGGGTGATGCACCGTCATTCACGATTCCGACCGCGATGCCTTCATCGCTGGCGGTGAATCCAAGCAGCCTGGGAACACACGCGGCACGAGCCGCCCACCACGCGGGCTTGGGTCGTCCGGCGCGATCGATCAAGGACCACGAGTGGCCGGTCCAGGCGTCGTTGAGTTGCCAGACCAGGGCGCCCGAGCATCGCGCCGAGTTCATCCGCAGCCATTCGTAGGTCATGGTCGTGGCGCGAGCCTGCAGAAGATGCATCTGGAACAACCGCTGATCAAGCGAGGTCGCCGGCAGGAACCATTCTTCCATCCATCGATCGTATTGCGCGGCATCCCCGCCCCATCCGCGTTGACGCCCGGCGAACGCGTCCAGCGCCTCGGGCTTCTCAGATACGAAGACATCTTTCCCGAGCGCCTCTTCGATCGTGCGACGAAGCGGTGGCGCCTGATGTCCGAACTCGCTCACGAAGCGTGGCACCAGCTCCCGAACCTCTTCAAGTTTGAGATCCCAGGTATGCCGGTCGCCGTGATCCGGATCATTCGGATCAGCCTCGACGGATCCGGACCACGGACTGTCGACGAGGTAGGGACGCGAAGGGTCAAGATCCTCGCAGAGTCTCGGAAGGAGTTGGGTGAAGTACATCTTTCCCCATGCCTGCGCCGGGTCCATTTTCTCCCGCCATCCCCAGTTCCGCCAGGCGAGCACGTTCTCATTGCCGCCGCACCAGAGCACGATCGAGGGATGCGCGGCGAGGCGAGCCACCTGGTGGCGAGCCTCTCGTTCGACCGACTCGGGGAACGGATCGTCCTCGGGGTACGTCGCACAAGCGAACATGAAGTCCTGCCAGACCAGTACTCCGAGCTCGTCGCAGGTGTCGTAGAACTCGGGCTGCTCATAGATCCCGCCACCCCAGACCCGCAGCATGTTGAACTCGGCGGCGACCGCCTGGCGAATCCGTTCACGAATCCGCGTCGGCTCCGCGGTGCCCGGGAAGAGGCCGTCCGGAATCCAGTTGGCGCCGCGGCAGAAGATCGGCTCTCCGTTCACCACGAATCGAAATCGAGCGCCTTCCGGGTCCTTCCCGGTATCGAGCGCCACGACCCGGAGACCGACCCTCCGTGAGGCCTCGTCGAGAACGACGCCATCGCGACGCATCGCCACTCGAACGTCGTGCAACGGTTGTTCGCCGAGACCACGCGGCCACCAGCGTTCGGGATCGGGAATCTCGACCATCAGGGTCGCGATCCCGGCGGCATCACTCGATCGGACCGCCACCACCTCTTCAAACCTGCGCCCGTCCGGCGCATCGATTTGAACCAGCACGTCGATCCCGTCGAGGCCCGCTTCCGAATCCGACACCACGTCGACCATGACCTCGACCGCCGCCATTCGGTCGTTGCAACTGCGGACGAGCGGTCGGACATGATCGATTCGCGCGTCCGTCCACGCTTCCAGCCGAACGTCGCCGAGAATTCCGGCGCCCGGACACTTCGGGCCCCAGTCCCAACCGAAACTGNATGACGCCTTCCGCAGGTAGGAGTAGACGCTCCATTCACCATCGGCGTTCACCGGCCGATCACCAAGGCGCTCGACCTGACGATCCACTTCATCCAAAGGAGACCGAAGTTCGACTTCGAGCACGCATCCCCGCTGAACGTCCGCCGCGTCGATGCGGTATCGATGCGGATGAAATTGATTCCAGACTTCCCCGAGACGTCGTCCATCGAGTCTCACTTCGCCGACCGTGTCCAGCGAATCGAAGACGAGCTCCAGGACGGCTTCCGGATCCACCTCGTCCGGGAGATCCGAAGCATCCATCGCCCGACTCCAGGTCCAGTCCGTCCGGCCGACCCACGCCTGTGCCGCTTCACCGTCTCCCTGATCAGGATCGACGAGCAGTCCATGTCGGATGAGATCGAGATGGATGCAGCCGGGGACCTCCGCGGCGAGCCCGTCCTTCGGAAGATCCACGGGCGAATCGACGCTTCCACCACTTCGCCGGACCTGCCAGCCTTCCCGCAGTGATCGTGACGATCGCGTGCTCATGAATTCCCTCCGGGATCCGTCGGCGGCAGGGTCCGATCCCTGACCCCTCCGGTCTCGANCTCATCGGCATTCAAGTGCCCGACGACCCGTCCATCGTCCCGATCATCGGATTGCACCTGCCCCATCAAGCGGAACATTCGAACGAGATCGCGGAATCCGCCGATCGTGAACCACACCGTGACCACCATCGCCGTGCCGAGCGCGAACCAGAGCCACCAACCCCACGCCTCGAGCCACATCCGGTCGGAGATTCGAGGCAGANTCAGAGACGGCGCCAGGAAGTACCACGCCAGTCCCAGGGCGAAGACCAGCGTGAAGAAGATCGGCCAGGCGATCGTCACCGCCGTGACGATCCGATCCCATCGAGTCATCTCGCGNCCGAACCCAAGACGTTCGTACCACCGCGAAGGCGTGACGACGTCGTCGGCGGCGGGCGAATCCGAGTGAATGCCTCGATGAAGCATGCGGTCGAGATCGAACGGCTCACGGCCGGTCAGGAGCGAGACCACGACGAAGAGCCCGATGGAGATCGCGATCGACCAGAAGGTCAGGACCTGACCACTCATCTCGTTCCGAACGTAGTCGGCACCACGGCTCATCACTCCCAGCAGGCCCACCCGAGGCTCGCGGAGATCGAACGCCACGGAAGTGCCGCCGGGCAGTCGGTGACTCACCCCGTCCACGTCATCCGACGCGACCGACCAGACCGCCAGAGGCGCGCCGGATTCGTCGAGGACGGTGATTCCGAGTTCGGCGCCACGATCACCGCCGGGGGACCGCGACGGTTCGGTCCTGAATCGAAGCCCTCGCTCGGGGAACTCCCAGACCGCGGCACCGGAGGCGGNGTCGCCGAGAAGGACCGCTTCCCGATCATCGTCGTCGGACCCGAAGGTCATCGTCAGAACACCGTCGGGATGAATCACCGACCCGCTCATCTGCTTGACCACCACGCCGAATCCCGCCAGGGACATCCCCGCGATCATGGCGGCCCACGCNCCCGCCGTCGTCGCGCGACGCCAGTACAGACCTCCGATGATCGCGCTGCCCGCCCCACCCACGAAGATCGCGCCGGTCAGCGCGAGGAACATCGCGACATATTGATTCGGCGTGTACCAGAGGCTGAAGCAGAAAGCGAAGATCGCGACGCCGAAGATGGATCCGCGGAGCAGCCAGAGATGCGCTCGCGCGGAGAGCGGACGTTTTCGGAACGGAAGCACCACGTCCTGGATGAAGATCGAGCCCCACGAGTGGAGATACGTGTCGTTGGTGGAGATGAACGCCCCCAGCAGCGCGGCCGCGAAGAGCCCCAGCAGTCCGGAGGGAAGCATGACGCTCGCGGCGGCCGGTGTTCTCAGCTCACTCGAGAGGACGGCCGGATCCGCGCCGTTGGCCGGCTGCGCCGCGATGATCGCCTGCACCTCGGCCGCGGCTTCCGCGTGCGCGGGCGAGTTCATCACCACTCGAATGCAGATCGGAAGCACCAGCGTGATGAGCAGGAGCACCCTGAACCGCCANCCGTTNAGNATGTTNGCCATCTTCGCTTCGTGCGCATCGATGGCGGCCGCGTTGTACCCCGAGGTCCCCTGCCATCCGAGCATCCCGTAGAACAGCACGATCACGCTGATCACCCAGTAGAAGGCGTTGAACTGTTCTTCCTGGCCGAGGTCGAAGGGATTGACCATCGACTTCCCTTCGGGGGCCGCGAGCAGGGTCTCGCCGATATCACTCCAGGAGTAGGTGGTCAGCAGGAACAACATCACCCCGATGAACACGACCTGGCCGAAGGTGCCTTGCAGGAAGTCGGTGACGATCACCGCGACCTGACCACCGAGGAACACGAAGAACAACGCGGTCGAGAGCATCACCGCCATGAGGATCGCAAACGTCGGAAGCACCCAGACACCGACGGTCATCTCGGTCGGAAGCCCGCAGAGCGCGATGAAGAAACGAGCCGCCACCGCGGGGAAGATCCCGTAGTTGATGATCCCGGACAGAAAGGCGACCAGGCCGGCGAAGACCCGGAATCGCCGCGAGTATCGAAGCTCGAAGAACTGCGCCATGGTGAGGGCCCGGGTCTGCCGGAACCGGTAGACGACCCAGCCCGACAACGCGATGAGGATCATCGCCGGGTTTTCCATGAACCCCCACCAGATGCTGGTGAACCCGACGTCGTAGTACTGCTGCCAGAACCAGACCAGCGAGATCACGCCGAGTTGAGCCATTCCATAACTGACCGCGATCAGATAGCGCCCGGCGCAACGATTGGCGGCGAGGAAACCCGAGACCGACCGGGCATATCTGTTGGTGGCGATCGCCGCCACCAGAAGCAGGGTGAAGAAGGCGGCGAGAATCGACCAGTCGAGCGTGGAGAGGTGCACGACCAGATCCTACTCTCGACCCGCACCACCGACGGCCGTCACGGGGAGGAAGGGAGTTCGAGCCCGACGGATTCGGCCATGCCGCGGGTCCAGTTCTCGACGTCGTCAAGGATTCGGCCGTCCCCCGTGCCCTCGGCCCGTGCCGCCTCGATGGCCCGAAGGGACTCGATGGCCCGTGGCGAACCGTCCCCGCCGGGCGCGGTCAATCGATCACGGCGATGAAGGCTCCAGCGGGCCTGCTCCTCGTCATCCAGAGCCTCGGGATGCACCCGGGCCAGGAATCGAAAGGCGAGTTCCTCGAGCCGATCGTCTCTGGTGGTCCGAATGAATCGGCGGAGTTCTTCGGGACCGCCCGCTCTGGCGCCGGCCATCGCGAACCCATCACCGTCTCCGACGAAGCGTCCGTAGAGCTGCTCCTCGGCATCGACCTGATCATCATCGTCCGCCGGCCGGTCGTCCATCACCAGCCGCAGACGCTCGGTGATCTCCGCGCGATTCGCTCGAACGAATTCCATCCGCTCGTTGATCGTCGACTCATCCAGTCCGGTGGCGGCGAGCGCCTCGGGATTCCGAGTGAGTACTTCGGGGATCGCCACCATCGGCACGCTGTTGACCCGAAGCCTCCGGACCGGAAGACGTTCACCATCCTCGGAGATGCCGTGGAATCGCGCATGAACCTGCCGTGGTTCGAGGGCGAGAATCTCCGCGGGATCGCCGTGCAGGTCGATCACGACCCGCTCGTTTCTTCCATCGCTCGCCACCACGACCCCGACCGTTCCGTGACCGCGGGCGGCTCCAAGGCCGGGAACGGACATGAAGAAGGGTTCCCCGGGTCGGTCGACGATCTTCTTGACCTCGTTCTTGTTGCCCATCGAGATCGCATGGTCCCAGAGCCGTCCGTTCGCCTCCCGAAGTCGTCGCGCCATCTCGATGGTGGCCCGGACGTCGCCGAGGGCATCATGAGCGCTCGCGGCGTGTTCCGTGATCCCGTTCGCGGACGCGAGCTCGCCGAGCCGCAGTGAGAGGGAGCCGTCTTCGTAGGTCGGCCATTCGATGCCGTCGCGACGGCCGGTGCTCCAGGCCATCCGAAACGCGGCCATCAGATCGAATCGACGGTTTCCGTTCTTCCATTCGCGATCGTAGGTCGGCAGAAGGTTTCGCCAGGCCCCGAAACGAATGATGTCGTCGTCGTACCCGAGACTGTTCCAACCGGTGCAGATGGAACCCGGAGTCGACATCTCCTCGAGCACCTGCTCGAAGAACACATGTTCCGGAACACCATCATCGAGCGTGTCCTGCGGCCCGATTCCCGTGACCAGACAGGCACCGATCGAAGGCGGCTCGTCGATCGGCGGCGTGCATCGGATTTCAATGGGATCACCGACGGGTTGAAGATCCAGGTTGGTTCTGATCGCGCCGAACTGCGAAGGCCGATCGCGGCGGCGGTACGGCCCCGACCGCCCACGATCCCAAGGGCGACTCAACGAGCCGAAGGTCTCGAAATCGAACCAGAGGATGGTCTCGGTCTCACTCATGTTCTTGTCCTTTCCATTCGTCGCGGTGGCCCCGAGGAACACCCGGACTCGAACTACCGACCGAAGCGAAGGCTGACGATTTCGAAGGGCCGAATCGGAAAACGTGCTTCGGACGACTCCGGTTTCCATTCGAGTCCCGGCCGCTCGACATCGGCTTCCATCAGGTCGACGCTGCCGACGGTGGCCTGACCCGGGACGCGGATCGTGACCATTCCCGAGGCACCGTGCTTCTCGACCAACCGAAGAATCGTCCCCGAGCCGTCTTCGCTCGGCTTGTACGCGACCACTTCGATGCGGGCCGCGCCCTCCACTTCATGGCGTACCGGAACGATGTCCGACTCACCTCCGGCGGACGTCGACTCCATACTGGGGCGGTGAACGATCAACGGCTCCGCGAAGGCCTCCGCCTCCGCGTCCACTCCCGCGGCGAATCGATCTCCGTCGTGCGGCATCAGGGCATATCCGAGTCGATGNGTGCCTCGATCACAGGTCGGATCGGGAAACCCCGGGCTCCGAAGCAGGCTCAACCCCAGCGTTGATCGATGCGCGTTCCGCCCGACGATGCCTGCATCCAACACGGCCAATCCGAGGCCGGGCTGTGACAGGTCCATCCANCGCCGGCCCGGCACCTCGAATCGCGCCTCTTCCCACGAGGTGTTGCGATGCGTGGCCCGCTCGATGGNACCGAANGGAATTCCGAAGGTCGCGCTTCGNGCNCGGATTCCGGTCGGGAACTCCGCGCGGAGCANNGTNNGATCNTCCTGCCAGTCGACGAGCAGNCGNACNTCNAGTCGATCNGCNCCGGCATCGAGAACGTACCGNACCACCAGNCGACTCGANCGACCGATCGCGTGTTCGAATTCGATCGCACCCCGAAGCGGCCCNGACTCGATGACNGCGTGTCGCGCNGCATCGCTNGTGAGTTCCTCGAACTTCTCGTGATAGTCGCGGTCGAGGTCCCAGGCCTCCCAACGNCGAGGACGATCCTCATAGAGCCTGAATCGATTNANCGGCCGNACTCGGCCANNNTCNTCNNNGCCGTTGATCGACNCGCCGCCGACCCGACCNAGNCGNATCACNCGACCNNCNTCNTCGAAGGNCACCNCGATGCGNCCGTTGCCCATCGATCGTTCCTCCACCACGACCGGCTCGACCGCGTGCAGGCGAGAAGCGTCCACCAGTCGGCCGCCCGTCGCCGGAACCGGCTCGATCGGAAGAAGTTCGCCATCGACGTTCACCACGCCGCCCCGCGGCGTGCTCGCCGGATTCACGATCAGGACGGGCTGGTCCAACCCGTCGGCATCCAGCGAGCCGGCCCAGCGATCGAGACCGGCGTCGAGCTCCTCGCGACAGGTCGATCGGATCGTCTCGTACTGCGCTCTGGCATCGACATAGACCTCGGGGATCGAAGATCCCGGAAGGATGTCATGAAACTGGTTGAGCAGAACGAGTTTCCAGGTCGCATCGAGTCGGCCGCGCAGCGCCGCCGTGGACTCGGGCGTCGCATCCGGAACGCCGCATGCCATCAGTTCGATCGTGCGTAACGCGGACTCCGCCTCCGCATTGGCCTGCTTGAGCCATTGGTGCGAGGTGTAGGTGCCTCGATGAAGCTCGAGATACAGCTCGCCGTCCCATTGCGCGGGCTCTCTGCCCACGGCACGAAGACCGGCGGCCTCCTCGTGGAGGCGACCACAGAAATCGTCGGCCCGACCGAATTCGACCGCGGGAAGGCCTTCCACACCTTCCGCCATCAATTCGATGCGTTCCGTCTGCTCGACCGTCGGACCGCCGCCGCCGTCGCCGAATCCGTAGGGCTGCAACCAGGTCGGCATCGCGGCCTGATCGAGTTCGGTGACATTGCGTTCGGCGAACTGGAGGTCCGCGGGAAGAATCGAACTGTTGTAGTTGTGTCCGGGAGTCAGATGCGTCAGCACCGACGTGCCGTCGATTCCCACCCAGTCGAAACTCACGTGGGGGAACTTGTTCCGCTCGCACCAGCTGATCTTGTTGGTGATGAAGGTGTCCAGCCCGGCCCCGCGGATGATCTGCGGCATCGAGGCGGGAAAACCGAAGGTGTCGGGCAGATAGAGATGCCGCTGCGGCGCGTCGGATCCGAATGCCGCTCGCCACCAGTTCGTCCCGTGAAGGATCTGGCGGATGAAACTCTCGCCGCTCGGAGCGTTGCAGTCCGGTTCGATCCACATGGCGCCGCCGGGTTCCCAGCGACCTTCTCGAACCCGCGCGGCGATCCGCTCGAAGAGCCGGGGCGAATCCTCTCTGATCCACTGGTACTGCTGCGCCTGGCTGCAGAGAAAGCGGAACCCCGGTGATCGCTCCATGATCCGGTCCACGGTCGCGAAGGTCCTCAAGCACTTTCGCCGGGTCTCCGCGAGCGGCCAGAGCCAGGCGGTGTCGATATGCGCATGGCCGACGGCGATGCAGTTCGTTCCGGTTCCGCTCGCCGGACCGTCGCCTCGAAGGAGCGTCTTGAGATCCTCGTATCGTGCTTCCATCGCCGGCCGTGGATCGTGGGCCGGAATCGTCCCCAGAATCTCGCGCAGTCCCGCCTGCAGTCGATGAGCCCGCGGCGACGTCGTCGGTTGAATCAGCAGCGTGCGGCGAGCAAGATCCCACGCCTCCACGAATCGCCAGGCGAGGTCGTCGTAGACCACGAGCTCCGCGGCGGCGAGCCTTCCGGGTTTCGCTTCGTTCCAGCGGGCGTGGAGCTCGGGGTGGTCCCACCAGAAGGTCGAGATTCCCAGCGGCATGTTGCAGGCCGCTTCCACGAGCAAGTCGACGGATTCACCACGTTCGGCGACATCGATGATCGCCGCCCGGTCCCGATTGAAGTCGAATCCGTGAAACGGCGCTCCATCTCTCCAGAGCAGCGCTTCCGTTCCAGCATCGAATCGGAGATGCACCGATCGTCCCGACATCGCTTCCGGCAGATCACCTCGAAGGCGAAACCACGCGGTGCTCCAGACCGGACCCCATCGCCAGCCGGGCTCGACCCCGGTGAACGCACTCTCCGGGAGTTCCGCGATCTCGTCGTGCGTCGGTCGGCCTTCGAACTGGGCGACCGTGACCGCAAGCGGAGCCACGACGGGCGTCGCGACGGGCCGAAGAACCTCGTCGGCGAAGGTCTCGAATCGAAGAGCGGCGTATTCCAGATCGGGAAGCATGGCGTGGGCACCTGAGAGGAGGGGCGATGGCTCCAAAGGTACCCGCTGCCCTGCTCCGCCACCGGTCCGAGCCCGGATTCGACGAGAGGTCCACCGAGGCCCGCGATTCGAGTTCCCGGACGGTTGAAATCGCGTCCGCGACGCGAATCACATGCCTTGGGGTGGAAATCCCCCCTGACCGGAACCAGAACCGATGCGATCGAACAATCCGTGATTCAAGGCTCCAGAAGGGGGTGAAGAGGAGCCGATCCACCCCTTGAAAGCCGTCCGATACGAAGTCCGGCGAACTTTGCTCGAACAAGACTCCTATACTCGGTTGGTCGAGCAACCACTCCGTTCACCTCCCGGCGAGTTCCGCACACACATGCGTCTCATGCATCACAACTTCATGCGACTCCTGATCACGACGACGCTCGTGATCGCGATGCCGTTGTGCTGCTGCGTGTTGAGGACCGCCGCCGCGCTCTCCGGCCCGGAGGAGACCGCCTGCATGCTGCCCTCCTGTTGTGCCGCTCATCAGAGCGAATCGGGGACCGAGCTCCCGTCTCCTGCGAATGACGGAAGCGGTTGCAATGAAAGCTGCTGCATCAAGGTTCCCGTGACCGTCGATCAGAACCTTCAGACCGCGCTTGATGCGATCGCCTTCCTCCCCGAAGTGATGAACATCCCGGCCGAGGGCGTCGTGACCTCGCAGGCTCGGGTCGAGTCCGGCGAGTTCCAGGGCGAACCGCCACCGGACAAGGACCCCACCAGGTCCCCGCGACACC